>JAQVMW010000001.1 GCA_028703445.1 Candidatus Peribacteraceae bacterium
CAATTTCCTTTCAAGGCAAAGGAAATCTGCAATGAACGGCCCCAGGGGAACTTGCCGACGAAACTTCAGACCGCGAAAACGCTTGGCCCGGACTTGCCTCCACAAGGCAATTTCCCCCAGAGTTTGCTCCATGCGAAGTCGGCGTGCCCTACGGAGGGAAATGGACGATGGTGGCAACACATCTTGCAACATGGAGAGAAAGTATACCCTTGGGATTCCCCCTCTCCCCGCCCCTCTCCCGATGGGAGAGGGAGATTGCTTTCAGCCTTTATCATCACTTCCACTTCTTCACTTTGAGGCCGGCTTCCGCCGCCGCCTGTTCCGCTTCCTGCTTGCTCGCCCCGGAGCCGCTGGCCACTTCTTCGGACCCGAGGAACACGGCGGAGGTGAACTTCTTGTCATGGTCCGGACCGCTCTCTGCAACGACTTCGTAGTGCGGCGTCACCCCTTTGAGTTCCTGCGCCTTCTCCTGGAACACGCTCTTGAAATCCCTGTGCTTGCCGGCCTTGAGCAACTCTCCCAGACGCATGAGGATGTGGTCGAAGCAGAACGTGCGGGCCTGCTCGAACCCCTGATCGAGAAAGATCCCACCGATGAGTGCTTCCAGCGCGTTGGCGAGCGTAGATTCCTTGTTCCGGCCGCCACTCGCCTCCTCGCCGCGGCTCATGAAGAGATACTCCCCCAACTTCAGCTCCCGCGCGACCGAGGCCAGCTGCTTGCCATTCACGAGCGCGGCACGCCAGTTGGTGAGCTCCCCCTCCGATTTGCTCTCGAACGTAAACAGGTACTCGGTGGCCACGAGCTCGAGGACGGCATCTCCGAGGAACTCCATACGCTCATTGTGCTTGTGAATATGGGCCTTTCCCGTGGCGCTGCGGTGCGTGAGCGCCTGCGCGAGCAGGTCTTTGTTCTTAAAGGAGAGATGGAGTGATTTCTCGAGAAGACTTAAGGGCTGTGGAGGCATCAGACGGAATGGAGAATGTAAAATTCAGAATGTAGAATGAAAAAGATAAACAACGGCTGACGCTTGCAAATTCTACATTTTACATTCTCCATTCTACATTATTTTCCTGTTCCCTGTGCAATAGCGTTGAGGACGCCGTTCACGAATTTTCCACTCTCAGCGGTGCCGTACTCCTTGGCAATCTCGATGGCTTCGTTCATCACCACGGCCGGCGGCGCCTCTTTGAGGAAAAGGAGCTCGTAGGCACCGACGAGCAGGACGCAGCGTGAAATGGGATCCATACGCTCGAGTGACCAGCCGGGAGCATGCTTGGAAACCGCTTCTCTGAGCGCGCTCTCTTTCTCGGCAATACCCAGGAGAAGCTTCTCTGCGAACGGCCGGTCCATCTCGCCCAATTCCCCGGCATTCCGTTCAAGAGACTCCACCTCGTCGCACGGACGACGTTCCCGCTCGAAGAGTGTTTGCATAACGGCAATCCGGGAGAGGTGACGACGTCGGGCCAAGAGATTAGGGATTAGGGATTAGAATATTAGGATACTGGCGTTTCAATGCAATGATTCTGCACTCCATGTCTGCGGAACACCACAGGCAATGCTCATGGAGCATCTCAAATCCCCAATACTCTAATCCCCAACCCACCGTCACGCTTTAATCCGTGTGATGCCCTTCAGGGCCTTCGCCGCCTTCTTCTTTGGGGCGGCAGGGGCACCGTACGGGGAACGTTGCCTGTTCAAAAGCTTACGGATGCGCTTCTGCACGTAGATGGAATGCTGCCGTCTGCCGCGGCTTTTCTCGCGTCGCTTCTTGGGTGTAGGACGTTTGGACATACCGGCCTAGGGTAAAGGAGAACAAAGGGTAGTGCAAAGAAAAATGCAGGGAATGAATGGAAAATTGTCCATTGGCAATTTGCCCATTGGCGATAGTTCTCACATCAAATCGCCAATTGCCAATCAATCATCAATCCGTCACCTACCGCCGGTTGCCCGAGAGCGCGAGCATGAAACGCAGGATAGAGAGGAACAGATTGAAGATATCGAGGTAGAGGCTTAAGGCCAGCAGGAAAGGATTGGCCCCCAGACGCCCCAGAGCCTGTACGCGCTGCACATCGTAGGCGGTGAACGCCGCGAAGAGGACGACCCCGATGCCGGAGATCACCACTTCCGCCCCGCCGGTTCGAAGTGCTGGAACAAAGAGCTGCAGGAGTGCGATCACGATGAGGCCGATCAACCCCATGAAGAGCATCCTCGAAATACCCGACAGATCCGTCCTCGTCGTAAGCGCGAACACCGCGGATCCAATCGCCATGAAGATCGTTGCCGCGCACGCATTGAGCAGGATAGAGGCGCCATTCACGTACCCCGCGAGCACGTACAGAATGTAGGGCGTCACCGTGATGCCCGACAGCAAGGGGAAAACCGCAAACAGAATCATATTGAGCGGCGATGAGCGCATCCACATCCGCGAGGTGAAGATCACGATGAGTTCGGCGATGAGAAAGAAAAGTTGGACCCCTGAACCGATGAGCACCTGCGCATACGTGATGCCGAGAAAGACCCCCACCACCGTGAGGGCGAGGGCGAGGGCGAAGAGACCATAGACCTTGGCCTCGGAGGAGGAATCAAGCACGACCGGACGGCTGCGAATGGAGGAAAGTGTCATAGAATGCCATGATAGGGTCGGATCATGAGAAAGCAATTGCGCTCAGTGAAGCCTCTTTGGGACATCTCTCCTTACGGATAGTCAAGGAATCCCATTTCTGGTACAATATATGGATTTATGAGAAAGCTCTCATCTGCCATCTTCGCCTCACTTGCCGTCCTCCTTCCGCTCGCTGCGCTTGCAGCCTCGAATCCGAGTCCGGACGTCATTCAGACGTGCGTCGTGCCCGGAATTTCCTGCCTCGGCGGCGATCTGGCCTCCTACTTTGATTCCACCATTCTTCGCGGAGCACGCGTCGCCTTCACGGGGCTCCTGTTCGGAGCCATCCTCTACTACGGCATCAAACTCCTCGTTATGCCGGAAAGTGACAACACCGTCACGGAAACGAAGCAAGCCTTCGAGTATGCGCTCTTCGGCGTCATCTTGATGCTCGGCGCCGAGCTCATTGCATCCAGTTTCGTGACGGGAGGCGTGGTGGAACCTGCAGGACTGAATACCGTTCTCGGCACCGCCGTCACGTTCATCAAGGCACTCGTGGCGACTGCCCTGCTCATCAATATCACCATTCAGGGATTTGCCATGATCACCGCAACCGAAGAGGGAGGCGTCACCAAAGCACGCACGAAGTTCCTGCACGGCGTCTACGGGGCGGCAATCGTCTTGCTGGCCTCCCCCATCGTAAACATGATGTATGACAAAAACCCCTCCGCGGGGGAAATCGAGCTCAAGGGGATCGCCAATTACATCATCACCATCTTCGGCCTCCTCGCCGTGGTCGCACTGATCGTGAGCGGCATCCTGCTCGTGATCTCGGTGGATGAAAGCTTCAAGGACAGGGCAAAGAAGCTGGCCACCGCAAGCCTTGTCGCGCTCATTGTGGTGATCTCCGCCGGGGCGCTCGTCAACTTCTTCATCATCACATAATGACACCGCGCTCCTCTCTCCGCTGGCTCCTGACTTTCGCTCTCTGGACGATTCCGATGGCGGCGTACGGTTCCTTCGAGGACACCATTCAGCATGTGGGCGGCGCGCTGCCGAATGCCATCGGATCCACAGAGTTCGGCGGCATCTTCCAAACGATCATCGCATCCTTCGTAGGCGTAGCCTCGCTCGTCGGCATCGTGATGATCGTTCGCGCCGGCCTGGCCCTGACTGTCAGTCAGGATGAAGGGCAATTCGAAAAGACGAAGAAGACCATCATCGCCATTTCCGCCGCCCTCATCATCATCAACTTGGCACCGCGTGTGGCTGAAGCGTTTTTGGCCTATCAGAGCGGAGGCGCAGGCATCATCGATACGGAAATACGCGGCCTCTTGAGTTTCTTCGAGACCGTCGCAGCCATCACGGCCGTCATCTTTCTCATCGTCAGCGGCATCCGCGCCGTGGTGAGCTACGGAGGCGAAGACGGCCTCGCGCATCTGAAACGCGCGATCTTCGGCATCGGTGCTGGCATCCTGCTGATCGCCGTGAAGCTCCTCATCCTGAATGCGGTCGTCGTGGAGCGCACCCCGAGCGGGCTCCTCTCGATCGTCTCCAAATTCATGCAGGTGCTGCTGGGATTCGGCGCCTTCGTCGCAACCATCGTTCTCATCTGGGCCGGCCTGCTGATGATCGTCAATCTGGGAAAGGACGATCAGTACACGCGGGCGAAGAATCTGGTCATTCGCGTGGGCATCGGACTCATCGTCATCCTCGTGAGCTTCGCACTCGTACGGTTCGTCATCTCGTGAGTCTAGTGAACAATGCGAATTTTTTCGCAGATTTCCCATTTTGGGCATCAATTCTCATGCCCTCCACGCCTTATCCAGGTACTCCTGTACGCACCGATGCGCGTTGAAGTACCCGAGAAGCCCGATTGCGCGCTTCATGCGGCGGATCCAGCGTGCGCGCCCCTCATAGTAATACTCGGGGATGAGCTGATACTGAAGCTCCGTATAGATGTCCTCCGCATCGATCGAACGCGACGTATCAACATTCGTGGCCAGAGCGAGCGGCCCGATCCTCCAGCCGGCTTCCGGATCGCGCTCGTAACCCTCGATCCACCAGCCATCGAGCGTGGAAAAGTTGAGCACGCCGTTGAGACACGCCTTCATGCCGGATGTGCCCGAGGCTTCGTGCAAACGCATGGGCGTGTTGAGCCACACATCCGCTCCCTGCACGAGAAGCTTGGCCAGATCCGGATTGTAATTTTCGAGGTAGGCGATCTTCACTTTGTCCTTGAGCGCACGCGACCGCTCCACCATGCGCTGAATCACCCCCTGCGCGAACGCATCGGACGGGTGCGCGTTGCCCGAGTGCACGATCTGTACGCGACCATGACACACATCCGCCAGACGCTTCAGATTGTCATACAGAAGTTCCGGCTGCTTGTACGAGACCACGCGACGCGCGCTGGCAATCGTCAAAATCTCCGGATCGAACGCAAGTCCCGTGCGACGGTTCACCTCCGCGATCAGGCGCATCTTGGCCGCCTGGTGGGCCTGCCACAGTTCGCCGTCTTCGTAGTTACGACAGGTGGATGCGAGGATGGAAGGATCCTCCCTCCACCCTTTGCTCCGTTTGTCGAAGAGCGCCTGCATCTCTTCGCTGGACCAGGTGAGGTGATGCACGCCGTTGGTGATGGCATCGATTGAAAAACCCGGGAACATGCGTCGCGACACCTCGGCATGAATGCGCGAGACCCCGCACGTAAAACGGCTCATCGTCATTGCCAGCTTCGTCATCGAGAGCGCGTTCTCCCCCGCAATCTTCCGGATGTGCCACGGGAGGTTATCGCCGGCAATGCGCTCCGCAAGATCATACGGGAACACGTCGTGGCCCGCTTCGATGGGCGTGTGCGTCGTGAAGGCGCATGACCGGCGCACGGCCTCATCCTGCCACTGGCGCTCCCGAAGGAGCTCGAGCGTGAGGAATGCCGCATGGCCCTCGTTCATGTGGTATGTGCCGATATTGTTGTAGCCGAGAGCGCGCAACATCTTCACGCCGCCGATGCCAAGCACCAGTTCCTGACGGATGCGCATGCTCAGGTCGCCGCCGTAGAGTCTGTGCGTGATCCGGTGCACCTCCTGTGGATTTTCGGGCAGACTGGTATCGAGAAAGATCACCGGCACCGTCCCCTTCGCGCCCTTAAGATCGAGCCGCCACGCACCCACAACCACAGGCTGACCTTCAATCGTGACGATCACGCGCTCCGGGAGCCTCTTTAAGTGCGTCGAGATATCCCACTCGATCTCCTCGTAGCGCTGGGATCCATCCGGATTCAAGGTCTGCCGCAGGTACCCGTGCTTCCAGCAGCCGGTCACGCACACCGCCGGAACACCCAAATCCGCGCACGACTGCATCAGATCGGCCGTGAGGATGCCGAGTCCGCCGGCATAGGTCGGAATGGCGCTCTTGAGACCGATCTCCATCGAGAAGTAAGCGACGGTCAGGCGCTCTTGACCCTGAGTGAGCCGGGTGAAAGGGTTTAACATTTCTTTCCATTATAGCCGTTTTCGCCAGGAATTGACAGATTTTTTTGTTGTCGAATATCGTAACGATGTACCCTTTCGCCATGAACACTCCTCCAGAATCTCCAGGCACAGGCAGCACACAACCTTCACAGAAACCATTGCTCTTCCAGGGACGTGAGATCAATAACCTCGGAATGACGTGGGACGAATGGGCGAATTGTCTCCGTACAGGGTTGCCTTTTCGGCACTACCTCGGGCGCATCCGGGAGACTCTTGCCGGGCAAACGGAACATGCTGAAAAACCTCGCGGCTGACCGCAGGGTTAAAGAGGGAGACACGAACTGGATCTCGCGCACTCCTTCACAGTAAGCTACCCGCATGGCCGCACTCGACCCTCACATCTTCCGCGCCTACGACATCCGCGGAAAAGTCCCTGCGCAGATGAACGAAGAAGTCTACCGCCTAATTGGACGGGGCTTCGGATCGATCGTGCGTGAACTCTACAAGATCAAGCACCCCAAGCTCGTCGTCGGACGGGATATGCGTCTCCACAGCGCCTCATTGGAAAAAGCGCTCATCGAGGGACTGGTTTCGACCGGCTGTGAAATTCTGGATATCGGCATGACGCCAAGTCCTGTCAATTACTTCGTGATTTGCGACCGAAAGCTGGATGGAGGACTGCAGGTGACGGCAAGCCACAATCCGAAGGAGGATAATGGCATCAAGCTGCAGATCCGCGCTGCCGTCGCATTCGCAGGGGAGGACATCCAGACCCTGCGGAGGAGGATTGAGTCTGGCACGTTTCTGACTGGAAAAGGATCGACGAAGGAAATCGACGGCGTCGGCCCGTACCTGGACTGGCTTCAGAAGCAATTCGGCAGGTGCGCCGAAGGCGCGAAGGTCGTGATCGACACGGGCAACGGCGCCTCCGGACCCGTCATGATGGAGGCACTCAGGCGCACCGGTGCGCAGGCCACCGGGCTCTATCTGGAGCCGGACGGCACCTTCCCCAACCACCCCGCAGACCCCAGCAAGCGCGCAACGCTCAAGGCACTGCAGGAAAAAACAGTGGAAGAGAAAGCGGACATCGGCTTCGCCCTCGATGGTGACGGGGACCGGCTGGGCGTCGTGGATGAACAAGGGAACATCGTAAGCTGCGACCAGACACTGCTCTTTCTGACTGAGGATTACCTCAAGCGTTTTCCGGGCAAGCCAGTTGTGTTCACGACCAGCATGTCTTCGACGCTGGAAACCGAAATCACCCGATGGGGAGGCGAGCCCGTCATGTGCAAAGTCGGCCACTCCTTCGTGGAACACGAAATGCAGAAACACGGCGCACCGCTGGGCGGAGAGCAATCTGGGCACTTCTTTCTTTCGGATTTTGCCCATGGGTACGACGACGCGCTGATCGTGGCGCTGCAGGTACTCAGGATTCTCAAACAGGGAAAGGAACTTCTCTCGCAGCGTCTCGCGCACTATCCCAGGGTCTACGTGTCACAGGAGCTTCGCCCCGCGTGCTCTGATGATCGCAAGTTCCAGACCATCGAGAGCATCATCGGCTTTTTCCAGAAGAGCTACCCGGTGAACACGATGGACGGTGCGCGCATCGATTTCGGGGAGGGTGCGTGGTCGAATATCCGCGCGAGCAACACGAGCCCCTCTCTCTCCATCTGCATGGAGGCTCGTTCCCCCGAAAAGCTTGCGGAGATTGAAGGGCTCATCCTCAACCATCTGAAGACGTACCCGGAGATCAGCCTGAAAGAATGAGACTTCTAGCTTGCACTGCATTTCAACTGGCATAGGATGCGTTTCTTATGATTTCGCTCTGCATCGAACCCATTCCGCTGAAACAGGCATTGCGGAATGACACGAGGCAAAATGAGGAGATACTCGAAGCAACGCGCGCGGCGATCACCGCACAGAATATTGCGGGTCTGCAGTGGGGTACGTCACATGCGTTCCAGTGCGCACTCTGGTTGAGGGGTCCAGCCGAGGCAATTGCATCACTCCGGACATTCCTTGATAGTCAAAACATGCGGCATGAAGCCTATGAAGGGACGACGGACGATACCGATGATTCGCATACAGAACCGGATGCAGGCAAGCGCAATCCGACCGCTAAACAGTGAGAACGATCACAATATTTGCTCAAACTTTTCGATCGTGCTAGAGTGGACGCAATGTGGCCGTTTCGTCGTCGCAAGAGCGAAGAGAAGAAGGGCAACCGCCTGATCAAGCGTCTCGTCGTCGGGTTGATCATCGGGGGCGCCATCGGCTCGATTGTGGGAAGCAAGGTGCTGGATAAACACCGCAGCGAGCGCGGAGTGGATAAGGATGAGGAATAGGGTGAGGACTAGGTTTAGGAAAACTTTCGAGGTGCCTCTGCTTTCCTAACCTTAACCTTATCACCTAGCCCTACTCTTCGAGTTCCCCCACCAAACTCCTCTCCATCAATTCGCGGAACCTGTGTCCATTTTGCGTCTGCGTGAGCGCCCACATCAGTTTGACAAGGGCGCACTCGAACGTCATATCCTTGCCGGAGATCACGCCGAACTGTTCCAGCGTCGTCTGCTTGCGGAACCGGTGCAAATCCACCTTGCCGCGAATGGTTTGGGAAGTCATCACAATGGGAACTCCCTGTGCCGTCACCCGACGGAGCCACGGAAAGAGCCACTCCGGAAGCATGCCCGGACCATAGGCGCGCATGACGATGCCATGCGGCTTGCTCGAGAGGATGGCATCGAGAAGCGCCAGCTCAAGACCGGGGTGCAGCGTGATCGTCGCCACATGAGAATCGAACGTCGGGCGGCAGAGAAGCTGACGCTTCCGCCGGACACAGCGGTGCTCCCCCAGGTGCACGCCCTCGTTGAATTCCGCCAGCGGCGGGATGCGCGTGGTATCGAACGTCTGTAGGAGCGACTGGTCCACTTTCTTGGCCCGGCAGCCCCGAAGCACGCGCGGACCCAGGACGACGCAGACTTCGGCGATATCCAACTGCGCGGCGCGGATGGCGTAGACCAGATTCATCCGCCCATCCCCGGAAATATCGTTGATGGGAAGCAGCGCCCCCGTGAGAACCACCGGCTTGCTCAGACCCTGCAAGGCGAAGCTGAGCGCGGCGGCCGTATAGCTCATGGTATTCGTGCCGTGCACGACCACGAATCCGTCAAAATCATCGTAATGCCGTTCGATCGTCTGGGCGATCTCGACCCAATCCTTCTGCGTGACCTCGGATGACCCGACGTTGCTCAAGGAAAAGAACTTGAGCGCCACTTCCCGCTGCAGCTCGGGCAGAAAGCGGTGGATCTCGTTCAAAGACTCGATCGGTTCGATGCGACCGGTCTTGCGATTCATTTTCATTCCGATGGAGCCGCCGACATACAGGAGTGCAATCTTCGGACGTGCCATAGGTGGAGTCTACTCAAATGTTCACTAGGTGCAACAAAATGAACGACGGAGTGAGGATGGGGCTAAGGCTAGGATTAGGAGTAGGCGTAGGCGCAGGAGTAGAAAACAACCCTATGAAAAAACTTACCCCTATCCCAGAATTACCTTCGAAACTTCCAGAACAGTGTCCTCAAGCTTGCCATCGCGGTTCACGATCTGCGCCGTGCACAGGGAGGCATCTTTCAGCTCCCGGTCCATACTGGCAATGCGACGGGTGAGTTCCTCCTCCGCAATCGGAGAACGCTTGCGGATGCGCTCGATGAGCTGCTCACGGCTCTCAGGAAGGATGAAAACGGATCGGAGAGGAAAACGCGGGTGCACGCCTGAAAAGAGAGTGTGCCTTCGAATGGAATGGAATCCTTCGATGTCCACCTCGCGCACAACTGTCCTGCCATCTTCAATCGCCGGAATGATTTCATCAACGAGTGTCCCATAGCGCGCGCCGTCGTGCACCACTGCCCACTCCAGAACCTTTTTACCCCTCACGAGGGAATCGAACTCCGCATCAGAGACAAAACAATAGAGATCATTTCCTTCGCCGGGCCGCCGCTCGCGTGTGGTAGCGCTACGCGGGAAGACGAACTCCGGATGACGTGACTTAAGCTTTCTCAGCACCACACTCTTACCGACCCCGCTCGGCCCGATAATGAGGACCAGCATGCCCTGAGAGGATGTGCCTGCAGTGCGGCCGGAAGAAGCCATCGTATGTACGCATCCTACCGTACCGTACGGTTGTCTGACCATGCAAAGAATGCTATACTAACCTGATTTGTTCTTTGACACTCCCGCTGTCCCAAAGCAGGGAGAAGTGAGAAGTGACACCGCGATTACACGGCTGCGGAGGCGCACCATCTATCTGAGCGCAAGCGAATGGTACATGGCTCCGCTCCCGTCGTCCGTGTCTCTCGCGTTCCTCCTGAAGATCTTCTTCAGGCCCCGCACCTTTCCGTGCAAGCACGGAAAGGTGCGGGGTCAGTCACTTCTCTCTCCTCCCTGCCTTCTTCTCTGCCCCGCACCTTTGCTCTGCAAAGGTGCGGGGCAGAACACGGCTGACCACCGTGCCACGCTGGAGCTTTACGCTCCGGCACACACAAACAATTCCTGCTCCCGGGATAACGGGAGGCCGACCCGCCTCGGCGAAGTCCCGCACCCGCGGGACGAAGACGGGTGCCCGAGCACTCGGGCCTGTCCCGCACCGAGCGTTCAACGCTCTGGTGCCGGGGCTCACACCAACACAAACAGTGGTGCGCGCCCACTCAAGCGCGTCTAAGGACAGGGAGCCAGAACCGGTCACTCTGGGATTGATCTCTCGCACACCACAATCGTGCGTGAGGTCACCGGGACACGTCGCACATGTGCGACGTGTCGGGGCACTCGCCTCTTGGGTTCGCAGCGGAACTTAAGACGCGGGTGCCCCATTTTTAATCAGCGATCACAGCAGCATCTTGTTCCGGCCGCTCAGAAGGCACCGGAAATTTCACGATTGTTGGGCCCGCTTCTTCTCCGTCTATCAGGCGAAGACGATCCTCACAAACGGAAAATATATGGAAATCAGAGTCAGTTCTCTGCTCAGTTTCGCTCCATGTCCGTTCCATGGATGCCCAGATCGTTCCATCGTTCTCCACCCAAAGACTCTGAACGATCCCCTTCCACGGAAAATGCTGATGCGCGACCGCATCGCCCTCACGGAAACGGGCTCGAAGGAGAATATCCGTCTTCTCCTGCACACTGAATCGTGTGACGCCAATACGGGAATCCGCAGTCGACGGCTCACGAACCGTCGCAATCGGTACGACTTCAACGCTGCCTGCTTCGGGGAGCGTGGACGTGCTAATTACACCGAAGCATACACAAATCCCCCGCAACGAAAAGGGAATTGCATGGACCTGCATCTCAACGTCACCACTCGTAGAGCAACAGCGTATTCCTCCTTCCCAACCAGGGAACGGATTTCTGAGCGATGGGTTTTTTGTGCGGAAACGGAAAGACGTACGAAACGACCTTCGTTCCAGGCTTGAGTTCCCGATTGAATTTCTCTTCGAGGGATGGCATGACCGTCGGAAAGAGATAGAGAAAAATACAATCGGCATCGCGCATGTCCTGCTTCTGGGAATCGCCCAGCCGAAAAAGAATGTCCTGCCGGCTCCACCAGATCCGCAGTTTGCCGAGCAGCCAGACAGTGGGAACGTACTCCCATCCGATGGCACGTAGATGCGGATGCAGTCGCTTCGCCGCAATGAGAATGCGCCCGTCCCCCGCCCCAAGGTCATAAACGGTCTCCGTGTTCTTGAGCCCGGCGAAGCGCACCATCTCCTCCGCGACCCGCTTCGACGTGGGCACGAAAGGAACGCGTACAAAAAGATTGCCCGCCATCGTCACGATGATTGTGAGAAGAAGCAGGAATTCAAGGCCGAGGAGCAGATAGACGAGAATAATGTCGCCACTGTACGCCTAAAGTGCAGGATTTCGCGCTTCGAAACAGGCACTGAACCGGTTGTTTCGCAATTGGCCAGATGCTACCCTTCCTCGAGCCTTACAAAGGCCTTGTCCACGCAGCTCTTTTGAAAATCGTGCGCCCGTAGTTCAGCCCGGATAGAACGCCAGGTTGCGGACCTGGAAGTCGTAGGTTCAAATCCTGCCGGGCGCACCATTCGACTCGTCGCTACGCTCCTCGCTCATGGCAAGCCACCCTGAGCCGGGACGGGGCTTGCCCCCGCACCGATACGAGCGAAGCGAGCATCTGGTGCGGGGCTGTAGCTCATCTGGTAGAGCGCTTCCATGGCATGGAAGAGGTAAGGGGTTCGAGTCCCCTCAGCTCCACCATTCGTCGTCCTTTTGGACTCCTCATGGCAAGCCATGGAGTCCATTTAAAATATGCAGGGGTTCGAGCTTGTCCTGAGGGCGAAGCCTGAAGGATCCCCTCAGCTCCACCACTACGTGCGCGTCCAAAGCAACCTGCCAAGTCAAACTCAAAAACCTATATAAGATGTAGCTCTGACAATGCTGATCTAATTTCGGCGATGGCTTCCGCGATTTCACCGCTCGTACGTCTCTCGTCATCTTTTTCCAAAGCTATCAGGAGATTGGTGATGCTACTCCGAGGAAAGTCATTGGGATCGGTTCCTTTCTTCGCTGCACGATAGAAATGGGCCATCGCTCTCGTAAGCTGAGGATACCTTGATGTATCACCAGTCCATTCGCCCTTGGAGTGCAAGGGATCAGGACAGGGAAGATTGCACCAGGCTTGCCACACTTGCTCTAATTCTCCAGTGCTGAAGTGCTGCCCAATTCGTGTCAATAATTCAGCCTCGCGAGGTGTTTGCTGATGATGAGCGAGGTCACTTTCGTGATTTTCCATGTTTATATTTTGACATAATTAATTATCTTATGCAAACGTCGCTGAAATATGACCAGACCCGAGAGGTCGGTTCTACCATAGAAAATGGATCTCCAAGGACCCCCAGAATATTCTTCAAAAGCCCCCGCAAGACTGGAGTGCTCCACCATTCGTCGTCCTTCGGACTCCTCAGACAACCCGAAACCTTGTCTTTCAGAGGTACGATGTTTAGCATACAACTCATGCCCGAAGACACTCGTGAACCAATCCCGGAAAGCGCCAGAAGTCCTGTGTCTTATCTCACCATTGAACAGTTCAATGCTTTCAAAGGCCAGCTCGTTGCCTTTCTGTTGGATGGACCCGATAAAGGCACAGTCATCGCACACGCTCCTCTCGATTTTGCCTATCCTATGAAACCGAGAATCGCTGTCCATGAGCAGGTAACGGCATCGGCATTCCATGATCGCCGCTATCAATTGCGGCAGATTCTTGATACTCCAGCCACCGAAAAACAATAAGATCTGGGGTCTTGGCGCTTTTTTGCTACACTAGAGCCATGCTGGTCACCCTCCTCCTCGGCAGTAAGACAGATATGGAATTCGCTTTGAAGATCGCAAGCGTACTCAAGGAGTTCTCGGTCCCGAATGCAATCGTGATCGCCTCGGCGCACAAGGTGCCCGAGAAGGTAGTCGAGATCATCGCCGCGCTCAACGCCGATCCACAGCCGCAGGTCGTCATCACCGTGGTCGGGATGAGCAACGGATTGGCCGGAGTCGCCGCGGCCAGTTGCGTGCACCCCGTGCTCACCTGCCCTCCCGCCAAGTCGCTGGAAGAATATCAGGTGGATCTGAACTCAAGCCTTCGCATGCCCTCGGACGTGCCGGTAATGACCGTGCTCCACCCCAAAAACGCCGCGCTGGCCGCCGTGCGGATATTGGCGGAGACGGACCAGAACCTGAAGAAGAAGGTGCTGGAGCGCATTGAGAAGATCAAAGCGGAGTACTAGGGATTGGAGTACTGGGGATTGGAATACTCGAATACTGGGAGGTGTACGGTTGTTTTGTTGTATGGAAAAGCTCTCCATTGCAATATTCCCTTTCTATGGATTCATACAGGGATCTTCAGGCGTGGAAAGTCGGGCTCTCGCTCGTAAAGGAAATGTATGCCCTCACCAAAAAACTCCCGAAAGAAGAGCTCTTCGGACTCGTCAGTCAAATGCGACGGTGCTCCGTGAGTGTTCTCGCAAACATTGCCGAAGGTTTTGGGCGTTTCACGTTTGCCGACAAAGCAAACAAATACACCATTGCCCGTGGGGAATGCACGGAAGCCGAAGCTCTGATCCTGATTATCCTAGAGCTCAGTATGGTAAAAGCGGAAGAAACGAAATCAATTCTTTCCCTGATCGACCGTGAAGGGAAATTACTCTCCGGTCTTATCGCCTCCTGTCGCCAACATCGATAGTTTCATTCCCGTCCCCTAGTATTCCAGTATTCTATTATTCCAGTATTCCAGTATTCTCCCTTCGATCATGGTCATCACACTTCCCGCCCTGCAGGAGAAATTAAAAACATGGAAAGGTTGCCCGCTCCATACCTCGGCCAACCCCGTTCTCGGCGAAGGCAATCCCCATGCCAGGATCATGTTCATCGGCGAAGCGCCGGGCGAGCAGGAAGACCGTCTCGGCCGCCCGTTCGTGGGACCCGCTGGCAAGTTTTTGGATGAGCTCCTCGCGCGTATCGGATTCAAGAGATCGGACGTGTACATCAGTAACGTGGTGAAGTATCGTCCGCCCGCGAATCGTGACCCCACGGACGAAGAAAAGGCGCAGTGTGAACCGTGGCTCAAGATGGAAATCGCTCTCGTCAAGCCAGCCGTGATCGTTCCGCTGGGACGCCATGCGCTGGGACACTTCTTCGCCAAACTCAGCATCACGGCCGCGCACGGAAAACCGCAGAAACTCACGGACATGGTCACGGTGTTCCCCATCTACCATCCGGCCGCCGCCCTCCACAACGGCAATCTGCGCCAGTCGCTTTTGGATGACTTCAAAGCCCTAGGGGAATTTCTGAAATCCCAGGAAACTCAAGCCCCTACGCCCTAACCCTAATCTCTAATCCCTAATCTCTAACCGTGACTTCCCTCCTCTTCGGCCTCTCGCTGGCTTCACTCCTCTCGATCACCTCCCTCGTGATCATCCTGCTCCGCGTGAGCCCGCTCACGGTTCCCGCGCAGGCGATCCCCGCATTCTTCTTAAGCCTCTTCCTCTCCATCTCTACTGTGGGGTCACTGCTCTTCCTCGCGCTCTGGAAGTGGCTGCCCACGCACAGCTGGGATTCCGGCAGAATCATGAGCATCGCCATTCGTCAGGGAATCTTTCTGGCTCTGGCCGTGGTCATTCTCGTGCTCTTCCACCTGTTGGAACTTTTGACCTGGTGGATCGCCATCCTGATTTTCTTGGTGTTCGGACTGATCGAACTCGCCCTGGATCAGTGAGGGACGAATTGGCGATTGTATGATTGGCGATTGTTTGCGCTTTAAGATGCAGTATCGCCAATAGAAAAATCGCCAATTGGCAATTCATAGGATCACCGGTGTTCCTCAGTTCCCTCACGAGGTACACTGTCGGCGACTATGACCGATCCACATGCCGACTGGGAATCCTTCGATGCGCGCATCCGTGCAGCCAAGACAGCCGATGAGCTCGCAGCAGTCGAGCAGGAACTGTTCGGGCGGAAAGCCGGTGTCATGACCCTCGCGCTCAAATCGCTCCATGATGTAGCGGCCGAGGAGCGCAAATCCGCCGCAGCCGGGCTCAATGCGTGGAAACGAACGTTCGATGACCTCATCACGCTTCGCAGGAAAGAGTTCTCGAGCCCTTCTGACGAGACGCTTCGCACTGCGGATCGCATCGATGTGACATTGGAACTGCCACAGCGTGAGCGTGGGCACTTGCACCTGATTCCGGAATTCATCCGCGAGGTGGAGGAGGTCTTCGGCCGGCTGGGATTCGACGTGGCGACCGGCCCCGAGATCGAGACGGAGGAATTCAACTTTAATCAGCTCAATATCCCCCGCGACCATCCCGCTCGCGACGCGCAGGACACGTTCTGGCTCAAAACGAAAAACCCGGAGGATCGCCTCCTCCTGCGTACCCAGACCTCCCCGATGCAGATCCGCTACATGCAGAGTCATAAGCCCCCGCTCCGCGTGATCGCGCCGGGCAAGGTGTACCGCAAAGATTCCGATGCCACGCACTCCCCCATGTTCCATCAGTTCGAGGGATTGATGATCGGCGAGGATGTGACGCTGGCGAACATGAAGGCCGTGATGATCGAAGCGATTCGCACGCTCGTCTCACCGACGGCGGAATTCCGCTTCCGCACGGGATTCTTTCCGTTCGTGGAACCGGGTCTGGAGGTGGACATGCGCTGGCAGGGTGATGAGGAAGACAGCCGCGAGGGCAAGTGGCTCGAGATCGTTGGCTGCGGCATGGTGCACCCGAACGTGCTCCGCAATTGCGGCATCGATCCCAAGAAGTATCAGGGCTTCGCCTTCGGATTCGGTGTGGAACGCATGATCATGATCAAGCACCAGATCCCGGACCTAAGAGCATTTTTTATCGGGGATTTGAGGTTTTTGAGACAGTTCTAGCGACCGCGCTGTCTGCGTCTCCATGAGGCCAGAGACTCATAGTTCGCCGGCCCGATCCTGACGTAAGCATTCACCTCACTGGTCTCGCCCGGAAGGATCTGTCCAAGACGCCGGCGCGTTTCAATCTGCACGGCATTGAGAAATTCAAAACGTGTGCTGCTCCCCTCCTGCACTCTAATCTTCCAGTACAACTCAGGCGTTTGTGTCATGTGGATATTATAACATCATTATAATATGCAGTCTAACTTAGGCGAAACGGGCTGAAATCTGTCCCCCGATCATAGAAATCCTCGTTTCATAAAAAACCACCCAGCTCCTGTAATGAGGAACTGGGCGGTGGTGCCGTTTCTCCCGCGAGGGAAAAACGGCGAATGCCGCTTGGCGGTTGGCTTTCGTTTCTGTCAGGGCCTTTCTATCCCTGGTAGAGAGTCGACTGAATCTCGGAGTCGGGGTAATCCAGCCAGTCGAATCTGTGGCTGGAGCCGTAATCCTGGTCGTACCACGCGAAGAACCCGTCACGGAGCCGGAGCGTGGTCTGGAGAGACGAGGAACCGCCGGTCGCGACTGCGGTGTTGGGGTTCGTAATGTTCGCCCGGAGGGCAAACGTCGCGCTCCCACCGCTCCCGATCGCCGTATCCACCGCGCTCGCCGCGAGACCCGTGAAGGTCACGCAGTAGCCGCTCCCCGTCACTTCCACGGTAGAAGCCGCAACGGAGACGGTCGGGTTCAGGGTGTTGATCAGGTTGAACCCGGACGGATTGATCCCCACTTTCACGGTATCCACCACGAACGTCAACGTGTCCGGGATTGCCCGATTGGGAGCATTCGTGTAGTTGAAGTTCGCCGCCGCGAAGCAGGAAAACATGCCGATCTCGCGATCGGCTCCCACGGGCATCGCCTCGGTCGCTGCACCGCCATTGGTAATGGCAGAGATTTTGGACATCACCACCGTCTGCCATGGCCCCACAACGGGGCCATCCATCACGGGCTGGAGGGTATTACCCGAGATGACGCCCCTCGCCATGACAGTCGAGATTTCGAGAGTGAAACAGTCGTTTGACTGCCCTCCGTTCACGTCCGTCAGGATATCGGGGCAGAGCAGCGCGATTGTTTGCGTCCCTTCGGCGACGACCAGTTCCCGATTGGTGAACCGGACACCGAAGTCGTCGTCGGACTCCGCACCGTAGCGGGTCGCGGAGGAGATGGGCATCTCTTGCCCGGGCAGTTTGATAGCCACCCGGTCGATGCTGCGGAGCTGGCCGTCCCCGCGAATGCCGATGTAGCAGACGTCAGAATCCTCGAGTGCGGCCGTGAGGGCAGCGCGAGTGACGGCAACGCCGCCCGTTCCGCCGAGCAACTGATGGGAACGCACCGGCGTCGTGTCGTTAGAAACCGTGAGGCTGCCGTGGTCATCGAATGACCAGAGCGTCTGGTCGGCATGGACGAGGTGGATGTTCCTCGGGAAACCGACCTCCTGCCCCGTCTGGAGCACCTCGGCACTGGCGAATGTCGAAGTGATCTGCAACGAGGGATCGGGCATGAGGGACAAAGCAGCAGTGGCGCGGACTTCGAAGAGTCCGCTCGTATCCTCAGGAATCACCACGCCGCCGCCAACGAAATCGAAGACAACCAAGGGATTGGACGAGATGGATCCGTTGCTCACAATCGTGTCAACGAAACCATTGTCGTCGCTGTCGAACCACACCTCGGGGCGCGTGATATTGTAGAGGCTCCCCTGCTGCGCCTCGACATGCAAACCGGTAAAGAGCAGATCGGCCCCTTCCGCGGCCACTCGAACGCGACCGAGAACGAGACCTTGCTGGTTTGAAACGGCCGTATCGGACGAGGGACCGGCCAGCTCCGTCACGAACATCTCCGCCTGTGCGTACTCCAGCGTGTGCAACGTCGGCGGGGCACCGGTGTAGCGGATGTCGGAGATCAGTCGCCCGCGCAGATCGCGAGCCACCACCTCCGCCAGTTCGACACCGATCCGCTCTCCCGAGAGGTCATTGCCCATGGAAGCATAGACCTCCGTGCGCAACGTTTTTCCCGGGCGGCCCCACACTGGCCGGACCATGTGAAAATCCACGAGATCTGAATCAGGATCCGGTCGGGTCTTGGCAACGGTGGCCTCGCATCCGTCTCGCGACAGACCATTCAGGTCCGCTTTGAGCAGGAGCTCGTCGGCGTTGCCGAACAGCAGATCGGATCCCTCGGCACTCACGAACGCCATGTCCGTGATGCGGGCGTAGGCGCGCAGCGAGGTACAAAGATCAATCCGAGCAATCATCCCAAAATCATCCGCGCCCAGCGTAAGAGAGGGCACGACACGATTCATCGCCGTGAGGACAGGGACGGAGACGGGCACGGACGCTCGCGGCGGCACGGTGATAACCGGCGCCAACGAGAGCAACTCGCGCTTCTCCAGACCCTCGATCCTCAGGTTTCGAACACTATGGCAAACACTCGTGCATCGACGTTTCATGAGACACTCCCTTGAAATTGGTTGAAACAAAAGCCGATAGTGCCAAGGAGCGGTGCAGCGACCGCAAAAATCCTTGTAAAAGCGGCTTTTGCTGCTCCGTATGTTTTATACTTTTATTGACTAATTGTCAATATGATCTATATTACCGCAGTTAAACGCTAAACGGGCTGAAATTGGTGTTTCTATCATAATAATCTTCCTTTTCCGCTTTCTTGAGAAAAGAAACGACCCTATAGGTGATTGGCGTTGCGATGACCTCGATGCCGACTTTAAAGATGTAATTTGCGGCAATCAGGCTTAGGGCGATCGCCCACGGAAAGACGCCGAAGACACAGGCCAGCGTGATGAACACGATCGTATCCAGCCCTTCGCCCACCAGTGTCGATCCGATCGTGCGCATCCAGAGGTGACGACCCGCCATCCACACTTTCATTTTGGCAAGGACGAACGAATTGGAAAATTCTCCAAACAGGTACGCGAGCAAACTCGCCGCAACGATCCCGCCGGAACTGACGCTCCCGAGAATGGCGCTGTACGCACTGTCTCCCGCATATCCGCGCCACGCTTCTTCACCGGGCAGAATCTGGATAAGCCAGAGACTCGCACTCATCAGGAGCGCCGCAACAAATCCGCTCCAGATCACGCGACGCGAGCGCGCGTAACCGTAGACCTCGGTCAGAATGTCGCCGAAGATGTAACTCAACGGAAAGAGCAACGTGCCACCGTCAAAGGAGAGACGAATGCCCAGGACGGAAAACCCCGCGTCCACGATCTTGGCCGAAGAAGCGACATTGCTGATGAGCAGGACCGCGACGAAGGCGGCCATGACGAAGTCGAAGTAGCGGTAGGAACGCATTGCATTGCAAACTATACCTCATGACTATGTTTGCATTTCAAAAAAACAAAGCAGAAACAAACCGTGCGTCGAAGACGCATCAAACCATTGTGCCGAAGCGCGGGTCTCGCGGGTTCCCGCGCTGGAGGCACTCCGCTGAAGGGAAGGGTGGGTTCATGGGAGGGACACCGCAGGTGGCCCTTCCATGATCACTGTCTCCAGTTTTCCGGATCCCGGATGAACTGTCTGGCCGTCTCGATGTGTTCCTCCGAAATCCTGCCCTGCGCGCTTGCGACGTCGAGCAGCACGGTAAACGTGGAGAGCGGATGCAGGTGCACCTGCGCGATCTGGGCCTTTTCGATGCCGGCCATGAGTTCGTAGCTGAAAATCGCAATGACATCGCAGATCGTGGCCTTGCCTTCTTCGCGCAGCGCCTCGACCGAGGCGATGGCGCTGCCGCCGGTGGAGAGCAAATCCTCGATCAGCACGACGTGCTTCCCTTGCTTCAGATCGCCCTCGATGAGTTTCTTGGTGCCGTGATCTTTGGCCTTTGCGCGGACGTAGACGAAGGGCAGGTTCATCCGGTCCGCGACGAGCGCCGCCCAGCCGATGGCCGCCGTGGCGGTGCCTGCAATGACGTCGGGCGGAACGGAAAGGGAACGCACACGCGACACGAACGCATCCACGATAAATTTGCGGGCATCCGGGTGGCTGTAGAGCATGCGATTGTCGCAGTAGACCGGGGATTTGATGCCGCTGACCCAGGTGAAGGGCGGATCAACCGAAAGCTTGACGGCACCGATGTTAAGCAGCAGTTCCGCGATGCGTTGTCCGTGGGGCACGGGATAGAGGGGAAGTGTATTCTGACGCTAACATGTTCGCGCTTCAGTCTCAATTCCCATGATTGCAGAAGAGACGCAGAGTCGGCTTAAGCAGCTTCAAGAAGCCTTCCTCGCGGAGAACGCGAAGCTCAATCTCTCCGCCTTCCGCACGAGCGAAGCCTGCTGGACGGGGAACATTTTGGATTCGCTGGCCGCACTGGAAACAGAACCGTTACGCGCACTTTCCCCCAGCCCTAACCCTAATCCTAATCCTTCTCCTAGAATCCTCGACCTCGGCACCGGAGGAGGGTTCCCTCTGCTGCCACTCGCTGTGTGCCTTCCGCAGTGCTCTTTCGTCGGGATGGATTCGGTGCGGAAGAAAGTCGCAGCCGTGCAGCGCATCATCGATGCAGTGAAGATCCCGAACGTCAGCCTTGTGTGCGGACGATCGGAAACTCTCGCACGGGAGGGTGCCCACCGCGAACAGTACGACGTCATACTCGTGCGAGCGCTTGCGGAGCTGAATGTGCTGCTGGAACTGGCCGCCCCGTTGGTGAAAGTCGGGGGACACATCCTCTGTTGGAAGAGCCTCAAAATCGAGCAGGAGCTCAAAGATTCCCTCCTCGCCCGATCCGAACTCTCGTGCCAGATGGAGAAACCCTACGAGTACGACCTGGGGGGAACCTGGGGCAGGCGCCAGATCCTCCTCTTCAGAAAACGCGCGAAGACGAATGCGAAGTACCCGCGAGAAGTCGGTGAACCCAAAAAGAATCCGCTACTCTGACAAGTGAGGACAAGTGATGCCAATTACGCATAACACCGATTGATCAGGCACGAGCCCAACGAGCCATGACCACTGATCCGTGCATCGTGTGCACACGATCTGACAACATCCCGTCATAATTACGAGGCACCAATCTCTCCGGTTCTTTGGAACATCTCGGAATTTCGACAACCTGCCCGTGTGAAATAATCACAACGTCATTCCTCTGTATAACGCGTCCCAGTGCAATCCCATCGCCGTGGTATGGCTGAATGAATCCGCCACGAGCCAACGAAACATCGAGCTTTCCTTCGTCGTCCAAAGGGAAACCCTCGGAACCCGCATCAATCGCAATAACGTATCCTTCTCTTCTTTCCTCACTGTATTCAACGATCAACATTCCTTCACCACCCGCATATTCTGTCACATTATCACCTAAATACTCAGCAGCATCCCTCGCACTGATCAGAAAGCTTGATTTGGGATAAGGCACTTGTGCCTGCCTCTGCCGTGCGACATACCTCCATGTTGCGCCAACCTCGTTTCCATCTATCAGACCAGCCCACATCGTCACAGCTTTCTCAAAATCATTTCCATACCCGTGGAAAATAAAGCCATTCTGGCTACCCATACCACGTTCGATCGTCTGTACAAAAGGCAATGTACTAGCGCCCCGCTGGTTCATTTTTTCCCAAGCCAATACAACATTCTTCAGGAGAAAATCTGGCATCGGCCCCCACGAAAATTCCAGAAGTTTCTGGGAAGAATCGGGGCTTGGGGTGCCTGCAGTGACGAGACTGCCTCGAAAGGCGAATCTCATCTCCGCGGGCACCGCATTGGATTGATGTGCTGCATCACCTGAAAGGTTGCAGATCTCCTGATCGAGTCCTCCGTCATCGCGGTGGGAAGAAAGGTGAAACATATCCTCGCGGGAAGCTCTGGGGAATACTTGTTTTTATCACATTGCCAACTGCAGTCAATAAATGTCCTGATAGAATCAGGGCGTGCCCAAGCCCTACACCCCCAACGATGCGTGGAGCCGGAAAGCGGCCAAAGAAGGCTTTCGGGCGCGTTCCGTCTACAAGCTCATGGAGCTGGACGAGCGGTTTCACCTGCTCAAGCCCGGACAGACCGTGCTCGATCTCGCCGCCGCGCCGGGCAGCTGGCTGCAGTACGCGAGCAAGCGCATCGGACCCAAAGGACTTGCCATCGGGTTTGACCTGAAGCCTATCGCTCCCATTGCGGACAACGTGCGCACGTTCGAGCAGGACATCACGCAGCCGGAGAAGATCGATTCCCTCCTCGAGGCAGAACACCTGCCGGCCATCGGCCTCGTGCTCTCGGACATCGCCCCCTCGACGAGCGGCATCCGTGACGTGGACCAGTGGCGGAGCATCGAACTCAATCAGGCCGTACTCGCGATTGCGGAGCGGTGGCTCACGTCCGGCGGGTTCTGCGTGCTCAAGGTCTTCCGCGGCGCGGACTTCGACGGCTTCCTACGCGAGGTGAAGGCACAGTGGAAAGATGTGCGCATCGCAACCCCGCGGGCGAGCCGCGACCGGAGCAAGGAAGTGTATCTGGTGATGAAGAAGCTTTAAATATGTCATGGTGAACTCTGTCGAACCATGACATTTGAAATTTGCCGCACTTCGACAGGGCTCAGTGTGACAAATTTTCTGTTTCAATAATTTTTCCAAAAATAAGAAGCTCTATCTGACACACAAGTCCGCTATACTGCTTTCCATGATCGTCCTTAGGGAAGTGACCAAAACCTTCGGGAAGAAAACCGTCCTCGATCACGTATCGCTCACGATCAATCCGGGAGAGTTCGTCTGTGTCGTAGGCCCGAGCGGCGCCGGCAAAACCACCCTGTTGCATTTGCTCATTGGCGCGCAGCGTGTGACGGAAGGGGGCATCGAAGTGGATAGTGTCGACCTCAGAGGTATCCCGCCGCCGGTGCTCCAGCTCTATAGGCGCAGAGTCGGCTTCATTTTTCAGGATTACCGCCTGATCCCCCATCGCACGGTCAGAGAGAACTGCGCATTCCCGCTCGAGGCGGCAGGTTGGAGCGACGACGCCATCAAAGAGCGCGTAACGGATGTCCTGCAGATTCTGGGCATCTCATCGCTCGAGGCAACTCTCCCCTGCGATCTCTCGGGCGGCGAACAGGCGCGCGTGGCGATCGCCCGGGCCGTCATCCACGAGCCAATGATCCTGCTCGCCGACGAACCGACGGGGAATCTGGATCCCGAGCAATCCATGGAAATTCTCCGGCTCTTTGCTCAAATCCATCAGGCCGGCACAACCGTCATCCTCGCCACGCACGACAGCGACCTCGTTTCGGCGCTGCAGACCCGCGTCGTGTACCTGAAGGATGGCAAGATCGCGCAGGACGCAAAGGGCGGCTATCCGGGACAGGCGACACCGGCGCCTCCCTCGAATCACAAGATCCTCGAGCAGGAATCTTTGACGCCCACCGGCGAAGACCCTCCCGAGAAGCGAAAAATAAAAATCACAGCGATCCATTCTTAGCTTCTTAGCTGGTTAGCTTCTTAGGAAGCTCTTATGAATCGCTTTTTTGAGAAGGGGCAATTTCATTCTGAGAAATATTGTTCTTATTCTCCTTCACACCATTGTTCTGCACCACCGGAACAAATCGCACCAACCCCGCCATCAGCAGAACGAACGCGATCATCTCGGGCAGCAGGGCGCCAAACGTCATCTGTCCGCGCACGAGCACGATCACATCGACGAGGAAGAAACAGAAATAGGCCAGCAGGAGCACAATGGTCATGGCTCGGAACCCGACCGGCCGAAGGAACGCGAGAAGAGAGACCACTGCAAGAAGCAGGAACGCCGCCGCGCGGCTGAGGGCAAGATACGCGTGCAGGCCATCGAGGAGCGGCAAACCGTACAAACGTTCTACAAGTCCGGGCGCGAAGGCGAAGAGATTGGCCCAAGCGAGATTGAGGACGAGAGCGAGGCCCAAGACGACGCGCAGCGAGCGGGTGTTTGACACGGGGCAAGCGTACACCGACCCCCGTAGAGATGCGATGAGATTGCTTCATTCACCGGCACCCAAGCCGACCTCAGTCCATGGGACCAACGTCCCCCCTCCCAACGACTCTCCTCGATGGTGGATGCCCACGATCTCACCGTGTCTGCTCTTGAACGGTCGGTATCCCAATCCATCGAGTACTGCCGCGACCGCGCGTTTGCCCTTGGTACGGAGATCATTCAGAATCGTGTGCGCTCCTGCCCCCATCTCGTTGTCACGTGCAATCACGGCAGCCATGAGTGCCCCGCGCACCTCCACGGGCTGCTGATCGCTCCAGAGGAGCCGGAAAAATGCATCGCGCTCCATTGCTTTCAGAGCATCAATTTGTTCGGCGGAGTACCCTTGATTGCGTAAGTTGGGTGCGGCGCTGTGGACATATTCGCTCACGAACACTGCTGGCCCTGCTGTCATGGTAAAGGGGTAAATGGGAGTTTGGTATACGCCCCTATGGTCAGATGTCAATGAGCCTGTCGTGCCATTGTTCCAAGCACACCGCGCGCGTCCCGCTAGGCAGCGCGGCCCTTGCGCGTATACTTTTCCCCGGATGACCACCTACAAAGATTCCGGCGTCAATATCCGCGAAGGGGACAAGGCTTCCGCCATCGCCTACGCGCACGCCACCTCTACCTTCGCCTCGCGCAGGAACAGGATCGGCGCGCCCGTGGAAGAGAAGGACGGGTACGGGGGATTTTTGGACATGGGCGACCACTACCTCGTCATCAGCGACGACTCGACGGGATCCAAGATCGATCTCGCCTTCGATGTGGGAAAGTTTGACACACTGGGATTCGACCTCGCCGCCATGGTGGCCGATGACGCCGTGTGCACGGGGGCGGAATCCATCGCCATCTCGAACACCATCGACGTGCCCAAGATCGATGCCGCGATCATTGACCAACTGATGGGCGGGCTCGCAAAGGCCTGCACCGCGCAGAAGATCGTCGTTCCGGCCGGCGAGATCGCCGAAGTGCCGGGTGCGGTCACCCGGGGCGTGTGGAGTGCGACGGTGATCGGCATCGTCGCCAAGGATCGTGTTCTCAAGCCCGAAACGATCCGGCCGGGTGATGCCATCATCGCCCTCAAAGACGATGTGGCGCGGAGTAACGGGTTCTCGCTGCTGCGTGCGATTCTCCTGAAACAATTCGGCAAGGAGTGGTTTAAGAAAGAATGGAAGGACGCCGTGACGTGGGGAGAAATTCTGCTCACGCCCAGCATCATCTACTCCGCCGCAATCCTTGCATTGATCGGACGCTTCGGGAAGCCGGCAAGTGTCCCCGTGAAAGGCATCGCGCACATCACGGGCGGCGGCATCCCCTCTAAACTCAAGCGCGTCCTGAAGAAATCCGGCTGCGGAGCCGTGCTCACCGGTCTCTGGCCGCCTCATACAGCACTCACGGATATCATCAAGTTCGGCTCCGTCGAAACGGAGGAAGCGTACCGCACGTGGCACATGGGCAGCGGCATGTTAGTGATCGTGGAGGAGCAACATGCGGGGAAGACGATCGAACTGCTCGCAGGAAACGGCATACAAGCCAAACGCGCGGGGACGGTCATGGAGAAACCCACCATCGAAATCACCGCATTCGACGGGAAGGCGCTCTCATTCGCGGTGAAGTGAGGGGCGTTGTTCTCGGGAACCTCTGCGGCGTACGCTCCCTGCAATGGAGAAGCTCTCTGCTCTTGAGCGGCGCCGACCCAGGCGCTCCGATCGCTCCTCCATCACCAACCTCTCGATTCTGCGACGCATTGCGATGCTCGGAGTGCTCGTGGGGGGAATCGAAGAACTCGCCCAGGACAAAGATCCCCATCCGCAACGCGCACCAGTCACGCGAAATCAGACCATGGAGGACGTCCTCTACCAGTGCCGCGCGGCACTCGGTCCCCTCAACGTCGTGGAGCGCAGAGCCACGCCGGAAGACGAACACCTGCCGCCGGATCCCGGCATCGCCCCCGTGCGGATGACCGGTACCGCCGCATCGAAATTGTGGAAGATATGCAAGAACTTCTGTTCGAGCCCATCCGATACTGCCGGAGAAATTTCTGATGACGTGCGGGCTTCTGTACGGTACGTCCGTGATTACCGGATGTCAGAAGAGAAGGTGCAAACAACAGATTCCGCACTACTCGATTGCAACGACTACGCAAACATCACTTGCCAGAAACTCGAACGCTTGAGATTTCCCATGTACCTGCTCTCTACCTGGCCGGAAGATCCACAACTTCGCTTCGATGAAGGATGGCATCAGATGGCGGCCTGCAAATTGGCGGACGACTGCTACCTGATTTTCGATGATCATGGCCAAACACTCTGGCAAGGGAGCCTGCAATCCTTTGGCCGGAAATACGGCTCGAAGGTGACTATGCGCATTATTCCGCGGGTGGGCATCTCGGCATTTGCGGAACCGAAGTACGACAATGGAATATCCAAATTTCTGGTGCAGACGAAGCACGGCATCGCCGATGAACATGAGATGCAATCGCTCGACATTCATGAGCGCAGAGAGAGCTTCCGAATCGCCAGCCGGTAGCGGCGAAGATCCACTCCCTGCTCATTGACAAGAGACCAAACCAAGCTAAGATAGCGCCGTCATGCACCAGAGGAATCTGCTCCTCGGGCTTAACCTTCTCCTCCTTACGGCGGAAGGCAGGCTGCGTGCGTGAAAAAAATTCTGAAATCAGCACGAGCCTCCCTTCCAAGTGAGGCATGTCGTTCGCGAACGACATGCCGAGGCGAGGTTTTTTGCATTTCCATTTTCCCCCTTCACCTATGGAACAGACAATATTTGACATCGAACATCCGGAAGCCGAACGCTACGACGCGATTGACCGCAGTATGATGCGACGGATTGGAGTCACAGTTGCTCCGCCCGAACCTATCCAGCGCGATGAGCAAGCCCTGCGCGAGTATGCGGAAAGTCGCGGCATCGATTGGGCGGATGTCGAAGCCACGCAACGACTGATCAATGCCCTCATCATGGCAAATGTCGGTACTGACCGTGTGCAGATGCAGAGAGTCATCGATCGTCATAACGATAATGGGTATAATTTCCTGAGACCATTCATTAATGCGCATGAGCTTGGTATCACGGGAGCGGAAGTGGTCAACGGCATGCACCAAGATTTCATCGACTGCCTCTGCGGTGTGCGTTTTGATCTGCCACCCGAACAGGAAGAAACGTTACCTTCCTCTGACGACGGACAGAGAGTAAAGTAGCCGACAAATCTTCCCCTTCTCTTTCATGCTTGCTCCAATCTTCGGTCTCACGCTCGTCACAGGTTTCGCCTTCATGGTCATCTGGGCAGTGCGCTTCGCCACGAAGCCGCAACTCAAGTCC
The DNA here is from genome assembly GCA_028703445.1 of Candidatus Peribacteraceae bacterium. GTDB lineage: Bacteria > Patescibacteriota > Gracilibacteria > Peribacterales > Peribacteraceae > Peribacter. The sequence continues at coordinate 27,808 of JAQVMW010000001.1, forward strand.
GCAGTCTCGTGGTTCCTCGCCATCGGCATCGTCGGTACCCTGCTCGCCGGAACCCTGAGCGGCATGGCGGTGCGCCGCTTCTCAAGCCTTCGACCGGGCTATGGCATGATGGGTGGAGCATTCCGTGACGCGGATGGTCAGAAAGACTGGTTCGGCTGCTCGCGCGCGCAATCGAGCTCCTCCTCTGCCGCGCTCCGCAAGTAAGCGAACGACAGACAGTCGAGCCACCTAGCCGCAGGATCAACGCGAGCTTACAATGACCATGTATGGCAGTTATGACCTTTCTGGAAGTGGACCCGGAAGATAGCGCGCTCGTGAAGAGCATCTACCCGGACGCTCTCATCCTCAAAGACAACCTGGCAGCGAAGGGCGTAGAGGAACGATGCAGGGATACGGAAATTCTCTGCTGCTTCATCTATTCAAAAATCACAAAAGCGGAGCTCGGGAAGCTTCCCGAGCTGAAATTGCTCATCACCCGCTCCGTGGGATTCGATCACATCGATCTCACAGCCTGCAGGGAAAGGAAGATCGTCGTCTGCCATGTGCCGGACTACGGCTCGCACGTGATCGCGGAACACGTCTTCGCCCTGCTCCTCTCCACCATGCGCCACATCACCGAGGGGGAGAAGCGGGTCGAAGGCGGGACTTTCGATTACCACGGCCTCAAGGGTATGACGCTCAGGGGCAAGACCATCGGCATCGTAGGCACCGGCAAGATCGGCCGCAGGGTCGCGCAGGTGGCACACGGCTTCGGCATGAAGATCATCGCATTCGACCGATGCCGTACGCTCGAGCTCACTGACCTTCTCGGCGTCGAGTACGTGTCACTGGAGGAACTGCTGCGCTTAAGCGACATCATCACATTGCACCTGCCCGCGATATCCGAAGCGGAGCACATGATCAATGACAGAACGATCGCCCAAATGAAGAACGGCGTGATTCTGGTCAATACCGCGCGCGGATCGATCATCGACTCGAAGGCGCTTCTGAAGGGACTCAAGAGCGGCAAGATCCGCTATGCACTCCTGGATGTGCTGGAACACGAGAAGAACTTTGCAGAGAACAAGGAACTCATCGATCACCCGAATGTGGTGACCACCCCGCACATCGGGTTCTACGCCGATGTGAGTGTGACGAGCATGTACACCGACTGCTTCGAATCCATCAAACAGTGGCAGGACGGCCAAATCCCGGAACACATCATCAAACCGACAACGAAGGTGTGCGACCTGCCGGGAATCGGACGAGCTGGTTAGCTTGTTGGCTGATTAGCCTGTTCACCTATGAGAGATTGGCAAGGAAACCAATAAGCCAACAGCCCTTTCTCTTTGACAACACTCAACACCCCTTGTACAGTAGAGTGGCAAAGTCCTTCGTACAGACGCTATCGGTACCACTGAGAAACCTGGAAGAAGGAACAGCGCATTTACTTCCTTCTTTCCTATTCTCTGTATGGCAGATCAACAGATCACCTGCCGCGACTGCGGTGCCGCATTCACGTTCACGGAGGGCGAACAAGAGTTCTACGCCTCCCGAAACCTCAATGCTCCCCAGCGGTGCAAGGATTGCCGTAACAAGCGCAAGGACGAGCGGAACCAAAAGTTCGACGCCGTCTGCGCCCAGTGCGGTGCTCAGTGCCAGGTGCCATTCAAGCCGAAGCCGGAGTCCGAAGGAGGCCGTCCCGTGCTGTGCACGGCGTGCTTCCGGGCCTCGAAGGCAGCGTAATAAGCTTCCTATTCGACTGTTAAAGAGCGTCTTCACCAGGGCGCTCTTTTCTTGGCTTAATAGAGCCAATTATTGAAATACTCGACCGTAATTGTGTTACGATTGGCAGCGATGGAAGAACTCTCTCCGGGCATCGAAGCAGATGATGCGTTCAGCGGTTTCCCCGCTGAATGGATCGACGAACCGGTATTCACCCTGGAAGAGCCAACTGAAGAAAACAACGATGGGGAATTCGATCTCAATCAGTTACGGGATGGCGAGTCCGCTTCAGACAGCGATGAACAGATCTACCTCACTCAAATGGGGGAAACCCCCCTGCTCACACGCCAGCAGGAGGTTACCCTCGCGAAGAGGATCGAACATGCAAAAAAGCAGATGCAGCAACGCATGCTCTTAAGCAGCTTCATCCAGAGGGAAACACTCCTCATGCTGAAGCACGTGTTCGAGGGCAAGCGCATCATCAGCCAGGTGCTCACACTCTCTCCCACAGATTACGCAGGAAAAGACCGTGCCCGCAGGATTCTTCTCCTCCATCTCAAGACACTCCAGCAAATCCTCGAACGACAGCAGAGCGACTATGCTCTCGCACTCCACCGAGACGCACCCACTGCAGCGCGAAGCGCTGCCTGGAAGCATTTGGGACAACAACGCGCACATGCGGCACAACTGCTCAAGGAGTGTCTGATCCGGACGCAGCGCCTCACTGCACCATTTAAACAACTGGAGGCAGAGAGCCAACGAGTTGATCAACTCAGCTCCGACATCCACAATCTCTCGCAACAAATGGAATCGCTGGAAGATCATTCGACTCCCGAACAAGAAATTGCCCTGGAAACACTCATGCAACAGCGTACGAATCTGCTGCGAGAGAAACGTAGAATTCTGCGAATACTCCAAGAGACGCCGACAAGCCTCAAGAACAGCGTGACTGGCATCCGGGCCGTAGAGGATGAGCATACGAAAGCCACACAGGAATTCACCTCCGCGAATCTGCGTCTTGTCGTTTCCATCGCCAAGCAGTACTGCAATCGCGGTCTTTCCTTCCTTGATCTGGTCCAAGAGGGAAATACCGGACTCATACGGGCAGTTGAAAAATTCGAATGGAGGCGCGGGTACAAGTTCTCCACGTATGCCACATGGTGGATCCGACAGGCCATTTCCAGAGCAATCGCTGATCAGAGCCGAACGATCCGCGTCCCGGTTCACATGCTTGAAACGATATCAAAAATGCGAGCAGGCACTCGGAAATTCCAGCAGCAAGAGGACCGGGAACCAACGACTGAAGAGGCTGCCCAACTGAGCGGCCTCTCCGTCTCCGAAACAACAAAAGTTCTCCGTGCGAGTGAGCAACCACTCTCGCTTGATCAACCCTATGGTAATAACCATGATGGGTGTTTGGGGGAATGTATCCCCGATCATCGTGAAAAAGATCCGGAGACAATGGTGGATGATGTCATATTGAAAAACAGAATCGGCACATGGATCGCGCAATTCCCCTATCGCGAACGTGAAATCATCTGTTTACGCTTCGGCCTGAAAGACGGTCATGAGTACACACTCGATGAAATTGGCAAGATATTCAGCGTCACACGTGAGCGGATCCGCCAGATTGAGAGAAGAGTGCTAGAAAAGATCCGAATGTTTTGGAAAAGAACGAAACCTGAGAATGCTCGGCATCCATAGGAAAAACACTTCACATCCATTCAATCCATGCTAGGATAGCCGCCTTTCAATGGTTCGCACCCTCGCTTCCATCGCGCTCTTCTGCTGCAGCCTGTTCACTGCCACGCCTGCATGGGCGATTGCTCCACTGCCCAAAAAGGAGTTCACGGAGCGAGAGAAGGAACGCATCCTGCTGCCCTGCAAGCGGGCGAGCCCTGATCGTCGTATCCGCTGCGAAGTGCGCGAGCTCAAGCGGGCGGAGGCCGAGTGGGGCAAGAGCAATCCCACCGATGCGTACGCAGTCTACGACTGGATGGACTTGGGCGGGCAGCACCTTCGCGACCGTCTGCAGCAGGAGCGGGTCGATGCCTTTACGGAGCACTGGGAACAGACACGTAAGGTTTACAGCCAATTCACTCCGACAGACGATGTGAACACACAGCGTCTCCCGTACGTGAATGCCATCCGCGAGAGCCGCCTCGATTGCATGTACGTGCAGCACGGCCGCGCACGGGCCAAGTGCTTTGATATCCAGATAGACGTCTCGCAACGGATGATGCGTACACCACAAAAATAGGGATTGGAATATTGGGAATGAGGAATTGGGCTGAATGGCACAATTCGCCGACAGGAATCGTATTGATGCAATCATGCAAATGCCCTATTCTGGGGCTTCTCTTATGTGCTACGTGCTCCCGATCCTCATCGCGCTCCAGATAGCCATGAGCCCCCTCTGCATGACGCAGATGGTGCAAGCCCAGGTTTCCGCGGGGACGGATAGGTCCATGGTCCACATGGACCGCACGCAGCACATGCATCACAGGACGGATGCCGCGCAATCGTCACCTGTCGATCCTCTTCCCTGCGGACACGGACACTGTTTTTCAGAGTCTGGCCTTGAGTCCGCATTGGCCCCCGATCTGGAATTGCCCGCCACCGTCGCGGCCATGCTGCCGACGCCGTGCACGATTGATGAAATCCCTGGTGACTATCGCCCGCTCCCGCAGCCGGAGGAGCCGCCTCCCATTGTCTTATCCGTTGAAACAGTCGTTCTGCTGCAGTAGTAGAGGGAAATCAAGTACCGGACTATTCCGGTAGAGCTCTATTTGATGATTTCCCCTCTCCCTATGACAACACATGAATCTTCGCGCTCGGTGCACCTGCGCATCGCAGGCATGCACTGCGCCGGCTGTGAGCTCCTGCTCGAGCGCAAATTCAAGTCCCTCCCGGGCGTTCTCTCCGTGCGCGTGAACAACCGCAAGGGCACCGCCACACTGTGGCTCAATGACACCGCATCCCTCGCAAGAGGCGACATCGAACAGACTCTTGCCGGCAGCGACTACCGGCTCGTCTCATTCGGGACCGAAACTGTAGTACACGTCTCCTCTGCCCAGACGAGTGATGTCCCGTCCCACCAACGCTTTCTCGAAATTGGCGGGGCGCTCGTGATCATCTTCGCCGTCTACAAGCTTCTGCAGACGTTCGACATCGTGTCTCTCGCCCCCTCTACTGCGGGCGCACTCACTTTCGGCGGCGTCTTCGTGATCGGCCTCGTCGCGGGTACGAGCAGCTGCCTCGCCGTCACGGGAGGCCTGCTGCTCGCCATGGCCGCCAAGTACCACGAGATCCATCCGTCCGACTCGTCCATGCAGAAGATGAAACCGCTCCTGCAATTCAATAGCGGACGACTCATTTCGTACTTCGTGCTCGGCGGCGTCGTGGGCGTGATCGGTGAGTCCATCACCCTCTCTGCCCAAATCACCGGGTACATGAACATCGTCATTGCCCTCGTGATGATCTATCTGGCCATGACGATCCTCAAAATCCTTCCGAAAGGGCTTTTGGGCATCCGGCCACCCAAGGCGATGTCACACTGGATCGCAGACCTTGCGGAAAACAAACATCCCGCAGCGCCCTTCGCGCTCGGCGCGCTGACGTTCTTCCTGCCCTGCGGCTTCACACAGTCACTGCAACTCGTTGCGCTCGCCTCGGGCAGTTTCGTCTCGGGCGCGCTCGTGATGGGTATTTTCGCCCTGGGCACGCTGCCCTCGCTCCTCGGCCTGAGCTTCATTTCCTCCAACGCCCGGGGATCAGCCTCGCGGCTCTTTCTGACTTTCTCGGGCACACTGGTGCTCCTGCTCGCCCTGTTCAATCTGCGAAGCGGTTTGGCACTCGCCGGATATACTGTGGATCTTCCCTTCACCAGCGTGACTCAGCAGGCGCAGCAATCCACGGACGATCCCTCTTCCCCCGATCCTAACCCCAGCCCCAGCCCTAATCCTAACCCTACGCTCTCCGTTCAGGACGTCTCCATGGCCGTCACGGGCTACGGCTACGAACCGAGTGAAATCACGATTCGCTCCGGTGTTCCTGTCCGTTTTCACGTGGATGGCACCAACGCCGGAGGCTGCACACGGGGCTTCGTGATCCCCTCTCTCGGCATCCAGAAAATTCTGGCAGCGGGAGACAACGTCTTCGAATTCACGCCGGAGTCACCCGGCCGCATCCCCTTCAGCTGTTCCATGGGCATGGTCCGCGGTTCCTTTACCGTCCTCTGATATGGAAACGAAACGCACCATTCTTGCCATCACCGGCATGCACTGCAGTAGCTGCGCTGCACTGATTTCTGATCACCTGAAACAGACGACGGGCGTGACGGAGGCGAACGTCAACTTCGCCTCCGCCAAAGCCTCCATCCTCTTCAATCCTTCCATCGTCAGCGAAGATGACCTGATCAAAGCAGTGAAAGAAGCGGGTTATCGAGCCACCAAAGCATCGGATCATAACCGGGATGCCGACCGCAAACGCCGCATCGAAGAGATCACTTCCGCGCGCTCAAGCTTTCTCCGGGCGTTCGTCCTCAGCCTGCCGCTGCTCCTCACCATGCTCATCCCCTTCCTGCCGGACGGCGGGTGGAAAGTCTCCTTCGATCCGTGGATGGGCATCTTTTCGCTCGTCTTTGCGACACCCGTGCAATTCTGGCTCGGAGCGGGTTTCTACCGTGGTTTTTGGTCCAGTCTGAAGATGAAGACATTCACGATGGACAGTCTCATCGCCATCGGCACTTCTACGGCATACTTCTACAGTCTCTTGAACTTCATCATCGCCACGGTGGAACGCCGGTCACTCCTCGGCGAAACACAAAACCTCTACTTCGAAGTCGCCGCCCTGCTCATCACATTCGTCCTGCTCGGCAAGTGGCTGGAAGCGCGGGCCAAAGGCCGCACGAGCGAAGCCATCGAGAAACTGATGGGGCTCACGCCCAAGACCGCTCGCGTACTGCGTGCAGGTCAGCCGACGGATGTGCCCATCGAGCAGGTGCAGGTCGGGGACACGATCATCGTGCGCCCGGGCGAAAAGATCCCCGTGGACGGTCTCGTGACGCGCGGCCTCTCGTCCGTGGATGAATCCATGCTGACAGGAGAGAGCATCCCCGCGGAGAAGAAGGAGGGCGACCGCGTGTTCGGCGCGACCCTGAACCAGCACGGCTCCATCGAATTCACGGCAGACAGAATCGGAGCGGAAACCGCGCTCGCGCGCATCATCCGCTTCGTGGAAGAGGCGCAAGGATCGAAAGCCCCCATTCAGGACTTCGCGGACAAGATTTCGCGCTGGTTCGTGCCCGCGGTGATCCTGGCCGCCATCGTCACATTGGTCATCTGGCTCCTGCTGGGTCAGACGCTCACCTTCGCCCTGCTCGCGTTCGTTTCGGTCATCGTCATCGCCTGCCCCTGCGCGCTCGGACTCGCAACGCCGACGGCCCTCATGGTCGCCACCGGACGGGGCGCGGAGCTGGGCATCCTGATCCGCGGCGGCGAACCGCTGGAAGCCGCTCAGGGCATCGACACCATCATCTTCGACAAGACCGGAACCCTCACCAGAGGCAAACCAGAGGTAACGGACATTCTGCCGACCGGCTCTCTGGATGAAACGAAGCTCCTCGCGATCGCGGCGAGCATCGAGCAGGTTTCGGAGCACCCGCTGGCCGAAAGCATCGTGCGCAAAGCGACGGAAGATCATGTCTCCCTTTCGTCTGTGGAAAACTTCCGCGCGATTCCCGGCCACGGCGTCATGGGACAGATTGCCGGAGTGATCTACTCCTTCGGCAACCGCAAACTGATCGAGCAGATTCGCCTTCCTGCGGAGAATATCGAGGAACGTCTGCGCTCTCTCGAAGACGCCGGTAAGACCGCCATGATCCTCGCGACGGAAAAGGGAATCCTCGGCATCATCGCCGTGGCGGATACACTCAAAGAGACAACGCCGTCCGCCATCGGCGCGCTGAAGCGCTTGGGAATCACTCCCGTAATGATTACCGGGGATAACGACCGCACGGCCCGCGCCATGGCCAGACAGGCCGGCATCGATCAGGTGCTCGCGGACGTGCTGCCGGAAGAGAAGGCCAATGAAGTGAAGCGTCTGCAGGCGGAAGGGAAAAACGTCGCGATGGTGGGTGACGGCATCAACGACAGCCCGGCTCTCGCACAGGCCAATCTGGGAATCGCCATGGGCAGCGGCACCGACATCGCCATGGAGACCGGAGGCATCGTGCTCGTCAGAAACGACCTGCGCGATGTCGCGACCTCGATCGCCCTCAGCCGCGCCACGGTGAGCAAGATCAAGCAGAACCTGTTCTTCGCGCTCTTCTACAACATCATCGGCATCCCCATCGCCGCGCGCGCCTTCGCCTCGTTCGGCATCGTACTCAAACCCGAGCTTGCCGGATTCGCCATGGCATTGAGCTCCTTCTCCGTCGTGACCAATTCCCTTTTGCTCAAAGGTTGGCAGCCGGGCAAATGGAATCTCCTCTCGCGCTTGGCACCGGTGATCATGGCTGTTGGCTTCACGGCACTCTTCCTCTTCTTTGCACGGCTGAGTGCATGACTTCATGTTTCTCCGTAGCGGAGATTCGCGAATCTCCGCTACGGATTATAGATATCTGAATATTATGAACAATTCTTTTATTCAATGTCAGAATTTCTTTTCACTAAGAGCCTTGAAATTCGGGCTCAAACACTTAAGATGCGCCGAAATTCCTCTCCCCACATGCACGAAGAGCTGTCTGATGAGCCAAAGTTCACAACGGAAACCGGCCACCCTGTCGTTGGCACGCCTCATCTTGAGAATCGCAGAGAATTCTTGGAACATGCAATGGCCGGTACCGCTGCCGCACTCGCTACTTCCCTCCCTTCCAATATGGCCATCGCCCAGGATCACCCTCAGCATGAACACCATCCCGATATGGGACCGCTGCTCGCAAAAGAACTCGCCCACCCCTTCAACCAGGATCCCAACAAGTGGCTGGATGCTCACGAGAAGGAATGGCAGGAATGTTTCGACTGCAGCTCTGAACCCGTGACCGAAGTAGAGATGGTCTGTATCGACGAGCGCATGCTCATGCAGGCCACCACGCAGTCCGGCAAGCGCATCCTGCGCATGGCGGGTTCGGGCGTGCTCTGGAAGAACGCCGATGAGCTTGTGAATGCGATCGAGTCGTATATCAAAAAACTGGCGAATGGGAGACCTCTCAATACCATCACGGTCAAGATCAGCGCCCACCTGACCTGCGGAGCAGCAGGAATCGCTTTTGGGAATGAGGAGAATCCGGACAAGGCAGCAAGCAACTATCAGGAAGGCACGATTGTCGCAAAACTCAGGGCACGCGGCATCAACGCCGTGCATACCGGCAATGCCCCGATGGTCAAAGGACCGCACACGGGCATCGCAGCCGCAGTGGATTGCACGGACGGGCGCCTGCAGCGGTTACCCGGCATCAATTCCTTCGTCATCTCCTCTCCGAATAATGTTGAGCAAGCCATTAAGGAGGCCATGCTGGCACTCCAGATCGCCGCGGGCAGCCACGCCTACGGCGAAGCGCTCAATCAATTCACTTTCGTCATTTTCTCCGATCCTGCGCGTCCTGAAGTGGCAGAGCAAATCACGAAAGCTCTGCAGGAGCAGACGAAGGAGTACACTGCGAAGGGCATGGACATTCGCTTCGTGACGCGGAGAGCACCGGCAGTGAAGTAGGCAGTTCCCTCTACACCCTATTCCTCGCCCTATTTAAGCGCCGCTTTCGCCGCCGACAGTTCGGCCAGTTCCGACGTGATCTTCGCCTGTCTCGTCTGGTTGTAGACGATGGTGAGGTCGCCAAGAAGCTCCGTGGCGTTATCAGAGGCCGCACGCATTGCCACCATCCGCGCGGAGTGTTCTGAGGCGCCGGCCTCGAGGATGGCCTGATACACCTGGATCTCGGTGAGTTGGGGCAGGATGGTCTGCAGGATCGCATCGGCCGACGGCTCCAGCACATACTCCCCCACCCCTTCGGCATGCATCGCCTGCTGCGTCTCTTTGCGGTACTTGCGCGGGAGCAGACTCTCGAGCATGTCTTTGAGATCCGTCTGCGAGAAGGGTAAGAGCACCTTCACCGTCGATTCCTGCACAAGCGCCGAAACGAAGTCCGGGAAGATGAGCGAAACGGAGTCGTAGATCCCTGCGAGGAATCCTTCCGTCGCCATGCGTGCAATCGGCAGGACATCCTTGAACGTGGGGTAGCTGGAGAATGCCGGGAAAGCCGCAACCACCTTCTGGTTCAATCTCGGGAGGAATTGCTGTCCCTTGCGCCCGACTGCGATGAATTCGACAGACTCGAACGTGGAAAGCTTTTTGAGTCCCTGGAGGTACTGCGTGGTCGTGCGCAGCAGCTGGGCATTCAGATTGCCGCACATGCCGCGGTCGGGCGTGAAGAGGATCGCGAGAATCTTTTTGGGCTCGCGCTTCTGCAGGTATGGATGGAGCTCCGGATGCACGTCGGCAAGCTTCTGCAGGACCTGCCACGCGAGAAAAGCATAATTGCGAAGCTTCTGTGCATTCGAGACCGCACGGCGCATCTTGGAGGCCGCGACAAGCTCCATGGCCTTGGTGACCTGATGGGTGGCCTTGATGGCTTTCATCTTACGTCTCAGGTCTCGCAGACTACGCGCCATAGAGATGAGTGGAATGGGACAAAGTCGTATGGTGAGCGGAGCCACGGAGGCCGCAGCCGCAGTGGCGGAGTCGAACCATGCGCCGGAGATCGCGGAGGGAACGAGCCATGTGTTGAGCGTGTTGTGGGAGTGAGAGAAGGAACGAAGTAGTTGGTAGTTAGTAGTTGGTAGCTCGGAAACACAAGCCGAACTACTAGCTACGAGCTACCAGCTACCCCCTCTGAGAGACAGAAGAGATAAATCCTGCCTCCTGTTTGAACGTGCTGAGCAACCTCTTCAACGTTTCTTCCGTGTCACCCTTGATCTCAGCGGTGAGCTCCCTCAGCACCTGCGGATGCTTGTTGCGAAGAAATGCCACGAATTCGCGCTCGAAGCGGCGGATCTGATCCACGGGAACGTCATCGAGCAGGCTGTTCACGCCGGCGTAGAGCACGGCGACCTGATCGGAAACGGGCACCGGCACATACTGATCCTGCTTGAGGAGCTCGGTTAAGCGCGCGCCGCGGTCGAGCTGCTTCTTGGTATCGGCGTCCAGGTCGGACCCGAACTGCGCGAAGACCGCGAGCTCGCGGTACTGGGCAAGGTCGATGCGAAGCCTTCCCGCCACTTTCTTCATGGATTTGCGCTGCGCGGCGGATCCCACGCGTGAGACGGAGAGGCCGATGTTCAGGGCAGGGCGGATACCTTTATAAAAGAGATCGGACTCGAGGTAGATCTGACCATCGGTGATGGAAATGACGTTCGTGGGGATGTAGGCGGAAATGTCGCCGGCCTGCGTCTCGATGATCGGCAGGGCAGTGAGGGAACCGCCACCGTGCTTTTCGTCCAAGCAACAGGCACGCTCCAGTAAACGGGAGTGGAGGTAGAACACGTCGCCCGGGTAGGCCTCGCGTCCCGGCGGACGGCGGAGCAACAGCGAGACCTGACGGTAGGCCCACGCGTGCTTCGAAAGGTCGTCGTAGATACAGAGAACATCCTTGCCCTGATCGAGGAAGTACTCGCCCATGGCGCACCCCGCGAAGGGCGCGATGTACGAGAGGGATGCGGGCTCCGATGCGCCGGCCGAGACAACGATGGTGTAGTCCATCGCACCGTGCTTTTTCAGTTCCGAAACAATCTTGGCGACTTTGGATTCCTTCTGGCCGATGGCGACGTAGATGCAGATGACGGGGCGATCGGTATTCTGCGTCTCTTTCTGGTTCAGGATGGCGTCGATGGCCACTGCCGTCTTGCCCGTCTGGCGGTCGCCGATGATCAGCTCGCGCTGGCCGCGCCCGATGGGGATGAGTGCATCGATCGCCTTGATGCCGGTCTGGAGCGGCATCGTGACGGATTTGCGCTCGATGACGCGGGGAGCAATTTTCTCGATCGGGTAACGCTGCTTGCTTTGAATCGCCGAACCGCCATCCTTCGGAACGCCCAGCGGATTCACGACGCGTCCGATCATCGCTTCGCCCACGGGAACGGAGAGGATCTCTCCGGTTGCCTTGGCGGTGTCGCCCTCTTTGATCTTGCTGTCATCGCCCAGAACGATCACACCGACGTGATCCTCCTCCAGATTGAAGGCCACTCCCATGATGCCCCCGCCAAAATCGACCATTTCCGCGGCACCGACCTTCGAGAGACCCGAAACAGTGGCGATGCCGTCACCGACCGAGAGCACCGTGCCGACGTGCTCGTGCTTCACATCCTTGTGATAGGACGCAATGCGGTCTTCGAGGGATTTGAGGAGCGTCTGACTGAGGGACATGTTCCTAGGGGGTAGGGATAGGATTAGGGTTAGGATTAGGGCTTAGGGAAGCGGAATGGGGGCAATGAGCTGCGCCGAGAGATTACGGAGAGCTCCGCGGAGTGTTGCGTCGTACCGCTCGTCACCGACCTGGAGCAGGATGCCACCCAGAAGGGACGGATCAGCATGTTCCTCCACAGAGCACGAACGCTTGAGCGCCTGTTCGACCACGTGCGCGATGTCCTTCTTGAGTGTACCGGCACTCTCCGCCGTCGTGATCTTCACCGGCACCGTTCCGTCACGCTTGAACCACTCGCGCTCTACCATCCGCGGAAAGATGTGCGCGTCCTTAAAGAGTCCCTGTGCGATCAGAATATGCGCGGCAGCCTCCGCCAGTGCGGGAATCTCGGCTTCCGGCAGTGTTCTGGCGGTCTCCACGAATGCCCGAGCAAGGGAGGCAGCGGTCATCTTCATCGCACCATCTTGGGAAGTTCTTGGACCAGCTGCTCCTGAATGCGTTTCTGGTCGGCAGGGGTGAATTCGCGCTCGAGGAGCTTCTCAGTCATGCGGACGATGACGGTATTCACGGTTTTCATCACATCCTCCATCATGCTTCGTCTCTCCTCGTCGATGCGCTTGAGGGCATTCTGGATCATGGCTTCGGCCTCTTTTTTGGCGGTCGCATGCATCTGCTCCTGGAGTTCCGCGGCTTCCTTGCGGATGCGATCGAAGTGCTCGCCACTCTCTCTATCGAGGCGCTTCATCGCCTCTTCGCGCAATTTGGCCATCTCCTGCGCCTGGTTCTCGATGCGCTTGGCTTCTTCCATGGCCTTGCGGATGCGCTCCGTGCGGGAATCGAGAAGGTTTAAGATCGGACGGTACAGGAAGTAGCCAAGCACCCCCATGACGATAAGGAAGTTCACGATCTGGGCGATCAGGAGTTGCCAGTTGATGCCGAGTTTGGTGAGTAGTTCCATGCCCTGAGTTGGATGAATGATAAGAGGAAGGGAGAAAGTTATGAGCCATGAGTTATGAGTCGTGAGTCTGGTTGTTCTCGCGGAACTCAATTCGATGCAAGAACATCGCACTCAAAGCTCATAACTCAAAACTCAAAACTCTCAGACGAACTTGATGATGAGGGCCACGACGAGCGAGTAGATCGCGATGGCCTCCGTGAACGCGACGGCAAGCACCATCGGCGTCTGGATGCGGTTCGCGGCCTCGGGATTGCGGCCGATGGCCTCCATGGCTTTACTACCCATCCAGCCAATGGAAAAGGCGGGCATGAACGCGCCGAGCACCATGGTGGCGGCGACGAGCAGGTTCTTGTCCAGGACGGATGCTGCGGTCTGTGCGGCTTCTGCTGCTTCTGGCATAAAAAAAGTGGGAAAGAAGTGGTGAATGAAAAGCGTCGCGGATTGTAGGGATGCAGCAAGATACAATCAAGGGTCTAAGAGCCGACTCTGCCGATATTTGACAGAAAGTTTGGTTGTTTTTTTAGCTGATTTTTTGTTTCAGCCCTGAGCATGACCCGGTTGCTCCGCCAGACTGCGCTGAATTTTCTCTCGGAATCGTTGGCAAACCTTCTCCTTCCATCCTCTTTCCAATCTGGCACCTCGCTTCCCGATGCTGCGTAATACCGATTTTTCCTTTGAATCTCCAGCCTTAAGGATTGCATAGGCATCTGCTAGTTGCTCTTCCGATAATTGGTCTACCAGGATGATTGCTTCTTCGTTCGGCATTGGGAGGCATGGTACGCGCGGCCGCGAGCCAGTACAAGATCTTCCTAAAGAAGAACACCGCAGTCCGTCCCAACAAAACAACCAACAAAAAAAAACTAATCCTTCGTCCTAAGTCCTAATCCCTAATTCCTCATCCCTACGCCCGCGCCATTTTCACCACGTCGCTCTCGAGCGACCGTGGCTCCACCGCATGCTCCCCATGCCCATGCTCCTCATGCCCTCCGTGCGCCGTCACGGCCATCTTGAGGAAGACCGCCGTCAGCATCGAGAAGACCAATGCCTGGATGAACCCGACGAAGATCTCGAGCCCCATGAATGGAATGGGTGCGAGGTACGGCATGAGGAAGCTGATGACCACGAGCAGAACTTCACCCGCAAAAATGTTGCCGAAGAGACGGAAGCTGAACGAGATGATCTTCGCCATCTCGGCAATGAGCTCCAGAATACCCACGAACGCCCCGATCGGATCGCGCCACGGAGCCACGAAGAACTTGTTGGCATAGGGCATCACGCCGAGTGCCGCAATCCCGAAGAGCTGCGTCGAAATGACCGAGATCAATGCGATCGCGAGCGTCATGTTCACGTCCGCATTCATGGAGCGGAAGAGCGGCAGATTGAGGATTTCGCCCGCATGTTCCTCGGCAATGGTGATGCTCCCCACGCCCGGAAGAATGCCCATCCAATTGGCGGTCATGAGGAACAGGAAGATCGTGGCGATGAGCGGGAAGAACGTTCTGGTCTGCTTCTTGCCACCGATGATGGAATCGAAGAACGAAAAGAGCCCCTCGACGATCAATTCAAGGAGAGCCTGAAAACGCCCGGGAACCTCTTTGAATTTCGTCCGGCGGGCGAAGAACACCACCACGAAGATCACCAGCATCGCCAGCCACGCCATGATCAGGGTATTTCGGATCTCGAAGGACCCGATGTGCGCGATCGTTTCAGAGGCGAGTGTGGGCGGTTCGATGGCGGCCATCGGAGGGAGGATAATGGAAAATTCGAAATTGAAAATACAAAGTGTGCAGGAATTGTCCGCGATGCCCATGGACTGCTGAACATGAGAGGACAGCAAAAAATCGCTTTCCTACGCAGGAAAATCAGGGGGAGTGAGGTTCCATGGACAAAATCCGGCACAGAGGAATAATGCAGCCATGAATGAAACCAACGATCTCTACGCGGGAATCTACTGGTCCAGCGTCGCCCTCGTTTTAACTGAAGAAGGGTACAAGGATCCGAGAAACGACCAACGGTTCGCACAGCATGACCCAGCTCTTACGAATCCTGTAGACGGCCGATTTGGGCGACCGATGCGCGAAGCAGGCGGTATTGCCCGGCAGTTCGCCGGACCGGATGTCACAATCGAACCGAACTCCGATGCCAGCTTCTATGTTCGTGGTCTCTCTCTATCACAATGTGAACTCATTCGAGAAGCGCTGGAAGGTATTATCAGTGAAAACCGCGAACATCTATGGTACGTCTCGACCCAGGCAGCCAAAGCGAAACAGCCCCCGAAAGAACCACTTGCAGCCTGATGACTAAGGAGCTCCGAGAATCTCCTTCACCTTGCGGTATACCCCAACCCCAGAAAGCACGATGGCAAGTACAAATCCCGTGATGACGAAGATCGGGGAGGTGCCGAAGTGCTTATCGAGATAGGCGCCTCCGAAACCGAAAACAGCGACGGGAAGGGCAATGATAAACCCCAGATTCCACGCAAGCCGGAGACTCAACATGAGACCCATCTCCTTGGAGCCACTTTGGTTCGGCTGTTGCAACATATCTGACATGAGAAGAGTGTAGAGAAAAGGTCACAAGGAACCAAGGCTCCAAGAATTCAAGGAAGGACTCAGGATCCCAGGATCTCAAGGGACGCTATCCGCCTTGAAATCTTTTCGTCTTGGAATCTTTCCTGAATTCTTGTATTCCTGAATTCTTGAAATCCTTCCCTCACTGTCCTTCCGTGTGCGGCAGTCTCGTCCCTGTCCGCCTTCGGCGCACCACATGCAATCGTGCAAGTTCACGTTCGAGAATGGCAGTTGCCTCCGCGAAGCCTTCGCGGTCATCGCGCCTCTCTTTCTGCAGCTTCTCGGCTTCGGCCTTGGCCTTGAGAATCGCCTGCTCCTGCAATTCATCGGCGCGATCGGCCGTATCCACCATCACGCGGATCGTCCTGCCATCCACCTCGATGACCCCGCGCGACACTGCCAGCACCTGCTCGCCGCCCTTCCAGCGGATCGTGATGGCTCCCGGCGCAATGATGGAGATCAGCGGAATGTGATGCGGCAGAATCGTGATCTCCCCTCCGGGCGTCGGAAGGGACACGGAGTTCACTTCCCCATCGAACATGGGGCGGTCGGGCGTGGTGATTTCGAGACGGAGCATAGTAGCTGGTAGTTAGTAGCTGGTAGCTGGGGTTTTGATGCCGCGCATCAATCCATTGAGGAATTTACCAACGCGATCACCCTGATCCACAACTGCCGTAAAATCATCTTTTAGAAAATACTCAACATCCTTGGCAATAAAATTCTGGCTCAGAACTTCTGATAGTGAAGAAAGTGCCATCGAATAGAAATGTAATTTATCCGCTTTGGATTGGCGAACAAACCCCTCTGCGATGTTAGATGTGATGGAGACTGCCGCTCTGCGCATCTGAGATGTCAAACCGAACATTTCATCCTTCGGAAACTTCTTCGTTGTACGATAGACAAGCAGCACAAATGCATGTGCTTCCCGCCAGGCTATAAGATCGGAAAACGATTTTGCCTTCGCCATTGGTTGATCGAGAAGCATTTCCATAATTCCGAACTACTAACTACGAGCTACGAGCTACATCTTCAATACCGCCCTTCATGTAGAAGGCCTGCTCGGGCACTTCGTCGTACTTGCCGTCGAGGATAGCCTTGAAACTCTTCACGGTATCCTCGCGACGGACGAACTTGCCCGGGATACCCGTGAAGGTCTCGGCCACGAAGAAGGGCTGACTGAGGAATTTCTGGATTTTGCGTGCGCGCTTGACGGTGAGCTTGTCCTCGTCCGAAAGCTCCTCCATGCCGAGAATCGCGATGATGTCCTGTAGCTCCTTGTAGCGCTGAAGCACCTTCTGCACGGCACGTGCCGTCTGATAGTGCTCCTCACCCACCACCGCGGCGGAGAGAATGGTGGACGTGGAATCGAGCGGGTCGACGGCCGGGTAGATGCCCAGCTCCGAGAGGGCGCGCGAGAGCACGAGCGTGGAATCGAGGTGCCCGAAAGTCGTGGCGGGCGCCGGATCGGTAAAGTCGTCGGCCGGCACGTACACGGCCTGCACCGAAGTGATGGAACCTTTCTTGGTCGAGGTGATGCGCTCCTGCAGCGCTCCCATTTCATTGGCCAGTGTCGGCTGGTAGCCCACGGCGGAAGGAATGCGTCCGAGAAGAACGGAGACTTCGGATCCTGCCTGGGTGAAACGAAAGATGTTGTCGATGAAGAGCAGGACGTCGCGCTGTTCCTCGTCACGGAAGTATTCGGCATGCGTGAGCCCCGCGAGTCCGACGCGCAAGCGCGGTCCCGGCGGCTCGTTCATCTGGCCGAAAACCAGTGCCGTCTTGGCCAGAACACCCGAATCCTTCATTTCGTTGTAGAGGTCGTTTCCCTCGCGGCTGCGCTCCCCCACCCCGGCGAACACGGAGTAGCCGCCGTGCTCGGTGGCGATGTTGCGGATGAGTTCCTTCACGATGACGGTCTTGCCCACGCCGGCTCCGCCGAAGAGGCCGACTTTGCCTCCCTTGAGGATCGGACAGATCAGGTCGATGACTTTGATCCCTGTCTCCAGCACCTCGGTTTCCGTCGATTGCTCATCGAATGTGGGAGCGGCACGGTGAATGGGAGACCGTTTTTTCGTCCGTATCGGCGGCATACCATCCAGAGGATTGCCAAGAACATCGAACATGCGTCCAAGCGCCTCGGGACCCACGGGAACGGAGATCGGGATGCCCAAGTCCGTTACGGCTGTGCCGCGCGCGAGGCCGTCGGTCGGACCCATCGCGACGGTACGCACCGAGCCGCCATCCAAGTGCTGCTGCACCTCGAGCGTGAGCGTCTCTTTCCCACACGGAACGGTGAGTGCGTTATAGATCGGCGGGAGTTCGCTTAGGGGGAACACGCAGTCCACCACCGCACCCATCACTTGAGAAATGGAACCTGGCATAATGGAGAGGGAATCAAAAAGAGTGAAACCATCCTAGAAGAGACGCACTTTTCTGCAAAGGGGTAAAGAGGGAACTTTTTCCATGTGAGAAAAATACGGTGATTTCGGCATTTTCACCATACGCGATGGGATCCACTCGCTTCTTGCGCGCCTTCAAACAATGACAGTAAAACGAATGGAACGATCAAGAAACATACACGACTGCATCAGCCACTCATAACGGTACAACAGGCAAACTGTGGCCATACCGCGTTCGAAATTGTGCATAGTCTGCATCATCAACGTCCCCGTCATCTTCATAATCAAACACAGGCACTCTTTCCGGGTTGTTTGGATCAAGCGCCATTGCCATTCTCAAGGCATTGAGATCCATTCCGTCCGTGTCACGATCGCCATCCGCATCCCCGAAGTAACGGTGGAAACTGATGTCACTGCTTGAAGAGAGCTCTCCGAAGGATGTCCTCAGCTTGGTCCCATCTACTGTGAAAGAGTATTGCCCATCGTTGAGAGCGTAATCCTGTGCCACGAAGAGCGGATACGTTGAAGCACCACTTCCAAACTTGACTGTGATCACCGTCTTGCCACCAACAACCTGGGCAGTCGGCAATACATCAACAACCGTCCCCATCAGCATCAAGCCGAAGGCTGAATAGTCGATTGGCTCTTGCAGTGTATCGTTGAAGGTTAACACAATCCGCGTGACCATGGAGTGCTGCCGACCGCTCTGGGTGCCGTCTGCCAACATGGCATCGTCGCTTTCACCTGCGTAACCCGCATCAGCAACGATGCTTTCGGGACCAAAAGCTCCACGAGAACTCAGAGATGACCCCTCAGAACTGCTGCTACTTGCAGCGTACTGATCACCCGCTTCCCCCATGTACAGAGCAATGATTGTCGGCCTGCTCCCCTCCTCGTAAATGGCATATCCGCTGTAGTTCTGATTTTCCTCCAACGGATCCACGGGGATCTGCGCAATGTACTCCGGCACGAGAATATCGAGGTTCATACAACCTGGATCATCCGTGATGCCACTCTTGCAGATCGGTTTTGCCGTTTCCGCACTTCCGGGCAAATCTTCGCTTACGGACTGCCATTCGTCGATCAGACGTTGGTACAGGGCATTATTCATCTGCCGTTCATTATTCTTGCGCATGGCATCCTGTGCATCTTTCAACTGCTTTGTGGGATTCACTGCGACAACAACAATGGAAGAGAGAACCCCTATGATACCGGTCACGATCAACACTTCTATCATGGTAAAACCTTTCCTCCGCGGGGAATGTCGCCGAGAACCTGTGAGTGGGAACCGGAGTTTCATAGGTACAGGAGTATCCAGAGAAGAAGCGTTGCAACGGACACTATTTGCGCTCTACGAGAAGGCGACGCAGGAAGTGTCCACCACGCCAGAGCTGCGGACAAAAAGAGCAGGATCAGGAGAACGGCGGAGAGGAGCGATCTCCCCGTAGGGAAGATGAATTTCAGCATGAGAAAGATGTACGCTACCGCCGTACCCAGGATGAAAGGGAACCAGTACTCCCGCGCACCCTTCCAGCGTAGCTCCATAAGGATGCCCACGGCTGCCGTGAGTACGAACAGAGCGGCAATGTAGAGCCACTCATACGGTCCGCTGAATGGCCCCACGTGAGCGACAGAATTCAGTGCCACGATGAGGAGCGTCACACAGCACAGGAAAATGCTCACAATCACCCGCAGCGAAGGAATGTGCGGGTGCGTCAGCTCAATTTCCTTGAGGGATATTGGTTCAAGAATGGAGAGGTGCACTGCTTGAGACCACACGAGTATGGCCACACCCGTGAGGAGAACGAATGTACTCAAAAGGAATACCTGCGTGGGGAGAGACGTTGTCACCTGTGTCCATGCGGCGATGAACCATTCCATGAGGAAAAGGAGAATTCTCACACTTACCCTATTCCTTTAGAGCTCTGCTTCCAAGCCCTTCTTTTCTTGCTACGACGGCACAGCGTTATCTCGCAACTGCCCCTCCAGCATCAAGCTTCACTTGCGCGCCTTCCAGTTTGCCCCGCACCGAGGGCACTCACATTTGAAAGAGATGCGCACCACACCGCAAAGAACAAATCCACTCACTGCCCTCTGGTGCGGTGGTACGCATCGGCCTCCTCCTCCATTTCGGAGAGTCGCGTGTAGTAGTCGGGAAACTCTCGCAGGTGAGCCAGCGCGATCTTGCCCGTCAGCACCGGATCATCGTCCGTCACATTGGTCTGCGGATCCACTTTGCCGTGCTCCAGTTCCACGTCCATGCCCATGCGGAATTGCTCGACGTCGAACGTCTCTTTGCCCCAATGAAGACCGATCTTCTCGCCGATGCTCTGCGCCTGTTCAGCGGTGAAAACTTTCTTGGGGGACATACGGGTGTGGGGGAATGAGGAACTTCAGTATAGGGAAGAACGGGATACCAATCACGTCGTCTCAAGTGGCAAAGGGAATGAAAATCCTTCAAGATAGTCGCATATGGAATGCACGCCACCCGATCCACGTTACGTCAAGCGCACCGTTTGGACCTTCGCTTCCGCATCCTTCCTCCACGACATGGGCGCGGACATGATCTTCTCGATCTGGCCGATGTTCCTCACAACCGTTCTTGGGGCGAACATGGCGGTAGTAGGGCTCATTGACGGGCTGGGCGATGCGTTCGTCAGTATCGCGCAAGCTGCCGCCGGCTATCTCTCGGACCGGACGCGCAAGCGCAAACCCTTCGTGTGGATGGGCTACTTCTTCGGCGGCATCGCCAAGGTGGGCTACTCCCTCTCCCCCACGTGGCACTGGATCCTGCCGTTCCGCCTCCTCGATCGCTCGGGCAAGATGCGCGGCGCCCCGCGGGACGCGATCGTCTCGGATCTCTCGACTGTCCGCAACCGCGGCCGGCACTTCGGCATCATGCGCATGATGGATAACGCCGGAGCCATGGTCGGCATCCTCGCCTCCATCCTCCTCGTGCAGTTCATCCCACTGCGCACGCTCATGATGATCGCCGCGATCCCCTCCATGCTCGCCGTGCTGCTCGTGCTCGGTATTTACCACGAGCAGAAACCGGATGGAACGAAGGTGTTTAAAGGAATCCATCTGAAAGATTTTTCGCCGAACCTGCGCCTCTACACCGTTCTGAGCGCCTTCTTCATGCTCGGCTCTTTCAGCTATTCCTTCCTGCTCCTCTCGGCCAAGTCGCTCGGCTTCTCCATCGGAACGATGCCGGTGCTCTACCTGCTCTACACCGCCGTGGCCGCGGTTCTCTCGATGTTCTTCGGCCGCCTCGCGGACCGTATCGGGCGCAAAACCGTGCTGCTCTTTTCGTACGGATGCTGGATCGGCGTGGCACTTCTGTTTATCTTCTGTAAATCCCCTGTTCTGGTGATCGCGGCTTTCGCGCTCTACGGCGTGCACATCGCTTCCTTAGAACCGGTGCAGAAAGCGCTCGCTGCGGAATTGGCCCCGAAGGATCTCGTCGCCTCTACCCTCGGCGGTTACCAGATGGTCATCGGGCTCGTGAGTTTTCCCGCCTCCTTCATGGCGGGAATTTTGTGGGACCGCTTCGGGCTTACCGCGCCCTACCTGCTCTCGCTTACTCTCACTGTTTTCGCGGGATTCCTGCTGCTGTTTTTGAAGGACGGGAGCGCGAAAGGGAAATAACTGTGCCGAACCCGTTTATAACCTTCACGCACCCATGAAACGGGAGGAATGGTATACTTTCCTCAACCACCATGAACGAAGACCAAGGAAAATCCGAATTTGTGTACCAGCAGGCAAAGCTCCGGCTCGATGCCAGCACTGAAGCTGCAGAGACATTAGAGAAGAAGGCGTTCACATTGATATCACTCATCATCCCACTAATGAACATCCTTTTAGGATATGCGATTGTGGCCCCAAAAGTATTGGGAGAAGTCGTCTGGTTCTTCTCATGGTTATATGCGCTCACACTCGCAGGGTGCCTTGGCATACTGGCTTATTCGATTTCGCCATGGGACTGGAATGCCTCCGGAAACGATCCTGACAGCCTCCATGAATCAGAGGTATACGGTCAATCCTTGCCGAATCTGATCCTTGGGGAGGCTTTGACATACCAGAGCCGCATTAACAAGAATCAGCAAAATGTGGAGAACAAAGGAATCGCTTTACAGCGTGTCATTTATACCCTCGCATTTGGCCCGCTGGTTTCGCTGGCAGTTGCGTGGGGACTCTCCCTCCTCTTTTGAAAGGTGTAGGTGTCTTTGGCAGGATTGGCTGCGGAGTAGCTGGCTGCACTGGTTGACTCGGAGCAGGATTAACTGGTTCCGAACCGGAAGAGGAATTATCCATCGTCCACAGTATACCCTTCTCCCTATTCTGTGGGTGCGTTATGGTAATAAACGGGTGTGCCGAAGCATTTGACGTATTTTGAAAGTATGAGATAATTTCAACATGGACACGAATGAACGTTCTGTCGATCCGGAAAAAGACAAAGGCTCTCCGGGCAACGACCGGCATCCCGATGACAGCGCACAACTTCTGGCCAATGAAGCACATCGACTCACGCAACTGGCTTATGGATATTCGGTCCTCGAACAAGGGGGACGATTACCGGCGGGCATTCGCAAAGGGACGTTCGCGGCAATTGTGGCTCTCGTGAAAGAGGCCAAGAAACAACTCGATGCAGTATCGCCTCATGATCGCACCGGCACCTGAAACCGTCACAGTTCTTTCGTCAGCGTCTTCAGCGCGTTCTTTGATTTGAGAAAGAAGTACCCCACCACGCCGAACGTCGTCACCGGCGACACGAAGCTCGGAATGTGGACGCCGAACGCATCGAGCAGCATGATGAGACCGAGGAAGAAAATCGAGTACATCGCACCGTTCTTGAGATACAGAAACTTCTTGATGCGATCGATGTTGCCGACGGTGATCTGGCGCACGACGATGGCGCCCAGCCCGTTGCCGAGGAGAATGAGCGGGACGGAGAGCGTGAAGGCAAAGGCTCCGAGCACACCGTCGATGGAGAAGGTCATGTCGATCACCTCGAGATAGCAAATCTTGCTGATGTCGGAAAGATGCCCTTTCGACATGAGCGACTTCTCGACCTTCTCCGCGTTCTCTTTGAAACCGTGCGTGATGAAGAACGCAGTGGACCCGACCACCGCCCCGAAGGCCATCATGGCTTCCCGCTCCAGTGCAAACCACACGATGAAACACAGAAGGATGGAAACGACCGCATAGAACCACACGCCCTGCGCGTGGAAGAACTTTTCCCCGATGAGCCCGTAATTCTTGGGCTCCATGAAGAGCCAATAGAAGAAGAGGAAAAGCAGGAACGTCCCGCCTCCGGTCAGGAGCACAGGAGCTGATTTCTCAACGGCCAAGAGAACATCCGGATCATTGCTGAAAGCCGCCGTCAGTGCCGCCATGGGTCCGATGCCCGGAGTTGCGAACCAAATAATCAGCCAGGGCAGCAAACCACGAACCAGAAAAACGCCGAAGAGGAGACCCCACAATAGAAACCACTTGCGTGCTTTGGGCTGCATCGTACCGAGGACCTCCGCATTGATGATCGCATTGTCGACACTGCTCACGACTTCAAAAAAACAGAGACCGGCAACGACGACCGCAAACGAGATATAGGCAGACATGACGGCGACACTCTAGCGAATAGTGCGGCGGCTTCCTACCTCACCCCCTCTCCCCCTCTCCAAACCTTCCACGATTCCCTCATGGAGAGGGGGCATACTCTTTCATTCTAAAAAGCCTTATAAACAGAAAGGGTACGCCCCCTCTCCCGTTGGCGTCGGTGCGGAGGGGAGAGGGGGTAGGGAGGTGAGGCAGGGACAGGAAGTAAGGCCTTTCGGTTTGAGCTTCCCCACGAAAGAGCATAGGCTGCTTCCACATTTTCAAGGACGTCCGGATTCGATCATACCCACGTCCTCATGCCGCATCGATGATCTTCTTCACAACGCGGCCATGAACCTCTTCTCGAAGCTCTTCTACAAGTATCGGCGCATGAGCAAGGTAATCCGCCTCTACCTCCTGATCTCCGGACCGGGGATCATCGTCATGCTCGCGGATAACGACGCCGGCGGCATCACCACCTACACCGCCACGGGCGCCCGCTTCGGCTACGGACTGATCTGGTTCCTGGTCCTGCTCGGACCCGCGGCCTACTTCGTGCAGGAGATGACCGTCCGGCTGGGCGCGGTGACGAAACGGGGCCATGCGGAGGCCATCTTCGACGCCTTTGGATCCTTCTGGGGATGGTTTTCGCTCTTGGACCTCGTCCTCGTGGACTGGCTCACCCTCATCACGGAATTCATCGGCATGACTGCGGCGTTGGCGATCTTCGGTATCCCGGCGTGGCTCACTGTCCTGCTGGTCTGTCTCATCATGTCGTTCATGGTGCTGCGAGGGCGTTACTGGACATGGGAAAAGCTCGCTTTCTTCTTTTGCGCGCTCAACGTCATCTACATTCCTGCGGCATTCCTCGTCCATCCCTCCGTCTCCGATGTCCTCAGGAACGGAATAATCCCGCATTTCCCCGGCGGGTTCAGTTCAGAGATGTTCTTCTTCCTCATGGCGAACATCGGTACGACAATCGCCCCGTGGATGGTCTTCTTTCAGCAGAGCGCCGTCGTGGACAAGGGTCTGCAGGAGAAGGATATCCCCTGGGGAAAATTCGACACGCTCATGGGATCCTTGTTCACCGTGCTCGTGGCGATCTTCTGCGTGGTCGTGACCGGTACGCTCCTCACCGGCGTGAATATCCAGAGCGCCGCGGAGGCCGCCATTCTCCTCATGGGAATCAACCCCTCCCTCGGCACACTGCTCGCAATCGGGCTCTTTAATGCCGGATTCCTCGGAGCCATCTGCATCTCGCTCGCCAGTTCGTGGGCGTTCGGCGAGGTCTTCGGATGGGCGCACTCGCTCAATCACAAGGTACGTGAGGCACCATGGTTCTACGCTTGCTACTTCATCACTCTGCTCACCGCGGGAGGTGTTGTTCTCATCCCCGGCGCCCCTCTCGTCCTCATCACACTCTTCGTCCAGGTCATCGCCGTCACTCTCCTTCCGGCCGCTTTGGTCTTCCTCCTGCTCCTCCTCAATGACCGGTCCATCATGGGGGAATATCGCAATACCCTCTTCCAGAACATCATGAGCGGCACCATCATCGTGGCGATCATCATCCTCTCCACCCTCTACGGTGTGAGCGCACTCTTCCCCTCGCTATTCCCTGCTTAGACCTCCGTGCTTTCACGCTTCCTCTCCCGATGCGGCACACAGTGGAAGGAATTCTCCGAAAAACACTTCGGGAAGATTCTGGAAATCAATCGACGCTATAGAAAGCCGCGTATTCAGACAAGCCGCTGGGTTTGGGCAACACTACTCTTCCTCCGGCTTTACCTGCTCTTCCTTGTGGGAATACTGTTCTTCAAGTTCTTCACGCTCCTCTGAATGCCGCTCACGTCTGAAACACCGGGACGCGTCCTCTACCTCACGGATATGCTGGGGACGCGGGTGACCCTGCACGGCAAAAAAATCGGTCGGCTCGCGGACCTCGTCATCGTCGAAAACCACCACTTGCCCAAGGTGACGACCCTCTATGTGCGGCGGCCATACGGGGATCCTTCGCTGCTGATCCCATGGGCGAAGGTGAAGCTCTTGGATGAACGGGAGGTGGTCGTCACCCTCGAAGACGTGCAATCCTTCGAAGGCGAACCATCTGCAGAAAACGACATCCTGCTCCGCGACCACATTTTGGATAAGAAGGTGATCGATACGGAAGACCGCGAGGTGGAAATCGTCTACGACATCAAGCTCATGCTGCGGAATAACACGCTGTATGTGACGGACGTGAATATCAGCCGCTACAGGCTACTCCGGCGTCTGGGACTGAAGTGGTTCGCAAAATTCCTCTACAGTTTCAAGAAGGAAAAACGGGACGAAAAGATCCCCTGGACACTCATCCAGCCTCTGCCCGCCGACATCGACAGCTTCCGCGGGGACGTAAAGCTCACCGTCCTGAAAGAAAAACTCTCCGAGATCCATCCGGCCGATCTGGCGGATATTCTGGAAGAACTCGAACATCCGCAACGTGTCGCCCTCTTTCGTGAACTCGACCCTGAGCGGGCCTCCGACACGCTGGAGCAAATCGATCCGTCGGTGCAGCGCGATCTCATCCCCGCTCTCGACAAACGCCAGGTAGCCCGCCTCCTTTCCCTCATGACATCCGGTCAGGCGGCAGACATCCTCTCCGCCCTCCCGCGGGAGGAAGCCCGCATCATCCTGCCCCTCATTCAGGAACATCGTCCGGAACACGCGCGGAAAATCGAAGCCATCTTGGGCAAGCAGGAAGAACGCGTGGTGAATTACACGACCTCCCGCATCATCCGGGTTGGCCATCACCTGACCGCGCAGGAGGCCCGTGACCGCTACTTCGAGAACGCCAAAGACAAAGAAGTGATCATGTACCTCTACGTCGTGGATGACGCTGCCCGACTCATCGGCGTGCTGGATCTGAAAGAGCTGCTCGTCACCGACCCATCCCGAGTGTTGAAGGACGCGATGATCGACCGGATCATCACCCTCAAACAGGACAGTACCCTCAAAGATGCCCTCGAACTCTTCAATCGCTACGATTTCCGCGCCCTTCCAGTGGTCGACGGAAACGGAGTTCTGCTCGGCGCCCTGACGCATCGCGATGTCATCAGCCTCCGGCACCGCTTCTGGGACTGGGAATAGGCGCGAAAGGGCCACTTCCCTCCCACTGTTCCGACATATCCGCGGAATAAGCGCAATTGGCAGCAAATGGGAAATTACGTACGGTGAACAGCAATCATTCCCCTCTTCTCTCCATGGCTCTCTCTCCTCTTCACTGGCGCAAGTACGTTGCGGAGCTGCTTGGCACTGCGACACTGACGTTCGCAATCCTTGGTTCCATCCAGCAACAGACGGCAACGCCGTTCGTCGCCGCCCTCGTACTCATGCTCGCCGTCTACATGCTGGGACCTGTGAGCGGCGCCCACGTCAATCCTGCTGTCACCGTAGGGCTCTGGAGCATCCGGAAAATCAAGACGCCTGAAGCACTCGCCTACATTGCCGCTCAACTCGTCGGCGCCGTCGCGGCGCAGTTTCTCTTTCAGTACTTGATCGGCGGGCTTCCGCAGGTGCCCGTGACGCCCGGCTGGGGCGTTGCCTTCGCAGAGGCGCTCGGCGCGTTTTTCCTGCTCCTCGGCATTTCTGCCGTCATGCATGGCAAAGTGCACTCTGCCGCAGGCGGACTCGTGATCGGCTGTTCCCTGCTCCTCGGAATCCTGCTGGCTTCGCTCATGAGCAACGGCTTGCTGAATCCAGCCGTCGCCTTGGGCTTGCGTTCCTACTCGCTCTCGTACCTGATCGCACCGTTCATCGGCGCCGTAGCCGCGGTGTATCTGTACCAGTGGATGGTCAAAGAGTGAGGCTGTTTGTTTTCCCCCACCCTTACCCTCCCCCTTCGGGGGAGGGTTTTTTAGACTCCCTTCCCCCGGCGGGGGAAAGGGTCGGGGATGGGGGAGAAAGAACAAAAAGGTAGAATGTGAAGCACATGCACCAACATTCCATCGTCATCGGCCTCTGTCTGCTTCTCGCGGCGTGCTCTTCGCGTCCGGCAGGATCATCCGATTTGACCGGCAGCGTCATCGAGCCTCCCCCCACCTCTTCGCAGCCGAAAATTGGCGCATTGGAACAAGTACCTGAAGAACTCTCGCTCGCGCACTTCGCGAACATGCGACTGGAGGGAACCGACTTTGCTCTCGGTGATGTACTGGAAGAGAATGCCGCTTACACGCGCTACGGAGTCACGTACCGGAGTAATGGCCTTCTCATCAGCGGCATCATGAATATCCCCAAAGGGAAGGGGCCTTTTCCACTCGTCATCCTCAATCACGGCTACATTGCGCCATCGGTCTACACGCGCGGCCGGGGACTCAAGCGCGAACAGGATGAGCTGGCGAGGCAGGGTTTCGCCGTGCTCCACACCGATTACCGCGGCTTTGCCCTGTCGGACGAAAGCCCCGACGTGCGCGAGGTCTACGACGCCGGACTGGAGTACGCCATGGATAGCGCCAATGCCATCAACGCCGTGCGGGCGACAAATATTCCCAATGTGGATGCGCGGCGGGTCGGCATGCTGGGTCACTCGCTCGGCGGCGGGGTCTCGCTCAATATCGCCGTTGCGCGGCCGGATCTGGTTGACGCTTTCGTCCTGTACGCACCCGTGCACAGCGACGCGTGGGAGAACTTTGCGCGCTGGAGGTCGAAGCGTGATGATAAAGATCGCACACTCGAAGTTTTAGGAACGCGGGAGGAGAATCCGGAAGCGTGGGATGCCCTTTCATCCCTTACGTTCCTCAAAAACATCGCTTCCCCCGTCCTGCTCTTTCAGGGAACCAAAGACGCGGACGTGCCGCCCGCATGGTCCGATTTTCTTGATGCAAAACTCACGGAGCTGAACAAGGACATCACGTACGTGAGCTTCGAAAGCGAGAAGCACGAATTCATCTCCAAGTGGGAGGATTTCATGCGGCGCACGACTGCGTTCCTGCGCGCGCATTTGGCGGTAGAATAAGTGGATGCGGAGACGGTGTTTGGATTGTTATAAATGAAATTTGGCTGGGGAGGAGGGATTCGAACCCCCGAATGCCTGCTCCAGAGGCAGGTGCCTTACCACTTGGCGACTCCCCAATGCGCGGAAAAGATAGCACAGGATCGGCAACCGTACAGGCAAATCATGCCCATCCGCACTTCAATCTCTTGGATGTCTGACCGCCCCGCGCTAGAATACGCATCTATGCTCACCATCACGAAGCGTGAAGCCGTCTTTGCGACGATTTTCCTTGCTCTGTACTGGATTCTCACCCTGTGGGGCATCTGGACGAAAGATGTCTCCGCACTCGGCTGGAACCTGACGGTGTTCGTTGTTGCCCTCCTCTGTCTCTATACCCACGCCGGACGCCCGGAGCGCCCGGGCAAACGTGAATATGTATGGCTGGTTCCCCTGCTGCTCATCGCAGTGAGTTACACGCTCTACGAGAATCCCTACATCAAGGCGGTGAACATGCTCGTGCTTCCGCTGCTCTTCGTTGCGTACTTCATCATTACTTCCACCAGGCATCACGAAAGAGTTGTGTGGAACAGTGCGTGGATCTGGAGGATGGTGGAACGTGCGCTTGGCTTTGTGAAGCAGATTGAACCGGCTATCTCGGCAACTATGCACGCGCTTATTCCGGGAGGGAAACAAAAATCCGATCTGATCAAGCGCATCGTGATCGGCCTCGCGATCTTGATCTTCGTTTCGCTTGTCCTGTTCATTCCCCTGCTCTCCGGTGCCGATGCCGCATTCGCAGCCATGGTGCAGAGCGTGCAGGAGTTCGTGCTGAACCTGATCGCATTGGAAACATTGCTCAAGATCGTGGTCTTCGTCGTGCTCACCGTTTTGATACTGGCGGGCTTACTTCAGTGGACGAAAGAAGAGGAATTCCTGGTGCAGAAAGAGACGAAACACATGGATGCGGTGGTTTCGGGCATCGTCCTTGGCGGCATTTTGGTCCTCTACGTTCTTTTCCTGTTCACACAGCTCAAAACACTGTGGGTGTACCAGCTGCCGGAGGAATTCCTCTCGACGGAACGCCTCGTCAAAAGCGGCTTTTGGCAGCTGTTCTTTTTGAGCGGCATCAATGTGCTCTTGTATGTGCTGTACTACCGCCGCACGTCGAAACCTGTGCAGAACCTTTTGACCGTATTCATGTTCGCATCGCTGTTGCTGCTCCTTTCGGCGACGAAGCGCATGGGCATGTACGTGTTCTACTATGGCTTCAGTTACGAGAAGTTCTTTGCAGCGTACACGGTCGTCTTTGCCATCTTCCTCTTCATCCGTTTGATTGCCGCGCTCTTCCAGAAAGAGAAAACGGATATCGTGCGCTATCTTGTCGTGGCCTTCGTCTGGATGTACGCGGTGGCGACCGTGCTCCCGGTGGAGCAAATAATCTTCCGCGCCAATCGCGCGCTGGCCCTGCGCCCCGATTCCAGGCTCGATATGAATGAATTGGTCATGCTTTCGGCAGACGTATTCAGCTTTGGCAAAGAACAGAGCCTCGCGCATCCGGATTCCGGGTGGACAGCGTGGGTGGAAGAAAAAACATCCATTGCAGCTCAAAAGCATTTCTACGAGAAGACGCTTACGGATCTGATTATTGGGAAGTAGAGGGGATGGGGGCGGGGCGGGGATGAGGGCGGACAGAGGCTGAAGGAGGCCTTCCTCTTCAGCCAATTGTGCTGTTGTAGGTAAATTACCTACCTTGCCATCTAAATTTCCGCTTATTAATTTCTTCCAAAAGATGGATTGTGGCTTTTACTGATAAATTATCAGATGGTAGAAGCAATAGCCGATCACCAAACTCCTGCAAGAGCGGTGTCAAAAACTCATCGGCCCATGAAGGTGAAAAAGTCAGAACATCACTGAAATCAACTTCTACATTTTCATCAGTTTTGATTGCACGCAACATTGGCTGCAATGCCTTCGAGGCTTCATTTCCCATCTGGCGGGAAGTGAGAGTTGTCCCAAATTTTTTCAATTCAATGCGCATATTTTTTCAAAGAATTCCGATTAAAATTCGATTGTGGCAAAACAGCCGCGTGTCAGTATAGCTGATCTTGTAATCAGCAAATTCTTATCGGGATCTTTCATTCGCAATTCAGCATCCCCACTTGTAAAAAATAAATTGATTGGATTACTCTTCACCACTTCTCGAACATACTTAAGACCATTGCCCCTTTTCTCAGGTGATCTGCCCGAAATAATCTCAGTAAATGCAACCTGTAAGGCCTGATTATAATTGGCAAGACTAGGCCTAACCTGACGAAGAGTCTCGAGTATCCCCAAGCCACGATCAGCAAGAACAGCAAGACCCTTACGAACATCATATCCAAAAAATATTCCCGGTTCGTCCGGCCACTTCCCGATGTTATGGTCGAACGAATTATTTCCTATCTCTCCAACAACAGCGACGATAAGCGAGAATAGTTTTTCAAAGCCCTGCCTCTGCATAAGCTCTGTCTCGAATTTAGTTAATCTCGCCTGAAAAATGGCAGTGTTCTGACAGTAATACCCCCGTGGAAAATCCGCCTTCTCCTGCACCCAATCGTGAGCAAGCTTCACAAGATCATTGGCAATTAATTCTAAATCCCTTTGACGATAATATCTGTGCGTGCCCCCATCCTTACGAATGGCGATAAGCTTTCCACTTTCATCCCACCGACGGAGTGTCATCAAAGAAACTTTGAGATAGGCAGCAGCTTGGCCAATGGTGAGTAGCTGATCTTCCATACCCCAATTATACCAGAAAAATCCTTGTAATCTATACAAAATACATATAAATCTATACATTATTATAGCAATCTATACATATTATGCAAAATATATACATTTCGAATATTCTCTAGATCTCCTTATAGGAATCGCTCTTCCCCAGCCACTATCTCGGAGTGTTGATAGATCCACGAACCTCATCCAATTACAATACACCGTATGTTCACTGGCAATGCGCTTGCGCTCATCTTTCAGAAAACAGAAGGTCATTGTCACTTTTGCGGTGACCCGCTGATTCTGAAAAAGTATGGATGCAAAAACATCAACGATCTCAATGGGGCATGGGAAGCCGATCACGTGATCCAGAGAGCGAAAGGCGGCAAGAAAGAAGCGGATAACTGCCTGCCCGCCTGCGTGTACTGCAATCGGCTCCGTTGGAACAGAAAGGGAGACAATCTGCGGGAAGTGTTGCTCCTTGGGCTTATTGCCAAAGATCAGATGAAAAAATCCTCGCCGATCGGAAAGACACTTACCGGTCTGATGATGAAGAGGCTTACAAGCAATGAACGCCGCCGCAGAAAACCTTTGTCCGTCCAAAACTAATCGCTCAAACGGAACGGAATGTTCACATCAGAAACCGCACCCGCGAAGGGGTGCTGCTGGGTTCGGGGGGGCAAAATTCATCACGCACATAGACGCGGCCGTTCCTGGCCGCGGGTAGAATGAAATGGCCGCGATTACTACAATCCCCAATCCGTCACGTCCCATTTGCCGGATGCGGATGACCATGGATATTCCTCGTTTGTTTCTGCCAAGCCAGCCTTCACGGGATTTTCGCGTATGTAGCGCAAGGCTGCCGGAACATTGTGCACGGACCGGATGTGATAGCGCGCCTGCCACAATTTCGGGATGCCCACATTGAATGTCATGCCCGATTTGAAGACGTTCATGATCGTGGAAATTTTCTGCGGTGAAGGTACGCGCAGAAGAAAATGACAATGATCCGGCATAATCACGAATCCATAAAGGAAGAATGGGTGCCGTGCCTGGACACGATACAAACATTCGATCGCTTCATGCGCATGGGCAGGATCGGCAAACACGGGCATGCGCCGTGCGGTCACCGTCGTGATCAATTGCACGTCCTCGTTTTGAACGGGATGTCGCTGGGACATAGCGGATGATTATAGACCACGAATTTTACGCGGGAAACCGTAGGAAACCGCAGAAATCGCACCCGCGAAGGGCTGCTGCTGGGGTTCGGGGAACAATTCCTCACAGCATCACCTCCAACTTCCCCATCATGGAATTATTGAGGAATCACAAACTTGGCAGGCGGGTGCTTACTAATAATGTCCGTGATCGATAAGAGCATCTTAAATAGAGGAGGAAGAACGTACGGCATCAGGTAGAGAAATGCGATGAGAAAAATAAATGCAAGAATGCGGGCAACCACTTCATTGAAAAGCGCTCGAAGCCCAAGGATTTTTGCAGTTCGGTCCAGAATGCCTTTCGCCATATGAAACAGTATAGCAAACTTGTCACATTTTTTCTACTGGATTCCCCGTCACAGCATCACCTCCAACTTCCCCATCATGGAATTGTTGACGGCGAAGGTCATGCGTAGCGACCGGCCGACTTTGGACACATTTAAGACTCCCCCTTCGGCTTCATCCACTTTGTAGCTAAGCGCCACTAATGCCTTCTGCACCGCTTCGCGATCCACTACCGTCGCCTGACGGGGGAAGATGTAAGTGAGCCAGAGGCCACTCGTGTTATCGGTCATCTTCACCTCGCCGAATACTTTT
This sequence comes from Candidatus Peribacteraceae bacterium, assembly GCA_028703445.1. Taxonomy (GTDB): domain Bacteria; phylum Patescibacteriota; class Gracilibacteria; order Peribacterales; family Peribacteraceae; genus Peribacter. The sequence goes on from JAQVMW010000001.1 coordinate 60,985, forward strand.
TGGAGGATCGGGAGAAGCTCCGCATGGATCTGCCGGCTCTTCTCGGTTTCGATTTGGGCTTCTGTGGCGTTGTCGAAATAGATCTGCGGGTACGTCGCGGCCTTGGGCGAAGTCGCCGGGGCGGTTGGCTGACTGGTGGAGGACTTTCTCGTGCCCCTGTTTCGCACTGTTGCACTGCCGGTCTTCGCCTTCGAACTGGCGGCTTTCGTCGTGGAGCTTCCGGTACTCAGCGTGCCGCACACCGGCGTGACCGTTACCTTGGCAGGGGCCACGATGGTGCGCTCCTTGTCTTTGATATCCGAGAGCACGGCCTTCACCTTCTTGTTGACCGGTAGCGTCATCTCCTCGGTATCCGCGCTCATGTTCTGCATGATCAGCTGCGAAGTCTGGTCCGCAGCCGTCACCGGGCCGCCATCGGCGATGACGCCGGCCCCGCTCACGTTCCCGTTGGCATCCGCTTTGATCAGAAGCGCTTCCTCGTACGGCTCCATGCTCCCCATGATCATGTGCTCCTCGGTCGTGATGATTCTGCCCGACAGCGCGATGCCGCCGTCCTTCGTCGCCTGCAGGTCGAAGCCGGCCGCATCCCGCTCGATATCGATCTTCTTCACCCATCGCGGGTTCATGTCGCTATCCACCTTCATCACCTCCACATTGCCCGCGAAATCCGTGAGCTTTGTTGATCCCGCCTTGCGCGTGATCGTGTGCATGATGACGAACGCGCCGTCACTCGTCTTCACGGCTTTCAGGTCCATTCCGAGGGAACCATTGGCGGTCTTGACGCTCCTGGCCCACTGGTACGTCCCCTGTGCATCTACCTTCACGGCCACGGTGGCGACGGGATCGGTGGGGCTCTTGATCATGGCACCCGCGTTGCCGCCCAGAAGTTGCGCGGCATTGAAGTAGCGTCCGAACGCGATGAATCCGCCGTCGGGCGTTTGTTCCACGGACTTGAAATCGCCACCCGCCACGCGGATGGTCATCTGGTTGATTTTCATGGTTGATTTCGAGGTACCCGTCGGCATCGCAAATCCTATGGACGGGGCTTCGATGCTCCTGGCCCACTGCACCTTCAGCTTGCTGTCCATTTTCACGATCACCGGCAATGCACCGGTCGCCTGCTGCGTCGCGCGCGTGTCGATGTCGGCAAGAGCGATGAAGCTGCCGTCGGACAGGTACTCCATATCGGTCACGACAGCACTCAGGTTCTTGCTCCACGCGACCTTGCCGTTCTTGTCGAACTTGATGACGACGCTGTGTCCCGGCACGGCGTCAAAATCCGCGACGTCGGAGCCGTATCCTGTCTTCTTGAATTTGGCGAGCAGGATCACGCCGCCATCGGACGCCGCCCACAGCTCCTGCGGAAAATCCATGCTGTAATCGCCGACCATCGTGGACCACATCACTTTTCCGCTGGTGCTCACTTTCGTAACGAGAACATCCCCCCAGCCTTCTTTCCTGTCCTCATACGCCGCGTCGTAGAAATCAATGATGTCTCCCGCCACGACGAAATTGCCATCACTCGTCTGTACGGAAAGGCGCTTTGTTTCCGTGAGTACGCCCTGCGCCGCGCTCTGGCTGTCGAACTGGCGGCTCCACAGGGCGGTACCCTTGGCGTCGGTTCTGACAATGAAGGCGTTCCACACCCCCATGCCGGAACTGAGGACGGTATCGCCGGTGACGAGGTATCCGCCGTCTTTCGTCGACAGGAGTCCGTACCCCTCGGCGCGATCGCGCATGCGGTACGTCTTGATGAAGGTATCCGTTGCAACAGGAGCGGCGGTGCAGCTGCCCGAGACATCTGCGAGGTAATCCGAAGATCTTCCGACGGCAATCGTGGTGAGACCCGCCATCGCCAAAGCGGCGATCCCTATGAGTTTCCGGAGTGTATGTTTATTCATCTTTTATATTATAACATAATATTATTATTTGTACAAAGAGGCGTTCTGCCCTGGCCGTTTTGCCTCCCCATCCCCGAAACCCAACCATCAAAACCCTGTCTGGTATTCATCAACCTCCCACTTCTGCGCTCCACTCCTGCCCAATCTACCGTGCCAGATTATGCAGAGATAACGATGGCTTAGACGGACAAAGGAGTCTATGATCTCCCCGTCATTCGACACATTTTTTTTCCCCATCTACAGTCATGGCTACAGGAACTATCAAAAAGAAGACCGACAAGGGCTTCGGTTTTATCACCGTTCCGGGTTCGGCTGATGTGTTTTTTCACAACAGCGCCTGCAACGGTCAGTACGACAGTATGAATGAAGGCGACACCGTAACGTTCGACATCGTGAAAGGCGACAAGGGTCCCAAGGCGGAGAACGTGGTCGCAGCCTAATTCGTCTCTTGCATTCCCCGTGTTCCTTAAAAAAGGAGCGCGGGGTTTTTGCATGACAAGAATGCAAGCTCAGTCCCCTCTCTTCTTCGCGATCAACTCCGGAGGAAACCTCACCGCGCCTTCCGGCCGGAGTCGGTGCGCCTCCGCGATGAATTCCTTCCACAGGGGGGCCGCCACGTTCATGCCGTCCGCCGTCGGGGCGAGCGGTGAGTAGTCGGCATTGCCCACCCAGATGCCCAGCACAAACTCGGGCGTGTAGCCCACCGTCCACACATCCCCCGGCAGGTCATAGCACCTTTCCGTCGCGGGATTGAAGCCGATGCAGCGGTTTGATGTCCCCGTCTTGATGGCGGTCTGGATGCCGGGAACGGTCAGGGCTTTGTTCCACGCGGCAGTCGGGCGGAGAGAAGTGTCGCTCAGAATGGACGTGAGCCAGCGTGCGGCAAGCGGCTCGATGGCCTGCGTCCCGCCGCCGTGTCGGGAGCTCTGCAGCGGCTGACCGTCCACCGTACGAATACTCTCGATCGCGGTGAGCGGCCGCAGCCTGCCAGCATTGGCGAGGGTGAGGTACCCCTGCACCATCTCGAACAGCGGCACCTCTGCGGCTCCGATCGCAAGCGGGTAACCGAAGGAGTACTGCGGATCGGACTGTCTCTGATGGTCACGCATGGACAGCGGGGTTACGATGCCAGCTCGCGCTGCGGTAGCCAGAACGGGATCCTCGCCGCCCGAAAAGAGCAGCGCCAGAATCGCAGGGATGTTGCGCGAGGCCGCCAGCGCATGGCTGATGGAGGTCCAGTCACGGTAGCCGCCCTCGTAATTCCGCGGATGATCGCCCCCCAGCGTCAGCGGCCCATCCAGCAGGAACGTATCGGGATTCAGACCCGCCTCGAACGCCGTGGCGTACACGAAGGGTTTAAAGCTAGAGCCCGGCTGGCGCGGGACGCGCGCCATATCGATCATGGTTCCCGGTTCGTCATCGCTGTATCCCACGTTGCCGACATACGCGAGGATGTGCCCCGTCGCGCGGTCGGCGGCCACGAGTGCCATATTCCGGGCACCGTACTTTGTGCGAATCTCCTCCGCGTGCTCAAGCACGATCCGCTCGGCGAGCACCTGGAATTGCGGATCAAGCGTGGTCTTGACGATGCATCCGCCGGCTTGAACGTCGCACGGCCGATCTGTCTGCGGAATTCCCTCACTCAGCTGCTGCTGCACATAGAGCGCGAAATACGGCATAGCAAGCGCCGACTGCCGCTCTAAAAACCGCATGGTCTTCAGCTCCTGCCGTGTGAAAGCGAGCTCGGTATCAGAGATGAATCCACTCTCGCGCATCGCCCGCAGCACCAGATCCGTCCGCCCTTCGACGTACACGGAACCCGTCGCCGTCAGAAAGTGCATGCCGAGGAGCCCGATGGAAACGGCGTCGGCAGGGAGGTCCTCCGCCCGGCTGATGCGTCCCTCCCTGATCGCACGCGCGCTCTCACGGCTGATCGCCGTGTGCAGGTGGATGCCGTAAGGACTGAAATAGGTCGGTCTCTGGAGCAGAGCAGCCAGCACGGCAGACTGTGCAAGCGTGAGCTCGCCAGCGCTCACGCCAAAATACGTCCGGCTCGCCTCTTCCGCTCCGTACATCGTCCCACCGAAGGCCATGTGATTCAGGTAGAGCGTCAGGATCCTCTCGCGGGGGACGCCCAGTTCCAACCGGCACGCGAGCAGCAGCTCCACGAGCTTGCGCGCGTAACTCTTGTCCTTGCGGTCGAGCAGCAGGTTGCCGACCAGTTGCTGCGTGATGGTGGAGGCGCCCTGAGCTTTGGCCTCCGTCATATCCGCCACCGCCGCCCGGGCAATGGCCCGCAGGTCGATACAACTGCGATTGAAGAACCGCTCATCCTCGATGGCAATCACCGCCTGTTTCAGGAATGGCGAGAAATCATCGTCGTTGAGCTCGAGCCGGTCTTTCTCGAGGTACACACGACGCAATTCCGTGCCGTTCGTATCCGTGAGAACCACCGTCTGCGGCAACAGCAAGTCACCGACGCCGATCGCCGAGAGCGCTCTCCATACGCCGAAGAGCTGCATCATAAGGATCGAGCCGAGGATGAGAAAATTGGCGAGGAGACTGTGCCGAAAGATATTCCGTCCCGGCATTTTTCGATGCATGCTGCCTGCGGGCGGTGACAGGGAAGCCATAAAGTATTCCATGGTATACCGATTGCCTTTCCGTCACGAGCGCGACTTACACGCTCCCCCACCCCTTGCATCCTCTCATGTATACAAACCTCTCCCCCTCACCCCCTCTCCATCGGAGAGGGGGAATGTTTTGTTTGTAGTTGTTCTCCCCTTCCTCTGGTGGAGGAAGGGGTCAGGGGATGGAGATTTGGATAAAAATAGGAAAAATCCCGACTTATCGCCTTCCGGAGTATTCCCGCAAGTGCCAAATTCTGGTAAAGTACATGGGATTCATGTCCATCCGTAACATTGCAATCATCGCGCACGTCGACCACGGCAAAACCACGCTCGTGGATGCACTCCTGAAACAGGGCGGCGCATTCCAGGAGTACGAAGAGGTGGGCGAACTGATGATGGACTCTAACGCGCAGGAGAAGGAGCGCGGCATTACCATCTACGCCAAGAACACGTCCATCCACTACAAGGAGTGCAAGATCAACATCGTGGATACACCGGGGCACGCGGACTTCGGCTCCGAGGTGGAGCGGATTCTGCGCACGGTGGACTGTGTGCTGCTCGTCGTGGACGCGCAGGAGGGACCCATGCCGCAAACCAAGTTCGTCTTGAAGAAATCGCTTGAACTGGGGCTCAAACCCATTGTCGTCATCAACAAGATCGACAAACCCGCCGCGCGCCCGATGGAAGTGGTGGACGAGGTCTTCGACCTCTTCATCGCCCTCAAGGCCAATGAGAAGCAGCTCGACTTCCCCTACATCTTTGCCGTGGCGCGCGAAGGTATCGCCAAGAGAACGCTGGAAGATCGCTCGGAGGACTTAACTCCCCTCTTTGATCTCATCATGGAACACGTGCCGGAAGCGGAACAGAATCTCACGGCTCCGTTCCGCATGCAGCCAAGCAGCCTTGCCTACGATAACTATCTGGGCCGCATGGCCGTGGGAAGAGTCTATGAGGGAATTGCGCGGCCGGGCAACAAGGTCTTCATCAAAACGGCAGATGGATCGGTACGCACGGCAAAGGTGGCGAAAGTCATGGTCGCGGACGGGCTCAAGCGTACCGAGGTGAGCGAAGCGCACGCGGGCGACATCGTGACGATTGCGGGAATCCCCGACATCACCGTGGGCGAGACCATCACCACGGACGAGAACGCCGACCTGCTGCCGGCCATCCAGATCGACCCTCCTACGATCTCGATGAACTTTCTCGTGAACAATTCCCCGTTCGCGGGGAAGGAAGGCAAGCTCGTGACCACCCGCCACATCAAGGCACGGCTGGAGAAAGAGAAAGAGACGAACGTGGGACTCAAAGTGGAAGAAATCCCCAATTCCGATACGTACAAGGTTTCGGGCAGAGGCGAATTGCACCTCTCGGTGCTCATCGAGGCCATGCGCCGCGAGGGTTTTGAGTTGCAGGTGTCACAGCCGGAAGTGATTATGAAAGAGGAGAACAGCGTGAAGCTGGAGCCCATCGAGCAGGCGATTATCGACGTACCCGAGGAATTCACCGGCACCGTGATCGACATGCTCTCCCGCCGCAAGGGCGAGATGGTGGACATGAAGACGCACGAGCATCACACGCGGCTGGAGTACAAAGTCCCGACGCGCGGCCTCCTCGGTTTTCGCGGGGACTTCATCATCGAAACGCGTGGCGAGGGCATCCTGACCCACTCCTTCATCGCCTACGAACCCTTCAAGGGTGAACTGACGCACAAGTCGCACGGCTCCATGATCTCGATGGAGAACGGCGTGGCGGTGGCCTTCGCGCTGTGGGGGCTGCAGGAACGCGGACGCCTCTTCATCATTCCGCAGACCAAGGTCTACGTGGGCATGATCATCGGCGAGAGCAACAAATCGGACGAGATGACCGTGAATCCCACCAAAGAAAAGAAGCTCAGCAACATGCGCGCTTCGGGCACCGACGAGGCGATCAACCTCGTGCCCGTGCAGCCCATGACACTCGAACAGGCACTGGAATACATCGCGGAAGACGAACTTGTGGAAGTGACGCCCTTGAGTATCCGATTGAGAAAGAAACTGCTGACGGACAACGACCGCCGCCGGGCGCGAAGATAGGCACTGTCATCCTGAGCACTGCTTGCCGGGCGTAGCCTTGGCGAAGACTGGTCGAAGGATGACCTCGTGTGTTCATGGTTCGACTTAGCCTTCGCTCGCTAGCTTCGGCGGGCAGGCAGAGCTCACCATGACACCCTTCTTAAGGGATCCTATACAGCGTGGAGCTGACTTCCGCTTCATCCAAATCCACCCAATGGAACGCGCTGGTTCCGTCACTCCACGTCACGCCTCCGGATACGTCGCGGTTATTGAGGGAGGAAAGACTCGTCTGCAACAGACTGGCCGTCTGCGTGCTGTCGACGAAACCTCTGAGCCCCAACGTCACGTAGTCGTTGAAAGGAATGAGCGTATTCACGTCGTACGCCGCAAAACCGGAGCACGTCACGCGGATGGAGCCCGTGCGGGCCGATTGGGTGCAGGAAACGGAAACGGAGGGAGCCAGCATATTCACGAGCACGAAGCTGCCGGTTGAAAAGAGCACATTGGTAGCCGTCACATCGAACGAGAGCGTAGTGAGCGAAACGGAGCGGGATGAACGGGCAATGGACGGCTTATCCTGCGCCGTGAAGCGGAAGATGCCGATGGTACGAAGTCCCGTAGGAACCACGGTGCCATCTCTATCCGTAGCGGCATTCGTGATGCTCCTCAGCGCGATGTGTACGACGTCGCTCGTCGGTCCCGTGATTGCGCTGTTCGCTCCTGCGGCCGACCGTCCAATGAAGACCTCGCCCTCCGCGCTGGAATCCCCGTCATTCTGGATGAGATCCTGCTGCGAAGCGATACCCGTGGCTTCCACGGCTTTGTCGAGCGCGGACGTGTCGGCCGAAAGCGTGAGGGCAACGGTGTCGCCGCTCTTCGCTCCGTCATCCGCGGATGTGAGCAGCGCACGCACGATCACATCCCGCACAATGTCTTTGTGCACCGTGAATTGCACAGTCGTGCAGAGTTTGCCCGAGGCAGGAATCCGGCATCCGGACGTGTGCGCCGTGGCGAAGGGCATAGTGGCCGCCGGATCGAAGAACTGGAGTTCCTCCACCGCATCCGTCGCCCCGGCAACCGCAAGCCGATCAACGATGATGTCTTCATCCGTCGCGCGGAAACTCAACCGCAGCAGATCGGCGCTCTGTACTCCTGCAAGAAGCTGATGGCTGCGCAACGATTGCGAAGCCTCCGTGACGAACAGGTTTCCGCGTTCCGTGAGCGTGACCGATTCGGCGTCCAGGGTGTAGACCGCGATCCAGCAGTTATCGGTGCGGGGACAACCCCCCGCATCGGTGCGAATGCCGACGAGCTCCCGTCCGTCGATGGCGCCGACGGCTTCCACGTACGCGCTGTCACTGGTACGGAACGCCAGAGCCAGATGGCCAGAGGTCTGCACCAGATCCGCACGGACTTCAAAGCGTTTTCCGCGACTGGTGAAAATCCGCGCGCCGAGACCGGAGAAGGAAAGCACGTCGTCACGCACCAGTCCCGAACCCACCAGCGTCTCCGGCTTGTTATCGCCATCGGAATCTTCGTACAGCCGATAATTCACCGCGGCGGTGAATGCCCCATATTCCGCATCAAACTTGAGTCCCGCAAGCATGGCATCCTGCCACTTCGCGTTGGCGTCGAAAGAGAAGAGCACCGTCTGACTGGAACCGCCCGCGACCGTATCCGTACCGAGGGCGCGCTGATCCAAGCGGATGGCAGAGTGCTGGATCGGCTCGGGCACGATGACGCAGATCGAACTGCAACCATCCCCATCGTCAGCATTACCATCATCACACTGCTCCGTACCCTCTTTGACCCCGTTGCCGCACACGTTGTGGACGTAGGCGGAGGAAACCGAGGAGGCTGAGGAGGCCGAGGATGCCGACGAGACCGAAGAGAGCGACGAGACCGAGGAGAAGGATGACATGGGCTCTTCGACGGTGGCGAGGGGCTGCCCAAAAGCGACAAGAAGCCACGCGGCATCTCCACGCGTGAGCAGATGATTTGGAGAACGCAGAAAGTACTCGGCAATACCACGATCCGCCACCGCATCGAAGTACGGGTCGTACCAGTGATCTGGCGCACGCACGTACTCCGGAGTCGGCATCTGCCAGGCGCGTTCCGCCATGGCGAGCGCCTCGGCCAGATTCACAGTCTGCGCACCACGGAACGTACCGTCCGGATACCCCGTGAGGATGTTGTTCTCTTTTGCGGTACAGGCTGCGCCCCAGAACCATTGCGGTTCACCTGTGAAATCCATGAAGCATGGAGCGGCGGAACCGGCGTTCTCCTGACCGTATACTGCAAAGGTGAGGATCTTCAAAAATTCCGCACGGTTGATCAGAATATCGGGACGGAAGAGCCCATGCCCGTATCCCTCCACGATACCGTGGATGCGGAGCATTTCGATTTGCGATGTTTGCGGATGATCCACCGCATCAAGAAAAGAATCCGACTGGGCACAGGCCGTTGAAACAAACAGGCCGGTGAGGAGAAGAACGAACAGCCGCCGCACAGTGAAGAAGTGTAGCAGACGAAGCTTTAAGCTGTTAGCTGGTAGCTGTGAGCTTTAAGGAATCCCCTACCAGCTAAAAGCTGCAAGCTCATTAACCCACCTGTTGCTGATACTCTTGGCCCGCTTGAGCTTGCTCCTCACGTTTATCCTCCTCTTTTTTAATGAGCCGCTCAGGCGTCGCCTTGGTCTTGGCCGTATCGATGTCCTCTTCTTCCTTCTCTTTGATCGTTTCGGTGTGGAAGGTCTGATGCTTCTTGTCCTCATCCTCCTCACGGTTACGCTTCGTCTGCTCCTCCTGCTGCCGACCGGCCATCTGTGACTGAAGCTCACTCAGATTCACTTTCGTCTTCAGCTCCTTCAGTTTTTGCGCATCCTTGTCGAGAATGCTTTTGCCCTGCCTGCTCTCCACCTCGCGCTTGAGCGCGTCTTTACGCGGTTCCGCTCGCGTAAACTTTTCCTGCCGCGAGGTGCTCACCCACACGTCTTCGTCATCGCGGGTTCCCATAACGACAGTATAGCGTGATTTCAAAAAATCGCCTGCGCCGTCTCCGGAGCAGGCTATACTACCTCCCGTGCCCCCGTAGCTCAGCTGAATAGAGCGCCTGGCTTCGAACCAGGAGGCCGTGGGTTTAAATCCTGCCGGGGGCACCATCCGGCTTCGTCTGCGGACTACGCCGTGATGTTTCCTGAGAGTTCGCAGCACAAAGCGGCACGGCGAAGTTCCGAGCACAGCGAGGAACGAAGACGGCCTGCCGGGGGCACCATCCGGCACATCTGCCAAAGAGGTGTTGTACACTTTACATTCCGGCGTAGAGTCACCAACCCAGCGTCCATGGATGCTGGCTGATCTTTGGCAGCAATCCTGAAGTGGATCGGTTTCCGCTTTTGATTCCTCACGCAACGCGAGGATTGAAATGCGGAAACCACTTACCATTTCTCGTTACGGAGAACCGAACATGAATCGCATCTCGATCTCGTTTTTTTTGGGCAAGGGCGCGGAAGCAACCATTCCCCAGATCTTCGCAGAAGGATGCAAGCACGCCGACATTGATGCCGACGAAGCGTTCTGGAAAGAACGCATCTCCTCCACGAAACTGCAGAAGGGAGAGATCTGCATCGAGCGGACATTCAGCTTCAGCGTAGAGGCCGACAGTCCGCCCTCAGCAGACACCATCTGTGTCGTGATCACCTGCGATGAGGCATACATCTACGACCTCATCCAATTCCTGACGGTGGTGTGCTATCACTACCGTGCGGTGAGTGCCCACGAAGAACTCCTGCGGCTCGCGGCCGTCACCTACGCGTCGGTCGTGTGACAAGTAGCGGTCTGCCAAAGATCTCCCCCATCATCACTGCGGTGGTGGGGGATATCTGTATGACACGCTGATTCCGTGCACTCATCTGTGTATTTGATATATTTCTATATTGTTGTATAATACATACATGGCCATTCTCGACAATCTCGAGCGAACCACCAAGAGCGTTGCAGAAGTTCCTGTGGACTTCGCAAAGGCGGGCGTGGAAACACTCGTGGGCGAAAATCCCCTCCCCAAAATGAAAGAGAGTATCAAGCGCGGCCTCTGGGATACCGTGGCATTGGGACCACGCATGCTACGCGATTCCGTCATCGGCATCCTCAAGGGAACGGGACGGCTCACTTGGAATCTCATCAAACTTTTGCCGCTGCCGCTGCCTATGCTCGATAGTTGGAAAGCGGAACGTGAAAACGTCATGTTGCGGACGAAAGACGCACTCGATCTCTTTCGGTTCGATGTAGACAGTAAATTTGCGTTGCCAACTCTCACTACCACACATCGGCAGGATGCTGCTGCCACTCCACAAAAAATGCACGCGCAGGCAGCGTAATGAATCGCCCGATGATGGAGAATACTTTTCTAAAAAAACAGAACACACACCGGTTTCCTGCGTTCTCATGCCAGGCATTTTTTGTTTTAACGCGATGGGTGGCCGATGCCATCGTTCGATGAAAAGATCGCGCGAAGCACCGGGTGCCGAAGGTGGGGCCCGGTGCTGGAGCGCAACCATTGAAAGGAAAGAAGAGCTCATGAGAGAGAAACCGTAAGTGTCCCTCTCATGAAATTCTACCGGCGCTTCTTCTTCGTTGCCTTTCGCTTCTTGGTCTTCCTGGCTTTCTTCTTCTTCACCATGATCATGGGGGGAAAGAAATAGAACGTATCTTGATACTCTATGCAGAATGCCGCGCAAGGGAAATTCTTTCTGCGGCGCATTCGACGAAATGTGCCACCATCGAACACGGAGAAAAATAAAAATTACACGGCGTGGATCGCGTGGCCGAGTTTTTCTCTCTTCGTTTCGAGGTACGCCCTCTGGTCCGATGTGGCATGAGTGAGCTCGATCGGGATGCGCTCCACAATCGAAAGTCCGTGGCCTTCAAGACCCACAGCCTTGCGCGGATTATTCGTGAGCAGGCGAATGTTTTTGACGCCGAGATCTTTGAGGATCTGCGCGCCGATGCCGTACTCCCGCAGATCCGCGGCAAAGCCGAGCCGCTCGTTCGCCTCCACGGTGTCGAGCCCCTGCGATTGTTGAAGCGCGTACGCACGGATCTTGTTGGTGAGCCCGATGCCGCGGCCTTCTTGCTTGAGATAGAGAAGCACGCCGCGGCCTTCGTGCTGGATGATCTGCATCGCGGTAGTGAGTTGATGCCCGCAATCGCACCGCAGCGACCCGAGCGTATCCCCCGTGAAGCATTCGGAATGCACGCGCACAAGCAGGGGGGCATCCCCACTCACGTCGCCCTTCGTCAGCGCGACATGCTCGCTTCCGTGCAGCAGATCCCGGTACACCGCAATCGTCCACTCTCCTGTTTTAGTCTGGAGCGGCGACTGTGCTTCGCGGCGGACGAGCGTTTCGGTTCGGCGGCGATACGCAATAAGATCGGCAATCTGAAGAATGGGAAGATGATGCTGATCCGAAAATTCCTGCAGAGATTTGAGCCGCATCATCGTGCCGTCGTCGTGCATGAGTTCACTCAGGACCGCAGCCTCCCGAAGTCCCGCGAGACGACACAGATCCACGGAAGCTTCTGTGTGTCCGGCGCGCACGAGCACACCTCCATCCTGCGCACGCAGGGGAAACACATGGCCCGGCCGCGCCAGATCCGACGGAGTGGCATTGGGATCAATCGCCGCACGGACGGTTCGAGCGCGGTCGTGCGCGGAGATGCCGGTATCCACTCCTTCCACCGCCTCGATGCTCACGGTGAACGGTGTCTGATGTCTGGACGAATTTTCGCGCACCATCGGCGGAAGTCTGAGCTGATCGGCGATCGCATTGGAGAGCGAAAGACAGACGACGCCGCCGGTGTGCCGGATGATGAAGGCCATCGTCTCTTCTGAGATGTGCTTCGCCGCGCAGACGAGATCGCCTTCGTTCTCACGCTCCTCATCATCCACAACAATGATCATGCGCCCGGCCTTCAGTGCCTCGAGAGCCTGCGAAACAGAAGCGAAGGGTGGCATGAGCGGCCAGTATACAAGTAAAATCCATCCCGATGACTGATATTTTCTCCTTTCTCACGGAACACGGCATTCCCTTCGAGCAATTCGACCATCCCGCCGTCTTCACCTGCGAGGAAGCGGAGCGCCTGTGCCCGCCCATGCCCGGCACCGCCACCAAAAACCTCCTGCTGCGGGACCGCAAAGGCACACACAACTTTCTCGTCACGGTCGGCTACGACACTGCCGTGGATCTGAAGGGGCTCAAAGATCTGCTGCAAATCGATAAGCTCAGTTTCGCCTCGCCGGAGAGACTGAAATCACTTCTGGGAGTCGAACCGGGAGCCGTGACACTGCTCGGCATCGTGAACGACACAGAAGGAAGCGTTGAGGTTATTTTGGATGAAGCCATCTGGAACGCCGAAGCGCTGCAGTGCCACCCGCTCGTGAACACGGCGACGCTGGTGATCCCGCACGAAGGAATCGTCCGGTTTCTCGAGGCGACGCGCCACCCGCCACGCATCCTCCGCATCCCATCACGCAAAGATCCTAACCCTAACCCTATTCCCTAACCCTATTCCCTAACCCTATCGTAAGGGCAGGAACAACAGCCAACACATCCGGTCTTCACTGCGCGAGGATCGTATACGTCTGCCGCGCGTCACTGGGGAACATACGACCGACGGCAATGACGTACGTGCCCGGCTGGTACTCGTAGCGCTGACCGCAGGCCGGCCCCGAGAAGCCGTACAGATCCACATCCTCCATGGGATAGATCAGGCACGTGAGTTGTGTGGAATCCGTGACCGAAACCTGCAGGGTCTGCGCGGCGGAGACCGTGAACTTAAACCAATCCTGATAGTCGCCGGGGGCGAGCGTTCCCGTGCGGGCAAGATTCATCGGCAGGGTCTGTGCCTCGCCGAAACCGTCGCTCCCGTCGCCCGTGGGCAGCGTTTCCGCCTTCACACTGAAGGTGGTATCGGCGCTGGTGGGCTGGAGCTGGAGCTGATAACTGCCGGGCTTGAGGGTGGTCTTCAGGGTACAGGTGGATCCCTCCTGGAAGCCCATGAAGTACTCGAACGAAAATCCCGATTCCGCCATCAGATAGAGTCGGCACGAAATGTTCCCCGGCTGCCCCGACTGTAGTTTGGCCACCGTGGAAACGACGGCTGCGTTATCGAGTGTGAACCGGTACGTGACGGACTTACGCAGGGTGAACTTGCCGGCGGATTCGAAGGGGAACGGCACGTCGTAACTCGAAGCCAGGCTGGAGGAAGAGGAGGATGAGATCGGTTGTATGGAGGCTCCCACGCTGCTCCGTGCCGAGGAAACCGATGAACTGCTCCCCTGCCTGCGTTCAATGAGATCGGCATTGAGCGCGTTGAAAATCATGGCAGCCGCCTCTCCTCTGAGGAGCGGCCAGTCGGGGTAGAAGCGCGACGCATCCTGCCCGGCGATGGGCAGAATCCCCTTTACATACGCCGCATACAGATATTTCGTGTACCACGCGGAAGTCGAGACATCCACGAACTTCACCACCTGGAGCGCCTCCTCGCCGATGTTCTCAACCGGAATACCTATGACCTGCGTGATCATCTTCAACGCCTCCACGCGATTGACGGAATTGGAGGGACGGAATGTACCGTCGGAGTACCCCTCCACGAAATGATTCGCTGCCGCATCGCAGACGTAATTTTCGTACCAGCCATACCGCTCCACGTCCGAAAAGCAGCCTCGGCTATTGACGTCCGGCAATCTGCCGGTGGCCTTGTAGAGCATCTTGAGCATCTCGGCGCGATTCACCTGGCGATCAGGGTAGAACTTGCCATCGGGATTCCCGGTCAGGACACCCGCATTCACCAGCGCATTGATCGGTTCTTCGAAGAGGTGCCCCACGGGGACATCGGGGAAAATCGCCGCCGCCGCGGCGCCGGTCGCGAGCCCTGCGAGCAGGGATCCTGAGAGAAAGAGAAATGTCCGCAGAGAGGCATGCATACGAAAGATGAGGAGATTATTCGTAATCCTACAGGGATTTCGCAGTTTTCTACAAGATGCCAGAACATAAATGCCGCAAGGCGCACAACAAGGCATGAGGATCCACACATTCATCGTAGTGACTCGATCTGCGCAAGCACATGCAGAACTGCGCGAGCCGCTTCTGCCCCTCTGTCGGTTCGAGCGCGTGCCTGCTCAATGTTCTTGACGTACAGGATTTCGAATGTGAATGGGATTCTGTGCCGGACCTGCAGATTCATGATTGCACGTGCCGACTCTTGTGCGATGAGCGCGGCATGGTGCGTTTCACCGTCAACAATCACCCCAAGCGCGATGAGCGCGTCCACTTCTTTCGCTTCAATGAGCGAAGCTCCGATGAGCGGAATTTCGAAGGATCCGGGCGCGGCGTACGTGCGCACGTTCCCCGGTGCGATTCCCGCATCTTGAAAAACCTTTTGCGCTCCCTGGATCAGCTGCGAAACGATTTCGGGATAGTACTGAGAATGGACGATGCCGATTCTCCATCCGGAGGAGATATGCGAAGGGAGTGGAAGGGACGGAGAGGAATGCATAGAGAGAGTGTATCAGAGCAGTAGCTGGGAGTTGGTAGCTCGGGAAACAGATATCGAACTACCAGCTACGAGCTACAAGCTACCGTCGAGTCATGGATTACTCTGTGCAACCAACATTCGGATCAGAATGTCCGTTTCGATATTCACAGAATCGCCCATCCGCTTCGTGCCGAGCGTCGTGCCCTTGAGCGTCATCGGGATGAGCGCGACGGTGCAGGAATCCACCCCCACGTCGGCAACCGTCAGCGACACTCCATCGAGACAGAGCGAGCCTTTGGGAACGATCATGCGCCTGAGTTCGGAAGGAATGCGAATCGTCAGACGCACATCGCCTCCGCGCTGATTTTCCTCTCCCCCTGATCCCCTCTCGGGGTTTTCCTCTCCCCCTAACCCCCTCTCCACAAGAGAGGGGGAACTTGAATGCCTTCTCACAAAAGCATGAATTTTTTCCATAGTGACATGTATGTCACTCTCAACTTCATCATTTTCCAAACGGAGCGTGATCACTCCGTATTCTTCGCGGAGATACTGGTCTCGCATACTGTCATCATTTTTTTGAAAATGAGTGTGATGAATGCCCCCATCCAGCTCAATCGCAATTCGATATCGCGGACAGAAGAAATCCAAAATGCGTCCTCCGAGAGGATATTGTCTGCGGAAACGACAACCTAATTGATCATCCCGCAAATATGGCCAGAGCAGATCTTCCGCTTTAGGCGGTTGCTTCCGCATATCACGCGCGAAGGAAAGAATGTTTCTTGGTGTTGGAAGCTTTTTCCATCTTCGTTCCTTCTCCCCTTCCTCTTGTGGAGGAAGGGGCCGGGGGATGGAGGAAATTCCGATCACCTCTCCTGTTCCTTCGATGTGCCCTTGAACGACATGCCCCTCAAACCGTCCGTGCGCCGGCAGCGCCCGCTCCAGATTGACAAAATCGCCAATCGCCAAATCGCCAATCGTTGTTTTTCGTATCGTCTCCGGCATCACGTCGAAGGTGAGTGAGCGCTCATCCATCCCTACCACCGTCAGACACACGCCCGAAACGGCAATGCTCGAACCCGGCTTCACGTCATCAAAGGAAACCGGCCGCTCCAGCGTGAGCCTGCCGTCGCCCTGTGCGATGATTTTGGCCGTTGTTTCGATGATTCCGGTGAACACAGGAACAGTGTACCGACCGCAACATGCGAAGCGCACGCATTTGCCTACGAAACAATCCTCCGCATGGATTCTTGTACGAATGCGCGAGTAACCCGAAAACGGACCGTGCTTTCCTCTACGGGCACGCCGCCCACCTCCACTCTCACGAGGGGCTTATCTGCTCCGGTGAATTCGACTCGATGGATGTCAACATTCGCAACCGTAAAAAGCGTTCCCGGTTCACAAATCATGCCACGAGGAAGCTCGAGAGATTCCACTGCTTCCAGCACATCACCCGTCTCAAGCTCCCATTCGGAGACAGGGCGCGATCTGTTCACGGTCTCTCGTAGGCAACCATTCATGGCAAGCCTTGAAACCAGTTGATCGACATTGTTCATTGAAGAAAGTGGAAAGGAACGCATTGTATCACTCCGTCAATGGCCAAACGGAATCTTCCATTACTTCAATAATCCCGGTGAACATGGGAAGGACATTCTATTCCATTCCTGCCCCCAGACCCTAGACAGAACTCAAAATTTTCGCTAAGCTGGGCTCTCAGCCCCGCGCCCGCGGGGATTTTTATTATCCAATAATTTCTTATGGATGCAATCGTCGTCAAAGGTGCGAAAATGCATAACCTGAAGAACGTGGATGTGACGATCCCGAGGAACAAGCTGACCGTCATCACGGGGTTGTCCGGTTCGGGAAAATCCTCCCTCGCCTTCGATACGATCTTCGCGGAAGGGCAGCGCCGGTACGTCGAGAGCCTTTCCTCCTACGCCCGCCAGTTCATCGCGCAGATGGAAAAACCCGAAGTGGAAAGTATCGACGGACTCTCGCCGGCCATCTCCATTGACCAGAAGACATCCGCCCGAAATCCCCGCTCCACCGTGGGCACCGTAACGGAAATCTACGACTACATGCGTCTGCTCTGGAGCAAGGCGGGGCACGTGCACTGCACGGTCTGCCATCGGGAATTGAGCCAGCAGTCCTCCACGCTGATCATCGAGACCATCGCGGCGATGCCGGAAGGCACGAAAGTATTCCTGCTCGCTCCCATCATCGAGGGACGCAAGGGGTCACACGTCAAAATACTCGACTCGATCCGCCGCGAGGGATTCGTGCGCATGCGCGTGGACGGACAAATCGTCACGACGGATGAGGAAACGGAGTTGGACCCGAAGAAAAACCACACCATCGAGATCGTCGTGGACCGCCTGATCGTGCGCGACCTCAAGACGAAAGAAGGAGAGATGAACCCCAACCGTTCCCGCCTGGCAGACTCGGTGGAGCTCGCGATCAAGAAAGGAGAAGGCTCGCTGATCGTGCTGGATGCCGACACGAACAAGGGAGCGCGCTTCTCGGAGCGTTTCGCCTGCCCGGATCACCCCAATGAAAGCGTGGCGCAATTGGAACCGCGCAACTTCTCGTTCAATTCCCCGCACGGTGCCTGCGATGTCTGCCATGGACTCGGCGCCATCCAGCAGGTGGACGAGGCTGCGATCATCCCGAACCCCCGTCTCAGTCTCTCCGAAGGAGCAATTCACCCGTGGGCCACCTCCGTTTCGCGCATGGGCTTCACCACGCGTCTGCTCGAGGCGCTCGCCGCGCGACTGGAATTCAGTATGAATACCCCGTGGGAAAAACTCGCGCCGGAGCATCGCGAGGCGATTCTTCATGGCTCATCCGAAAGACTCTCCATCACAATGGAAGGTGAAAAAATCGACGGTAACTACGAAACGACCTTCGAGGGTGTGATTCCCAATCTCGAACGTCGGCACCGCGAGACGGATAGCAGTTACGTGCGCCAGCAGATCGAGGAGTACATGCTGGAGCTCCCCTGCCCCAGCTGTAATGGCAGACGGTTGAAGAAAGAAATCCTCGGCGTGACCGTGGGGGACAAAAACATCGTCGATGCCACTGACCTGAGCGTGAGCGCGGCCAAAACATTCTTTGAGGGACTGATCCCGACGAAAGAATTAAGAATGAAGAATAAAGAATTAAGCACGATTGGCTCCGAGAAACGAGAAACGAAAAACGAAAAACCGGCAATGTTGTCCGCGTACGAATACGCCGTGGTCAGCAAAGTGCTTAAAGAAATCATCGCGCGTCTCTCCTTTCTCGAGAACGTCGGGCTCACGTACTTAACGCTCTCCCGTTCGGCAGCCACGCTCTCGGGCGGCGAGGCGCAGCGCATCCGGCTGGCGACGCAGATCGGCTCCGCACTGCAGGGCGTGCTGTACGTGCTCGATGAGCCGAGTATCGGCCTGCACCAGCGCGACAATGCCCGGCTCATTGCGACCCTCATGAAGCTCCGTGATCTGGGCAACACCGTCATCGTCGTGGAGCACGACGAAGAAACGATGCGCGCCGCGGACTACCTGCTCGAGATCGGGCCCGGCGCCGGGAAGTACGGCGGAGAGGTCATCGCGGAGGGTTCGCCCGAGGAGATCGTGAAGAATGCCAAATCCGTCACCGGCCAGTACTTGAGCGGTAAAAAAATCATTCCGACTCCGACGAAGCGGCGCAAGGGAACGGGCAAGACCCTACGCATCCTTGATGCCTACCACCACAATCTGCAGCACATCGACGTCACATTGCCCCTCGGCGCCTTCATCGGCGTCACGGGGATTTCGGGTTCGGGAAAATCGAGCCTCATCCACGGCATCCTGGCTCCCGAACTGCAGCGCGTGCTCAACGGCGCCAAGTCGCGCCCGCAGGACGTGAAGGCGATTGAGGGCTTGGGCGAGCTCGACAAGGCTATCGTCATCGACCAGTCCCCCATCGGCCGCACGCCGCGCAGTAATCCAGCCACGTACACCGGCCTCTTCACCGAAATCCGCGACGTCTACTCCTCGCTCCCCGAATCCAAGCTGCGCGGGTACAAGACCGGCCGCTTCAGCTTCAACGTGAAGGGCGGGCGCTGCGAGGACTGCGAGGGCGACGGCATGAAGCGGATCGAAATGCACTTTCTGCCGGACGTGTTCGTGACGTGCGAGACCTGCAAAGGCCAGCGCTACAACCGCGAGACACTGGAAATCACGTACAAGGGAAAGACGATTGCCGACGCGCTCGACATGACCGTGCGCGAGGCTCTGGGATTCTTCTCGGCGCTCCCGGGCATCAAGAGAAAATTGCAGACACTGGAGGATGTGGGCCTCGGCTACCTGCACCTGGGGCAGAGCGCGACCACCCTCTCCGGCGGGGAGGCGCAGCGTGTGAAACTGGCCACCGAGCTCACCAAGCGCGCCACCGGCCGGACCTTCTACATCCTGGATGAGCCCACGACGGGGCTCCACTTCGACGACATCGCGCGGCTGCTCGACGTGCTTCAGCGGCTCGTGGACAAGGGTAACACCGTCCTCGTGATCGAACACAACCTCGACGTCATCAAGTCCGTGGATCACGTGCTCGACTTGGGTCCCGAAGGCGGCGACGCGGGCGGAAAAATCGTGGCGCAGGGCACGCCCGAAGAAGTGGCGAACGTGAAGGGAAGCTTCACCGGCGAGTACCTGAGCGGAATGCTGGCAAAGCCGAAGAAAGCGTGAGTGCGACTGCGGAAATCAAATGAGGGCCGATGGAGTATACTGAGGATTCTTTTCCCTACGCCCTACCCCCTATCGCATGGTTCTCATCAACGATAACTCCTCGGTCCTGAACATCGGCGATCCCCTGCCGCACTTTCGCTTGCCCGCCGTGGACGGACTGACCGTGGACACGCGCGCGATCAAGGATCCGTTCCTCGCCGTGATTTTCACCTGCAACCACTGCCCGTACGCGCAGGCATACGAAGACCGCATCCTCGAAATCGCGGAGCACTTCGATCAGGAGGGCGTACAGGTCATTCTGATCAACAGCAATGACTCTACGGATTATCCGCAGGATTCCTTTGCAGCCATGAAGGAGCGCTATGAGGCAGAAGGGTATCCCTGCCCCTACTGCCGGGACGAAACGCAGGAAGTCGCCCGGGCATTCGGGGCGCTCGCAACACCGCACTGTTTCGTCTTCGGTCGCGACCGCACGCTCCGGTACAAAGGCAGAGTGGATGACAACTGGGAACACCCCGATCAGGTGAAGCACAGAAACCTCTGGGATGCGCTCGATGCGCTCGTCGAGAACCGCGAACCGCCCGTTCACGAAGCCAATGCCATTGGGTGCAGTATTAAGTGGAAGAACGAGAAGCTCCTCCACGCCGAAGCGTAAGAAGGAACAAAGACAGGAATGCCATCGAATGCTGCATCAAGTGGCAGAAGATGGTTTTGACCGTTGCGCTCTCTCCAATGACTCGGGTGAACGCGTCACACGCACTTCCGCCACGATGTGTTCATGATCGGGAGCCTCTTTGAAAATATGAGGATGACTGATGACAGCCATGCCACCCATCTCTCCCACGCGCCATGAGAATTTGTCGGGATGGAGGCGCGGCATGATTCCATAATTCGGCTCATTGAAACTGGTGGAAATATCGGTGATCGCGCAGATCACCGGCTGCTGATTGTCGGGCGTCGTGTTGTCCTGAAGAATTCTCGCAACTGCTCTCGCTGCAATTTCGGAATTATTTGCCGCGACCATTTCATGAATTTTGCGATACACGTCTGACCGTGCACGATCTCTTCGCGCGCTGGGAGGAAGAGCCCCGCGTGATTCGTCGGATGTCACCTCACGCCAGCGTTCGTACAGGTGAGACTCGGTCGCCGCATTGGTTCCTGCGAGCACCATCGGTAGCACCGTAAAATGGAGAGGAACAGGTTCACCTTCGTTGACTTCGATTCGCAGGTTTCCTGCACTCTTGGCCCCCACCACATTGCCGGGCATCCTGACGGGATTATCTGCAACGTTTAAGAGTTCTTCACCCAACTGTTGCTGCAGTGAATCCACGGTCACTTGATGGAATTGCTTCATGGCTGCATCAAAGAACTCCTGCTCTGTCTCCACATTTTCAAGAATCGCTCTAATGCGATTACGAAACATGGTACTCAAGCCGCGCGTCAGATCGAACTGCATGCCAAAAACACGGTCGGGAGACAGCCCATTCTGAATAAGATTCTGTACGGCGGAACGCACCGCATTCAGAGAAAAATCAATGACGATAATCCGATGGAGTTCGGAGAGAATGACGTTTGCAGTATGCACACTGATGTCATGACCCACCGGCTGAAACCCCGGTCCCACCAGGCCGACATTCATTTCATTGAGGTTCAGCCTCTTCTCCTGTGAAACTTTCAGAATCCTGTTTGCAATGGTCGTGTCCATCCGGTCGTAATGCGTAGTCCATGCCTCAGGATGCCCCTCCTGATTCCTTCCCCACTCTCCTTCCTTGAGATAAAGATCATAGTCGGCAGCGGTGGGCTCGAAGAGCACGGAAAGTGGATCGATGGGGCCGTCGACGAAACGTTCTTGCATTGAAAGGAGAAAGGGGCAAATTTTGACACAATTTCACCGCTTTCGCAAGATTCTTTTCACTCCCGGCACCTCCAGGATCGCATCGTAGAGATCGCTGAATTGCTGAAAATTCTTGACCTCCAGGCGGATTTTGTAGAGAGCATCCATCGGTGGAAATGCAAAAACCAGGAATTTTGAAATGTTGATGCCTCTTTCAGCAAAGCATTTGGAAATGCTGTAAATCATACCGGGCTGGTCACGGGAATAGATCTCCAGATCAATAAGAGATGCCTCCTTATTGAGCACGCGCGTTCGCGGGAGCAGGTGCAGCCATTTCAGAATACGAATGGTCCAGCTCGGTGGCGTAATGAGAAGATGACGGTAATTTTCAATGACTGTACCCACCGAAATCGATCCGCTGCCAACTTCCTCAAGAAGAAGATCAAAGGATGAAAAATTGCATTCCTGCGCCAGACGTTCCTGCACAGGACTGAAGTGGAACAGCCACCAGATGGGCAGCCGGTATTTGGCGCACTCGGCCTTCAGGAGGTTCGCACCATCTTTGCGACGCTCCGCCTTGGGATGATGCCGCAAGGTCTGCCGCAGACGTTCACGCGCACGCACGGACTTCACCTTTTCCACCCACACCGTACGACGGTCTGTTTTCTCTCCGTTGAGAAGAACAAGCTCCACGGTCTCCCCTTCATTGAGAATACGCGTTGCCTCACTGACTTCGCCGCCATCCACCCGGATGCCTGCCAGATATCGAATATTGTCCGGATCAATTTCAAAAGCAAAATCCACTCCCGTCGCACCGGCGGGCAGTGTCACGATTTCGCCGGCACCGGTAAAGACATTGATGCGCTCGGCAAGAACCGTCTGCTGCAAATTCTGGAGGTACTGCTGATCGTTAAGCGTAAAGGCATGCAATGCACTCAGCGCATGGTAGACATCCCCTCCATTCTCCGATTCCCACGAAGAAATCTTGCGCTTGAACGAATACTCATGAATGACAGCAGTCTGAATCCGCAAACGAAACTCGTGGCTCTGCGAAAGGAACACTGTCGTATGGAGGGCTCGATATCCGTTAGGCTGCGGCGTGGAAATGTAATCACGAAAAGAGGCCGGACGCGCCTGATGGTGCTCATGAATTTCGCCCAGAAGCCAGTAACATTCCAGCGGAGATGACCGCTGCACAATGAGCAGACCGGAATCAATGGCATTCGCGTTTGTGAGACGGCTTAAGACACGTTGCATTTTGATGAAGATTTCATAGTCGGTCATCAGCGAAAGCTCTGCATGGACTTCTGCACCCGTCTCCTGATTCACCTGCTGAATGAACTGGACACGCTCTCCACTCACTTCTGCCCGCACACGCTCAATGGCCTGATGCCACTCTTTACTCTCCTGAGGATACGCAACGGGAAAACAAATCTCTTCGAATTGCTTCTTCGCCTCCCACCATCCGACGAGCCGGGCAAATGGAACGTAGATATCCAGCGTTTCGAGGGCGATGCGTTCCCGCTTCTGCTGCCGCAGAGCGGAAAGCGTTTCTACATTATGAAGCCGGTCTGCGATCTTGATCAGGATGACACGCAAATCATCGTTGGCCGTGAGCAGCATTTTTCGTAGTGACGCAACCTGCCGGTCCGAAAGTCTGCCCTCGTAGAGACTCTTGCTCATCTTCGTCACCCCCTCCACCAGATGCGCCACTGTCTTGCCAAATTCGCTCTCGATCTGTTCAACAGTCGCATGACCATCCTCCACCGTATCATGCAACAGAGCGGCGATGAGCATATCCTTCTGGGCTTCCAGTCGTGCAAGATAGAGAGCCGTCGTGATGGGATGGATTACATAGGCCTCGCCCGATTCCCGCTTCTGTCCTTCATGCAACTGCACAGAACGCGCAAGTGCACGCTCCACCTCCTCCCGATCTCGCACCCGAAGGTACAAAAGAGAATCACGGAACTGGTGGTCAATTCCCGCCATGATTGGCAATTATATCACGAAATCGTCTTCTGCAGGACTTTTTTGCACCTTCAAAATGAGTGATTTTATGGACAATGCCCACGATGATTACCAACCACCGCCACGAGGAGCCCTAAAACGGCAGCGGTTAACGAGGAAATTGTATGACGACGATCCCGTTGCAATTCATCAGATACGGCTTGCTGCAGGTTATGTTCTTCCTCACGAATAACCCTACCCATGCCAAGTTGTGATAAAGCCTGGCGCGCCCGCAGAACAGCCGGATCAATGATGTCCCGTTGATCAGTTTCGGCCACCCCTTCCTGCGCAGACGCAAGCGTCGATCCATCATCCAGAATTCTCTGCGTGCCGTTGCTGGCATTAGTTAATACGGGCATAAAACTTCAGAGCTAAATATTCTCAAGGAATCGGTCTAGTGTCAAAAACTTTCACTATGAAATTGGGCATTTTTTCCTATCACAAATTCATACAGGTCGGGTTACATCACCTCACAGCGTTTGCTGTACACTGACATCGATGTTCGACCCCGTGGATCCCAAGCAGCGGCTGCCGGAACTGGAGGAAGGCATCCTCCGCTACTGGCAGGAGGAAGACATCTTTAAGAGGAGTCTCCGGCTTCGTTCGACAGGGACGGGCGACCTGCTGGATGGTCCCGTGGGAGGCAAAGGGGAAGCATTTTCGTTCTACGACGGCCCGCCGTTCGCCACGGGTCTGCCCCACTACGGACACCTGCTTGCCGGCACGATCAAGGACGTGATCCCCCGCTACCAGACGATGCGGGGCAAGTACGTAGAACGCCGGTTCGGCTGGGACTGCCACGGGCTGCCCGTTGAGAACCTGGTCGAGAAGGAACAGAACATCGCATCGCGCCGTGAGATCGAGCAGATGGGCGTGGATACATTCAACGCGCTCTGCCGCACCTCCGTGCAGCGCTACACGAAAGAGTGGCGGACGGTCGTTTCGCGTATGGGCCGCTTCGTGGACATGGACAATGACTACCGCACCATGGACCCCGAGTACATGGAATCGATTTGGTGGGTCTTTAATCAGCTGCACACGAAGGGACTCGTCTACGAGGGACGGAAAGCCATGCAGGTCTGCCCTCGTTGCGAAACGCCGCTCAGTAACTTCGAGGTGACGCAGGGCTACAAGGATATCGATGACATCGCCGTCACGTGGAAGTTCAGGCTCGCGGGAGAAAAGAACACCTTCGTGCTCGCCTGGACCACCACGCCGTGGAGCACGCTCTCCACGATGGGACTCTCCATCAAACCCGATGCTCTGTACGCCAAGGTTCGCGCAGGCGACGAAGACCTGATCATGGTGAAGAGTCGGGTGGCAGAGGTGATGAAAGGAACGGAACAGTTTGAAATCGTCGATGAATTCCCCGGCAGGAAACTGGTGGGCAAGGCCTACGAACACATCGCCCCCTGGTACGGGGAAATTCCGGAGGTCAAAAAGAATCCCCATGTCTACCACATCTTCGCCGCGGACTACGTGGATCCGTCGGAGGGAACGGGCATCGTGACGATCAACGGCTCGTACGGCGAGATCGATATGGAGGCGGCGAAAAAGAACAAGCTGCCCATCATCATGGACGTGCAGATGAACGGCCACTTCGGCCCCGAGGCCGGCCCCTACGCGGGCATGCACGTGGAAGACGGGGAGAAACAGATCATCGAAGACTCCCGCAAAAAGAGATTCGTCTGGCGCAAAGAGACCTATCGGCACAGCTATCCCCACTGCTGGCGGTGCGAGACGCCGCTCCTCAACTACGCCACGAGCTCGTGGTTCGTGAACGTTTCGAAAATCAAGGAAGACATTCTCGCGTCCAATGCCAAAACCACGTGGGTCCCCGCGCACGTGCGCGACGGAAGGTTCGGCAAGTGGCTCGCAGGCGCGCGCGACTGGGCGATCAGCCGCAACCGCTACTGGGGCACTCCCCTGCCGATCTGGCGCTGCAATGAAACAAAAGATCTGACGGTGATCCAGAGCCGCGACGAACTCATGGCACAGCAACGCATCCGCTTCACCAAGGTATCGGTCCTGCGGCACGGAGAGAGTGAAGGAAATTTGGTGCCGGTTTATCAGGGCACCTGCCCGGGCACGCACTTGACGGCAACGGGAAAGAAACAGGCTGCGGCTGCGGCGGATTTTCTGAATGCTGGAGAAATCTCCGCCATCTACTGTTCGCCCTTGGACCGGACGAAAGAAACCGCGGCGATCATCGCGAAGGCGACAGGTGCTCCCGTGATCGTGGATGAACGCCTGCACGAAGTGCTCTTCGGGGACTATGAAGGCAAGACCGTCGACTTCTCGGATTTGACCTTCGTGAAAGCGCGCAGGGCTCACAAGCTCGAAACCAATGCCCCCGAAAGCATCTATCACTTTCCGGGCATGGAGACGTTTGGCGCCGTGCACGAGCGCATCAGCGCATTCCTCGAAGAAGTTCTCCCCCGGTACCGCGGCGGCCACATCGTCATCGTCACGCATGCCGACCCGCTCCAGAACATCCAGCACTTCTTCACGCTGGAAGATCCCATGAAACTGAATCACCGGCCGTATCCCCGGTATGCCGAGCCCGTAACCTTCTTCTGGGACCATCGCACTCAATCCCAACTCGACCTGCACAAGCACATCGTGGATGACATCATGTGGGGCGCTTCGGAGCAGAAGAATGACATTCAACTGACCTTGGTTCGCCACGGCGAAACGGACTACAACGCGAAAGATATCGTCAATGGCGGCAATGTCGACACGCTCCTCAATGAGACGGGACGCTCTCAGGTCCGCGCACTCGCCAAGAAACTCAAGAAGAAGAAATACGACGTGATCATTTCGTCGAATCTGAAACGCGCCGTCGAAACGGCAGAGATCCTCAGCGCGGAACTGAAGGTGCCGCATGCGGCCCGGTGGAAGGAACTGAATGAGCGCGACACGGGTGATTGGTCCGGCAAGCCCGAACAGAAGTACCGGACCGCTCTGCCGAATGGCGTGATCGCAAGCCCCGGGCTCTCTCCTCTGACTCCTCCGGGCGGCGAAAGCTTCGAAGCATTCCTGCGGCGATTGGAAGAAGCTTTGCAGCGCATCCGCGCGGAATACCCGGGCAAGCGCGTGCTCGTGGCCTGTCATGGCGGCCCGCTGAAATGCCTGCAGGCACTGGTTGACAATCTCTCCCTCGCGGAAGCGGCGGCACTCGCACCCAAGAACGCCGAGACGATTGATCTCAAGCTCCCGGCCCTCATGCAACGCATTCCGGAGGTGCTCGACTGCTGGTTCGAATCCGGTTCCATGCCGTACGCGCAGAGCCACTTCCCTTTCGCGTTCAGTAAGAACAACCACAATTCCAAGTTCCCACCCGGGTTCCCGGCGGACTTCATCGCCGAGGGCATGGACCAGACGCGCGGGTGGTTCTACACCCTCATGATCCTGTCGACGGCTCTCTACAAGCAACCCGCGTTTTTGAACTGCATCGTCAACGGCATCGTGCTGGCCGAGGACGGCAAGAAGATGAGCAAGCGCCTCAAGAACTATCCGGAGCCGATCGAAGTGGTCCATCGCCACGGTGCGGACGCCGTGCGCTTCACGCTCATGAGTTCGCCCGCCGTCCGGGGCGAAGACCTGCGCTTCTCGGAAACACTCGTTTCGGAGACCGTGCGTTCCGTGCTACTTCCGCTCTGGAACGTCTTTGTCTTCTTCGTGACCTACGCGAACGCCGCGAAGTTCGAGCCGGTCGAAAGCCGCCGTCACAGTAACCATCCTCTGGATCGTTACATCCGCGCCGAGGTGCAGGATCTCGTCAACCGCATCACGCGCGAGCTCGACCGCTACGACCTGTCGGCCGCCTGCAGCGAGATGCACGACACGATCGACGCGCTCACCAACTGGTACGTGCGCCTCTCGCGCCGCCGTTTCGCCGGCAAGGGCGCGGTGGATGAAGAGGATACGAGCCCATCCGCGGAACTTTCGACACATGAAGGAGAGCAGACGGAAGCGCTCGCGACTCTCTATGACGTGCTCCTCACCATCTGCCAGGTACTCGCCCCGTTCTGCCCGTTCATCACCGACGCGATCTACGTGAATCTCGTCCCCGAAGACCACGGATCGGTGCACCTGACCAACTGGCCCGACTGCAAGGAACTCACGACTGAAGAGCGTGCGCTCATCGAGCGCAACCGCCTGCTTCGACTGATCGTGTCGCTCGGCCTCGGCATCCGCGGAGCAAAAAAACTCAAGGTGCGCCAACCGCTCGCGCGCGCCCTCGTCGCCCTGCCACCGTCGGTCTCGACCGACGTGGCCCTGCCGCCGGCTCTCGCGAAGATTGCACTCACCGAAGGTGACCGCGACCTCCTCAAGAACGAACTCAATGTGAAAGATTTGGAATTCGCCGCAGACCCCGGCACGCTCGCTCAACGTTTCGCGCAGGTGGATGCGCGTAAGGTGGGTCCGCGCCTGGGTGCGCGCGTGCAGGAAATCATCAAGGCAGGCAAGGCGGGGGATTTCACGGTGCGGGAGGATGGCGCCGTGCTCATCCTGGATGAAGTACTCGCTCCCGATGAGGTGAACATCACGTATCGCAGCAGGGAGGGTGAAGACATCGCAGCCGACAAGGGCGTCGTCGTGAGCATGGAAACGACCGTGACTGAAGCGCTCAAACGCGAAGGCCTGGCACGCGATCTCATCCGCGCAGTACAGAAAATCCGCAAGGAAGCGGGATTGCACTTCGCCGACTCGATTGCGCTTGAGATAGACGGCCTACAGCAAATCTTGCAGGAACACGGCAACGTGATCGCACAGGAAACGCATGCCGTGCTGCAGGAGAATGATGGAAACCCGGTACGCGTGAACATTGACGGATCGGACGTGACGGTGAGGCTGAAGAAATTGTCACATGGATAAATGACTGCATTGTTCGCAAGCGAACCCGTGCCGTGTGCAAATCTCATTTCTACCACCATGAAACAATGTAACAATTTAACCATGTAGCCATTCCCCCATCAGCTCTTCAGCAGCTACACTCTCCCCCATGTCCAACGATTCCGGAGGTTCCCTCCCACTCAAGATCACCATCAAAGCAATTCTGAACGTCACCCTCGTCTGGGCGATGGCCACATACCTCGATCAGTATTTCGCGCTCACCGGAGGGTGGCGGGCGATTGTCATCGTCGGTGCGCTCTTAACACTCTTGAATCTCCTCGTCCGCCCGATCCTCGCCGTTTTGACGCTCCCCTTAAAAATCTTCGCCACTATTCTCGCTGTGATCGTGGTGAACGGCATTTTCGTGTGGCTCGTGCATTTGCTCGTCCTCAAGATGGACCCCGCCATCGTGGGGCTCGAGATCTACGGCGGAGTCTGGGGCTGGATCGTCGTGGCCGCAGCGATCGGGTTTGCGAACTGGGTGATGAAGGAAATCATCCGATAGTGATACATGTCATGGTGAGCACTGTCGAACCATAGACACACGAAGTCATCCTTCGACAGAGCTCAGGATGACAACACTCGCGAAAGATCTCTACGGCAGCTTGTTCACAAAATCATGGAGCGCCCACGTGAGCCCTTTGATCGCCACGTTGGAGGGCATCTGACGGTACGAAGCGATGAAGCCGAACTCCTTCACGTCCTTCTGAAATCCGAAGACGATGAAGCTCGGAATATTGAGGTCTGCAAGGAATGCCTCAACGCGTTTCTGGAGTTCCTGGTGGTCCATAGTTCTGAGGGGAAATGACGATAGAATAGATTGTCGATTGGCGATTTGTCGATTGGCGCTATCTCATCAAATTTGCCAATCGCCAATTTGAAAATCGCCAATGATCAACCGTGCCTGTGCTACGATGCCTCACCGAGCTCCCGTTCACCTTCATGTGCTTTCTTCGCTGGATCGTTTCCCTCTCAATCATCGCCATCGGATGCCTGCCCACCGCAGCAGCAGCTTCGGCTTTCTCGGATGTGCCTGATACGCACCCCTACGCCGAGGCGATCGAACTCCTGCGACAGCGTGGCATCGTGCAGGGATTCGTCGTGCCCGGGGAGTACCGCGTCTTCTGGCCCGAGTCCCCCGTGACCCGTGCGGAATTCGTAAAGATGATCGCGCATGCCCTGGCCCCGCAGACACTCATCGACGGCTGCCTGAGCGACGCTTCCACGCTCCAGAAGTACGGCCTCGGCATGGAATTTAGTGATGTGACACCCGATGCGTGGTACGCCCCGGCGGTCTGTGTGGCATGGTCGTACAGATTTATCTCGGGCTACGGGGACGGCAGCTTCCGCCCGGATCGCCCGATCACCCTCGCCGAAGGATCCAAAATCCTCTCGATCGCATTCAAATTAGCACCGGTGCAAATCCCGGATTTGGATTCACTGGGCAAGGAGTGGTATAAGCCCTACTTGCATTACATGGATAGCGCGGGAGCTATTCCGCCGACCGCACAGGACTACGCGCATATCCTCACCCGCGGCGAAGTGGCCGAAATGCTCGCTCGGCTCTTAAAGCTCCCCTCCGAACTGCCACCCGCGGAGCGCATCGCGCTCGATGAAGTGGAAGTGGCAAATCCCGTCACATGGGCGGAGGCACGCAACGCCTCCCTCGGCTACGCACTCTCCTACCCCAGCTCCTGGCCCACTCCGCATCTCGTGACCCGCGGCTCGTACGATGGAACGATTGCCCCCAAACTGCCCGCACTCTGGAAACTCTACGTCGGCCCGCAGAGAAAATGCTGGGGCTGGAACGCTTGTGTCGAGACGGATTTCTCGCTCACGGGCTTCGATCGGGACCATGCGGCACAAGCTCTGGCTGAACTGAACGAAGCCGCCAATGTTTCGATCCTCTCGGATCAGACCGTTGACCACACGCGGACAATCCTTTATGAAGAAACTACTTCTTGCTCTGTGCGTGGTGCCTTTATCATCACCGCACAACGTTTCCTGCGTTTCACCATGCACTGCGGGAGTAAGTTGCATAATCCACAAACGGCCTATATGCGCATACTGGGGAAACTGCAGATCTCTGAGAATTGATCACTCCGAGCAAAGCTCGGGATGGCCACTTTTCAATCCGTCAACGAAAGGACTGCCTGCATCAGAAGCACAGGGCAATTCCTGTGTTCAACGCCTGTTGCAGAGATGACAAGAAGCGTTCACAATCACTTCCTTTTCCCCATGTTCCCATGCGTACTCGCCCTCTCTCTTTCTTCCTCGTCTGTTCCCTGTTCCTTCCGCAACTTGCGTCCGCGTACTTCCCCGAAGACGTGACGTTGCCGCCCGGCCCGCCCATGCAGGTCGAGGAGCCCCTCCTCGAGGCCCTGCCTCCTCCGCTGCCCGCCGTGGAGCCTGTCGCCTACACCTGGAACTCCGATTCGACGATCAAACGCTCCACCTTCGTGGCCGCGATCGTGCGCCGGCTCTTTAAGCCATCGGAGCGCTGCTTCCTCAAACTCTCGGAATCCGACTACTCCCTGCTGGCGCGTGATGTTGAGAAGGACGCCTCGTACGGCATCGATCTCTGCACCGCTATGCGTGCGGGAGTCATGCGCGGCTTCACGGACGGCAATTTCCGCCCGAACGCACTCGTGACGCGCGCCGAGGCCGCCAAGGCGTTGGCCAAGGCCTTTGAGCTGGCAACGGATACCACCGACCCTGCCGAACAGTGGTTTGCTCACTACGTCAAAGCGCTCATCGACGGCGGCGCGCTCTCGGCCGATGCCGACCTGAATGGCCCCATCACCCGCGGCGAACTCTCGAAGATGCTGTGGGCTGCGCGGGCAATGAAGAAAGCGCAGTAAATTCCATTCGACATGCAACACCACCCCGATCGCGAGAGAGGGGTGGTTGTTCCTGTTTTTTTCGAGAAAGATCAGCACTCATT
The DNA here is from genome assembly GCA_028703445.1 of Candidatus Peribacteraceae bacterium. Classification (GTDB taxonomy): domain Bacteria; phylum Patescibacteriota; class Gracilibacteria; order Peribacterales; family Peribacteraceae; genus Peribacter. Next base: position 92,488 of record JAQVMW010000001.1, read on the forward strand.
CACACGATTGATTGCTTCCAGAATCTCCCTTCCGCGCGCCTGCAGAAACGAAACGGCGCCGGCCATGTACTCGGTCATTTTCTCGGGAGTGACCGCGTACGAGAGGAAACACCGCAAGGCATCAGTGGCCCCCCGGACGTTCTCCTCCACGAGAAACCGGCCGACGAATGCGTGCTGTTCCACATTATCCGTGTCGTCGAATGAGAAACCAACTGATGCGCCTGATCCTTGCCGCCGGACGAAGAAGAAATACGCATCAAACGGAAGTGAAATACCGAAATGGGAAGCCATACGGATATGAGACGCAATCTCTGCAAGAAGAGGAGTGAAATTATCGATCTCCGTGAGCGGCTGACGTTCCAGTTTTCCGCGTGCAAGACTGGAGTTCTGCGAAACCGTGAGCACGCCATCGGCGTTGCCGTCCGGCATCATGATGATCTCTTTCATCGGCGATGTCTCGCGCTGATAGGTGGGGAAAACGGGAAGCGCATTACGCCTGAGCAGCTCGTGATTCCGCTGCGCCCGCAGCGCATCGCCCCTCAGCAAAAAACACTTCATGACGCAATCGCGCACAGCCGAACGTCGCCCAGCTTCCCCTCCCCCAAGAATTTCCGCCACACGGCAACGAACATGATAAATGACGCCGAACGCCCCCTCGCCGATCCACTCCGCACTCTCCACGATCACACCCTGTTCTCCGCCGCCCTCCCGGTCGAACGTAAGCGTATCACCCGCCTCCACACGGGGAAGATCGTCGGCAGAGGGACGATGCTCGGACATAGGAGCGGCACTGTAACACTCTGCATCCGGAAGAACCAGAAAGCGGAATTCTGCAGAGAACAGACGGATACGGCCAAGCCCTCACACCTCAATCCGCGAGAAGAGGTAGCTGCCAATGAAGAGGCACAGGAAGGTCCAGAGCGAGAGCACGGAAAGATCGGTCAGCATGCCCAAATGCGACGCGCCGATAAAAACGCCGCGCATGGCATCCACCCCGTACGTCAGCGGATCGATGCGGGTGATGACCGCGACGAGCGGAGGCAGGCCCTCCAGCGGAAAGAGCGCGCCCGAAAGGAAGAAGAGCGGCATGACGAGGAAGTTCATGACCAGCTGAAAACCGTGGAAGTCATCCATGACCGAGGCGATCCCCGTGCCGAACGCCGTGAAGAGAAGGGCAATCAGGAACATGATGGGGAGCGCGAGCGCGACGGAGAACACGGACTCGGGACGGAACCCGGCAATGAGGGCGATCAGGAATACGATGAGACCCTGAATCGTGGCTACCGTGGCGCCGCCGAGCGTGCGGCCCAGCATGATGCTCATGCGCGAGACGGGGGCGACGAGCGTCTCCTTCAAAAATCCGAACTGCCGGTCCCAGATGATCTCGATGCCCGTGAAGACCGAGGTGAACAGGATCGCCATGCAGATCACGCCCGGAGCCAGAAACTGGATGTAATTGCCTCCGCCGGATTTCTGGAACATGGGACCGAGCCCGAACCCGAGCGCGAAGAGAAAGAGGATCGGCTGGCCGAGCGAGCCGATCACGCGCGCGCGGGAGCGCACGAAGCGCTTGAGTTGGCGGAGCCAGAGGATGGAGAGGGTGGAAAGCATGATGGAAAGAATTAGCGGCGCATGTTGCGCATGCGCATGCGGAATTGGTCGGCAGCTCCCAGCTGCTCGTCGCGGATCTGGTGCCCCGTGAGGGAGAGGAACGCCTCTTCGAGGCTCTTGGTCTGCGTGCGCTGCTGAAGCTCTGCCGACGTGCCGTGTGCGACGATCTTGCCGTGATCGATGACCGCGATCGTATCGGCCACGCGATCGGCCTCTTCCATGTAGTGCGTAGTGAGAAATACGGTGATGCCCTCGGACTTGTTGAGCGCCATAACGTACTCCCACATGTGATTGCGCGTCTGAGGGTCGAGGCCGATGGTCGGCTCGTCGAGGAAGAGCACCTTGGGGTGGTGCAGGAGCCCGCGGGCGATCTCGAGCCGCCGCTTCATGCCGCCCGAGAATTCCCTCATGAGGTCGTTCTTGCGGTCCGAGAGCTCGACGATCGAAAGGAGCTGCTCGATGCGGTCCCGCCGGAGCTTTTTTTCAAGTCCGTACAGGACCCCGTGGATTTCCATGTTCTCCCACGCCGTGAGCTCGTCATCCACGCTGGGATCCTGAAAGACGATGCCGAACGACTTACGCGCTTCACTCTGATGCGCCACCGGATCGTGCCCGTCGATCTCGATCGTGCCGCTCGTGGGGTGGAGCAACGTCGTGAGCATCTTGATCGTGGTCGTCTTGCCGGCGCCGTTGGGGCCGAGGAAAGCGAAGATCTGCCCGTGTTCCACTTCAAACGAGATGTGATCCACGGCCGTGAAGTCGCGAAATTTCTTGGTCACCTCTGTTGCGCGGATGATGGCCGTCACGGAAAGAAGTATAGCAGAGAGGGCATTAAGAATGATTAAGGGAAAGAAGCGGGTCTGCAAACTGCCGGCTATGAGCGGGCAAAACTCTTCTTAGGGAGCTTCTGTGTTCCCTGCGCTTGGATTCGGGTCGCTGGGATCCGGACAATCGCCGTCGAGGTTCGATTGTGCATTGCACAGCGTGCCGTCAATGCGTTTGCACATCGGGGTTGCCGTTCCCACGCCTTCCACTTTTCCGCCGGTGACTATGCAATAAATCTCCGCTTCATTTTCATAACCGGTAATCTTCAGCCCGCCCACCGGACAATTGCCGCGCAGAAGCGCCCACTCTTCGCATTGCCGATTGTCCTCGAAAAGACACACGCCGTATTCGCCTTTCTTGTTTTTTCGGATTTCAAGCGTGCCGCCTTTATCAACGCAATTCACGGAAGCGGGATTGGCCATTTGTGCGTTTTTTCCGTCGTCGGTTTTGTCTGCGGGGGAACTTTGGCATCCGGCCAGAATGAACAGCGCACTCGCGCCAAGAATCAAAAATGTTTTTTTCATAATAACTTTGTTGGAAAAACGAATAGAAGCCTCCTTCTATCTTCTTCTCTCCCCTCCCGAGAGTCCACCCAACACAGCAATTTGTCGATGGAAGAGTGGTAGAGAAACCAAAGGAGCGTAGAATGACGGTCTCGATCGTTCACAGCATGGGGATAACCCGACTACGCGGATATTTCGTTTCTCGATAGATTCTGATCACATTGTGCCCTTCGGCAAGCTCAGGGCACAGGATCTTCGGCCTCACGCTGCGCGCTGCGCGCTTGCGTTCGGCTCGCATTCACCTGTGGGGATGAAATGGTTTCGACAGCGTGATACTGGCGTGGTTTCGCTTCTGTTCGGGAGGGCAACGGTTCCCGCACCCACTGTTGCACCCAATAAATGCTGATAAAGGCATTTTTGCTGCCCTCGAAGATACGGTTCTCGGCGCGCTCCGCAAGGTGAACGCTGTACCTGCCTTCGCTCTCGCAGCGTAAGTCCGCTCTACGCGGACACGTCTCACCCTCGATTCTCGCTACAGGAATGAGGCGCAATCAGCGAGGTAGCAGAGCCGTCTGATGTCGCGGCACTGTGGTCAACCAGGCATCATCCCTCGCACCTTTCTCTGCTCTTCTCTTAGGGCTGCGAGTACGAGAAGTCCATGACAGTACAGGCAGCGGCGCTACACGTTGGACCCGGGTTCGATTCCCGGCATCTCCACCATCATTACAACGTATTGACATTGTATGTACAAAGAGTACAATGAATCCATGACAACCACTATTCAGGTGCGCACCAATCAGGCCACTAAAAAGACTGCTCAATTGATTCTGGAAAAACTGGGCTTGGATTTGAGCACCGCGATTAATATCTATTTGGTCCAGATTATTGAAAAACAAGGAATCCCTTTTGAGGTGGTGACGGAAAACGGCATGACTCCTGCCGAAGAGGAGAAAATTCTCAAAGAGCTCGCATGGGCAAAAAAACATGGGAAGAGATACGCATCCGCAAAAGCATTGCATGATGCTATATTGAAGGAATGAAGAGATACGCAGTCGTGGCGACAAAGCAGTATAAGAAAGACTACAAGATTTTGTGTAGAACAGGACATGATCTACAGAAACTCGATCATGTCATCGACACCCTGGCTGCAGGGAAAGAGCTACAAGTGACGCATCGTGATCATGCGCTCAAAGGCAAATTGCTCGGAACACGCGAGTGCCATATCGGTCCCGATTGGCTGCTTCGGTATGCGAAGGATGAGGATCGTCTGGTGCTCCTCTTGATTCAAACGGGTGATCACAGAAAGGTACTTGGAATCGAGTGAAGAAGGACGCCCCACCTCTGAGTGAACGCAAACAATTAGTTCCACCCATTTCGAATCCTTTCCACCGCACTTCGCTCCCCGTTGGGGAGCTTCGCGTGGTGAATCATACCCGACTCGTGTCCATGACTTGAACAGGAAGAAATACCGTATCCGTTCACTACTCCTGCCTCACATAACTTTCGATCGCATTTCCTCCGATCCTGTCTCCTTCCGAAAGATACAGCCTCATGACATCCCCCACGCGAATAATTTTTGGATCGCTGCCACGGTGAAAAATAGCTCTATCGGTGATGTGCCACTCCAAGCCGTCATTGGAGACAGCCTCGTAAATTCCGCTCCATGACCACCTCTTCCAAGACTTCAGGTCTTCCCATGGTGAAAAACCCGCGCCGAAATACATGTGATAGATACCATCCTCTTTGAACACGGTGCAGCTCTCCGCCCTCTGCATGTACCGCAACGGTTCCTGTTCGTATTCGATCCTGACACCGGCCTCCAGACTCCAGTGCATGCCGTCCTCCGAATACAGACTGCGGATTCTCGACACCGGCCATGCCCAATGCTCCTGCGCGTACCGCTCAAAATCCACGGGCGTCAAACCGCCCTCGTCGAAATACATCCTGTATCCCTTATCGAGTTGCACAAGCTCGAAGTGAGACATCGTCCTAATTGTTTTCAGTTCCCCCTTTCCGGTGACAAGCAGGGGTGTCGCATGGACGGTGAAATGCAATCCGTCATCCGACGTCGCCACCATGAACGCCTGTGCTCCGTTACCCATTCCTCTCTGAAAATAGAGCATCACCTTTCCGTCGCTCATCGGCAGAACGGCTGGCATGGCAGCCATATCGATCCGCTTCCCTTCGAATTGCCAATATAATCCGTCGCAGGAACGATGACTGTATATGCTCATCTTTCCGTCTCCAGCAGGAGCGCCATGCGCATAGAGCCGGTAGCATCCATCGCGCAAGGGAATGATGTCCGGATTCTGGTTCGTGTCTTGTTCGCCTGAGACAACCGTTCCCTCTGCTTTCCAAACAGGAAAACCGAAGAATGGATTGTAACCGGCACCGCGGAACAACACAAAAAACACCAGAGCAACGAATACTGCAAACGCAGATACTGTCATGCCTCTCTTCATAGACACGCATTGTAGACGCACTGAAATGTCCCCTCAAACGAGCGAATGTATGAGAGTGACCATGAATGCCGCTTCAGTTCTGCGCTATACTGCCTTTCGATGCAGGACCGTTTCGATGCCATCATCATCGGCATGGGCCCCGCGGGACTGCAGTGCGCGCGGACACTCAAGAACACGGGCAAATCCGTCCTCATCATCGACCGGAAAACAGTGATCGGACCCAAGCCCTGCGGCGGAGGTTTGACGTACCAGGATGAACCCTTCGGGATTCCGGAGTCGATCTCGCGCCCCGCCTCCACCCATATCATCCGCATCGGGAAGCATGAGACAACGATTCACCTCCACCATCCCCTGCGCTCCATCACGCGCCTTGATCTGGGGCAGTTCCTGCTCAAGGAAATCACGGGCGTGCCGAACATCAGCGTGCTCACGGACACGAAAGTGACGGAAATTCACAAAGACAGTGCCGTGACGGATAAAGGAACATTCAGCTTCAAAACACTCGTGGGCGCGGACGGGACCGACTCGATGGTGCGCCGCTTTCTGAAGCTCCCGAAGAAGATCACGCTCGGCTTCACGTTCGACATCCCCGTGAAAACGGACAAAGTCCTGTGGTACTTCAACCCGCCGGGACTGAAAACGGCGTACTTCTGGTTCTTCCCGAAGCAGGAGAACGTGACGAACGTGGGCGGATACTACGATCCGGACGAGATATCGTTTGAGAAAGTTCTGGAGGAGTTCAAGGCGTTCATGACGGACATGGGATTCCCATTTTCGCTCGACCAACTGAAAGGCGCGCCGCTCGGCGTCCTGTACAAAGGGGTCGCATTCGGAAACATCTACCTCGCAGGCGAAGCTGCCGGCATGACCGAGGCGCTCACCGGCGAAGGCATCGCGTTCGCGCTCACGTCCGGGCAGGAAGTGGCAAAGCGCATCCTCGATCCGTCGTATCCCATGCCGGAATTGGAGCGCATCCTCGCCCTCAAGCGTCTTCGGGAGGGCATGCTGGCCCGCGCCCGCAAACATCCCCGTTTTCAGAAGTGGATCTTCCGGATGGGCGCCCGCATGCTCAAGAATTCCAAGTACCAGTTGCGCTTCGGGACGTAATTGTTCCCTCTATTCCACGCTCATCGCTATCATGGAATGTACAATGAAAAACTTACCCCTCTCTTTCGCGGCGGCCATGCTCGCATCACTCGCGTTCTCCGCCTGCCTTCCTGCTGCCGGAACACCCGATGATGGCGGGGCATCCTCCTCTCAGAGTTCCGAGACCAGTTCGACCGCGAGCGATATTTCCGTGCACAACCCGCCCCCAATGAAACCGTGCAAAGCCCGCTCACGGTGGAGGGCGAAGCTCGGGGAACGTGGTACTTCGAGGCCAGTTTCCCCGTGCGGTTACTGGATGCCGATGGAAACGAGATCGCGGCCGCACCCGCACAAGCTGAGAGCAACTGGATGACGACGGACTTCGTCCCCTTCAGAGTCACGCTGACATTCTCCGCGACTCCCGGGACGACGGGCACGCTCGTGCTTCAGAAAGATAACCCGTCAGGCGATCCTGCGAAGACGCAGAGCGTACGTATTCCGGTGAAGTTCTAGCCTCATTGTGTCTCGTAAGAGGAAAAAGCTCACGAGGCATCCTGCTGGGTTTCAGAGGTTCTGTCGATCATCCTTGAGCCGTTTCCGGCCCACGATGATTTCCATTCGCGCTTCTCTCTCTATAGAACGCACGCAGTTTTCCCATATCCGTAGCAAGATCCTGCGCAATTGCCTGAGGGAAAGGACCCGTTGCATACGTGAGCCTGCGCACCTCCTGTGTAATCTCAATGATATTCGCGGGCACAGGACTCCCGCGCAATCCTTCACGTTCATAGCAGGCCCGCTGCAGCCGATCCAGCTCACTGGCAAGCTCCGTTGCATCGGCGGGTAATCCTTCGGGCCATGAGTCGGTAGCAGGCAGGGAAGGCGGTTCACCCTCTTCGGAAACGCGGAGTGCTTCGGCGGTCGACATAGGTGAGGAAGGAAAAAAGGGAAAAGATACTCTGTTCTAGTCACTGCTGCGCGCGCCGTCAACAAGCGTTCCACGTCACAAAACGACACTGTTTGATTTTCCGACAACACAAGACGTTCCACGCACAGCCCTTACGGTAGCGGAACCTACAGAAGAACACCGCGCGCATGCAACACTGTTCACCTGCGTTACATCTTGCGGACTCCTCAACGTATGACCCGATGGTTTTTTTGAACGGCACAGCGATGCTCACCTGAGCATCACGGGCACAATGGAAAAACCGGCCACAACGGAGGTTCAGAGACGCACCCGGGCATCACTGCACCACAGGCAGTGAAAAAGTGATCGTCGTCCCCTTCCCCTCCACAGAGCGCACCGCAATCTTCCCGCCGAAACGCTCGATGATGCCTTTGGCGATGTACAGACCCACTCCTGTTCCATTGGGATCGTATTTGCCCGCGTTGGAACCGCGGCTGAAGCGTTCGAAGACACGCGGGAGATCCTCGGATGAAATTCCTGCGCCCTGGTCGGATACCTGCACTTCCACCAGTTTGTTATGTCGGTGGACACGCATGCTCACTACACCATTCTGGGGTGAATAGACCATCGCATTATCCAGGAGCTCCCGGAGCACTCCCGCGAGCAGCCGGCGATCCAGGTGCAACAGGACATCCTCCGGCATGTCCACTCGTACCTGCTGGGCACGCTTGGACAAACGGGACTGGATTCCGGCAACGGTTTCGTCGATGACGCTCTTGAACGAGACACGCTCCTCCGCCACCTGCATGCTTCCCTCCTGAATGCGGTCCGCCGCCAGGAGGACTTCCGTCACATGATCGAGGCGCGAGACGCCGTCTTCCATGATGAGCGTGTTCTCCTGTACTTCCGCCCGCGCCGATTCCGGCAGGTGCGGCAACATCTCCTGCAAAGACTCGACCCCCCATTTAAAGATCGTGAGCGGAGTGCCCACCTGGTGCAGGATGAGCTGCAGAAGCCAGCGCCGCTCCGCATCAAGATGATTCATCTCCTCCGCGCGATTGCGGAGGACAAAGCCCATCACTGAAAACGTGACCAGAATCCCGCCCAGCAGCACAAGCAGCATAGCCTGCATCGAAAAAATGCTCTGCAGAATAGCAGCGTAATCCTCAGCCATCATGTCGAGTCCGAGCACGGCTACCGCCTGTCCGTTGCCGTCGTAGATCGGCGCATAGCCCGAGAGCGAGTGCCCCCACTGATCCAGTGTGATCTCTTTGTCTGTCGTGGGAGTCAAAAACGCCTCCGACTGAAGCGCCGGCATATCCACAATGGAATACACATCCCCCGGTAAGCCCGGCTCCTCCGAAGAATCAATCGTTCCGTTCTTATTGAAATCGAGTTCTGCAATGGAGCTGAGCGCATCGGCATCCACTACGAATTCCAGCATGTTCGGATTTTCCGTACGGCGCATGATGTAGGCGAAACGAATCTGCGGCATGCGCGCACGAATATCCTTGAGCCGCCAGACGAGCGCCCCAAATTCCGGAGATTGCATATCGGCCTGTGTATGAATGGATTGCAATTCCTCTCCGGTAAAATTCATTGCGGCAATGGCCGCTTCGTTGCGCAAACGATCCTTTACGAGGTGGTCGATGATCCCTCGGCTATGCAGGAAGAAGAAGATGCACGCTCCCGCGATCACCGCCAGAGAAACCCCAAGGAACAGAACGATCTTCCATGACAACAGGGCCGAAGAGCGCCGTACGGGAGGTGTGGAGAAGTTCATATGTGTATTGCGCTTATTATAGCAAAAAACTGCCATTTTTGCCATAGCAACGCAGCCGTGAAAACACCATCCATGCACTCAAGAAAAATCTTCAAATACCAGATGCGCCGAGACAACAATCTTCTGATATCCTTGCCCCACATGCGACCAACAAGCACCGATGATATTCGAAAGGCGTACTTGGACTTCTTCAAAAAAGAAGGGCATGCCGTGATCCCGGGAGCTTCGTTGATCCCGGAGAATGATCCCACCGTGCTCTTCACCACGGCCGGCATGCACCCGCTCGTGCCCTACCTGCTCGGCGAAACGCACCCCGCGGGGCACCGCCTGTGCGACGTGCAAAAGTGCATCCGCACGCAGGACATCGACGAGGTGGGCGATGCGTCGCACCTGACCTTCTTCGAGATGCTGGGCAACTGGAGTCTCGGCGACTACTTCAAAGAGGGAGCGATCACGATGAGCTTCACGTTCCTCACTGAAGTTCTCAAGATCCCCGTTGAGATGCTGTCTGTCACATGTTTTGGAGGAGACGACCGTTTTCCGGCGCTTCCGCGTGACGCTGAAGCAGCGGAAATTTGGAAGAAAATCGGTATCCCGCAAGAGCGCATCGCTTTCATGAAAGGAGGCGTAAAGGAGAGCAAGCAGAACTGGTGGGGACCCGCGGGTCAGACCGGCCCCTGCGGCCCCGACACCGAGATGTTCTACTGGATCGGAAAAGGAGAGCCGAAAGGAAATCCCGCGACGCACGAGGATGAATGGCTCGAAATTTGGAATGATGTTTTCATGCAGTACAACAAGAAAACAGATGGCACGTTCGAACCCCTGAAACAACAGAACGTGGATACGGGCATGGGGCTGGAGCGCGCGGCGAAAGTACTGCAGAACGTTTCGAGCGTGTACGAGACGGACCGGATGAAACCGATCCTGGACCGCGTGATGGAAATGGCCGACCACAGGGATGAGCGGCATCTGCGCATCATCGTGGATCACCTCAAGGCAGCGACGTTCATTATTGCGGACGGCGTCCTGCCCTCGAACGTGGATCAGGGCTACATCCTGCGACGCCTCGTCCGCCGTGCCATTCGCTCCGCGCGCCAACTTAAAGTAGAGCACGACGGCACGTTCACGCCCAAAGTGGCAGAGGCAGTAATCGCGCAGTACGGCCACGTGTACGCAAAATTGAAGGAACGACAACCTGAAATCCTGGATGCTCTGAAGCGGGAGGAGGAGCAATTCGGCAGGACGCTTAAGGAAGGGATGAAACAGTTCGAGCGTGCAGTACAAGAAACAGGAACACAAATGGACGGTACGACCGTCTTCCACCTCTACGACACGTACGGCTTTCCGCTGGAACTCACAAAGGAGCTCGCGCAGGAAAAGGGGCTCACCGTGGATGAGAAAGGATTCAGGACGAAATTTGAGGAGCATCAGGCGCTCTCGCGTGCCGGAGCGGAGGCCAAGTTCAAGGGAGGATTACAGGATCACAGTGGTGAGACCACCAAGCTCCACACGGCGACCCACCTGCTCGACACGGCGCTGCGCACGGTGTTGGGTACGCATGTTTTTCAGAAAGGATCGAACATTACGGCGGAGCGGCTGCGGTTCGACTTCAATCATCCGGATAAAATGACGCCCGAACAGATCAAAGAAGTGGAGAAACTGGTGAACGGCGCGATTGCGGCCGACCTGCCGGTGACGTATCACGTCACGACTGTGGAGGGCGCGAAGAAGGAAGGTGCGATCGGCGTCTTCGATGCGCGGTACGGGGCGGAAGTGAAGGTGTATCGGGTGGGCCCTTCGACAAGCTCAGGGCGAGACGAATGGTCTGCGAGACCATTCAGTCTCGAAATCTGCGGTGGCCCGCACGTGGCCCGCACCGGATTCTTGGGGAGCTTCAAGATTTTGAAAGAGGAAAGCTCCTCGGCAGGCGTGCGGCGGATTAAGGCAGTGCTCGAAGGAGGCGCAAAGGAAATCACTGTGGCGCAGGAGGAGAGGTGATTCCTGTCTCACCCCCCTGACCTCGTCATCCTGAATGGGCGTGAAAACAGAAAGAGTGCGCCCCTCTCCCGTTGACATGCGGTGCGGGTGAGGAGAGGGGTTGGGGATGAGACAAAGCCAGCAAATGCTGTACTATGATTCTAATCCTCCATGCGTCTCCTTCGTCCCCTCCTCTTCGCCCTCCTCCTCACGCTGCCCTTTGCCGCCGAAGCGGAGCAGCAAACCATGCTGAGTCTGGGCGACCGCACCGAACAGGCACAGTGGAACACCATCGGGCTCCCGCCAGTGACATCTCTCTCGAACGGTATCCGCATCGTAACATCGCAGAAAGGGACGCTCTCCCGCCCCCTCGCTCTCTCCTACGGCATCGACATGGTGACCGTTTACTACACGAGTCCCCGTGGGGCATCCCTCTCGTTCATCTGGCGTAGTCAAGACAGCCCGGCCGGCAAGTACCTGCAGATTCCCATCACACTCCGGCCGAGTACGGTTTCCACATCGATCATCGTGGACTTGAGCGCAATCGGAGGGTGGGATCCAAGAGCCAGCGCCATCGGTTTCCAGATCCCAGCCGCTACCGACATCACCTTCCATGGCATCGAACTACAGGGCTGGAGCACCGGGGAACAAGTGGTTGAAGCTGTGAAGTGCTTCTGGACCTTCGACGGACTCAAAGCCTACAGCATCAATTTCTTCTGGGGCCCCCTGCTCTGTTCCACTCCGGTCTCCCGTGCGAATCTTTACAGGAACCAGCCGCCCATCGCCCACTCCGGCATGCGCGTGATCTATGTGCTCCTGATTCTCGGCACAGCAAGTCTGGCCATCCGCGCATGGCTGCAACCCGACGGGAGGCGCGGGAGGAGAATCCTCTTTGGGACGGCAGCGCTCTTCTCCATTTTCTGGATCGTGCTCGATATCCGTATGGGAGCGGAGTTCATCGCTACATGGACGTACGACGTGCGCTCGTACCTCCGGGAGCCCGTGGGCAAGCGCACGTTCCGCACCATCAACTTCCTTCCCGATTTCGCCGCAGCGGCCCGCGGGATTCTGGCCGACCAGCCGCGCTACGTTCTGCTCGCGCCCACCACCGACACCTTCATGAACTTCATGCGCTACCAGACATATCCGAGCCTGCCCGTGACTCCGGCGGACGGATCGGGGACGACGATCTGGCTTGTCTACGAGCGGCCAGATCTCTCGATCGGCTCCGGCGGACAGATCATGGAGGATGGTCTGCCGATCTCCCCACCCGGGCAGATCATTCATGAATTCATGAAAGGAACCTTCGTCTTCCGGACACTGCCGTTCACTTCCCCAACGTCCACGAAACAACCATGATGTTTCTCTGGCTCTTCTTCGGCATCGCGCTCCCCACTCTCATAGGCTGGCTCCTCGTGCGGCTCTGCGAAGGGCGACACCCCGTGCTCTTTCCGCTCGAACGCTTCGTACTCGGCTTCCTGCTGGGCACGACCGCCACGATGTTCATGGTCTTTCTCGCGAACATTGCGGGGCTCATCCTCTTCGCGCGCCTGGACTTTCTCTCCGTTGAGGGTGCACTGACGCTCCTGCTGCTCCTTTTGAGAATCCTGCAATGGCACTTCTTCCCGAACCTTAGCCCTAACCCTATCCCTCTTCCGAAATCCGAAATCCGGCTCCCGAAGTCTGTCTCTGTCCTCCTCATCCTTCTTGCCCTCTGGACCATCGCAAAGATCGCCTTCGGCTCCTTCATCCTCGTCACGACGCCCGCGTACTTCGATGACACGCTCAAGAACTGGAACTATCGCGCAAAGGTGTTCTCTCTCACGCACACACTCGACGTCGGCGCTGCGGGAGAAGAGGAGTCTGGCACCTTGAGCAGCTACCCGCCCACTGTCTCGCTCTTCAAGACTTCGCTGGTCTCTCTCTTCGGGCAGTGGCACGAAGGCCTTGTGAACAGCATTCATATCCTCTGGTTCCTCGCTTCCTTGATCCTGCTCTTCTTCGCGTTGCGCCATCGAACATCATGGCAGTGGGCTCTGCTCGGCACATACCTGCTCGCAAGCCTGCCGCTCTACTTCTTCGGCGGCGTGAACGCGTACGCGGATGTCTTCCTCTCTGCCCACCTCTTCGCTGCGGGCGCACTGCTGGCGCGGGGACTTACGGAGACGGACGCTCATCGCCGCCAGAGCTTGTTTCGTCTCTCCGCTCTGGCAATGGGACTCCTCGTCTTCACCAAAAACGAAGCGCTCATTCTCTACCTGCCGCTCCTCCTTCTGGTGCTCGCGGGAGGATTGATCTTTCTCTGGAGTCAGAAACGGATGACGCGGCGGGAGATCTTACTCTCTCTCGCATGGGTGGCGGGATGGCTGCTCGTGATCATGTTGCCGTGGGTGCTCTTCAAGTGGACACATGGCCTTGCATTCGGCAACGCCAAAGCGATTTCCAGTAGCTACTCCTTCGGCTGGCAACCGGGAGTGCTGTACGTGCTCCGGGTGAATACGTTCTTCGAGGGTAACTGGAACCTGCTCTTCCCGCTTCTGCTGCTGCTCGTCGCACTCGCGCGGAAACGTCTGTTTTCGTCCACGCTCGCTCCCCTCTCGTTCTTCGTGCTCGCCGCGATTGCGCTCCAGGCGGGGCTCTTTCTCTTCACTTCCCTTTCCGTGGAAGCTCTGAAACAGACCGGACTTGCTCGCGGCTTCGTGCAGCTCGCGCCGCTGGTGACGATGCTGACGGTTCTGCTGTTGAGGGAAGAAATGAAAAAAGTATAAACGCGATTGCAGGGAGAGAGCTGTACGAACATCCCCTGCAACGCTATCCTGCAACCCGTTATGCCTTCCTACGCCGCCTTCCTCGGTCACCAACCCCGCATCTCACTCGCCGAACTTTCGGCCACCGTTCCAGGCTTCGTCTTCCGCAGTGTCCTCAAAGATTCCATTGTGCTCTTCGAGAGTCCCGTGGAACTGGAAAGCGCGTTTCTCGATTCGCTCGGCGGCATCGTGATTCTCGCCAGACGGGTGACCGATCAGGCGGTGACCATCGCGGAAGTGCCGGCCATCCTCTTAAGCGAACTCAAAGATGCGAAACGGGGCAAAGTCGTGTTCGCCCTACGCACGTTCCTGATGCCGAAACAGACGATCCACAGCCTCTATCGCCAGTGCAAGGAATCCCTCAGAAAGCAGGGCCGTCCCTGCCGCTACGTGGGGAGTGAACGCGAGCCGGCGGCTGCCGTGCTCCTCAGGGATGCGGGGCTTCTGGACCCCAAGCGGGGATGCGAGCTCGTTTTGCTCTACGAGGGCGACGAAGAAGAAAGCAGAACGCTCTGGGTCGGCCGCACCGTTGCGGCGCAGGACGTGAACGCCTATGTGAAGCGGGATATCGGCAAACCCGTTCGCGATACGACGGTGGGGCTGCTGCCGCCCAAACTCGCGCAGATTCTGCTCAACTTGGGCGGGTGGCTTGCCCGCAACTGCCAAACACCCGTGCCGGATCCCACCCAGAAGAAAGCGAAGAAGCCGGAACCGCTGACCGTCTTCGATCCATTCTGCGGGACAGGCGTGATCCCGATGGAATGCCTGATGCGCGGATGGAATGTGCTCGCGTCGGATATCGCGCAAAAAGCGGTGAACGGCTGCGAGAAGAATCTGGAGTGGCTGCGCAAGGAAATGAAGATCCCCAAGAAAGATACCGATTCTCTGGTGTGGAAGCAGGATGCCACCAAGCCTTTTACTTTGAAGAAACTTCCGGATCTCGTCGTGACCGAGTCGACCCTCGGCCCTGCCCTCGAAGACCGCCCCTCGCAGAAATCCGCCGCCAAGATGAAGACGGAACTCGAAAAACTGGAAGCCGCTTTCGTCGAGAATTGCGCCAAAACGCTTCCGGGCATCCCGCTCGCGGTCACGTGGCCATTCTGGAAAATCAAGAATGAGACGGTCTTCTTAGACCGCGCGTGGGAGGCCGCGCAAAGTTCCGGTTACATGGCGACCCTCCCCCCCGGAATCACGCCCAGCCGCGAAGAGCGCCTCTCTCTCCTCTACCGCCGCCCGGATCAGTTCGTGGGACGCGAAATCGTGCTGCTGATACCGAAGAAAAGGAAGTAACAATTCCCCTACCCTTGAAGCCGCAACTTCGTATAATGCCCATGCGTCTTTCGGCAATCCTGATCTTTCTCTCACTCACGTTCCAATGGTTTGCCACTCACGCACCGTATTCCCCTGTAGCTCAGCGGTAGAGCAGGGCGCTGTTAACGCCAAGGTCGCTGGTTCGAATCCAGCCGGGGGAGCCAATTTTCACTTTTATTACACTCAACGATACCTGCAAACACACTTTTCAGCTTGTAGTTGAGCTTTTCGCCTTCTACGGAAGCGTTCGCAAATACGAAACGTAACAATCGGTTCTTTTGGTCGGGTTGCGAACGCATGAAAAGCTCGGAAGCCCTTTTTGCCACTTCAAGTATGTAAGAGCATGAAAGTACGAAGGCTTCATCAGCCTCGGAATGACCCTTCAATTCTTCCAAAAATGTTGCCTCTTGCTGCTTACAGACCACCACTCTTTTGTCGTACTCATCGGACGTAATACGCCCGTCCAATCTATCGTCGTACATCGTTGCCATGCGCTTTCTGATTTTCTTCAATTCGCCGTTGATACGTTCCACGTTGTCTTCATAGAACGTCTGTTCATCCTTGAAATACATATGCAGCTTTTCGCGCAGGTCATCAACGATTGTGGGCGGGATTGTAAGGTCGGTAAAAATGTTTGAGGCTTGTTCAAGCAATGTCGCTTCTTTCACATGCACCGCGTTGCAGTTGTGGCAACGCACATAATTGATGTTCTTGGTCGTGTACGTTGAAAGATGCCATCCACACTTCGCGCATGTGATAAGCCGTTTGAAGGCAAAGAACTTTGTGTTGTATTTGAGCGGGGTCTTGCCATAGCTTTCGCGGACTTCTTGGCATTTCAACCAGAGCCACTTTGGAATCAGCTTTTCGTATTTGTGCTGATAGAGTTTTCCTTTGTAATCCATATCACCGTAGTAGAAGGGATTTTTGAGGATTTGCGCTTCAAGGTAGCTGGTGTACATCGGACGCTGGCTAGATGCGTTCGTAGTCAGCCCCAACTTTGCTAGTTCCTTGGCGAGAGCTTTGATGGAATACCGACCAGTTGAGTACATTTCAAAAGCCTTCTTTACGAGCGGCGCACGTTCAGGGTCTAGCTCAATCCATGCGCTGCCATCGTCGCGTTCCACGTTCATGTAGCCACACGGGGCTTTGGTTGCCCACTCGCCATTGCGTACCTTGTGCAGCCAAGTCGTAGCCCCGTCTTCCTGCAATCGGTTGAGGTATTGCTTTGCCAAGAACACCTGCAAATCCCAGTCCTGTATATCGCGCCCATAGGAGCTGGCTGTCAGAACAAGGCGGTTATAAACGAAATGCAGTTCCTTTCCTTCTTCCACACGCAGGTTGTCCAGCAAGACGGCATCGCGGAAGTTGCGAGTAGTTCTGTCCACGCGATACGCGAGTATCGCACCGATGTCGGGTTGGCTTTTTACATGGGCAATCAGTTCATCAAATCGCTTTCGTATTTTGTGACCTGCACTTTCTTGGAAGACAAACTCTTTTGTAACTTCCATGCCCTTTTCCTTCGCATAGGCGCGTAGTGTTTCCAACTGATTGTCCAAGGACAATCCTTCTTCTTCCTGTCGTTTGCTGGATACGCGGGCGAGGATTACAGCTTTCATAGTGGTTGTGGGGACAATATAGCAAAATCTGTACTTTTTAGAGGTACAAAGGTTTCTAGTGCCTTTGTCACATGCTGGAACGGCTTTGCCTTGTTGAGTATGCGGAAGTCCAGCCCCTTGATGTCCTTGTATATGCGTTCCAATGTGCGTGGCGAGAAACGTTTTACGAGGCGGCTGCGGGTCTTTCGGTGTCCCTCGGTGCGTATCATGGCACAGATAGCAACAGCCGCGAGTGAACGCTGTGGCTTCCACTGCGGACGCTGTTTCACGATGAGCGCGAACTGTTGGGACGCATCAAGTTCTTGCAACAAAACGGGAACCAATTGCTCATAGATGTCATCCCAGTAGTCACGAAGTAGAGCTTGTGACATGCGCTTACTGAACAGCGATTGCAGTGTGCAGTCGCTATCAATGCCGACCTTTTCAAACAGAGCTTTCATTTTTTGCTGGCTTTTCAGGCGCAGTTCCAACCGCAGGACTTCCACAGGCTTACCTTGTCGCCGTACCGCATCAAAGATGTTCATTTGCAGATTGCAATCGCGTTCTTCTTTTTCCATCGCCCTGTCCGCGCTTTTCGTGAGGTCTGCAACTTTGTCGTACAGCACAAACTCGTATGCCTTGGAGTAGTAGCGTACTGCCTCGCCTTGATTGCGGAAGTCCGTGCGGTTCAAATCCATGTGTCTGTTCATCTTTATTTTTTCCAAATCGGCAAGAATCATGCTCGCCGTAGTGAAGTCATCAAACATGATGTTCTTGGAGTAGTGGACGGCATGGACGGCTGCGGAACGCAGGTTGTCCTGCGTGACAAGCACGCCCATGAGCAAGAGCTGCTTTTTGAGTGCGGCTATAACCGCATCAAAATGCACGTCGTCTAACTCATCAAAGTTGTTTCCAAAAATCAGTTTCGGCAGCGACAGTTCTATGTGCAGATTGATGCGAAAGCCGCCGTGAGCAACGCGCTTGTAAATGGTAAGGCGTGGACGGTAGATGCCCTGTTTGAGGTCTTCCTTGCTAGGGTTGTTGATGGCTTTGAGATACGGCTGTCCGTGGAATGGTAGATAAGGTTGGCGAAGCAAACCCATGGCGTTCGGTTCAAAGCTGTCAGGCTTCGTGACCGAAAACTTGTCGGCTGGGATTTTGAGTAAGACGGTATCAATCATGGTTACAACTTTGGGGCGGTAAAGACGGGGCTTTTCAGCCATGTAGTTTTAGGTATTCCTCAAACAGCACCTGCTCTATCGCCTTGGATAGTTCGGGTGTGATGGGATGGAAAATGGTGCGGTCTTCGTTGCCAGCGCGTTTCGTCGGGTACGTCAGACGAAAGCCCGAACCATCCAGCTTTCGGTGAATGGCGATTGAGTTGAGGCGTATGTTCCCATTGAGAACAACGCTGGCGAAGGCAAGAAGCCCGTTCATGGGCGGCACGGGTGTAATCCGCACCTGTGAGATGTCATAGGTCATCGGCTTGCTGGGAAAGGCGTAGGTCGCGGTCAATTTCAATAAGCAACGCGAAGAAACCGACGAGGCTGTTGCTCGCGTCAGCAAACTCATCGTCGTCCAACGATTTGTTGCACAGCTTTTCGTATCCCTGTCGTGTTGCGTCAGTTTCCACTGACGACACGATAGGAAACAGGCTTCCGCTCAAAGACGGGAAGACTTTTAGGCTTTCACAAGCCGTCTTTGTATCTTTCTATAATGAAAAACGGGAGTGATTTAGAGCAGACTTTGTGTCACACGGGCGGGTACGGTCAGATTGATTGTGGTCGTGTCCTTGGCGATTATCGGAAAACCAAATGTCTTGTTAGCCTTGCGGTTGATACCATCAACTGCATTTTTGATTTTGTCCTTTTCTGCTGCGCCAAGCGTCGTGCGCTGCTCGCCGAACATGTGGTTGTACGCATCAATCATTTCCACTTTTTCGCCGATGCTGTACTGGAATATAAAGGCGCAGAGTGATGCCTCGTTGCTGTCTACTTTCAGCGGACAGACAAAATCGTAGAAGCACACCTTGGCTTGGTCTATCAGGTACGTCAGTGGGCTGCGGATGTCCTCGGACAGAGTTTTGTAGAAGCCCATGAGTACGGCGACCTTGGCATCAAGGTTGCGCGTTATGTTGATGTACTTTGCAAAGCCATACGAGCCGCCGAATGGCGAAGGATTGGAATAAAACTCGCCCCGTGCGTCCATGAACGTGTGAATAGGCGTGAAGTCCATAAAGATGCCTTCCAGTATTTCCGTTGTCTCATCGCGCCAGTCGGCGTATTTCTGTTCCAGTTCTTCCATTCTTGGTTCCGCGATTTTGGAAGAAAAGCCGTCGTGACCCAAAAAAGATGGAACCGATGGCATCATGGCTTCCATCACAGCCAGACCGCCAAAGGCTTTGGCAGGATTGGGTATTGAGACTTTGCTGCCGTCAGGCATTGCCCATTCAAGGTTGTCGGGCTGACTTTGTGCCGCCTTGATTGCCCTTTGCCGTTTTTCTTCTGCGCCAGTGACGTATTCTTCGTGTTCGGCTTCAATGTCCTTTTCCATTTTTTCGTACATTGAATGTAGAAGTCGTCCTGTCTTCGTACCCGCTTTCACAAGCGCATCTACCGCTTGAACGGCAGCCTTCGGTGACACTTTCAGTCGCATTACAGCTTTGGGAAATACGCTATTGCCCGTATTCTACGCCGTTTTGCAACTGGGCGGCAGGTTTACGAAGGAAACCGCAGCAATTCCCAAAGTTCCATATCAAACGCACCTGCCAGCTTTTCCAGCGTGATGATGGTGGCGTTTTTCTTTTGTACGCGAGCTTCAAGGACTTGAACGTAGTAAAGGCTCAATCCAGCCTTCTGCGCGAGTTTTTCCTGCGTGAGTTCGTGCTTGGCGCGTAGCTGCCGTATTCTTTCTGCCAGTTTTATGCGGATGTCCGTGTTTTTCACGACCTTGATTGTGGTCTGTTTGTGTCTATTGGTTTACAAACCAAGGTTTGTAATCCAAATCGGACGGTGTAAGCTAGGTGGCAACAATAGCCGCTTGCTTGTAGTTTTGAGGCAAGTAAGCACTTCCTTCCCGCAGCCCAAATGAGTAAATCCAAATGCCCTTATTGCGCCGAAGAAATACAGCCCGAAGCCATCAAGTGTAAGCACTGCGGCGAAGACCTCGCAAAGTTCCGTCAGCAGGAAAAGAGCAAGGCTACGAAAAAGCGCGACCAGAAAATCCTTGTGGTCATCTTCGCGGTATTCGTTGGGCTGCTCATTTTGATAGCAAATCCACCCTTTGCCCTATTCCTGTTTGTCGTCGGCGGTATCGGATGGTTTCTTTATAAGCGTCCTTCAACTCGCGCAAAGCTGGCTCATACAACAAAGCAGAGCGGCAATCGTTTCTGGCAGTTCCTTTTGCCACTCATCACAAAGTACAAGGTTCAAATCGGCATCGCTGTAGTGCTTTTGCTAGTGGCAAGGGGAGCGTATGGGATGTTCACAGCAAGCAGTCCTGTCATCACACTCAATGACAAATATGACTTTTCGGGTAGCTCTGTGAGCATTACGGGGCAGGTAAAAGCTGATTGTCGCTGCACAGTGCAAGCGACACTGAACGATAAACCTTTGTCTTTGCAGGATGATGGCACGTTCACTTTCAGCCTTCCCGTAGATGCCGCTGAAAACACTGGAAAAATCCAAGTGAAAGCAGAGGCAAAGCCCCTGCACATCAGTTCAACAACAAAAGATGCAACCGCCGACAGCACGTATAACCGTCAGCCGACAACCATTGATGTTACAGACGTGCCACAGGACTGGGGTAGCGCAAAGCTGACGCTGGCACTGCATGGACAGCCAAATGCGTCCGTGACCGTCAAAGAGTCGCCGAACGTCAAAGTAACGCTGGATGGCGATGGCAAAGGAAGTGCCGTGATACCTTTTAGCCTCGCGTACAACGCGGAAACCAACTCGTACACTATCATCGCAAAAGCAGACGGTTTTGCAGAAGGCAGCAAGCAAGTGAGCGTGAAGAACCAGAAATACGATGCTAAGCGGGTGGCAAAGGAAGAAGACGCGAAGAAGCTCAAAGAAATGGCAGAAAAGGCAAAGAATGACATGGAAACCTACACAGGGAATGGCGATGTCCAACTTGCAGTCGGAAGCGACATCAAAGAGAACAGGTGTATCAGTTATAGCTGCGTGAACAATGGATGGAAGTTCATCACAGTGATTGCGCTGGTACGCAACGCTGGCGATGGGGTCGTCTATGTAAATCCAAACGACTTCACGTTGCAGGACACTGACGGACAAACCTTTACATACGACTCTTCTACATTCAGTTACGACCACCCGTTTGACGCTGTTTCACTTCAATCAGGCGGCAAGAGTGGCGGCGTACTCGTCTTCATTGTTCCAAAGGACTCAAAGGTCTTCACACTCATCTATGCAGGTCACAATGGCTCGGTAGCCAAGCCCATCGCCATTTTATAACCCCTTCCCCTTCCCAGTATGCTCGCTGAAATTGGTATCATGGTCGGTTTCTACATCCTAACGAGGATGCTGACGATTGAACGGAATAAGGACGGAAAAGTGTCTTCTTTCGGCAAGGTGTTCGCAGCGGTCACGTTCATCGTCACGGCTATTATAATCATTGACTTGGCGATGCGTGGCTTATCGGCAAGCAGCGCGATGCCGTCGCTCTAAGCCATCCCTTCCATCCTCGCTGGATTGAGGCGTGGGTCACTGCCCTGTCTCATTTTCAGCATGGCAGAGGCGAGGATTTCTTCTACGAGATTTGCTCGCCATACAACGCCAATGTGACTGTCCAAACCATCTTCTTCAAAGTCTTCACCAATACGCAGTCTTCCCGAATAAACACCCAAGAACTTGTCGTTTACTCTGCCGTTCATCAAATTGGTCTGGCTGGTTCTGACGCTGCCGATGCGCCGCGCAATTACCATAGAACCAGACATACTTGGTTTCGTTGTGCTGCTAATCAGAAAAGCGGGTAGCCCTTTCCAATCCACGGCAAAGTCGGTCGCCAACGCGCCATTGACCCAGATTGGCAATAAGCCACCTGCCGACTGCCCGAACGGGTAGCCGACGACCGTTACCTGTTCCGTGGGCAACAAGTCCATATCAGTATCTTTCAGGCTCAAATCCAAATCGTTCGGCGCAATGCCCGTCGGATAGTTGGGAATTGGTAATGCGACGACATCAACTTGGTCAGCATGAGTAGGATGTTCAAACCATTGAGGTGTCTGCGCCGCGTCCAACAGTGGAACGCTGACGATTTTGCAGAAGTCCATGCTCATCATCGCCCTCAATTTGAAATTGAGCTTATTGGGTATTCCTAATGCCGCGTTGCCGACAACGACATGACGATTGGTGATAAGAAAAGGGGTTTCCTCGCTTTTCACAACAAAGCCCGTTGCTGTCCCAAGCTGCGTTTCATCTCGGAAAGGCGCGAGCATGAGGGGTATCAAGGATAAGCCGTCCACACCTATACCGCGTGGCGTTCCTTCGGTGGTTTGTCCGTTGGGTGTCATAGACGGGCATAATACCGCTCATCCATTTGTACTGGAACCACGAACCCTGTGAGCTTTATTTCCCTGCCAAGGTCTATAATGTCTTGCGCCCAATCCGTTCGCATACGTTCAAGGATGGGGAGCCATTCTTGTGATTTGACACACTGTACGATCCCTGAGAAGGGACTTTTCAGGTTGTAGATGAGCTTTTCGCCCTTCACGCTCGCGTTCGCAAGTACGAACCGCAGAAGACGGTTCTTTTGAGCGGCCTGCGAACGGGCGAAGAGGTCGGATGCGCGTTGCAGCAGTTCCAGCAGGTAAGAACATGAAATCAGGAATGTCTCGTCGGCCTTGCTATGTGACCGCATTTCGTCGTGTAGTTGCTCTTCTTTGGACTTCATCTGCACGATCAGTTTGTCGTACTCGTCGTGGGTAATTCCTCTGAATACCAAGAGCGTACTCGGCCTCTGATTCCATCGAACAAAGAAGAACACTGCCATTCAGAACAAGCTCATTGATTTTACTGAGTGCCTCTTTTGGTGACACTTTTAGGCGCATTACAACCTTGGGATCGCACCCATTATACATACCAATATTGCCATTCTGTCGCTTTTTCGACCTAGATTGCGGAAGTATTTCTGCTAACATCACCCCGTACCCAACGACGCAGGCTTCATGCCGTAGTTTTCCCTACGAGCAGAGCAAAAAGGGGCATCCTGCCTCGGTCAACGCTCTGCCACGATAGGGAAACCTGCGCGTCAACGTTGGGTACACCGAGTTTGGTGTCCCTTCTTGTCTTGTGGAAACCCACTCGAAGTCGCGATGAACAAGTGACGTTTCCCTCAAGGTTATGGCAGGAATCCGACTCTTCTCTTCAGATCACAAAGAATGGCAAGTCAACAAATATTTGATTGTCGGTGTTCTCTTCTTGGCATGTATGAAAGAACTTTGGGATTTGGTGTGGCGCATGTCCATTGAGTTTCATACGACAATTTGCTGCTCAGGAGTGGCATACATGATTAGCGGAAGAGGCATTCTCAACGGACTCATTCTTTACAAGGATTTGCTCGACGTGAAGGCACCCGGAGTGATCTTACTTGCAGCCCTCTCTCAGCTAATTACAGGCGATGAAAGGTTCATTTGGATACTGCAAATCATTGTGCTGCTTGCAGTGCCAGCCATCATGATGATTCTTGCATACCATGAAACGCGGACTTCTGATTGGTTCGAGCGATTGACACTGATTGCCCTCTCTTTCCTTGTTGGATCTGCCTTCCTACTTTATGAAGTCGAACGTGCTGGGCGATTTGAAACTGAATCTTTCGGAACATTCTTCGCACTTCTTTATCTTCTCGTAATAGTTTGGGATAGGAAGAGAATGTCCTACCTGCGACTCGGACTCACTTCGCTCTTTATGCTTTGTACGATAGGAATGAAAGAGTCATTTTTGTTCATTCTGTTAGCGATGTGTTTGCTGCTCTCTCGTGATGTCTACTTCTTTCTTCGTTCTTTCCTCATTCCACTCGTTATCTCTCTCTCTTGGCGGGTGTGTTGATTCTTGCAGTTCTTGGCTATCTCTGGCCATATCTGACCATTTACTTGCCCACCGTCATAGCTGATCGTCTTCCTTCCGATCACGGACTTCTCTTTCGTGGAATCATCATTATTCGCGTACTGAAAGATGTGGCGTGGTTTTCCCCGGTTCCGATGCTCGGCTATGCGATCTTCTACCTGTGGGCTGCTCACCCGTTCTTCAAATATCAGGAACGATGGAAGTATCTGATTCTTTCTGTGGTATCTATTGTCCTTCTTGCAGCTTTCTCTCATTTCTTTTCGCTCTACTGGCAACTGATTGAGAAGTTGCACTACTCGTTCCCACTGAAAGACGCATTCTTCATGCAACTGACACTCAAGTACATTGCATCAATCGTGGTGGTACTTATTTCTCTTGGGATTCTGTTATTCAGATCGCAGGAACTTTTTTGGGGTGTTTTATTTTCATGCATCGCCGGGTATCTGGTTGTATTTGCTATTGGCTCAGGCGACTTCCATCTCAATCACTATCTTTTGGCTGTCCCAGCATACGCAGCAGTCTTCCTCATTTTCGTCGGTAATCGGAATCGAACCATCTTTGCTAAAGCTCTATTTTACCTCGCCATTTTTCCCATCGTCCTCATCCCGTTCTACCATCCAAAATTGCAGTACGACAAGAAGGTACAAGAAGCGAAAACCCAGTTCCAAGCCATGCAAAAAGCAAAAGTGGCTGCCAAGTATGCGGATGAAGTGATGGATCGTTGCAATCTCGCTCAATATTCTTCTCTTTCTACGGCTAGTGCCATCACGCCATTTACACTGCATTCGCCCACTGATCTTGGTTTCACGCAGTCATCTTTCGCAAAAGATAAACCAGAACTACGAAAGAGATTTCTTGAGCGTTTGGAGGTGGCTCCCGTCGTCTTCGTCCCACCGGATTTTTTCCAAACCAATGACGATAAGGACGTTGCTGACTACCTACAAAATCAGACAACTGCGAAGCCGCCTTCCTGTGCTGAAAATATCGAACTTGATCGAGAGGGCATTATGCCCCTGTATAAGAAAACCACTATTCCTTCCCTTTGATAAGTTCGTATTCTTTGACGCAAGAGCATATTACACCTCATTGCAGCACTATAAATATAGTGATATAATAGTAAATCCGCTAGACTTTCACTCCCCACAATTGATATGTTTCAATCAATCATGTGTCATCTGATGAGAATCAGAACTGGCAAGAGAGATGAAAGCGCTAATAATGTGTCTGCAAATTCTCGTGCTCTGAATAACTTGAGAGGGGCGAAGAAGACGAGAAGCTTTTCTGATCTCGATCGAAAACGCGATGAAGGGTTTGGGGACCTTATCAGAGCACTCTCTAAAGAGTAATGTTTCTGAGTGGCTTTCGCATACATAAGTATTGGTGATTGTAAGGCTCGGTGTTTCCCATACATCAAGGAGAATTTGCAGTATGCAGAATCAGTACCATCTTATGAGAAAGATCAGGACGGGATAAATGCCCTAGAAAGTATCTTAGAATTCGTAAAAAACGATAACTACTACTCCACATTTGCCGAGAAAGCCGCCTATCTATTTTGTTCTGTTGCGAACCGTCACGCATTCGGAAATGGCAATAAACGGTTATCAGCAACTCTGCTGCGATATTTTTTGGCAGATAATCATGTGAAGACAATCGAAGCTACTGCTGACCAATGGAAAGACGTAATGCAGGGGTTATTTCCATCTTATGCATGGAAATCAGTAGATTTAGGCGATGCATTTTACTTACTGCTCTACAACCTCGCATTTGTTGCCGCAGATGGGCAACTGAGACCCGGAATTAGTTTTGACGCATGCAAAGGCTTACTCACCGCACTGTTCGAGAAAATCTTTGATGTGCCGAAGGATTGCTAAGAATGAAGTGCTGGGAAAAGGAACGTTCCATCACGCACAAACTCTCTTCCCAGTTCCAATATATCCCGCATCCAATCCGTTCGCATATGTTGCAGAATGAGGAGCCAAAATTTGATGCCACAGTCAAAATAGGGATGTCATCAGGCCTTCGATTTTCGTGGCTGTATTTTCCAGTGCTTTCTGCTTTCCATGACGAATTTCCCGGCATCAATCAGCCAATTCATCCTTTGCTCGGGAGTCGTCCCGTACTTGATGCGACGCAGTCGGTCCCGATCGATGGATGACGCGTAGTTCTTCATAGGCCTTTGTATTCTAGCAAAGTTGCAACATCCAGAGCATCTTTTTCTCGATCAGATTGCTTCTTCATACCGATAAGGTCATCGATTGAAACAACCGGCAGAGAGAGACCCCAAACATCGATATTCAGCTGATTGACCTTGTAACGATTGAATTCCAGTGATGGTCCCACGATGACATCGATGCTATAGAGAGGTTCATTCGGATTGTAGAATGTGTAGGCAAGTAGATTCTTTTCGTTCGTCAATTTCAGCGCCTTCTTCTCGTCGCCAAGCTCATCCAGTGCGAGAGGAACGCGCTGCTCGTACCCCATCGCCTTCATGGCTTTCTTCATGGCCCGAAGGTTTTCTCTATCGAGAGCAAGCAGGATGTCGATGTCGTTGGTGAATCGTGGACAACCAAGCAAGTTCATCGCTACCCCTCCGACAATGAGGTAGCACACTCCTGATGCATTGAGCATCCGGAAAATATGCTCGTAGGAATCCATGCGGAGAGTATAGGGAGAATTGCCCTGTTTTGCATTGAAAATTTCGTGGGCTAAAGTTGAGATGAATGACGGATGAGCGCATTCGAATCCCGCCTGCCCTTCCGTAGCTTTGTAGGAACCAGAGGGTTCAGCGCGCCGAGCCAATTCTTCGTTTTTCTGCTTTCAACAATATCTACCAACAATCAACGCAAGAATGCCATTCTGAGGATTTTCGTGTAGCATCCTCTTGATCCCATGAAAGCCAAAGCCTACAATAATAAAGCTAAACCCACTGCCCTCTCGCCTCACGGCGGGACGGCAGTTTTAGAAACTCAACCGAAACGGGCAACCGTATTCGTGGACGGGAGCAACTGGTATCACAAGCTCAAGAAGCTCCTGAACGCGAATCACAATGCAACGAAAGACGAAATGAAGCCGCCTGTTGATTTTGACTTGAGAGCATTCGTGAAAGAAATGACTTCACCCGACACTCTGACAGATATTCGTTACTACATCGGAAAAGTGCGACGCATCCGAGGCGATGACAAGAGTGAGTTGCTGTATGCGAATCAACAGAGGCTCATTGCCTTTCTGCAACAACAGCAAATCCAACTCGGCTTCGGCAACCTCATTTCTTATCCCGATGGGTCGTACCATGAGAAGGGAGTGGACATCTTGCTCGCCGTTGAAATGATACGGCTTGGATTGGAAAAGAAGTACGATGTAGCGTACCTGCTCAGTTCCGATACCGATCTTGTACCCGCCGTTGAAGAATGCAGACGACTTGGAAGAGAGGTCGTCTATGTCGGGTGTTCATTACACGGTCAATCCTTCGGCCTCACGAAAGCCTGCAACAGGACGATCCTCTTGCAGACCAAGGATGTCACGCCCTACGTCCCGCCGAAGCTTCTCTAACCACTGCCATTTCAATAGCTTCCAGCGTTGGCTGGTAGAAGAGTGATGAACCGTCTATGAACGGCTCAAGCTCTCTTCCAAGCTCAATGATTTCCTGCGCCCACTCTGTTCTCATATGTTCCAGCAAGGGGAAGCCAACCAAATTGCTAGAGACGCACTTTTTGCTATAATGAAATTTATGAAAATGAATTTTTTCCCGAAATCTCTGTTAGGAAAGTGTGCGGTGGGGCTTGGTATCGTTTTAGTTGCGACGATTGCGCTTGAACTTCTTTTTGCAGCTGCCATAGGGGGAGACCCTGCTGTTATTGAAGCAAATCCCCTCTTATCGATACTCGCCACCGCACTCGCTGTCACATTTTCTCTTGCTGCCCCGCTCTCTTCACTTTTTGGAATCATTACCATTATCAAAAATAGAGAATGGTCTGTATGTAAACCTTGGGGGTGTTATACGCCCTTACCCTTTTGATGTTTATCATCGGAGAATTCGCTTTTCCACATTGACATTGCCGAATTCGAAAGGCAACCAGCCTGTGGAGGCCATCATGGACACAGAGACTCCTAGAAAGAGCGCACGTTCGAATCCCGCCTGCCCTTCCGTAGCTCCTGCTTGTCCTCCGTAGCCCTTCCTGCCGGCCGTAGTCGAAGCGAAGGCTGGGCGAAGGAGGAAGGAGCGGAGGAGTGTCCAGTACGCCGAGCCAATCCTGTACGAGCTCCCGAGTGATTGACAGAGGGAAGCACAATGAGTAACTTCATCAATGTTTGTTGATATAGTTTTCTCGTACCCATGATCAATCCCTCTTGCAGCTGCAAAACGAAGCGTGCGACTGCCGCTCTAGCAAAAACCGTTTCATTCATGCGAACGGTCGGTGACGAGAATCGCCTGCGCATCCTCTGTCTCCTGCAGGAAGGAGAACGATGCGTCTGTGAAATCTGGCAACATCTCGATCTCCCCCAAAATCTCACGTCTCATCATCTCTCTGTTTTGAAGGATAGGGATCTCATCCGCGCACGGAAAGAGGGGCTCAAAGTCTTCTATTCCATCAATGAGAAGATCATGGCTCATCATCTTCATTCCCTCTCCCACTTCCTATGGCGAACGCATCGATCATGAACATCGAAATCATCGGCTCCGGCTGTGCAAAGTGCAAGAAGCTGCACGAGTTGACAAAGGCCGCTGCAGCGGAACTCGGCTTGCAGACGGAAATCGCCTACAGCACCGCTATCGAAAAGATCGTCATGATGGGCGTGATGTCGAGCCCTGTACTCGCGGTTAACGGAAGGCCCGTGCTGGTCGGCTCCGTGCCGGACATCCAGACGATTAAGAAGCTTCTTTCTGAACACACGAAGCAGAAGGCCGAAAAAGAAGGCTGCTGCAGCGGGAAGGACTGCTGCGGCATCGATTGTTCCCCGAAGAACCAACCTGAGGGCGGAGGTTGTTCCTGCGGTTCGTGCTGAGCCATGGACATATTCTTCCCTCTTCAAGTGGCCGCCGACTGGCTGGCGTACGGTGTTCTCTCTCTGTCCTCCGAAACCCACCTTGGA
The DNA here is from genome assembly GCA_028703445.1 of Candidatus Peribacteraceae bacterium. Lineage (GTDB taxonomy): Bacteria > Patescibacteriota > Gracilibacteria > Peribacterales > Peribacteraceae > Peribacter. The sequence continues at coordinate 121,528 of JAQVMW010000001.1, forward strand.
CAGGCGGTCGATTTCTTCCTGTATGACACTGCCAAAATCATCATTCTCGTGTATATCATTTCAATCCTCTCGGGGATCGTCAATTTCTACCTCCCCGTAGAACGCATACGCGATTATCTCGCAACCCATAAGCTCTGGGGGTTGGATTACTTCCTCGCAACCGTCTTCGGCGCAATCACGCCCTTCTGCAGCTGCTCGTCCATTCCGCTCTTCATTGGTTTCTTGAAAGCGGGCATTCCCCTGGGGGTCACTTTCGCGTACCTCATCTCTTCACCCCTCATCAGCGAGATTGCGTTCGCGCTCATGATCGGGCTCTTCGGCATCAAGATTGCGATACTTTATGTCGTTGCGGGGAGCGTCATCGGCATGATAGGGGGCTTCGTCATCGGCAGGCTCAAAATGGAGAAGTACGTGGAGGATTTTGTCTGGAAGGCAAGCGCGGCCGTATCCGCAACGGAGACGAAGCGTACCGGACTCAGAGAGGCCTTTCCCGGTATCGTGCGGGAATCCTCGAGCATTCTCTGGGGCATACTCCCGTATGTTCTCATCGGTATCGGCGTTGGTGCCGCCATCCATGGTTTCGTTCCCGCCAATTTTTTTGAGTTCATTCTCACGCGACTCGGAGCCTTCAGCCTTCCGGTTGCCGTCTTTGTTGCCGTTCCCATGTACGCCAATCCGGCCGGTGTATTGCCTATCTTGGAGTCGCTTGTTGCAAAGGGAGTCCCGATTGGCACGGGGCTCGCCTTCATGATGGGCGTGGTCGGGCTCTCGCTGCCGGAAGCATTGATTCTCAAGAAGGTTCTCAAATTGCCCCTTCTCTTTGCCTTCTTCGGCATTGTCACGGTCGGAATCATCCTCATCGGCTATCTCTTCAATTTCCTCCTCGCCTGACTGGCACGTTTTTTTGCCGAATGAAATTTGCCCATCGCTCCGGACTCTTTTCGCCCGTAGAATGACTCCATGCGGCTGCGTCGAAAGAAAACCGCCCTGTACCTCGTTCCTCTTTTGATGTTCCTCGCGTGGACGGTTTTCATCTACCAGTTCCCACCTGCGGATATCGTGACCTACGTCGGCATGAAGAACGGATACCTCGCAACGCTCTGCATCGCTTTCATCGGCGGCCTGTCCGTGCTCATCAGCATCCCCTACCACCTCGTCATCATGACATTCGCGGCAGGGGGGCTCAATCCATGGCTGCTCGGCCTTGCGGCCAGCATCGGCCAGTTGGGCGGCGACACCACGTCCTATATGCTGGGATTCTCGGGCGGGAGCATCGCCTCCGGCCGTTTCGCCGCAGCCATGGATCGGTTTAGAAACTGGGTCATCCGGCGCCCGTACCGGCAGATGGCCTGCGCGCTCTTCGTCTATGGATCAATCTCGCCGATTTCCAATGACTGGATGCTCGTCCCCATGGGGCTGGCCCGCTATCCGTACTGGCGGGTCATGCTGCCTCTCGAATTGGGGAATGTAGTTTTCAACACCACTATGGCGTTGCTCGGAACCTACGGTCTTGCTTCCGTCCTCGGCGCCTAAGGCGCCAGTGCTACACTTTCTCACTCCACCTATGACAACGCAGCGGATCATCACCATCGCAGGAATCATCCTGTGCTCTGGAGCGGCGATCCTGCTCGCAGGACTTCTCTTCTCCGTCCTGCACACGAGCGGCTTCTGGCTGCTGCCGGGATTCGGACTACTGGGCATTGTGGTTTTTTTGCAATCCTTCCCTCTGTTTCCGCTGTCGGTCATCATCGTCCTGGCAATCGCGCTTGCCTTCCTTCTACGCCGATTTGCCGCTTTTCGCCGCCACGCGCTGCCCTGCATCTCGTTCGCGCTGCTGACACTCATTCTCCTGAGCGGATTCTTCTTCAGTCTCACATCGGTCTTGAACAAGTGGCAACCGCCGCCCCCACCCAAGGATGACCATCTTGCGGAGTCATTCCTGCGCGGGTACGGAGCCTGGAGATTCCACAACGTCTTTCAGGGGACGATCACCGACGTGGGCGAGCATTCGTATGTCATGCGCAGTCCGAATGATCGCCGTGTGTCGGTGGAACTGATGCCCGGCATGCGCCTTCCTGCAGGACCGCAAATCGGATCGGGCGACACCGTGCTGATCATCGGCGAAATCAGGGGTGAGATCATCCGGGCGTTCGGCATTCGGAAATTGTAACCGCGAGGAGCACGGCTCTGCTCAGGTATGCCAACAACACGGCTCCTTGCATGCGCCGCAGTACTGATTGCCGTACTCGTGCTGCTTGCCTGCTGTGCACGCGGCGCTGCAACAGAGCGATCGCATGTGCACCCTCTGCTCCGTGGTGAATACTATCTCGTTCTCCTTACCGCTCTTCGCGTGCTTACGGCAGAAGGATCTGCCGTGCGACGGGCAATGGCATCCGTTGACCTTGCAAGTGGTGGGAGCGGGAGTGGGAATGGGTGGAGGGGGAAGAAGAAGATGAGCGCGTAAGAATGTGATTCTACGTTTCTTTCAAGAAATTTTCAATGAATTGCCCTTTTTTCTTTGGCAAAAAACCCACTGAATCCTCCCCGGAACTGTCCAGAATGGCAGTGCACGGCCCCTGCATTTTCACCTCGCTTTCGTAGGTGATTGCGGTACAGAGGACTATCATGGATCTTCCTCACACATCGTAATGTCTGACACAGTACCCACGCATCCCAGCCCGAGCTTCCTCACGCTCGGTATCGCCCCGCAGATCCTCGGAATCCTCGCGAGCAGGAATTTTACGATCCCGACGCCCATCCAGCAGCAATCGATCCCGCCGGCGATTGAGGGCAAGGATATTGTCGGTATTGCACAGACAGGTACGGGCAAGACCTTCGCCTTCGGCATCCCCATGCTCCAGCAACTTGCGCAGAAACCCGGTCGCGGGCTCGTGATCGTGCCGACGCGCGAGCTTGCCACCCAGGTGGATGAATCTCTGCGCACCTTCGCGCCGCAGCTCGGCATTCGCACGGCGGTCCTCATCGGAGGAGCATCCATGTACTTGCAGCGCGAGATGATCCGCCGCAACCCCCGCGTGATCATTGCCACGCCCGGGCGCCTCAACGACCATCTGAAACAGGGCACCATCACACTCAAAGAAGTAAATGTCCTCGTCTTGGACGAGGCGGACCGTATGCTCGACATGGGGTTCCGTCCGCAGATCGAAATGATCTTCCGGCACGTACCCCGCGAGCGCCAGACAATGCTCTTCTCGGCCACTATGCCCGCGGAAATCATGAAGCTCGCCAACGCACACATGAAGCTGCCCATCCGCATCGAGGTGGCGCCTTCGGGCACGACGGCAAAAGGCGTTCTACAGGAACTCTTCATCGTGCATAAAATGGAGAAGCTCGCGCTGCTCGAAGTGCTACTCAAGGAACATCACGGGTCGATCCTGGTCTTCTCGCGCACCAAGCACGGAGCCAAAAAAATCACACGCGCCGTGCAGGCCATGGGCCATGCCGCCGCCGAGATCCATGCCAACCGATCCCTCGCCCAGCGGCGTGAAGCGCTGCAGGGATTCAAGACGGGCAAGTACCGTATTCTCGTCGCCACGGATATCGCGGCGCGCGGCATCGACGTGAAGGAAATCGAAGTGGTGATCAATTTCGATCTGCCGGATGATCCGAACGACTACGTGCACCGCATCGGCCGCACCGCGCGCGCCGGACGTGAAGGCCGTGCGATCTCGTTCGCAACCGCGGAACAGAAAGGATCCATCCGCGACATCGAGCGGCTCGTCCGCTCGTCCCTGCGCCGTCCCCCTACTCCCGCCCTTCCGGCACATCCTCCATCCGCACCCGTAGACCATGTCCGCTCCGACTCCGCCGCGTCGTTCACGAACGACCGTGGCTCTGCATGGCAACGCTCATCCTCGCATCCCGCCTTCCGTCCGCGCAGAAATTTTCAGTCCTTCCGCGGACAACGGAGAAGGAAGTAGAAAACCTCTCCTTTTCCCGAAACGACGAGATATAGACATATCTACGGCCATATTGTATAATAATACATAACAGTCTCATGGCAATCCTCACCCACATCCTGTCCTTCCTCCTGGCGACGAGCGTCATCTGGTTCCTCTCGGGAATCCTGATTGATGCCACGGATACGGTGGCCAAGCACTACCACAAGCCCGGATTCGCCGTGGCGTTCTTCGTGCTCGGATTCCTCACGTCCATCGGTGAAATTTCGGTTGCGACGAATGCCACCCTGCAGGGAATCCCTCAGGTCTCGGCGGGAAACCTGGTGGGCGCCTCGATTGTCATCATCTTATTCATCATCCCGCTTTTGGCGGTGCTGGGGAACGGCATCCCGATGACACGGGCATTGCGACCGAGCACGGTGGCACTCCTCCTCTTCGTCGTTCTGCTGCCCGCTCTGTGCGCACTCGATGGCAAGATCACGCCCATGGAAGGCGCGCTGATACTGCTCTTCTACGGCGCGCTCATCCTGCACATCCGGAAAAAGGTTCCCGCGCGTGAAACGGCGAGAGAGAGCCTGCGCGAGACGAAGGAGACACTGATACATACGCGGTACGCCACGGCCAGGGACATCGCGAAAATCATCGTGGGAGCGCTCTTCATTTTCATCGCGGGCAACGTGCTGGTGGATGAATCCGCATACTTCGCCCGCGCACTCCACCTGCCGCTCTCCTTCGTCGGGTTGCTGGTGCTCTCCATCGGAACCAATTTCCCCGAGCTCGTCATCGCCGTGCGGTGCGTGCTCGGCCGGCACAAGGACATCGCTTTCGGCGACTACATGGGATCGGCGGCGGCGAACACGCTCATCTTCGGTCTGCTCGTCATCGCCAACGGACCATTCACCATCATCATGAGCGAGGCGGTGCTGACGTGCGTCATTTCTGCCATCGGTTTCACGCTCTTCTTCCTCTTCGCACGGACGAAGGAGACGCTCTCCCGCACGGAAGGCAGCATCCTCCTGGCCCTCTACGGATGTTTCCTACTCTTCCAAATCTTCAATGCCTTCAGGCTTCCGGATGACACGCAGCTGGAAGCCATGAACAGCATGGCGCGCGGGGCATCGGCAGTGGAATTTGAGCAGGTTCCCATTTTGCCGTAACACGCCCGGTGCCCTATACTGTGCGTTCATGCGGAAACGCGTTCTTGAGGAAGCGGCCAACAGCATCACGCACGCAATCGGGTTCGGCTTGAGCGTCACGGCTTTCGTCCTCCTCATCATCCGCGCATCCGGTACCGGAAACGCCTGGCTGGTGGTGGGAGTCAGCCTCTACGGCGCGGCTCTGGTCGTGCTCTACCTCGCATCAACGCTCTACCACAGTCTGGAAAGAACAAAGGCAGGCTCTGTTCTGCAGCGCATTGACCGCTCGGCGATCTACATCCTCATCGCCGGAACTTACACGCCCTTCACCCTCACGACCCTGCGCGGAGGGTGGGGATGGAGTCTCTTCGGAGTGATCTGGGGATTCGCGCTCATCGGCATTCTCCTCGTCACGGTTTCCGTGCGAAAGTATCCGCTCCTGACCTGCGCTCTCTACCTCCTCATGGGATGGCTGGTCGTGATCGCAATCGTCCCTGCCATTCGCGTCCTCCCGTCAGCGGGCATCGCTTGGCTCCTCACCGGAGGCATTCTCTACTCAACCGGCGTGCTCTTCTTCATCAGCAACAAATTCCTCGCGCATACCGCGTGGCATGTGATGGTTCTTGCCGCGAGCGTCTGCCACTTCTTCGCCGTGCTCACCATCGTTCACCCGTAACCCAAAACGTTCTCATACCATAGAAAAACGGAGCAGCGCCTGATACCATACACATACTCATGGAAAACACTCCGTCCCGTTCCGTCGCCTTCGACCCGCTCACAGGAACACAGGGAGCCCTCGTGCTGCCTGTCGTGGCCTTCGCGATCCCGCTCTTCATTTCGGGACCCCAGTGGCTCACCGGAACGGCCGTGAACTGTCTGCTCATCCTTGCGGCTGCTCTGCTTCCGAGGCGTTTCGTCTTGCCCGTGATCTTCCTGCCGAGCCTCGGGGCGCTCGCGCACGGCGCGCTCTTCGGACCTCTCACGAATTTTCTGCTCTTCTTCGTGCCCTTCATCTGGATGAGCAACTGGCTGTTCACCACATCGTTTCAACTCCTGAGATCATCAGTTCCCGCGGTGATCGCCATTGCGGCAGGAGCCCTGATCAAAACGCTATTCCTCGCACTCTCCACTTTCCTCTTACGCACATTTGACCTCGTACCGGAACTCTTTCTCACATCCATGAGCCTGATCCAGTTCTTCACCGCCCTTGCCGGCGGGGTCTTGGCCATTGCGATCGTGCGCTTCCTTCGAAACAAACATGAATGACATTGAACGCTGTATTTCGCTCTTCGAGCGCAAGGCGAAGCTTGTTGCTCTGCTCGCGCCGTCTTTTCCCGTTGCCTACGCGTACCCCCTCATCGTCGCCCGCCTGAAGAAACTAGGCTTCATGGCCGTGCTCGAGGTCTCAGCGGGAGCCGTGAAAACCAATGAGCAGGTCATCGCGCTCTTGAAGAAGAATCCGCATGCGCGATTCATCTCAAGCCCCTGCGCCGGATTTGTGCGCATGGTACGCAAGGATTTCCCGCAGCTCGTCCCCTTCCTCGCTTTCGCGGCCGACTCGCCCATGATCGCCACGGCGCGCATCGCGAAAGAGAAGTACCCCGACTGCCAGCCTGTCTTCATCGGACCGTGCTTCGCCAAGAAGCTGGAAGCGACGGAGGATTATCCGGATCTCAACATCCTCGTGCTCACGTACAGGGAACTCGATGCGGTGTTCGAGCGTTTCAAGATCGGAGAAGGTATCGATGCGACCGGCGCGGCTTTCGACATCGCCGCCGCCAAGACACGAACCTATCCGTTCGATGGCGGCCTCACCCAAACGAGCGGACTGAAAGGACTACTCAAGGACGAGGAAATCCGCATCATCTCCGGCTACAAACGCCTCCCCGCCGTGCTGGAGGAATTTCAGAGGAATCCGAAGATCCGCTTCGTGGATGTACTCTTCTGCGACGGCGGCTGCATCAACGGGCCGGGAATCATCTCGACCCTGTCACTCGAGGAACGCAAAAAGAAGGTGCTGGATTTCGCAGACGGATGATGCCTCACTTCTTCCTGGAACCTTTCCGCCCCCGGATCATCTCGCGCACCATGTCCAGAATCTGGCGGCGGTAGCGGATCGCTGCGTACACGATGCCACCGATGAGAATGAGAGGAGCCAATTGCCAGCCGATCGAGAGCAGCGCGCCGATGAGCACGATGATGATCGCGAGACTGAGGAGTTCCATAGCAGTACTGTACCACGACTCATACGGACGCACGTTTTGTACGGCACGTTCCGCTTCGCCGCTTCCCGTTGCGACCTCCCCCCCGATTCATCGGAAACACGTGACAGGACCCTGGTTTTCTCTGTACCCTTACCACGATCAATTTTCATCTTATGAGCCATCGAAGTAACTTCTCCCTGACTCGGTTCATCGTGCTCATCGCGCTTGCGGCGATTGCCATGATCATCATCTTCATTCTTGCCGACCCCGCAAGGCGCATTCGCGCCAACCGCAATGCACGGCGTGCAGCGGACGTGACTGCGATCCTCAACGCAGTGCAGGCGTACCAATCCGCGAAGGGCACCCTCCCTCCGGGCATCGATACCGATGCCAAGAGCGTGCAGATCATCGGCGCTCATCCCGGCGATTGTGCGGTGATCGCCTGCCCGGGCCACGCACTCCCCGAAATGTCCTGCACCCTTGAAGATTTGGAAGGAAACCTGCAGCCTTTCCTTGGACAATTCCAATTCCCCACAGATCCGAAGACCGGCACCGACAGTGACTCGCGCTACTTCATCAATCAGGATGCACGGCATGCCGTGACGGTGGGAGCGTGCGATGCTGAAACCGAAGACCTAAGCAATGAGGAAACACCTCCGGCCATCGAGGTCACTCAGTGATCGGATCACGGCACATTCTGCGCGTGCAGATTCAAAGAGAAAAGTATTCTGCACTACTCCTCCGTCTTTGCACCACGACTCTGTCTTCCACAAAAGCCAAAAGAAAAGCTTACGGGTACACTTTCCCCCATGAAAAACCGCACCCACTTCCTTTTCTCCACTTTCATCGTGAGCGCGCTCGCGCTGCACTTCGCCGCTTCCCTGCCCAGCGCTCAGGCTGCGCAGGTCCCCAAGCCCGCGATCAACGGCAAACAGGAAGGGGAAAAGCGCCGCCAAAAGGACAGCCCTATCCGGACATGCAACGAAACAGGCCTCTGCGAAGCGAATGAAGAGCGCCTGCTGCTCGGATCCAAGGCCCCCAAAGAGGTTTTTTCGGCCCTGCTCAAGGGCTGCCACGCCCAGCGCTGGCTGAACAATGATGTCGTCCTCAAGTGCCCCAAGGATGTGACGGTTCCCGGTGCCACGACGGAACGCGTGTTCAAGACGCAGGATTTCTTCTCGGTGGAACAGGTGAATGCGATGGCGGTGCAGCAGCAGGATATCAAGGGATCGGGCGTGCGCGTGGCCGTGCTCGACACGGGTATCGACGCCACGCATATGGAAGTCGCCAGCCGCATCGCGGCGCAGGCTTCTTTCGTCGTGGGAGCGATGCCGCTCGACGGTCACGGGCACGGCACGCACGTGGCGGGCATCGTCGCGGGCGCGGGATCCGTCATTCATCAGGACGACAACGGCGCCAACCGCATCCTCGGCGTGAGCCCCCAGGTGGACCTGCTCATCGGCAAAGTCTGCAATGATGAAGGGTGGTGCGCGGAGGGCGACATCCTCGCGGGCATCGAATGGGCGGTCGGTCAGAACGCCAAAGTGATCAACCTCAGTGTGGGAGGCGGCGCCTTCATGAGCAACTGTGACTCTGATCCCCTGGCCGCCAAAGCAAACTGGGCCGCCAACCAGGGCGCGCTGGTGGTCGCCGCCGCCGGCAACGGAGCCGACACGGCTGCGGGCGTCTCTACTCCCGGATGCGCCTCCAAGGCCGTGGCCGTGGGCGCTCTGGATCGCACCAACGTGCGGGCATCGTGGTCGGGCAACGGCCCGGCGCTGGATGTCATGGCCCCGGGAATCGGCATCCTCTCGTCACTCCCCTGCGCGGTCTCCTCTACCTGCCCCGAGGCGGGCTACGGGTGGTGGAGCGGAACGAGCATGGCCTCCCCGCACGTGGCCGGCGTGGCCGCCCTCGTCCGGAGCGTGAATCCTTCGCTCACCGCGGATGAAACGCGTGCTGTCCTGACCGCCTCGGCCTACGACCTGGGCAGTGCGGGACAGGATGACTCGTACGGCTACGGACGCGCCGATGCCGCGGCAGCCGTCGCGCGTGCCAAAGATTTCGACAGTGACGGTTCGCCGATCCCCTTAGACTGCAACGACCGCGATGCCTCCATCTCGCCGCTCAAGAACGAAGTGTGTGGCAACGGCAAGGATGACAATTGCAACGGTACGGCAGATGAAGGTTGTCTCCCTCCCCCGTCGCCGTCTTCTTCTTCCTCCTCCTCGGCTTCCTCGGCATCTTCGGCCCCCTCGGCATCTTCTGCATCCTCTGCTTCTTCTATCTCCTCCTTCCGTACCTCCTCTTCCTCCTCCATCCCTCCACCGGCTTTCTCTTCGCGCAGTCATGAAGAAGATGATGACCAGGAAGATGAGCACAGGAGCAGCAAGAGCAGTGAAAGCGACGATCACGAACGGGGACGCGCCTGCCCCTGGTGGAGTCGATGGTTTCCGTGGGGTTCCACGGATTGCCGCGATCAGGAGCTGCCCAGTCCCCCCGATCGCCCAATCGACGTCCCTTCCGGTCAGGAACGCGACAGAAACGGCCAGCGATGATTTTTGCGGTCTTACGTCGCACCTACCGTATCGCCGTCCCGCGTAAGGATCTCTCGGCCGCGACCCAGTGGATGCTCAGAAGCTTCCCCATCGAAGAGTTGCGCATGGAAGAAGTGGATCTGACGGAGGTGATCGAAAAAGCGTTTGCAATGGAGTCGCGAGCGTAGGCATGAGAGACAAACCTAACGGTTTTTCTCTCACCCCTCGACTACCCGTCCGTACCGGACAACGTCCGGGCGGGCGCTCGGGGTGACAAGTTGATAATGTTTCTTTGACGAATTGGGGTGACCCTGAGCTTGTCGAACGGGTCATGAGCTCTCTTTTCCCTCAACGGATGCGCTCCAGACAAGCAAAGCTTGCCTTCGCGCGATTATTTTATTGCTACGGCACAGGGGATTTATTGTTCTGTTGTGATTTGTTTGTTGTAGATGTTTTCCTTTCTCCCGGAGGGCAGGCGATGTGGGCAGGGAGAGGGGCCGGGGGTGAGGCAGAGAAGAAAGCCCCCGTTCCACCACCCGATAGAACGCCTTTGACCGCCAGTTAATGCCCATAAACCACACTCTCCGGAACAATCGGTCACGGGAGGTATTCCGGTCGCGTCCTTCTTCCTCTGCAATGGGGGTGCATCTTCCCCTCCCCTTTCATGTCTATCAAATCCCCTTCTCTTCAAGAAAAGCATCTCTTCATCGAGCGTCTCGAATCGAGGCAGATGCTGTCGGGCACCGATTTGACGTCCGCGCAGCAGATCATTGCAACAGAGATCGACGCGGTGTTGCGCGCCGAGCCCATTACGCTTTTGAGCGGAACCAAGGAATTCAACGGCTCGCAGGTGGAGTGCATAGCCGACAGCCCCGTCTTCACGGATGGATCCTTCACGATCGCAGTAGATGTGCGGCCGGCCGTGCAGCAGTTCCAGACGTTCGTTTCGAAGTACAACTCCAGTGACAATGCGGACCAGAGCTTTTATCTCGGCATGGGCGCAAATGGACGGCTCCAGTTCTCCGTATACGGAAATGGAGGAAACTACCGGGTGCTCTATACCGATGCGGCGCCTCTGACCATAGGTGTGTGGCAGAAGGTGGTGGCGAGTTTTGACATCGAGAGCCAGAAGATGTCCATCGCGGTGGATGGAAAGGAGGTGCCGGCAACGGTGGACGCTATCTCGAAGGAGGTCAAACCGATCCATGACGGCTTGAGCCCGGTACGACTGGGGGCTTCGGTCTTCGGAAGCGGAGTCATCACGAATCACCTCAAAGGAGATCTTCGAAACGTGAAGATATTTCCGGTGGAACGGTTCGGAATTCCGCAGCAGACGGCAGCAACGGATGCAGCCATCGCGGAGATTGCGGAGGAGGACAAACCCGCGGAGCCGACGGAAGCCGGACAACAGATTACCGCTGCGGCGATCGACGCGGTGTTGCGCGCCGAGCCCATTACGCTTTTGAGTGGAGAGAAAGAATTCAACGGATCAACCGTGGAATGCATCGCCGACAGTCCCGTCTTCACGGATGGCTCCTTTATGATCGAGGCCTCGGTGCGGTTGAACGCCATCAAGGGCCAAACGATCGTTTCGAAGTACAATTCGCAGAGCGAGCCGGGCGCCAGTTTCTACCTCGGCATGTACGGGGACGGGCGGCTGGAATTTGTGGTGTATGGGGCCCCCGGAACGAAGAGCCGCATGATTCTGGAAACGGATAGCGCGCCTCTGACCGTGGGGCAGTGGCACAAGATACAGGCACGCTTCGACATCCAAAAACAAACGATGTCTATTACAGCGGATGGGAAAGAGGTTCCGGCGACGATCGTGTCCGGGTTTGATCCCGTGCCCTCCCTGTATGACAGTACGAGTCCCGTGCGAGTAGGAGCTTCCGTCTTCGGCGGCGGGCTGCAGGATTTTCTGAATGCCCGAGTGAAGGATGTCACCTTCTATCCCGGGGAATTTGACGCGAAACAGGAAGCGGCAGCTGTGGATGCAGCGGTTACGGAGCAGGAGGCCGTCCTGCCATTGACGGAGGCGGAAACGCAGGCTGTAACTGGGGAGCAGCAACTCATTGCGACTTCCATTGATGCGGTGCTCCGCGCGGAGCGCATTCCCCTTCTTTCCGGTGCAAAAACATTCAATGGATCCACTGTGGAGAGTACACCCGACAGTTCCGTTTTCACCGACGGTTCCTTCGCCATCGAAACTGCGGTCTGTCCAGATAGCCTCCGGGAACAGGCCATCGTCTCGAAATACAACACCCAGCAGGCCAATCCCGACCAGGGATTCCTGCTCTCCATACTCAACGGCGGATGCCTGCAGCTCATCGTGTACCAGGAGGGCGGCGGATACCGCATCGCAGAGACGGATGGCGCCGTGATGGAAGCGGGAGTGTCGAAACGCATCGTGGCGGGGTTCGACATCGAGAATCAGCAGATGACATTCGAAATCGACGGAGTGGTTGTGCCATCGACGGTGGTGGAAGGATCGAAAGACATTACGAAGATCCGCGATGGAACCAGCCCGGTGTGGGTGGGCGCCGTCACCTACGGCAGTGGAAAGGCAAATCCTCTCTCCGGAACGGTGGACTATGCGTACTTCTATCCCATAGCGCCGCATGCTGAGCAGACGGCGGTGGCGGACGCAGCGGTTACGGAGGAGGAAGCCGTCCTGCCATTGACGGAGGCGGAGGCGAATGCGCTGACGACGGTCGCAGACACGACAGCCCCCGCGACCACCGAAACAGGCACGGAAAAGGAACTCACCGCGGAGATGGTGCAGACGATCCTGACCGATCTCCTCTCGGCGCAGGACGCGGCCGAAGCGCCGCAAACCCTCACCGACACGCCGGACTTAAGTGGAGCATCCCTGCAGAATGGTGTGTTGCAGATTTCCCTGCCCGGCCTGGGAGGGACAGCATCCATGATGAGTTGGCAGGGCGATGCGAAAGGCAAAGAAGTGAAAACGATCACGGGGGAGGAGGGACGACAGGCGGCGATTGCCGCAGGGATCATCGTGGAAAAACAAGTGGTCGACACGACACTTTCCTTGGCGGATGTCTTGGATTTGCCGGAAGGCATTCAACGCGATCAGAACGGAGCAGTGCAACACACCATCGTGAAAGAGACGGAGGAACTCGGAAAAGTGAGCATCTGCGTCGATGACGGAAGGAAGTATATCTACCTCGCCAATCGCAACGGCGTCCTTGGCGGTGAGGGGGCGTATCCCTTCGGGCAGGCGGATTTCCCCATCGAATTCCTGGATGGCCCACGGTATGTGCGATGGGTTGATCTTGAGCGCCTGTCCGGCATAACCAATGCAAAAGTGTACGTATGGGACGCGCAGGGAGCGGTGCGCACGCTGTGGGCCAGTGAAAGCGGACATCTTGAAATCAATGGCACGGTCAAGATGCTTGGGATATACCCCGAGCAGCACGCTTCGGCCTGGGTCATTCGGGCAGTGAATACCGATCCCATCGTCCCGCCGCCCGCCTTCGAGGAAACCTGGATGCAGGCAAGCGGAGAACTGGTCGGCATCGATCTGAGCGATACGGAACAGGCGGCGCAGTCCGTTGATCTCACCGTCCGTACCAACAACCCCGCAAACACCATTCAGGCCATCGCGTATCGCGGAGAGGAGCGCATCGCCGCACAGACGGTGGCAGAGGATGGATCTGTGCATTTCGATGCGGAGGAAGGCATCACGAGCGTGCTCCTCGTACAGAGCGATCCGAATGCCACGCTGTACGTGACGAACCTGTCCGTGAGCGGGCAGGAAGGATCGGTGGCACCCGCCTCGACTCTGCTCTCGCCAATGAGCAACGCGGACGTGGGGAAGTTCAGTGCCAAACAGTGGGAACACGGCACGTTCAACTGGGCGCAGATCGCCGAGAATAACGGAGTGTTGCGCAACCGCGGCGGCTACGAGAACCATGTGAACGGCAGCGTGTTCTTTCATACCGGTTTCGCCGAGAACAGCCAGACACAATACTCACGCTACGACCTCTATACGACATCAGGGAGCGCTGGTATTGCGGAACTCTGGTACATCGACGGTGACGGTCTTCACCGCGTTCCGCAGGAATACTGGCAGTCCATGGGTAACAGCCTCATCGTCGCGCCCGGCGCACCGAAGTACCTGGTCTTCCGGATCACAGGCAACGGTACCTTCGATATGGGAATGAACGTGGGCGATCATGCCACGGACATCATGCCCTCGCAGGCAATGGAGCTTCGGAGTACCGTGCTCGTCGTGCGCAAAGTCGGACCAGCCGAGGGTTTCTGTACCGTGCCTGCCGGAGTCTCTTCCGACAACGAACATGCCCGTGCCGGAGGAACGGTGAACATGTTCTACCAGATCATCAATGATGGCCTTGGGGGCGGCCCCGTCACGGTGAAGATCCACGTGGGGCAAACGGGTACGACTGCAGACCCCGTGACGCGCACATTCACGGGGAACATCAGCGGCCTCTCCACGATCGGCCTCTCTTCGAACGTGACGCTCACGGAGGATAACGACATTGCCACCATGGAGGTCACCGGGGCGAATGGAGAGAGCACGACAGTGGGCCAGCAGGTGCGGGTGCCACGGCTCGCCGGGACACGTACGCGCGCGGAGTTGGAGCCGATCATCCTCGCAAAAGCCCATGCCCTCACGGTCGCCTATTGGCAGGAGCGTTTGAGTGACGCTCACAGTGAAGAAGAAGCCGACAATGCGCGGCAAAAGCTCGCTGCGCTCGGTATCGGAGACGGCGGCGGGGTTGGATCGACAACCGATGCGCTGACGGAGGCGGAGAAGGTGCTGTTGGCGATGGCGGGGGAGCTAGCGAACAATGCCACTGTTGAAGTGGAGGAGAAACTGGAATTCGGATCGCAGATTGAAGCGGCACTCTCGGACTATCTTGAAAGTCATGAACGACCAACGAGCGAGAATACGATGATCCTTGTGTTTTATGGTTCGGGACAGTTTCCAGGAACTGAGAGCAATCTACCTCCTCAAGAACGAAATCAAGATATGGAAACCCTTGTGGAACAACTACGGAAAGATTATCCCGAGGTATGGGCATTTGAATCGGGACAGAACCTCCTCTCTGATCCGGAAGCCAACATTCCCGGACCCGGCATCACCGCGACCGAAGCTCTGCAGAATGTTCAGGCATTTATAGATGCGAGACTACGTAGTAATCCTCATCTAACAAATGTTGTGCTTGTGGGATACAGTTGGGGTGGTGGCATGGTATACGAGGTCAGCCAATGGATGTCACAGGCACATGAGAACATTGCCCTCATTGGATCTGCGTATGTTGATGCCGTTATTCAAGGAAACATCGGTAGTGGTTTATCACAACGAAATCTGCCGACCAATACGATTACGATGCTCAATATTTTTCAATCATCTGTAGCTGATGAGACATGGCTCAGAGGAGCGAGTATTGATGCAAGCACCTCAGATCTTCTGTGGTTTTCTGAAATTGATCTCGATAACCCTACTGATACAGTGGATCACTCAAGTATTGATAACGCGGCAGTCCCTTACGTGCTCCAATATCTACGCCAGATCATTCTAGCTAAATCTTGAAATTTTGAACGGTAAGCAGAATACTAGCCACGAACAATATCGTGGCTAGTATTATAAAAAAAAGTTTTCTCGTACAAAGCAATGTTACAAGCACTGACCAGAAAACTACCATCGAAACGGCAACAACAAGATAACATGCATAAACATTTATAATCCCATATTGATTGCAGATAAATAAACTGAAAAATGTCGGTCCTGCAAAAGCAGCGATAAATCCTGACAATATTAAAAACCAGTCCGGCAAATGCGGAAATAAAGCTGAAAACCTCACAAAAGAAAACAGAAGGATTCCCAATGCCCCACCACACACCCATGGTTTGGGTGGCCAACTGAAAAGACTGCGTTTGATTGCTGGAATTATTTGCATGGATTCATTATACAGTCATCGTCTAATTCTCAATGGAAAATACATGTTACAGACCCCCCCGTTCCACCCCCTCATAGAACGGTAAATATGGCTTACTGAAGCCAAGAAACAGGAATACGTTCTACAATCTTTTGAGAAGCCATCCACAAGCCTCATGAAGCACTGGATACTGAGGATATCCCTTCTCACATACTATGCGCACTCATCTCTCCGTTTCCGTTTCACTCGTCTTCATCACATTGTTGACGCCACGAGCCATCCAGGCAGCTTTTCCCGATGTCCCGGCATCCAACCCGTATGCCGATAGCATCAATTACGTTCAATCTGAAGGCATTGTGTCCGGGTATCCTGATGGAACATTTGGTCCCTCAAAAACCATCAATCGTGCTGAATTCACCAAAATAATTGTAGGTTCTACCGGCAAGGATATCGTGCAGAATGGCGCCTGCTTCACTGATGTCGCAAACGAATGGTTTGCCGTATTTGTATGCACAGCGAAAAACCTGGACGTTATTGGTGGGTATCCTGATGGAACGTTCCGTCCGGAGCGCCTTGTCACTTTTGTGGAAGCGGCGAAAATAATTTCTCTTGCGTATGGTTTGACACTCCCGTCTGCGACGGACATGTGGTTTGAACGTTTTGTTGTGGCCATGGAAGAATCGCGGGCAATTCCTGTATCCATTTCCGCTCTTGATGCTCCTCTGGCGAGAGGGGAAATGGCCGAGATGATCGCACGACTCCGACAGAATGATCGTGGGCGCCCCTCGCAGACATTTAATAGTCTCATGGGTCATGGCAATTCCATTCCAGCAATGATCCCAGCGAACAACGGAGCATCCAGCTCTTCAGTACAAGCAGAACAAGCGATCGGATCCCTTCCATTTGAATTTGTTATAAGCCAGGACTGGGCATCACAGTGGCATCTGACTGGATTTACTGCGGATAATCTGGTCAATCCCTATCACGATCCGGTGGAATACATGACCGGCAATGGAGATGATCCGGCTTTTCTGCGCCTCCACTATCCCGAAGGATCCGGTTCTCCATTCGTGGCACATAACTACAACAAACCCTTCGGGGGCGTCTCTGAATATGTCGATGGAGATTACCCTTCAACGGATCATATCGTATTGCGCTATGACATTCGTGTCCCAAAGGATTTTCCATTCCATGCTGGAGGCATACTCCCTGGTATCTATAGTGGTCTGCGTCAAAATCTAAAGGGGGGCACCCGTTCCTATATCATCATTCATTGGGATACCGATGGCCGCATCTCTTTGGGAGGGCGAGTCCAAATGCGCACTGGTGGCAGCCCCATGCTCTCCGAGGAATCTTTTCCTGCTGATGATCAGTGGCATACTGTGGAAGTTGAAGCGAAAATGAATGAAGGGAAAACCAATCGCGGAGGGTATGCAATCGTACGAGTGGATGGTGAAGAAACGGTGAGACAGGATAACCTTATTTTCCGCACAGATGATTCTGAGCTCTTCGATGGTATTGCCTTCTTTAGCTACTTCGGCAGCTTATCAACGAATGACAGTGCACCACGCGATACCTATGTTGATATTGCAAATATCGTGCTCCTGAAGAAGTAGCCGGAATTTGCATCGATTTGCCCCCCGTTCTACCACCCCCCAGAACGCCCTTTTGGTCACGTATATAATTACGTACAGCCCGTAAACCAAAATTGCTCGATTCGATTTTTTCAGCCGCTACTATGCACGCTCCTTCTTCGTCCCATACTGTCTCCTTGGATACTTCTTACCAGCAACGGCCCTTGCCCTGCACGATCGTCACGTGCCATTTGGATCCGCTCGTGCCTTCCTTCGCCGCCGCAACCCCTCTCACCATGGGTGATTACCTCACCTACCGGGACGCCATCAGCTTCGCGCGACGCGCTCACGAGGGGCAGAAGCGTGCGGATGGCCGCCCTTTCGTCTCTCACCCGCTGGCCGTACTGCAGATTCTGCGTACGACGAGCGTGGATCTTCCGCCTGCTGCGTACGTGGCCGCCCTCCTGCATGACACTGTCGAGGATGGAAAGGCAACCCTTGAGCAAATTCGCGCGGCCTTCGGCGAAGAAACGACCGACGCGGTGGACGCCCTCACGCGCGGGACGAAGCCGAAAGCCGTGAGCGTGCTCGCACACGAGCAGGCCTACCTGGACCATATGATCGCAGTGCATGAGCGCCTGCCCTATGTTCTTCTCATCAAGATGGCCGACCGGCTCCATAACCTCGAAACCTCTCACTACCTTGCTCCCGGCCGCAGACTGGCCCTGCTCCACGAAACCATAACACTCTATCTTCCGCTCTTCAGGCGGCAGGAGGCACTGCAGACCACCTATGCCGAAACTTTCGGTCTGCTCTGTTCGATGCTGGAAGAAAGTGCCCTCCGCCTGACGGAGAGACCGGCAAAGCCCTTCACCAAGCGGCAAAACGAGGTATAGTCGGCAGGTGATCCGCGTGCTTGCCTCCACGATCTCTGTTCAGCTGCAGCAGAAACTCCTGCATCGGGAGTTCTGGCTGCAGCTCTTTCTCGAGCGCATCCTGCCGCTCTTAATCCCCCTGCTGGCATGGATATCTATCTTTGAATACGCAGAGGCAGACACGCTCGCCGGTTGGGCAGAGAAAGAAATGGTCGCCTACTACATCCTTGTCTTCCTCATTGGAATTTTTACGGATATCCAGTTCCACTACGAAATGAGCATGATGGTGCACATGGGCACGCTGAACCAGTGGCTCATCCGGCCCATTACTTTTCTCGAGACTGCATTGAGCTATATTTTGGCACGCATTGTCCTCCTGCTGATTCCCGGACTCACCGCACTGCTCCTGTGTTTCTGGCTCTTTCCATCCGCATTCGCGGGGCTCTCGCTCGCATCGTTCTGGAATGCCCTGCTCGTGTTGCCATTTGCACTCATCCTTTTCAGCCTCTTGAGCACACTGGTCGGGACATTCGCCTTCTGGCTCATCAAGACAGATAGCATCTTCGCTCTGCTCATGCTCGTACTGGAATTCTTCGGCGGCAGACTCCTGCCACTGGATCTGCTCCCCTCCTGGCTGGAGCGCATCAGCCGCGTGCTGCCGCTTCGGTTCGGCATTGCCGGACCGGTGGAGGCCATTCTTCATCCTGAGACCACCACGCTTCCCCCGCTGCTCTTGGGGCAAATCCTGTGGTGCTTCGCCCTCTTCGCTCTGATCATCCTCCTCTGGCGCGCCGGCATGCGCCGCTACGATGCCGTGGGTGGCTAATCGATATGCGTTATCTTTTTTCAATCTATCGGCAGGCTGTGAACCTCCACTTTCTACGCTGGAGCCGCTACCGCGCCGACGTGTTTATCTGGATCCTGACGATCTGGTGCACCCTCGGCATGCAAGCCGTCTTCCTCTACGTAACTTACTCCGTGAGCGGCGGAAACTTCTTCGGCTACATGGGACACGAGGTGATCGGCTTCTTCGGGGTGGCGCTGGTCGCCTCCGGCATCGCACAGTCGGTGGTCGTGGGGGTGATCATTACACTTAGTAAAGCCGTCTGGCGCGGGAATCTGGATCACTGGCTCCTGCAGCCGCCTCCGTTCCTGCTCCGCATTGTGACGGAGGAGCTGGGTATCGTGTGGTACTGGCCACACATCGTTGTGGGGAGCGGCATCATCGTGTGGATGTTTCCGGCATCCCTGTGGCTACTGGCCTTCGCCGCGGCTTTCGCGGCCAGCACCATCGAAATGGGTATCGTGCTCCTCCTCTGTCTGCCGGCAATCCGCTGGGGCAGGTGGGACCCCTATGAAGGCCTCTGGGAATACTTCGAAAATGCCCGTTCCATCCCTATTGGACGAAGTGGCAGTATTATGTTATGGCTTGCTTCTTTCGGGGTTTTACAGTATTCTCTCGCACTCGAAGTGATCACAGGCAGGCTCTCGATTTTGCTTCTCCTTCTGATCTCCGCCTGCGTGTGGGCTCTCGCCCTTCTCCTCCTTAAAATTCTCATTCGTTCCTATGGTTCTGCTTCCTCATAACACCCATGGCCGACGCGATCACCGTTAAGAACCTCAAGCGCACCTTCCGGCACTACGAAAAGAAGCCCGGCCTCCTGCCGACCCTGAAAAGCGTCATCTGGCGCGAGTGGAGTGACAAAAATGCCGTAGACGGGGTGAGTTTTTCGATCCCCGAAGGGAGCTTCGTGGGATTTTTGGGACCCAACGGCGCCGGCAAAACGACGACCCTCAAGATGCTCTCGGGCATCCTCACGCCCACCTCCGGTTCGTGCAAAGTGCTCGGATTTACTCCCTCCGAGCGCAAGCGGGCATTCAAAAAGCAGATCGGCTTCGTGATGGGGCAGAAATCACAACTCATCTGGGATCTGCCGCCCACCGACACCTTCGTGCTCCACCGCGACCTGTACGAAATCCCGCGCAATCAGTGGAATGAGACGCTGGATACGCTCACGAAGCTTCTGAGGGTGGAGCACGTGCTCTCGACCCCCGTGCGTCAGCTCTCGATGGGCGAACGTATGAAGTGCGAACTCATTGCTTCGCTCCTTCATAAGCCCAAGGTTCTCTTCTTGGACGAACCCACGATCGGCCTCGACGTGATCTCGCAGGTGCACCTGTGGGAATTCCTCGGCACCTATCAGGCCAAGGAGAAGATGACGGTGCTCCTGACCTCCCACTACGTGCATGACATCGCGAACCTGTGCGAGAACGTCATCATCCTCAATAAGGGCAGAAAGGTGTACGACGGCTCTTTCGAGTCCCTCGTCAACCGTCTGGAGCCGGAGCGCTGCGGCATCATTCGTTTCCACAAAGATCAGCTCAAAAAAGAACAGACGGAGAAAATTGCGGAAATGGTGAAGAACCGGCACTTGGAGCAGATCGATCCTCGCACCTACCGTATCGCCGTCCCGCGTAAGGATCTCTCGGCCGCGACCCAGTGGATGCTTCGCTCTTTCCCGATCGAAGAACTCCGGATGGAGGAAGTGGATCTGACGGAAGTAATCGAAAAGGCGTTTGCAATGGAGTCGCGAGCGTAGGCGTGAGCTCTCTTTTCCCTCAACGGATGCGCTCCAGACAAGCAAAGCTTGCCTTCGCGCGATTATTTTATTGCTACGGCACAGGGGCTATTTGTTTGTGTTTTTTTAATTTATGGAACGAGGTCTTGTTTTGTGCGTTGTTTTGCCTCACCCCCAACCCCTCTCCGATCCCGCCGCATACCCGCCCCGGAGAGGGGAGAGTTGATCGTTGCTTCAGACGGATGACACGAGTAGGGTCGCTTCCTTTTTATGATTCAGGAGGAATCCAAACGGCAGCGCTACAGAAGAAAGGTCATCTATGCCCGCAAGCTGCGGCAACGCATGACAAAACCGGAAATGATCCTCTGGAAGGCTCTTCGGGACAGGAAGTGTGTTGGCATTAAATTCCGGAGACAAGTGCCGATGGGATGGTTTGTTGTGGATTTTCTTTGCAGGGAATACCGCCTCATCATCGAAATCGACGGAAAGATCCACGAAAAAACACTGGAATATGACCGTGCAAGAGACACCGAAATCCGCCTGCACAACTATCGTGTTCTCCGATTCAGTAATATCCAGATTCTAAAGAACTTGGAAGACGTTCTCCGCACTATTACAGCAGCAACACAACATTCTTCACTCCAATCACATTCCCCCTCTCCCGTTGGCGAACGGGAAGGTATGGGAGAGGGGGTCAGGAGGTGAGGCAAAGAAAAAGACAGGCCGTTCCACCACCCGGCAGAACGCCTTTGACCGCCAGTTAATGCCCACAAACCACACTCTCCGGAACAATCGGTCACGGGAGGTATTCCGGTCGCGTCCTTCTTCCTCTGAAATGGAAACACACATCTCATCCCTCCCTTCCTTACCTTACCTCCCTTACCCCCTCCCCCATGTCCCTCAAATCCCCTTCTCTTCAAGAAAAGCATCTCTCCATTGAGCGCCTCGAATCGCGGCAGATGCTGTCGGGCACCGATTTGACGTCCGTGCAGCAGATCATTGCAACGGAGATCGATGCAGTGTTGCGCGCCGAGCCCGTGGAACTTCTGAGCGGATCTAAAGAATTCAACGGATCGACCGTGGAATGCATCGCCGACAGCCCCGTCTTCACGGATGGATCCTTCACGATCGAAGCATCGGTGCGGCCGAATGCCATCCGGGCACAGGCACTCGTTTCGAAATATAACTCGCAGAGCGAACCGGGCCAGAGCTTCATTCTCACGATGCTCGCGGACGGCCGGCTTCGGTTCTGCGTTTACGGGAATCCCGCGGCCAATGAGATGCAGATGCTGGAGACCAATGGGGTACCGTTGAAGGCGGGGGTGTGGCAGAAGGTGCAAGCGAGCTTCGACATCCAGAGTCAGAAGATGTCCATCGTCGTGGACGGCACGGAGGTTCCGGCGACGATGGCGGAGGGATCGCAGGCAGTGACGGCTATCTACAACAGCGTAAGCCCTGTGCGGATGGGCGGGGTGGTCTTCGGGGGCGGGCTCACCTGGATCTTCGGGGGAGAGATGCAGGACGCACGGTTCTATCCGGTGGCATCGCGCGGAATCCCGAAGGAAGCGCAGACGAGCCCTGCGGCGACTGATGCGGTGATTATAGAGGAGGAGGTCGTCCTGCCATTGACGGAGGCGGAGGCAAATGCGCAGACGGCGCAGGAGCAGCAGCTCACCGCAGCGTCAATCGACGCCGTCCTGCGCGCCGAGCCCATTACGCTTTTGAGTGGAGAGAAAGAATTCAACGGATCAACCGTGGAATGCATCGCCGACAGCCCTGTCTTCACGGATGGGTCGTTCACAATACAGTTCTCCGTTCGGCCAAATGTGATCAAGCCACAGGCACTTCTATCGAAATACAACTCACAGAGTGAACCTGGCCAGAGCATATATGTCGGTATGTATGCAAACGGGTGTCTGGAGTTCGTGGTCTACGGAGATCCCTCCGCCAAGGAAATGCAGATGCTGGAGACCAATGAAGCACCGTTGAAAGTGGGAGAATGGCATGACGTGCAAGTAAGTTTTGATATCAAAACCCAAAAAATGTCTATTGTAGTGGATGGCAAAGAAGTTCCATCAACAAAGGTTGAGGGTACGCCAAATGTAACGGCGATCTATGACAGCAAAAGTCCGATATGGTTGGGCGGCGTGACTTTCGGAAACGGACCCACCTATTTCTTGGATGGAGCACTGGGGAACACGACATTCTACGCCGTGGCATCGTACGGGATCCCACAGCAAACGGTGGTGGTGGACGCGGAGGAGACACCAGAAGCAGAAATCCCTGCCACGGTCGCGATTCCCGCGCAAGAAGAGGAGGAGAGTGCGGAGAAGGCGTCCCCGGAACAAGAGCAACCCCTTTCGCTCACGGAGCGCCAGCTCCAGCAGTACGAAACGCGCATGGCCGCTGCCAGCGCACGCTTGGCCGTATGCGAAGCCGCACTCAAGACGGCGCAGGAGAAAGTATCCGCACTGCAGGAGGCGGCTTCCATCACCGCAAAAACAGAAACACTAACTCTCGCACAGGACAGCGAAGCACAAGCGCTCGCAGACTGGCAGATCGCGCGCCGCGAGACCATCGCGTACGCCGGCATCACCGCAATCGAACCCAAGGTGGAACAACTGCGGAACGGAGATCTCAAGGTCGGCTTCGTCGTGCATTACCGCTCGTCTGATACAGACTCCTGCCTGGAAGTATTGCGCGATGGCGTGCGCGTGAGCGAGTTCTCTGCGCAGCATCCCGCCGGGCAGCCGGACGGCCAATTCTGGTACAACACAGGGGATGATATCTGGCATGGCGAACTGGAATTCCGATACTCGAGCGGCAACGGGAATTCCTTAAAACAGGTGGACAGCGCCGAAGCGAGCTACAATACCCGCGAATCCCCCCAGAACGCGGCCCGCGTGCGAACCACGTTCCGTGAAGTGGAATCTCACGACACCGGCCGTTTGGTGGATACTCCTCTCTCCTACGATCTCAAGCTCATGAGCACCAATGGCCCCAACGCCGTGCTCCACTTCACCTCGCCGGATGATGAAAGCTTGATTACCTCCAGCACCGGAGGAATTTACGGACAGAATTCCTATTCCCATTCGGGCGGCACCTCAACGGGCGTGACGCTCATTACCCTGAATCCCAACAAACCCGGTCGCTACTTCTACTCCCTCATCGATCATAATGGCACGACCCGTGACACCGTCTGGGTAGAGTGGGACGGCACGACGCTCACCCTCGTGAATCCGGAAGCTCAATGGACATCGGATGAGGCAACGAACATGCGTACGGCCTCTCTGGATGCCAACAATCCGGATGCGTCCCCTGCAACGCGCATCGCAATCAGCTTGAGTGAAGAAGCTGCCGAGACCATGGAGCAGGAACGACTGGAATTGCTCTTGAGCAGACAAATGGGCCTGGCCAGCATCGCGGTCAGCAGCATGAATCTGGAACTGGGGAGAGTGCAGGCGAAGAATTTTTACGAGCGATCCGGCCTCTTCGTCAATATGGAAACGATGCATGAGTACTTCTTTACGGCACATCCCGACTGGCGGCCCGAGAATTTTCAGGCGACAGTCATGCGCATGTGGCAGGATGGCGGCTGTAACGGACCCAGCGGCGATACGCGTGACTGGCTCAACGGCGTCATTCTGGATGTGATGGGACGCTACGACCGCGATCTGAACGTGTATGCGTCCGCCATGGCCGAGATCATGGAAAAAGGCGTGAAGACCTGTCTCGCCATCCGGCAGGGGCAACCCGAGAGTCCTCTCCTTTTCGAGCTTGATCAACTCATCACCGCCCGAGGATACTGGGAGGCCGTGGGACGTCTATCCGGCATCGGCGTCAAACTGCCGACGCGGCAGCAGGTCATTACGGAATGCAAATTGATCGTCGATGACAAAATTTTGGAACTCCTCCGCACGCAATCCGAAGACGCACGCCTCATCGCGAACTTTGACCTCCGCCAGCAATACAACGCCACGTGGACGGCGGAACATGGCGGATTCACCAATGTGAGCGTGCTGAACGTACGGGCAACCGTAGCCGGAGGGTACACAGAGAAGGAAGTGAGTGAGAGCGAGGCGCGAAGACTTAAACGAGCCGCTAACCTTGTGCTTAATGCCAGACTGGGAAACGATTCGCGAGCGCAGATGTCCGTAGTTATTAGTGACGAACCTAATATTCAGCGTGAGCGGCAGCTGGCAAACGGCACGACGGAGGTGGCGATCACGACGGAGGAAGCGCAACAGCTTGCAACGAAAGTGGACGAGGCGATTGCGGAGAGCGGAGGAGATGCGACGGTGGTGGGAGAAAAGGTGCTGGTGGCGATGATCAATGCCGGCGTGGACACGGGAGGCGGTTCCGATATCAACGTCTCCGCCCTCGACCCCGCAACCACGATGGATGAGGTTCTCGGCTGGTACCAGGGCACGCCCCAAAATGAGTTGTCCGTCTCCATCCACGGCACATGGATCCGCAACGACACACAAGCCGGCCGCATTTTCCTTGGCCTGTACCAGAACATCTGGAACAGCACCGATGCGGAGGCGAAGCTGAAGTGCGCGAAGGTTGAGAAGATTACGGGGATTCCCCAGCAAGATCTGTGGGGGATTGCCCGGAGCCACGATGCCAATCGTTTCGCAGAGGGACTCATCACGTTCTTCCAACGCGCGGGATTCGGGGATATCTTCGCAAACAGCGCCAGCCTCCCTCCGCTCTCCGAGGCGCATCCACTCCGCGTGAGCACCGATTCCACCCTCTATACCAGCGGCTCCATCCGCGTTTCCTGGGACCAGCCGCTCACGACCAATGGAAAGAAGGTTGACCACACACGCGTGTACCTCGTGAATGCCGTGACGAAGGCAAACCTGATGGATTTGAGCGGCGATATTCGTGGTCAGCTCTTCACTGATATTGCTATCTCATCCCTGGGACAGTCCTTCGCAGGCCCCATGGCCGTGAAGGTGGTAGATTGGCCAGTCGGCGCAACGAACAACGCCGAAGCCATCAGCGGCTTCTCCGACCCGATCACAGTGGAGTGGGATGGCGTGGAGAATTCCGACATCGGGGACTATTCGACGCTACCCAATACTCCAGATAATTCCGAGCGGAGGGAAAAGGAGAATATGATTTTAAACCAAATCGCCAAGACTTTCCCGCTGGAAGGAAACGCATCTGAGTGGAGATGGGTCATCGCATCCGATTACCACGTAGGCACGGACTTCAATGCCGCTGACTTGAACTGGGGCTCCGGAAACGCTGATTATGGCAAAGAGATCAAGGCTGTCGCGGATGGAGTCATCGCCACAATCGGCGTGAATCTTGGGTCAGTACGCATTCAACACAAATCAACGATCAATGGCCAAGAGATCATTTGGTTCAGCGAAGCCTTGCATATGCCAATCTATGCGACCGATCGCACTTCGCCGGACGGGAAGAAGATTTATGAAGTTCGCAAAAAAGATGACAGCGTTGCCTTTGAACTATTTGAAGGCATGACACTCAAAGCCAGCCAATCGTACGGTATTGTCGCTGGCCGGGGGCTTGTAGATAACCAGCCGAGTAATTCAGCCTTTGATGCACACAGCCACTTGAAATTTGAACTGGATGGTCGCAGCATTGATCCAAGAAAAGTGATGACTACTTGGGGAGTGACCAATATCGTCGCTTCAGATCTCGGCGGAAGCGGAGAAATGTCAGTCCGATGGGATCAAAATGCACAAATGTGGATGAATGATGAGAGCAAACTGGCATTCAACCGGTCGGAGCAAACAGGAGCTGAACGGGCGAAGGGATACTGGGTAGCGTGGGCTGCTGATCCTGTACAAAGGGCGAGGGTGGTATGGGACAAGGCTACAGGAACGTGGTATGAGATAGATATTAATGGAACCTTCATGATCAATGGGGGAAAGAAACATGCATGGGTGTTGAACCCAACCACCAATAACTTTGAGTTCCTATGGCAGTAGCTAAATTTTTCTTTTTGGGAGTGGGGAGTGCTCTTCTTATAGGATGCACTCTTTTCTCCCATTCTGGATTATCAAGCAGCGGCATGGAACTGGCAGATCAATCAAGTTTTTCTCTGCGTTCTACCGTACAGTTTGATCACCGATATGTTCGACCGGATGGCAGTATCGCATACACGAACTACGCAGCCCCCAAACAATCATATGATCCTCAGGATTTGTTGATCGAATTGTACCATTCTAATTCTTCTCCCTGTTCCCCCGACATCACCGGTGCATCGGAAACGAAGGAGTTACCAACCCCGAACGGCAAAACGACTTGGGGCAAAGTTGATGCCTTTGATCGGCCAAATCCAGATTTTCCCCCCGGTACTCAGCCACTCTGCAGGCCGCCAATACTCAAGTGGGATTACGACGAGGCAAAAGGTGGTGTCCTTAGGCTCAGCAATGATGCAGCCTACGTCCTGTGCAGCGAGAAAGACGGCAAGCGCGTCCTCATCTGCATCTCCCAAATCACCGACAACCCAGCCCTCGCAGAACAGATCTTTATGACCTTCCGGTGGACCGACTAGCCCCCCGTTCCACCCTCTCACAGAACGTTAAATATGGCTTACTGAAGCCAAGAAACAGGAATACGTTCTACAATCTTTTGAGAAGCCATCCACAGGCCTCATGAAACACTGAATACTGAGGATATTCCCACCCCCCACCTCATGCGCCATCACCTCATCACCATCACAGCCCTCTCCGTCATCACCCTGCTCTGCCCGCCCGCCGTAGCGCTGAGCGCGAAGGTGGGCCTGCCACAGGGCTCCCTCGCCTTCGGCAATCAGCCCACAGAGGTTTCGCTCTTCCTCCCCTCTTCCGCCAGCTCCTCCGGCCGCCTCACCTACAGAGCCGCGAAAATCAAAGCAAGAACGGATAAGCAGCGCAGGAGCAGCGCATCTTCGGCCTCCTCGCTCACGTATCGCGACCTCGTCAATGGCCTGAGCGTGCAGTATCCCAAAAACTGGAGTTATGTCTTTTCGGCCCCGGAGACGGGCGTAACCGCGCGGTACGACTGGACGATCTTCAGCAGCTCGACCGCCCAATACACCTCCCTGGCCGTGGGCATCCTCAATCTCAAGAAGACTGTCACCACCGCAGATCTCAAAAAGGACTTTGCCACGTACACGCAAGAGCCCAAGTACGCCGAAGACTTTCAGAGCTCGCATTTCCTCATCATGCCGCAAGTCCTCTCGTCGCTCCTCTCGACCTGGCAGAAGAAAGAAACTCACGTGGGCACGTTCACGCACCGCTACCAGAGCCGCGATAGAAAGGCCCGCCAGATCCGCATTCCATCCGGTACCCGCATCATCGTGCTGGAATACTCCGCCACTCCCGATAGATTCGACAAAGATCTGCACCTCTTTGAGGATTTCACAAAGTCGTTTGTGCTGGTGACCACGCAAAAATGATCATGACTATTTTCTCCGACGCAATCTTCCCGCACGATAGTTCTCGATAGCCTCTCTCGTCGTACGCCACACCCTCCCTTTCTTAAAAGCATCGATCCTGCCGGCGCGCGCGAGCAAATTGAGATATTTGGGACTGTACGTCGTCCCTTTACTCGCCTCTGCAAGCGTCAGCAACTTGCCCGCGGCGTCGGATCCGAACGTGCGCAAATACAGATCGAGTGATCGTTCCACGGCTTGGGCGATGAACAGGATGAACGGCACTGCATTTCCTTTGTCCGCATCCTGGAGGACGCGATAGTATTTCTTCCGGTCATTTTTGAGAATGATCGCCAGAGGCAATCCCCGCCGCATCAAAAGAATATTCATCGCCAGACGAGCCGTTCGACCGTTCCCGTCAAAAAACGGGTGAATGTGAACGATCTTGTGATGCAGAAGGGCCGCGAGTTCCACGGCATGCATCTTTTTGTCATTCTGCTTCAACCAACGCATCAACTCCGCCATCTGTCGGGGAACATCAACGGCATCGGGTGGCGTATGATCGGCTCCACCAATGATCACCATGCCGGTACGGTACTTCCCCGCCCAATCCGTATCCGTCTCTCTGACAACGAGTTGATGCAATTGCCGGATCAGATGCTCGGAAATGGTTTGGGAATCGTGCGAAGCAAGCTCATAGAGAAAATCCAAAGCCTCTTTGTGATCTTTCACTTCCAGATGATCCTTGAGTGATTTACCTTTGATCGTCATCCCCTCTTGCAGCACAAGATAGGTTTCTCTGAGGGTCAGGCTGTTTCCTTCAATGGCGTTGGAGTTGTAGGTCATCTCCACCTCCATCTGCTCCCTCAGCTTTTGCACTTGCGCCGGGTTGAGAGGCCGAATGGCATTCAGTTTTTTCAGTTTTTCATCGAGCCTTTGGCGAATGCGATGATCAAGCAGTGACATGCTCTTATTATGGCATAAGAGGTAATTCTATGCCATACCATATTAGAGGTCCGTACAGGACATGTCGGAACAGAGGAATAACATGTGTCCCCTGATAGAACGCCAAATATGGCTTCGTGGAGCAAAAAAGCAGATGCATCATCCGCAATCTTTTGAGAAGCCCCCTCAAGTCGCCACTCACAAACCCTACCCAAGCGCGACCGTTTTCACCGACTCTTGTGCCTTCGCCTCCCAGAGCGGCACCTCCACGGTGAACGTGGTGGGCAATAACCCGAAGAAACGAGGAGAAAAGCCCCGTACGTTCTACGTGGTCATGGAACGTATTTCATGGCTTACTATAGCCAAAATACGAGTTCATCTGCAAGAAAATTACGTGCACACGGCTGACACGTCTGTCTGATCCATGGATCATAGCATCGCTCTGTCGTGTACAGAGCAAACGTCTGAGTGTTTTTCGTTCTTTCCAGGTTCTCACGTGAAAGGGTTATTCCATGGAAGAATGGCGAAGACTGAGTGAACGTGAACAGGAGGCGGCAATCGAAGAAGCCGCGCAGTGGGCACGCGAGAATGGGCGCGATGACAGCTCGATCCGGTCTGCCGCGCGCCAGTTCTGCGGCGACGATTCCGCGAAGATTGTCGAGGCTATTCGCACGAAGATCAGGGATCTCCTGAGCTGAACTGCACGAGCCACGACACTCTACTCAGACCGGGCCCCGCGATGCGTCGCGGGGCCCAATTTTTTCGATGTTCTCTACTGAAGCACGTGCCATGATTCCGATCACCCTCGCTAACGCACGTTCGCGAAGACGTGGATGGCGCATCTGACGGACCGATTCAATAGCATCCTCAAAGAAGCCTCTCTTCGCTTCTTCAGAAGCTATACTCCTCCATGCTGAATCCTGAAACGCACTCTCGGGTATGCGCTCTGCCCGTAATTTTGCCTGCTCCAATAAACCCATCTGCGCCTTGGCTGCCGCAATCTGGCAGTTCACGTGCGCAGCATGCACTGGATTCGAAAGAAGATCTGCTTCATCCTGAATGACAAGAAGCATCTGCAACGCAGCTTGCGGGTCTGGGGCAGCGAGTGCCACTGCAATGAAACAACGTGCCTCCAGCTTGCGATCCGGCTCTTGCAGGCCATCCACGATTCGTTGCGCGATTGCGAGTGTATCGGATCCGTTTCGTCCTGCACGGTGCTTCGCCAAAGCCAACTCGGCAAGCATATGCACAATTTCGTAGGGCTCCCCGATAGCATCAACCGTTTTGCGGGCTTCTTCAAAATCACCCATTTCCATTTGAGAAAAGGCAACGTCCGCAAATGCCTGCGAACGATCTCTACCCGCAGGGAGCGCACCCGCCTCTGTTAGCGCGCGCACGAACGATCTCTGCCGCCGATCGGTCAACAACGCCTCTGTGAACGCAACCCTGAACCTTCCAGTCTGTCCTTCAAAAGCCGCCAAAGTCCGTGCCTTATCCAAGAAAGAAACAGGGCTTTTCTTTAGGAGAGGCTGTACAAGAGCAACATCACAGAGCAACCGGATCTTTTCATCGACCTCCGTGATCCTGTCCACACACTCCACGGCCTGATCGAGCGCCTGTTCAACTCCATGCACACCCAAACGCTTCCGTGCCAGAGCGACATCAAGAAACGCCGAACAGCGCGCCTGTGGATCGCTCAGGTTCTCTGCCAGAGCAGAGATGCGATTGATGAGCGCCTTTCTGTCGGGTCGTGCGATTGCCATCTGCACTATCCATTGTAACCGATACGCAATACGTTATGACCAATAATGAGCATTCATCCCTCTCATGTGCCGGGGGTTCTATGGGGTCATAGAACGCCTTTGTGCTTTCCACCAAGCTGAAAACAAAACTATTGTCCTGTTTTCTTTCTCGCCGCAGTGCCACCAGGGGTTTTCACCCAAGCGCGACAGTTTTCACTAGTTCTTAGTTTGTCGCCTCCTCAAGCGGCACCTCCACGAAGAACGTGGTGCCCTTACCCGATTCGCTTTCGAACCAAACCTTGCCCCCCTGCGCCTCGGCCGCTCCTTTGGCGGCGAAGAGCCCAAGTCCATTGCCCTCCGTATTGCGCACGTTGGTGGCGCGGAAGAGCTTGCTAAAGATCTTATCCTGCTCCTCCTTGGGAATCCCGCAGCCGGAATCTTTGACAGAGTAGCGGAGCGTGTGGTCTTTGACCGTCACCGTCAGCTCCACCTTTCCGCCCTCCGGCGTGTACTTCACTGCGTTCGAAAGCAGGTTCTCGAGCGTCATACGCATGAGACGCTTATCGAGCGAAGCAGTAGGAAGGGTTTTTGGCAGAGACTTGATGAATTGCTGCTTCTTCACTGTCGCCTTGGGTTCGATCACCGCTAGTACTTCCGTAAAGAAGGTACCCATGTCCAATGGTGCGCGATCAACCTTCATGCGGCCCAGCTGAATGCGCGAAACGTCCAGGATCATGCCGACCAGATCCACAAGATCCTCCGTCACGCCCTGCATGGTCATGAGCTGCTTCTTCTGTTCCTCGGTCATCTCTCCAGAATCGCCATCGAGGAGCATCTCGATGTACCACTTTACCGAGGTCACCGGTGTAGCAAGCTGGTGGCTGACAATGCTGATGAGTTCGTCTTTCTGACGGTCAAGGTCTTTAAGCTCTTGGTTTGCCTTTTCCAAATCAATTGCCAATTTTTCAATCTTTTCGCGCTGTATAATTTCTCGGTTAACGCTTTTAACTAGGAAGTAACCAAATACAATGGACAAAATAAGGGTAATTCCTGTCAGGATTCTATTTGTATTATTTTGGATGAAAAAGAATTGAGAGCCGATAAGAAAAACTAATGAAACCACAATTGCCTGCGCGGCAATTAACTTAATGTTAAAAGTATTGAACCTGACAATTAGATAACCCAAAAATCCAACAAAAACAACCATTCCGAAAAGTCCCACTGCTTCGTATTCAAATACATCCGTTTGAACAGAAACGTAACCCGCTAAAACAAAAGATAGAAGAAATATCGAAATACCAATGGATAGTAATAATATTTGCTTTCTGAAGGTTTTGTCTGCCCTAAAATACTGATAAACAGAAAATAAGACTATGCATAATGATACAATGGCTCTAACACCGATGACATAATCCACATAATACGGATTTTCAATTGCGATACATTCTTGAATATCAAACCCAGAAAGATTATAGTTTGTGGGCGTAAGAAATATTGGCAAAAGAAGCGGCGCAAACATGATGCATTTTGTCCACAATGGAGCATCCTTTTTTGTCTCGAATACATATGTGAAATAAAAACACAAAATAAACAATAGAATTGCGAAGACTTCAATCGGTGCCCAAGCTGACATTACCAAACTATTTTTGTAATAAAATATCCAAATCAGAAGATTTAGAATCCCCCAAATTGAAAAAACAAGAGAGATACTGAATAGAATTTTTCCAAGTAAGGAAAACCTACTTTTTATCAGAACAAAAATCCCAATAATCAAAGCGGCAATCGTGCTCGGAATGTGCGAATAATAAAGAAGGCCAGAAAGATCCTGAACAATTTCCTGGCAGTAATGAAGATTCTGAGTGAAGTTAAAATCCATGATTAAATACCATTATAACATACATGAACCAAAAACTTAAGTATCTGCTCTCATATTGATCCAAACCACCCTTAAAGAGATATCTTTCGATATTTTGGAAGCTTGCCGTTCAATTGCTGAATAATCTTCAACTCAGCTTTAATATAATCCTGTAAGGCTCCGCATCGCATATATTTCTCAAGCTGCTTCTTCGGAACGCTCAAAATATTACCAAGAGTTCTTCTACACTTTTTTGAACCACACATGCATTCCATTTCCCATAGCGATTGGGGAATGTTCGGCCCAACTGTTGCAGAGTAATCATAAGTAATTTCCTCTCCTATTTTAATATTTCGTAACGCAATAAGCTCGCTGGTTTTCCTCAGTCCTGCACTTGGGTCACAGGAATGATTAAATGTTCTTGATAACCCATCGAGGTCCATATCTGACTCAAGGCCTACCTGCAAAGAATCAGTTTGCTCTTCTTCCCCTGCCTTGATTCTTTTGATACATTCGTTAAAAGAAATTATTTCACCATCTAATACACGAATCACTGTCCCCTTCTTAATATTTTCATTCGCATAAACTCCCATCCCATACTTCCCTGTATCTTTTATCTTAAGCTCTGGAAAATGATTAATCGAAGTGGGTAATTTATTATTATGATTTGAACCAGCAATATATTTTTTCAAAGATTCCGGGTATGAATACCATCGTATCCTTGTTGCATACCTAAAAGGCAATAATGAATAAATTATAGGCTTAACACCAAATATCCTTTCGGCTTCCTCAAAACTTGGTAGAAACTTTTCTTTGAAGAAACTGGACTCTTCTTTATCTCCGATAAGGTAATTTTCGAACAAAACTCCATGACATATGAATAATGATAGAAAATATAGATAGTAGTACCGTGAAAGAACTCTTGTATTATTAAACCAATCTGAAAAGTTGATGACTTTATCAGAGAGATAGGGAAACTGTTTCCCAAGAAGATAATGATGGAAATCAACAATATTCTCGCCGTTCGTCGTCTTAATATCTAATAATGCCTTCCCTTCATCTGCATTAAAATTAACTAATTTGAGAGTGTCAATTACTATTGGATTTCCTCCTTCAACTTTGCGAACAAAAAAAAGCTTACAGAGATGATATTTGTCTGGGTTTTTTGCGACAAATTTGTCGGGATATTCAAGTATCAACGGAGTCATGCCAAGTCCATTGGAAAGGCTGAGAAAATATGACAATTCTAAATTTGGAGTTGCGATACTCCTGCTTAACACAGCACGCGGCTCACCGGTAATAGCATCAAATTTCCAAGGACCAAAAAAGTCTTCAACTTTCTTCATTAGGGCTTTATTATTTCGTCTCTCGGATATTTCCATACTTATATTTGAAAGAGGTGTATATATCCTTGCAAGTAAATCATCTCTGCCTCCGGGAACGTCGGGGTTTTTCATATAAATAATCAGCTATCGGCTACAAGAATCCGAAAGATCAAATTCTTTCAAAGTGGCATCTGAACAGAAATAAATTGAACAGCCTGCTTCGCCCTGACCACACTCCATTTCTGGACATTGATCGCCGGAGCATTCGGGTATATTTCTCTCCAGTTTATATAATATCTTGTAATAGAACTTATTGTCTGGGAGTTGAGAGCATCTCGTGTCATCTAAATCACATTCATGCACGAAACAAGCTTCCTTTTGAGGATCACAGGGTTCTTTGATAAATAACAAATAATCTTTTTTGAAATAAAACCTATAAACAGAGAGGACACCAGTAACAATGATCGAAAGCACCACAAGGATAATTAGTGACCTTCCCCCAGAAGTTAATCTCTTATCATTCATGGAAGAAATATATATTCCTCGTTTCAACTAATTACAAGGCAGTTTATGCTTTAGGGAACCCCTATGAAGTGAAATGAGTGCTTTGCATGTTTTGGCAATGTGATTAACAAGAAGCATCGATTCAATTCCTGTGACTCATTTTTCGTGCAACAAAAAAACCGTAGCCGATCATACAAATGATAAGAAACAAAAATACTCCCCCAAACCACCAATATGGCACAAATTTATGCATAATTTGTTTATAGAATTCAGAAATTTCCATATCAACCCCCAAAACTGCCACTGGATTACCGACGCTATTGCGTATGGGCGCAACCCCACTCAGAAAAATCCCCCACTGGTCCTGCGAGATTTCATAGAATGGTGCTTTCCATTCTTTCACCAACTTCTGAGCGCTCGCATCATACCGCATTCCAGGAGGGGCCGGATCATCAGCATCATCAATTACTCCATCTTTGTTGTAATCATAATCGACAAGTGGCCGATCAATATTGGTGTCCGCATCTGCAACGAATTCCCAAATTTCAG
This sequence comes from Candidatus Peribacteraceae bacterium, assembly GCA_028703445.1. Classification (GTDB taxonomy): domain Bacteria; phylum Patescibacteriota; class Gracilibacteria; order Peribacterales; family Peribacteraceae; genus Peribacter. The sequence goes on from JAQVMW010000001.1 coordinate 156,593, forward strand.
GATTATCCGTCGGCCGCAGAATGTACACCCACCGCACACCTTCATTGCTCTCGCGTAATTTTGTCATTATGTCGAATATTCTCTGATATTCCGGTCTTGCCATATCCCGTGCGAATCGCAGCGGTTTTAAATCCTGCACATTGATGCCCGCTGCTGCCGTCGAAACCATTGATGCAAGCCGTTGTCCCACCTGCTCTTCCATCAGATTCAATGTGTACATGTACATCCCATACGTCACCCCCAGCGCAATCAGTGCACACACCCCCAAAACCGTCAGCACCCCTCTTGAGCGCAGCCACTTTAGAAGATCAAAGAAAAGCGGCCGGTTGAAGGCCGCAAGGCGGACAAATACGAAAAGGAAAAAGAAACCAATACAAAATAGGAATGGAGAGAAAGATTGCTCTGAGAGCACTTTTATTTCACTGGCATCAATATCCATTCCTATTATCGCAACTGGATTACCTTGAGCATCACGAACTGGGGCATGCCCAGAAATCCATACTCCCCACAGATCGAAACACGGTTGATAATCCGCATCTGGCTCACGTAATGCCCTATAGAAAGAAGAATCAAGACCCTCATAATCATGATACGAGTACCCCGGTGGATTGACATCATTTCGCAATCCATCCCCAGTCGAATCTGGAAACACTCGAATGTCGAGTGCATCCGCGTCGGCAATGAATTGGTAGAAATACGGATCATCTGTTGGTCGCATGATGTAGGCATATCGCACCTTCGGATTACGTCTCCGAATATCCTGCAACTGTTCCACCACCTTGCGATACACCGGCTTCTTTGTGTCTTGCCACGTATGAAGCTGATTTAAATCTTCTGCATCAAATTCTGGTGCCGCAGTGGCTGTAATTGCCATTACCTGTTCCCTTACCCGCTCTAAATTCAGATTATACGTATGCCTCCACAATCCAAACGTAACTCCCCCAGCCAGCACGGCGCCCGCCAGAAAGATCACGACGCTCTTCTTGCTCAAGAAAAATTCGCGCAGGCTCGACAGTGACCGCGTGCCCAGCGAAATCATGGGTCCGGCCGCCTGCGGCACAATGACCGAAACGGTCTGGGACTGCGTTTCTGGCTCTTTGGCACGGCGCCACAGAAGCTCGAACATCATCCGCTCCGTGTGCGCCAGCTCGGGATACTTGAGGTAGCACGCGCGCTGCTCCGCATGGTTGAAACACGCCACCGTGCCGTTGGCGATGATCTTTTCGAAGGTGATGGGGAACTCCTCCTCTTTCAAAAGCTGCGTCTCGCGGTATTCGAAGGCATCGCGCGATTGGAAGCGCCGACCGAGAGGAGTATTGGAGGCCAGAACGCGCGAGAAGATGCCGCGCTTGTGCCGCCCGCGAAAGTACTGCACGCGGAAGAGGCGCAGGGGATCCTCCTCTTCCTTCACCGTTACGGGACGGTAGTGCAGAAATTCCTTCACATCGAGCTCCAGGAGCTTCAGGTACGCCTTCTTGATCCCCTCTTCGCCCTCGAAGTACTCCATCTCGGGCCGCTTGTTCTCGACCTTCAACGAATTGATGAAGGTCTCGAAGTTCCTGGCGCGACTCTTCATGGTCTCCAATTTCTCTTCGGTATCGCGCTTCACCCACTGCAAAATCGGCTCGAGGGATTTGATGATCATCTTCGGCGTATCGTTCACGGTCTCGCGGCAGAGGATGTGGCGGCTCAAGAGCTTCTTCACCGCTTGGTCCAGGACTCCGGTGGATTTGCCCGTTTTCGCCGCCAATTCGCGCAGCGTCAGCGCTTCGCCCTCCAGCAGCTTTTTGAGCGCAAGGATCTCGGTTTGGGAGAATCCCGCTTCGACCAGATATGCCTCGATAGATGCAGGGAGGTCAGTCATGCCACTGCGCTCCGCGCCGCGGAGCTACGCGGCACGAGAAGGGAAAGGGAATACATGCGCCGAAGATCAGCCTCAAAAGAGGATGAAGGGGTCATCGCAAACCTGTACTCTACCCGTTTTTTTGGCTATGTAAAGCGCTTCTGACACAGTGGTTTCACTGCATACCTTATTCATCCGCCTGAGGACGGGGACGTTCTGCCGAGGGATAGAACGCCTGATTTTGGCTTGGTGAAGCCAAGAATATGATTCTGATTGGATCAATCTTTTGCATGCACTCTATTTAAAAAAAAGTGGATTCTATGGTGTTACTGGAGCAAATCGCTCCACTGTTCCCTTCCTCATTGACAGAATTCACTAAATGAATCATATTTCTTCCTTTGAGTATTTCGCTCAAAGGACAGGTAACTCTAACGCTCACGGAAAGGAGGTGATGACTACCATGAGCAAGAAGAGCCATCCTGGCGACGGCTCCTACGGGAAAGGCGTGAAAGGCGAGCGAACACCGTTCGACGAAGTGTTCCGGCCCAAGAGCGCCACCCAGCGAAAAGAGGCCAATCAGGACGAGCAGTCGTCCGAGCAGGCCGAGTCAACGGATGATCGAGGGTAACGCCCGACGTCACCGGTGACGAACGTCGCCGCCCCCCGAGGACTACAGTCCTCGGGGGGCACTTTTTCTGATAGAATTGAGCTTGATGAATCAACGCATTTCCATTGTTTGCGCGAGTGAAAGCTCTTGTCTTGAAACTATAAGCCTTCGAGGTGTGCTGGAATACTTCGGATATATCCCGCTCGTCCACTGGCTCGGGAATAGCAAGCAATTGAAAGATGTTTTGGAGGGGAAGATTAAACTGGAGGAAATCATCCTCCTGTCCTGTCACGGTTGTGAAAAAGGTTTCTATGCCTATGAGAATAAACTCCTTTCTCTCGATGATGTCCGTGTGAAACTAAAAAATAAAACCGTCTTCTCGACCGGGTGCGTCACTGGGAAAGAGCACTTTGCACAATCCTTCTTGCGAGGGGGTGTACGGTATTACATCGCACCTCCCGACTATCCGGAAGGAAATAGTTCCATGATCTTTTCCTTGATGTTTCTCTGGAAGCTTCGGCTCAACGGCGATGCCCTCAACGCATGGAAAGAAACAAGCGCGATTCTTACTGATCCGGACGATTGTTTTCGTTTCTATCAGAGACATGGGAAACGAATGTTGGCAGACGGCAACCGGAAAACTCCTCTCGCGTAGCGCGGAGCCATTTCTCGGTTGCAAGGACATTATCCAGCCATGGAATAAGTTGATTGAGCTCATTCGCTCCATCCGAGAGAAAAGCTTGTGCAGCATCAACAAGCTTCTTTCTCTCAATGACTCCCATTTCGCAGAGAACCATGGGATCCTCCAGTAAACGAGGAAACTCCTGTGTCAGCCGTCGGTTGACCGGAGAACCATACGTTTCCTTCTTCTGGGAAGAGATCACAATATCTGGAACAATGTCACGAAAAGCCGCGCGCTGGAGGAATTTCCTGCAACCGTAATGAGAAATATTTTGTGCATCAATCCTGAACTTATATTCAGGCGGAACAGAGAGCCCGAATTCCACTATACGGCGGTCGAGATACGGCATTCGCATTTCCACATCGACCGGCACGTCCTGCCAAACGTGGTTGGGGGGAAACATGAGTTCGTGCTCAAGTGTCTGTGACCAGCATGAAAGGTTTCGCTTTCTGTAAAGCTGATCACGCTGCTCTTTCAGCATATCTTCGAGTTTTGAACGAAAGGCAGTGGTGAAAATATCCGGAATATTTGTACCGACTACTGTGGACTCATACTGCGCTCTGAGGAATGCACAACGGCCAAGCGATCCTGGTAGCAGCGATGGGAACGCGTTCTTGAGAACGTATTGTAGAGCACGTCTGCAACTACTTCGTTGGCGCAGTACGTTAAACACCCGTCTGATCTCAGTGAAATTTCCGGTCTTCACCAATGCATCCCAGATCATGTCCGTTCCTTCGAGATACCAGTCAGCCCCCTCTCCACTTAAAAGAGTTTGCGCATTGTCTTCCTTGGCCTGATTGGCGAGCGCAACGAATGTCGCTGGCAGATTCTGGCGCGATGGATTCGAAGTCGTTCGATACGCCTGCAATGAACTACCTTCAAGGAATCCGATTTGTTCATCACAGTCCACCATGTGTCCTCTGACATTCGGATACCGCTCGCAGATGGAACGAACGCGCCTCCGTTCGCTTTTGCTTTGGCTTCCGAACACCGCCGTGTACGCATCGATACCACGACCTGAATCCGAAAGAAGATGTGCCGCAATGCTGACATTGCAACCGGAATCAATTCCACCCGAAAGTTCAGCCGCGATTCCGAAAGGGGTGTCGATATGTTCGGCAATTATTTTGAGATATAACGCACGGAATTCTTTCGCGCATTCCTCCGGAGAGACCCAGTCGCGCCGCAGACGTTTGGGCGGGGTCCAGTACCGTTCTGTTCGGGGAAAAGTTCCTTTCTGGAACTCAATGAATGATCCAAATGGTACGGAATGGATGCCTTCAAACATTGTTGCATCAGCATCAGACCATCCCTCATCGATTAAATAAATCGGGGAGAAGAGTTCAAGAAGCTTTCTTTCAGAGATGGAACGCTTCGCGCCATCCGCAGCCAACAATTGACGAACATTTGACCCGAAGCGTACATCTCCTGCATTCTGCGAGTAATAGAGAGGCCTGAGAGCCAGGGGATCTCGAAAGAGCTGCAATACCTTTGAGCGCGTATTGATGATGGCACTCGCAAAAGCTCCGCTCAATCTGCGATACAAATCCGCGCCCCACCGCAGATATCCCTCATGCAGAATGGAAGAATAATCAGCGTCATCTCGCAAATTGAGGTCGCGCAGAATATCAGAGCGATTATCAATGCGTCCCTCGAATACCTGCGTCACGGCATTTCCCCGAGCAATACAATTTCCTTCTCTGGCAGATGAATTGAATCCGTGCTGAGCGGCAGCAAACCAATCGCCCTTCACTTCCTGAAGAACTCCTTTGCCCGAGAGATGTTTTTTCATCGAAAAAATTCCATCAGGATCAAGATGCGATCCATCAAGATTTGCAGCCCCGCAAATTCCCGGATAAAGAGCCATACGGAAATTCCAATATAGAACATATAGATTATTTATGTCAACATATCAGATACAGCGACTCTCAGCCCTCTCTTCAGTATATCCCTGTTTCTTCACTGGTTATTCCCGAGGAACCGGATGCGGGTTTGTAAAAAAGCTACAGTGATAGCAATGCACTTCGCATTCATCAGCAAACCACGGCTTCATCGGGCAAGAGAAGCTTTCGTAGTCTCCAGAAGACTGACCGGAATGATTTGGGACATGGATAAGCGGCTATTTATTGTCTCCGTCTTGAGCGCCCTCGTTCCGAGCGTTGTCCCCTTCGTGAACGCCTACATCTACAAACTGATCATCGACACGGTCATTGCGGGCCTTGGGGATCCGGCGACGATCAATATGCGATCTATCGTTCTGCTTCTCGTAATCCGCATCGTGACCTATTTTCTGCTCGATGCCGCTTTCAGCACGCAGCACTACATGGAACGGCTGCTCTGGACAAAATTCCCCATCTACCTGAATACCCGGCTGTTCGGATGCATCGCACAATTGGATATCGAGAAATTTGAAGATCCTGCCTTCCGTGATCGGCTGGAGCAAGTCAGAGATTCATGGTACAGGCCGCAAAACCTCATCACGGGGCTTCTCTTCATGGTGCAAAGTCTATTCCAGTTTCTCATCGCTTTCGTCGCCATTCTCACATTGAATTGGATCCTTCTTCTTCCGGTGATCCTTATTTCCATTCCTGAGTTCCTTTCGCGGCTGTATGAATCACAAGCGGAATGGTCCATATGGGATTGGCATAGTCCGCGAAAAAAACGATATTCGTACCTTTCGAACATGTTGCAGGGCGCTCAGCACATCAAAGAACTACGCATCTTCAAACTTGCGCCGCTCTTCATCAAAGAGACAACCGGAGTGCAGGAGGAGTTCTACAGAGACAACAAAAAGGTGGCGACAAAGGCATTTCTGCTGCGCTTGCTCTTCAACTTGTTTTCCACCGTCGTCCTGATCGGCATCGAAATCTATGTCATCCTGCTCGCATTCATGAAGCGCGTGACGATTGGCGACATCAGCTTCTACACCCAGATCGTCAGCAACTTTCAGAACGGTCTCGGCGGGTTCCTGCGCAATCTCAACGATGTCTTTGAAGCGAGTTTATACGTGAAGAGCTTTTTCGAAGTGATGGATACTCCTCGGGCCATTCAATCGCCCAAACAGGCCAAGTTGCCGAAACTTGAACATGCCCCCTCCATTACATTTGATCATGTCTCCTTTCGCTATCCGGAAATGCAGCAGGATGTGCTGCACGATTTTTCTCTCGCCATACAGCCGAAAGAAAAAGTGGCATTCGTTGGGGAAAATGGCGCCGGAAAAACAACAATCATCAAGTTGCTTGCGCGTTTCTACGACCCCACGGAAGGACATATTCTGGTCGATGGCACAGATGTGCGCGAACTCGATTTGGAGCAGTGGCACCGGCAACTGGCCATCCTCTTTCAGGACTTCAACCGCTATGAAGACTCCGCAAAAAACAATATCTATTACGGTAACGTGCTCCGCAGCCTGGACATGAAAGAAATCGAGCGCGCCGCAACGGATGCCGGAGCGAATGCGGTGATCACAACGCTGGAAAGAGGATACGAACAAATCATCGGACGCATGTTCGAATCGGGTACGGAACTCTCCGTAGGACAATGGCAAAAAATCGCACTGGCTCGCGCATACTTCCGTAATGCTCCTGTGCTCATTTTGGATGAACCGACCGCGGCCATTGATGCAAAAGCGGAAGCGGAAATATTCGAGCGCGTCGAGGAACTCTGTAAAGATAAAACAGTGCTGCTCATCTCTCATCGTTTCTCCACCGTCCGAATGGCAGATCGCATTGTAGTGATCAATGAAGGAAAGGTTTTGGAACAGGGTTCCCATGACGAACTCATGAAACGATCAGGGTTGTATGCAGAATTATTCAACCTTCAGGCAAGAGGATATCAGTAGCTCCAATTTGAAGATGGCCGCAATGAGAAAGTTTGCACTCGAGATTACAATAATCCCGAAGTCAGTACTTGTAATGGCAACTACGATATACCAATGAAGAATGGCTCTCCATCCGCACTTGAAATTCAAGAGTTCTACACAGAACTCCACAAGTCATTCACGAATCTTTTTACACATCAACACTGTGAGCAAAACATTGCCGAAGTGATGAAAGCACTGGAACAGAAGCAACCGATCGTAGATCTTCTGGAGTCACCCGGAGGCTCATTCTCCACGATCTTCGTTTCATTTCATTCCGGAGATACCCGCTTTCAGGCCATCGCCAAAAGTTTTCCTTTCCACCCGAAACTTCTGGAGTTCTGCGCACTCGCCGGAAAGATCGAGAGTCTCACTGACACAATGGGCATCACAGGAGAAGAGCCCTCTGAAGCAGACAAGGAAAAACTCCTGCCTCTCCTCAAGGAATTCCTCGCGATCCTCCCGTCTTCTGAAGAATTTGCATCGTGGCTGAAATGAATCTGAATATGCACGAGTACTACGTGTACATCCTTCGTTGCCGGGACGGGAGTTACTACACCGGCGTCACGAATGATGATGAGCGAAGGCTCACGGAACATGGCGAAGGCCTCGATCCTTCGAGCTACACACATAGCAGGAGGCCGACTACACTCCCTCCCCAACCTCTTTCGAAATCAAGCCTTCTTTCACCAACCGCTCCGCATCTTTCGCAAATGTCCGCATCCCTACAGCTGCACCCGTCTGGAGCACCGAAGGAAGCTCCTGTAAGCGGTGATCGCGGATAATGTTGGCCACGGCCGGCGTATTCATCAGGATCTCGCGCACGGCGATTCGCCCGCTCGCAGACCCCGAGCCGGGTCGAGGGGCTGCCGGCACCAGCTTCTGCGCGATGACGGCCTTGAGTGAGAGTGAGAGCTGGGATCGCACCTGCGTCTGCTGGTGGGGCGGAAACACGTCCACGATGCGATCGATGGCCTGCACGGCATTGGGCGTATGCAGCGTCGCAAGGATCAGGTGCCCCGTCTCGGCCAGCGTGAGCGCGGCTGCAATCGTCTCGAGATCGCGCATCTCGCCCACCATGATCACATTGGGATCCTGCCGAAGCACGTGCCGCAGCGCCTCGGGAAAGGAGAGGAAATCGCTCCCCAGTTCCCGCTGGCGGATGACGCACTTGCCGGGAGGAAAGAGGAACTCAATGGGATCCTCCAGCGTGACGATACTCGCCGCACGCTTCGCATTGATGTACTGGATCATGGCGGCCAGCGAGGTGGATTTGCCGGACCCCGTGGGACCCGTGAAGAGGATCAGTCCTTCCTTGAGGGCGCACAGCGGCTCGGCGATGCCGTTGAGTCCGATGGCGGACAGCGAAGGGATCTCCACTGGAATCAAGCGCGCCACCAGGCCCGGCTGACCGCGCTCGAAGTGGCAGTTCACGCGCAGCCGCATGCCGTTTGTGAGCGCGAAGGAAACATCGATCTCGCGATCTTGCACAAAGCGTTTCCACGCCTCCTCCTGAAGCACGGAACGGATGAAGGTTTCGACGACCCCCGCCGTAAGCTTCTCATCCGACAGAGAACGGAGCTCGCCATCAATGCGAAGAAGGATGGAATAGCCCGCAGTCACATGCACATCGGATGCGTGCTGCTCCTGCGCCTTCGCGAAGACCTCTTGGGATGTGAGTTTCATGTGTCGTTAATTATAACATATTTTCTGTATCATGGCAAAAACCCTGCCTCACCCCCCTACCCCCTCTCCGCACCGCCCAACGCCAACCAGAGAGGGAGCGTACTCTTTCTGTTTTTGGGTTCTTTCAAAATAACAAATGTGTGCCCCCTCTCCATGAAGGAATCGTAGAAGGGATGGAGAGGGGGATAGGGGGTGAGGCAAGAATAAGCTCATGCAAAACCTCCCTTACCTTCTTTACTCCCCCCGTTTTCTGCACACCTGGCTGATCAGCTTCGCCATCTTCTCCATCGGATCCTCCGGGAGCTCCCGCTCCACGGCCTCATCAATCCACAGGCTCATAGCCTCCACTTCCTGATCGGTACTCAAACCCCCGGGCATTTGCGCTACAAGTTCACGGCGTTCTACGATCAGCCGCACGATCTGCTGATCGATCTTTTCGAGTGCCGCCAGAATATCGTCGGTCATCATCATAGGAAGAAGGGAAACAATGGGGTGGACCAGCATCAGGGAACATCCCGCTCCCGTACAAACCTTTCCGCTACTCCTCTCCCTCCGGGAGAGGACGGGTGAGGGGTGCATGACAGGAGGGCAATGCCTTCCTCAGAAGGCGTCGGCGGCATCTTTGCTCATCATAGTAAGATTGCAATTGACAAGAGGTACGGAAGGTATTGGAGGTATTGTAAGTAAGGTAAGTGGAGATACTTCCCTCACCTTACCTACCTTCTTTACCTCCCTTACCTACCTTACTTCCCGTACTTCCCTTACTCTACTCGTCATGGACAAGCGCGCTGCAGCCGACCGCATCGAGAAACTCACGAAGGAAATCTGGCGACTCAATCGCGCCTATTTCATCGAGAATAAGCCGAAGGCGTCAGAGGACGTGCGCGACGCACTCAAGCAGGAACTCATCGCACTCGAGAAGGAATATCCCGATCTCGTGGCGCCCGACTCGCCCACCCGGCGCGTAGGCGCACCGCTGGATGGCCGCCTGCCCAAAGTGCGGCATCTCTCGCTCAAGGAATCGCTCCAGGATGCCTTCAGTAGGGAGGAGATCGAGGACTGGATGGATCAGATGCGCCGATCCCTCGGCAAAGATATCAGGCACTTCGAGTGCATCGTGGAGCTCAAGATCGACGGACTGAATATCTCACTCGTCTACGAGCGGCACGATGGAACCTATCGCCTGATCCGCGCACTCACGCGGGGATCCGGCTCGGAAGGGGAAGATGTCACGCACACCGTGCGGACGGTCGAGGCACTGCCCTTGAGTTTCACGGTGGAGGAGGATGCCAAGCTACCGCAGTACCTCGAGATCTCGGGCGAGGTGTACATGACCAAGGCGGCACTCAAGCACCTCAATAAAGATTTGCCCGAAGAGGAGAAGTTCGCCAATCCGCGCAATGCGGCAGCGGGCAGCGTACGGCAGCTCGATCCCAAGGTGACGGCCAAGCGGGATTTGCGCATCTTCTGCTATGCATTGGATCCGCAGGGAGCGGACGCCCTCGGCATCGCAACGCAGAAGGAGCTCATGGAATTCCTGCTCGAGAAAGGATTCCCCGTGCACAAGGGATACAAGATGTGCACTTCGATCGAGGCGATTCAGAAAGTGTTTGACGAATGGAAGAAAGAGCGAGAAGGACTCCCCTTCGACATCGATGGGGTCGTCATCAAGGTGAATGACCGCCACACGCAGCGCGACCTGGGCTCCACGGCCAAGGCGCCCCGCTGGGCACGCGCGTACAAATTCCCCGCAGAGCAGAAGACGGCACGGATTCTGGATATCCAGCTGCAGGTGGGCCGCACGGGAGCCATCACGCCCGTGGCACACTTAACACCGACACCGGTCTCCGGCTCGACCGTGGCACGCGCGACCCTGCACAACGCGGATGAGATCGAACGGCTCGATGTGCGCATAGGAGACACCGTGGTGATCCAGAAGGCCGGCGACGTCATTCCCGAGGTCGTGGAAGTCCTCAAGAACCTGCGCCCGCACGGCGCCAAACCTTTTCACTATCCCGTGCACTGCCCCAGCTGTGGCTCGGCTCTGGAACGACCGGAAGGCGAAGTGGTGCACCGCTGCCCCAACCTGAAGTGCGGCGCCATGCGGCAGGAACGCATCGAACACTTCGCCTCACGCCATGCGATGAACATCGAGGGACTGGGCAAGGAAACGGTGGAGCTCCTGCTCGAAGAAGGCCTCATCACGGACCCCGCCGACATCTTCTCACTCGCAGCGGAGGATTTGATGGGCCTGCCGCTCTTCAAGGAGAAGAAGGCGACCAACCTGATGGAATCGATCGCCCGTGCCCGGTTGATTCCTCTGGAGCGGTTCCTCTTCGCGCTGGGCATCCGGCACATCGGACGCGAGATTGCCGAGATTCTTACGCGCTCTATCCACTGGCCGCTCGAGAAGAAGGAGGTGGAGATCATGGAAGAAATGGGACCGCAAACCTCCCTCTTCGGAGGAGGACAGAAAAAAGTGAAGCTCCACGGCATCACGATGGAGAACGTCGCCAAGACGCTTCAAAAGATTTCTGTGGAGGAAATTTCCGCGATCGACGGCATCGGGCCGGTGGTCGCCTCTGCCCTCAAGGAGTGGATTACGGATGAGGACAACCGCGACCTGCTCCTCAAATTCGGCCAGGCAGACGTGCTCGCCCTGCAGCCGGAAGGCAGTCACGCGCCGCAGATCTTCGCCGGCAAGACCTTCGTGCTCACGGGAACGCTCCCGACCTTAAGCCGCGAGCAGGCCAAGTCGCTCATCAAGGAACGGGGGGGCTCTGTGAGCTCCTCGGTGAGCAAGAAAACCGATTACGTTCTCGCGGGGGCCGAGCCGGGGAGCAAGCTTGATGAGGCGGAGAAACTACAAGTGAAGACGATTGAGGAGGAAGAGTTTTTGAAGATGGTATGAATGGTCCAAGGTTCCGATTGGTATCGCTCTCTATTTTGTACGGTATCGCAAGAACGGTTTTCGCAGAAAAAAACAGAAAAGGCTCCAGTAGTTCTGAAAAAGCATCCTACTCATTGCCTTGAACGACATCGTCTTCGCGTATCTCCAGACCAGAGGATTCATCGTCCGGACAAAAGAGAAAAAGCTGCCATCACAGACGGCGCGCCGAAAAGCGACATAACTCTCTCGAGAAAGGCTCAACCGCAATCGCTGATGCATGACGAATGTATGCGATGAACGGCTGCTGCACACCTGCACTCGCGACGGAGGATGCCATGCTCCGGCCATTTTTTTCAATGACAGGCGATAGATTAATCCTTCTCTCCTGTGAAGGAATCCCGCTCGTTGAGACTCCGCAACAGCTTCCGGTGATATGCGATCCAACGCAAGATGGCCATCGCACAATCCTTCTTCGGTGATGTCCTGAATGTCCGGATGCCGAATCACCACGATATTCGTTCCTTTCGGATCGTTTCTGTACGGACGCATCCATGCATCTCCGATGGAAACATCTGCCAGTTCTCCTACGACGTCATCGGAATAGTCATCTCCAATGCATTTCAACAATCCGAGACCCCAATTCGTCCCATAGAGATTCATTATCGGTGCCGAACGTCGGACGGCTTTTCCTGCAACAATTCCTTCCGCGACGACGCGATATTTGCCGGCATCACACGAAGATTTCTCGCGGAATTGCATGCGGCGCAATCCATCGGGCTCGATGCCCAGCTGCCATGCGAGAATGTCCGCGTAGTGGGCGCTTTTGAGATGTCCGCACATCAGACCGATGCAATACCGTATGCGTTCACGGATTGCAGGTTCGGTCATGCAGAGCAAACGGACCGCCCGAACGAAGAGCGGGGTCGCCACGATGGCATACCTCCCGTGCAGCGTCTTGATGTTCTGAAGCACTTCCGACATCTCCACCGGGTAATAGCTGGATCTCGAACCCGATGCTATTTGTTCCTCCGATGTCGAAATGACATAGTGAAAGAGTGTCTTGTTTTTGGCAGTAGGCTCCCGATGACGCACATGAATGACACCATCGATGCGATGCTGTTTGAAGAGTTGCAGCAAAAGCCATGTGCAATACCCGCCCGACGTCCTGTCGGCGCGTAATTTTGCGTTTGTAACATGACCGGCGTAGGACGACACGTAGTACCCGATCCTGTCGTGGTATCGGGCGCCATACGCCGCGAAGAGACTGTGCGCGAGTTGCGCGGTTCCAATGGATCGATCCGATAGAGGACATACGCAACAAGGATCCGCACTCGACTGACAGCAAGCCTGAGGGAATGCGACATAGCAGCCATCATCATTCAATGCGATCCGACAGGGCTCCCCATCGAGAGCGGCGCAAGCGCCGCAACCCACGCAATACCCCCCATCAAGAACCGTGCGCTTCAATTCCGATACGCCGACGCTCTCCCCGGACACAGGCACTGCCACAACATACTAGGCATAGACACGCTGATCCACAGAATAATTTTCTCCGGATTCCTGTTTTTGCCCATGGGGAGAATGACTCTGGTTCACAAAAAGTTCCTCGCAGCCAATTGCCGAAGCATCGGAAGAGCTTCTGTGATCCTCTGTGAGATTTCATTTTGGGATGAAAGCATCGCTGTAAGCGGTCGCACGAAGTTCCCGTCGGCAATCGCCGCATTGAGATCCAAAAGGAGTTCCGACATGCGCAGATAATCGATAAAGAGCCCTTCAAATTTATTCTGGTACGTGATGCAGCAGACCGGCCTGTCTGCAGACAGGAGCCCGATTGCCAAATGCATGCGTCCGGTGAGCGCACAATCCAGCTGACAGAGGACCTGCTGAAAATCAGAAAGATCGTAGGGGAAAGGAAGAATACTGCATCGCTTCCGCGCTTCGGGCGAAACGCCGGAGATGATTCTCCGAAGCAACCGCTCTTCGTCCGGCATGTACTTCGGACCGTACTTCACATGTGGAATGAGCAAAAAACTCGCCTGTGGCATCCGTTCAATCGTCTGAACGCACATATCCACAAGACGTTCTATTGGAACATCCGGAATATCCGCGATATTCAGACCGATCACGCGTTGCCCCCTGTTTTTCTGCCTGCGAAGCCAGTCGATGGAGGACTGTAAGGAATTCTGCGTGTGCACATCGGGAGCAAAGAGGAACGAAACATCCGCGGCAAGGACAATCGGCCGTGACAGAAATTTTGTCATCCGGGCATGCGAAACGGGCTCCCGCGCAACGATACGAATGCCGGAAGGGAGGTGGCGCAGCGCAAAAACCGCAATGCGCGACGGATGATCGTTGAAACTGCAATTGACGAGATCCACCCGTGCCCCGGACCAAAACGCCATACGGGCCAGCAACAACTCATGGAGAACGGGAAGCACGTCATAATGTCCGTCCAGATTATCCATGCCGAGAAGAATGAACTGTTTCGAACGCCTCAACACACCATAGACGGATGGAAAATTCCAGAGAAGGCGAAAAAGACTGTCGATGAAACGCAGCAGTTTCCCGCATCCTCCCAGGTGATGATCCTTTGTACGTCTCTTTCTGCCAAACAACGAAATGCTTTCGACATCCGGCACGAGTACATCCCACAGACCATGCTCATACGTGATGAACAGGAGTTTCTCTTTTTTGAATGCCTGAACACACGTACACAGTACACGCACGTCGCCCATGTTCCCGGGTCTGCCCGGCAGGATGCAGATGCTTTCCCGTTCATTTTGCAAAGTTTGCATAGCGTTGGCTCATTGCCAGTTCTATAACGCACTGTACATTGTTTTCCATGGAGCTCATAGAATCCGTGCACTGAAAATCGCCACAGTGGGAATATTTTCTCTCAAACTCATGCAGCCAATTTTTTCATGATCGCAGAAAAAGACAGATCTTCTGCCTGACCAACATTCCGAAGATGGTATTCACCGCCATCGGCACACATTCGACCGAGATCCGGATGGCACGGCCACACGAAAGAACGTGCGGGGCATCGTGATATTTTGTCATTTTCATTTCATGACAGTTTCTGTCGAATTGTAAAAAATAATTTATATTTCCATTTGGATGGAATGCAGAATATGGAAAGGAAATGAAGAACATTGTAAATTCTGTCCAGGAGCGAGGCATCGTATTCCTTAAAATATTTTTTACGGATATTAATCGTCGCAATTTCCATATCTCGCCTTCGCTCATGCGTCAATGAATGGGACCTGGTCCTGTACCAATAGACAACCTGTGGTAGGTTCGCAAACTGCATCGTTCTGCCAAGACGAAAATAAAGATCATAATCCTCGGCAACCTGATAAACCGTATCGAACATTCCAGATCGGACAAGTACATTTCGACGGATCATGATGGATCCAAAACAAAACGGCATGAAAAGAAATAAATGCTTCCGTATCGTGGCATCGTCGATCCAATAGCGTCTCTCCGCGACGGGAACCATCCTTTCATTGAGCACCAGAATCGCTCCACCAACGACACCCACCTTGGGTTGTGATTGGAGAAAGCGTACCTGTGCTTCCAGACGCTCAGGCAACGAAATGTCATCCGCATCCATCATGGCGACGAATGTTCCGCGAGCCTGGATAATACCCAGATTCCGGGCGTGTGCCACGCCTGCATTCTTCTGCAGAGAAAGCACGATGATTCTTTTGTCTTGCATCGCATATGTTTCAATCATGTGCTGCGTTCCGTCTTGCGATCCGTCATTCACGATGATCAATTCGAAATCGCTGAATGATTGGGAAAGAATACTTTCAATAGCCTCGGCAATGTACTGTTCCACGTTGAAAGCCGGCATGACGACCGAAACCAGAGGCGCCTTACTCGACGACCCCTGTCTGTCCGCTAATGGAAAAACCTGATCCACAGCCCGTAGTATGGCATAGTCAGTAAACACGCGCACAAAACGGTAACCTGAACTGAAATCTCAAATGCATCACTTCTGAAGGTACGATAGGAGGGAATGGCTAGCAATCTTCCCCTCCTCACCGTATGGCTCACCTTACACGTTCTTTGCGAGATCAGCTTGAAGCGCTCTACCGTGCGCGTCTTTCCCAGAAAGACATTGCCCGCCTTCACGGCATTACTCCTCACTTATCCGTATTCTGCAGAAAGCCGGCTTCATCGTGACACCCCCACATACTTTACTGGTTGCTCGGTGGAGGGTACCTGCAGGCGAGAAGACAACCACAAACTGCACCGACCGAGAAAGTCGCATGAGCAGGCAAAGATGCTCGTCAGCTCCGCCATCAAATGATGAATTCCCTCACTTTCATGAACATCCATGCTTTGAATCGTGATGGAAACACGTACATGGAAAACTGATGGAGGACATTGTAAGTTCTGTCGGAAAGAGTCGCTCCGTAGACTTGAAAATATTTTCTGCGTATCTCGATCGTTCTGAATTCCCTATTCCTCATATCAATAGAAGCAACCCGCCGGATCCTATACCAGTACAAAAGTTCAGGCAGGTTCGCGAATTTTGTTACAAGCCCGATGCGCAGGAAGAGGTCGTAATCATAAGCGGTGCGGTATCGGGGATCATACAAGCCCACTCTGTCGAGAATGCTCTTCCGGAACATGATCGAGGCATGGCAGAAAGGACTATATTTGAATATTCTCTTTTGAATGGCTTCATTCGTGAGCCGATACTCTCTCTTCGCAAGGATCCTTTTGTCTTCGGTCATCAACATCATCGCCCCTCCGACAACACCCACCTCAGGATGTGATTCGAGAAAGCGCACCTGTTTTTCAAGTCTCTGTGGAACTGCAATGTCATCCGCATCCATCCTGGCAATATAGATGCCTCTTGCGAGTGTAAGACCAATGTTGGCTGCCACAGCGGCATTGAGATTTTGTGAGTTCGAGCGATAGCAAATTCTAGGATCACGTCTCGCATAGTCTTCGATGACATTGAGTGTTCGATCGCTTGATCCGTCATTCACGATGATCAATTCGAAATCGCTGAATGATTGGGAAAGAATACTTTCAATAGCCTCGGCAATGTACTGTTCCACGTTGAAAGCCGGCATGACGACCGAAACCAGAGGCGCCTTGTTCGACGACCCCTGTCTGTCCGCTAATGGAAAAACCTGATCCACAGCCCGTAGTATGGCATAGTCAGTAAACACGCGCACAAAACGGTAATCGCTGTCGGATATTCAAGAGAATTAGTGAGTGAAGACTGCCGAAGTCATGAAAAGCTACTTGGCATACACTCAATGATGCTGCGAACGGGGAAATTTCGACGCCGCTTTGGTGAAACGACACTTCCACCAGAGAATACCGATATCCCGAAGAGCTGAGAGAATGAGACGCAGATTGCATCCCCTGGCTTTCCCGGCCTGACGAGGAACACAGGTCACTTCCACCATTCCAATACGATATCCACCCCACACAGCACGAATCACTCTTTCGGGCTCTCTGAAAACGCTCCGTGATCGCACGGGAAGCTCGTCAAAAAGCCTGCGTCGGATCACCTTGGCTCCGCCGGGATCGAACAGATCAATGCCAAAGCACACACGACAGACCCATCGATAGAGACCGGAGATCAGTGCTCGATAGGGTGAGTAGTGCTTCTGTTTGCGCTTGCAGATGAGCACATCGCATACATCCAAATGAGGCAGGCATTTGGCAATGATATCCGAGGAATACTGGCCATCAGCACCCAAAGCCAAGACAAATTCTTTCTTTGCGGCACGCTGGACGTTCTCGAAGGCTCTGGCCATTCCCTCGTTGCACGCATGAAAGACGGGGGTAATGATCGTCGGATGCCGACTAGCCAGATCTTTGATGATGATGCACGTACGGTCGGTGCTGCCATCGTCGAGAAGGACTATCTCAAAATCTCCATTGAGTTCCCGAAGCGCCGCGAGATAGGCATTGACCGTACCTTCCAGGCTTTCCTCTTCGTTGTATGCAGGAATGGCAAGGGAAAGAGAAGGCATGGATACAGAGTAATCCCCCTGCGCAGCAGAAGACAATGAATTGTATCAGTCCTTCGTGCTTAGCCCGCATCCAGAACCAGAATCGTAATTGTCTCTGCACCATCGAACCGGGCAAAATACTGATAAGCCACGGTGACCACACTGCCCACTCTCCTGCATCAAACAATTGATTCTCGAAGTTTCAAAAAAATCCAGTATTTCCATTGGGAAGGGATAACAAAGAGCGAGAGGAAATGAAGAAAATTGTAGATTCTGTCGGATACAGAGGCTCCATACGCCTTGAAATACACTTTTCGGATGCTGATCGTTTCGATCTCCATCATCTTTTTTTGTACGAAAGAAAGTGAGCCTGGTCTTACCCTATATCGATGCACCAGCTCATCGAGGTTGGCGAATTGAGAAATCATTCCTATACGAAAATAGAGGTCATAGTCTGCAGTACCACGATATTGTAGATTGTACATCCCTGATTGTTCTAACACACCCTTTCGCATCATGGTAGACGGATGACAAAAGGGATTGAAATAAAACATTCGCTTGCGAATCGCAGCATCGTCGATCGGATACCGCCTCTCGCCAATAAGGATGTTGTGCTCATTGACGATGACCATCGCACCCCCGACAACACCCACCTCAGGATGTGATTCGAGAAAGCGCACCTGTTTTTCAAGTCTCTGTGGAACTGCAATGTCATCCGCATCCATCATGGCGATGTATGTTCCGCGGACATGGGTCAGACCCATATTCCTCGCATGATTAATTCCAAAATTTTGATCGGTGGATCGACGGATAATCCTCACGTCCTGTCTCGCATATTTTTCGATGATGTCCAGTGTGGCATCGCTTGATCCATCGTTTATAATGATGAACTCGAAATCGTCGCATGTTTGAGAAAGGATACTCTCGATGGATTCTGCGATGTACTGCTCCACGTTGTAGGCCGGCATGACGACCGAAACCAGAGGCGCCTTGCTCGACGACCCCTGTCTGTCCGCTAATGGAAAAACCTGATCCACAGATTCATTATGATCTCCTTCTGGCAAGCACACACACACTAAAACACATCAAATCTTCAGACTTTTTTGTAAGGAATGAGAGAAGGTAGATCACCAGAACCGTGGGCAATATGCAAAAAAAGGAAGCGTATGCCACAACACCGATACGCGAGTATTTCCTGAGTATAAAGGGAGTACGGACCATTTCCTGAAGAACCGAAGTAAAATAATTGCCGTTCCTGCGTATCTCCAGAATCTCGAAACCATGATCTGCCAGGATCCTCTGATACCAGTACGGGGAGAAGCCTGTACAAAAGTGAAAGGGGGCAAAATGTGTCGGAGACCAGAAGGGAGCTGCGAGAATTAACCGACCATTGTACTTAAGGATCCTCGCAAATTCCGCAATGGCACGATCTGGATAGGGCAAATGCTCCAGAACCTCCGTACAGAGGATATTCTGAAACGAACAATCCTCAACCGGAATAGCGCACGCATCCGAAATCACATCGATACGGGATGTATCCCACACTCCAGTGTGCAGGCCTTTTCCGTCCCCTTTGCCATCATACTGCATGGAATCCTGGGAGGTATACCTCAAGTGAGAACACATGTTCCGGAAGGGGCACTCGCCGGCACCCACATCGAGGAGTGTTTCGCCTGCGGGTATGCCCCGCAATTGGTATTCCGTCCACTGCTCTCTTAAGAAAACTGAACGAAGAAAAGGGAACGCCCGATAGATCGCTTCTCGCATCATAGGCACATGATCATCTGTAATCGCTGACTAGAATAGTACGGAATAGGGGAAAGATCTCCTTGTCAGAACTGCAGGATCACCTCATCGCAAACCTTGTGCGAAGTAAGCCATCTCACATCATAGCAACATGAACAGTATTGCACTTTCTCCTACAATTTTGCCTTCGCATACAAGAAAAAATACCATCGTTCTTGGATTTCTTTTGTCTTTTTCGTCATTTGAAGGCTGTTTATATGGCTGGCTATTGCAGTCCACAGTGCTCAGCACTCCAATCCGCTATGTCTATTTCTGTACCTGAACCGCACACTACCATCGAATTCTGCCGTGCGTTCGATCTCAATGACAGAATTCAACAGATTCTGACAGATTCCTCACAGAACACTGAGCTGCATAACCTGCTTGTCCGAGGTTCGATGCAGAATTTATGTCGTATATTGCAAGAAGTTAAGTTCGCGAAGGAGCCGACATTGATTACACAATGACCTATCGTAGGATTGATATATCCGTGTACGATATGATCGTTGTCAGATTCTGCTAATTCATCGGTTACCGCAGCCACTGCAGTTCATTATCATTCAGGTTCCTCCCCTGTCATATTTCACTTGATCAGACGCATACTCATTTCGCTTGCTCTTTTTTCTTGCTTCGCTGCCCTTTGGATTTTCTTCAACTGGCCGGCGCTCCATACGGAATGGTGGGCAATGGATGATTACGTATCTTTCAATCAGATAGCTTCTCAGCATGTGACAAATGTGTTTCGGACTTTGCTACGGGGAGGGAGACCATTCGCCACGCTGATATGGATCCTCAAGAAAGTCATCTGGATGGTTATGCAATCCTCTGAGGGCGCGAATATCGCCATGCGCCTGTTCCAAGGAGGAACACACATAATTATTGCAACCATCATCGGGGTAACTCTTGCACGATCCACGGGACATCGCTTGGCCTTTTGGACTGCGCTCCCGTTCTTACTATGGCCATTTGGAGGCGAGGCTACATACTGGCTTTCTGCAGCACCCTATCCTGTTGCCAGCCTTCTCTCGCTCATTGGCGTATTACTCTGCCTACAGCCAAAGGCCACCCTGCTGCGACACTCTTTCGGTGTAGGGCTCATCATTTGTTCTGTCCTCACCAACCAGTCAGCAACCTTGCTAGGCCTCGTTGTTTTTTGCATTCTTCTCACACGCTCCATAGGAGGACAGCAATGGCGCAAAATTCCTCGCAAACCTCTTGGACTCATTCTTCTCGCCTACACCGTCGGAGGAATGGTGAGTACCCTCTGTGCAATCTGGGGACAGGACCAAAGAATAACGGAAGCACATTTCTTTCTTCTCAGCACCCCTTGGAACTTGCTCTTATTGCTTTGGCGACTGCTCATTACTCATTCGGATCTTTATCCATCATGGCTTCAATTCATTCAGATTGCTGTAATTTTCTTGCCGATCCTCATGCTCATGAGCCACGCACGTACGCGTCCATGCTCTGTCATGCGCGTCCTCTTTTTGTTACTGTTTCTCGCTTTTCTCCCCATCCTTCCTAACATCATTCTCGACCTGCATTGGTTACCCGGAAGATTGCTCTATTCTGCCCCCCTGATCTACACCGCAGCACTTTGTTTGCTGTTACTCTCTCAACGTAAACCATTCTTCAATCCTTCGGTTGTGACTCTCTTATTAGTAGCTTTGATGATGGGTGGCTATTACCCCATCTCCAGAAGATTTGCTCTCGATCACGTCATAAACTCTAGGAACGACTTCCTTACCATCCAAGAACTCGATAGTCTTGCAATGCGCGAGGACATTTCGCAGATCGTCGTTGCACATAAAGCACCAATGATTAACCCCTACAAAATCCGATACTACTGGTTCGGCGAATCGGTCACCTCCGCGTTTGAGCGCTCATGGAGTACAGAAGGTCTTGTTCACTTTTACTCCACACAACTTGGCATCACGAACGACCAGAAAGCAAATGCTACCTGCCTATCTCTCTGTACGATTCACGGTAACTCCCAGCGACATATAGAACTCATTTCTTCCCCTTTTCGTTTCATCTGCTTCTGCCCCTGACCCGCACGCTATCATCAAATTTCGCTGCGCATTCGATCCCAATGACGGAAAAAACGACCTGCAAACAGCTTTTTACGCTGAAGAGATGCTGGATGTTCAGTAAACTTGACAAGTTAGCCCTCTAGTAGGAAGCTGTGCCTCCGATGAATTCGACACATTCGCGACAGGAGGGCGATGTACGCCATGAGCATGGCAATGGAAACGGCCATGATTTGAATGCAGGGCTTGTCCGAAAGTGGCTGAACATTCCAGCCAATCACCAGATCATCACCTGCTACGAGCTCCTCGGCATTACTCCGCAGAAAGCGGAGGTACCACAGCGGGTCAACGATGTAGAACTGGATCAACTTGCATTGCTGACTCCCTATCTGCAGGATGAGAGAACACGAGACGACGCAGAAAGAATCGCGCTCGAGCTCGAAAAAGCCAAGGAGCTTCTCGTAGATGAGAAAAGACGTTTGAAGTACAACCGTACCATCTTTGCGAAACACCCGGAACTCGCCGCGTTGTATGCCGCCGAGGAAACGTATGCCGCAGCGATCCAGTGTCTGCCGCAGACCATCTGCCCCCGCCAATCCCGGTCCACCTCTGTCCTTTCAGGCATAGCGGCATGGACGAGAAAGAGCCCCGCCATCACCGTTGCTGCAGCGGGAACATTAACTCTGCTCGCAGGAATTTTTGCCATGAGGCGGCAGAGTACATTTGATGCCGAAACATCAGTTGCCGTTGAAAAGAAACTCCCCGATGATGCACCGGAGCTGAACAGAGTGCCCGTTGCCCCGGATCCGGCTCCCGTACAGAAGAAAATCGAATCACCGAAATCATCTGTTCCAGTCAGGGCAAATGCTCCGGAAGCAGATATTACCGTTGTTCCTCCTCCATCGATCCCTGTCGCTCCTCTCCCATCGGAAAAAATCCCCGCCCCGCCCCCCACCCCTTCTGCCACGCCGACTCCGGAAAAACCAGTGGAAGAAGCTCCGATACAGCAGGAGAAAACTCCTGAACGGAAGCCGGTTCCCTCAGCGGAAGAACTCGAAAAATACAGTGATCTTCTCAAGAGCCCGACACTCGCGAAATTTCCCGTACAGGATATCGTGGAGCAGGCACAGAAGAGCCGCGACGCAGCCCAGCAGTCGACACTCCTCCGTATCGCCATGCAGAAAGCCCGTGCCGCGCACGATCTCGATGGAGCTATGAGCGTACTCCATGCAAAACAGGAGATTTTCGATGATGACCCTGCCATCCTGCAAGATAAAATCGCCGTGATTCTGGAAGCTGCAGAACTCGAAGATAGAGATGTGGCCAAAGTAATGCTCCACGTGTACCACGTCACCCACGAGCTCTGCGACAGCGATGACCTGCCTGCAGCGAAGAGGTTCCTCTCAAAACTCCAGAGTCGCTCGTCTTCGAAACAGAACCGCTCATCGACGAATCGGCAGCAATTGGCGGCGATGGTGAAGTTCGTATCGCGACTCGAAGCAACCTACAAACGGCTAAACGTCGAAGATCACCTCCAGACACCGGAAGAATTCCCCGATGATCCGAAAGCCAATGGCGTCTTGGGAGAGTACCGCTGCCTCGAACAGGGAGACTGGTCACGGACCGAGTACCTGCGCAAATCGGATAACCCCGATTTAAAGGCGCTGGCGGACCGTGTTGATCGGCTTTCCGCTCTCCCTGCAGAGGAACTTCTTCAATTTGCCAAGGATCTGCGTGATCGGCAGCCGACGAAACCCGGCCTGCTTGCGCTGGCCGTGGAATGCTGTGACTTGGGAATACGGAAAGCCGTTGAACCCATCATGGTCACGCGCCTGAAAGATCTCCGACTCACGGTCATCCGAGAGCACGGGCTCATTCTCCCGTTGGTGCAACACCCCGCAACACTCGATACACAGAAGGGAATCTCCGGCACGGACTTCCTTCCGGCTCCCGAGACGGCACCACTCCCGGGGGCAGTGCCGCTGCTCACCGGGAATCTAGAGAGTTTTCGCAAACGCAGCCGCATCGTGCGCGATGTCTGTGAAATCTCGCAACGGAACGGTGCTCTGGAATTGAAATGTGGATCGCCCTACAACGAGTGGGTTTCTCTGATACACATTCCTGCCAACCCGGAGGCACTGGCCATCGTGAAATCCGGAAAACCCTACGTATTCACCGTGACGTTTTCACGGACGAAAGGGGCTCGTACAAACGAGAAGTTACCACAAGGAGGTACTGGCTTTCTCATTCCTCTTCCCACTAAAAAACACATGAGCGTCTTGTGGGATGGGAATATGCACAAAGACTGGTGGGGCAAAAACATGCTTCGGTCCGGCATTTATCCAGAAACACCATACTTTTGGAGTCGTGAAAAAAAATCTCCAGCGCATTTCGATCATCAAAAGCCTCTGATCAAAGAAGACGGGCGGGAATACATCTGTCAGGTTTCCGTTCGTTCGGATGGTCGGCAGATCTGCATTGACGCAATCCTGGCAGAGAATGGTCGTTCACAGGCGATTGCATCAGTATCCTTTGTGGCCCCCATGGATACCGACAGCAGTACTTACCTCCTTAGGGAGGGGAAAAACCCTCTCCCGATAGAGCCTGTTGTGGGCTTCGGAGCAGGCGGAGGAACCATGAAAGCATACGATGCCACCCTTGCGCCACTGCCACCGCAGAGACGGTGAATTGTTGTTCTCTGTATCGCCCTCATCCATCGGCCAAACGAGAACGATGAAACTCTCTGTGAGAAGGTATAGTGTGTGATACGCATGATGCGCCCGTCTCGTCGTTTGGTTTTCTGGGCATTGGGGATTCTTATGGCGCTCGCCATCTGCGCAATACTGTTGTTCCTTTTGAATAAATCCAAGCGAAATCCGGAGATACCCCCCCAAAAAACCATCGAGGCCGACGTCCTCATTTATGGGGGAAGCCTGGGGGGGATCAGTGCTGCCCTTTCTCTGGCAAACGAGAACAGAACGATTGTCCTCGTAACGGAAAACTCCGTGATCGGAGGGCAAGCAGTGGAGTCGGGAATCAGTGCCTTCGATGACATGCATAATCCATGGGAAGACAGCCTGCTCTACGCCGAGTTGGCTACCTACCTTCGAAGCCGGTACCGAAACGATGGTTCCGGTCTCGGAAGGGCAGTGGTAGGAAAAGTGGCAAGTCCCGCTCAGGATATCGAAGATTTCTTCTTAAAAAAAATTGCCGAAAAGCCGGAGATCACTCTTCTCAGAAACCATCGCTTTGTAGAAGCACACAAAAATGGAAACAAATATGAGAACGCAATAGTGGAAGATAAGAAAACACAACAGAGAACGCTCGTGCGTTTCTCTTATCTTGTGTCCGCATCACAGACAGGCCTTTTGCTCAAAGAGCTTGGTGAACCCTACGACGTCGGCTTTGATACCGCAGAAGAAACAGGGGAGTCCGGTACTCTCCCCAAAGTTGTGAAAGATGCTTTCGTGAATGGAATAGACGATGGAACCCAGAAATTTCCCGGTTGGGGAAATCGTGTCCAGGCCGTCAGCTCTCCTTTCGTTTTGTTCGATCGTGGGTATTCCGGCGATTTTTTCCCTATCGATCAGTTCCCCGATCAGAACTGCTGGCTCCCCGCAAGGTCCGAGAGCTATATCATCAGCGCTTCCGTCTCTCAATCATCCAAGGCACTCTGCGTGGCCGCGGTGACTCCCCATCCCGGTTTCAGCGACACATACGACGTGTACTTCATCAATCATGGCATGAAGGAAATTGGAGCGAACATTCGCTGGCCATCTTCAAGCATCTCTCTGAATGTATCCAAAACTGCAGAGACAACTGAGCGTTTTGTGAAAATCGGAACCTTTTTCATCGATCCTCTCGATCCCCCCACGCTTACATTCAGCTCCAAGAATACCCCCCTCTCCGTCGAAGGGATTCTTCTGGTGAAAACAAATTTGCATCACCCCCCGTTGATCGTTTCTGCTCCCTTTGCCGAGATCACCACTGTTAAGCGCTCCGGCTTACTCGTCACGTCCGATGTCTATCTGATCGCCCGAGATGGCGTGAGTGCTCCCTCTTCCCTGCAGATAACAATCAACAAGGAATCCTACCTAGTCACAGAAGAAGGAAAAGGAACCTACCTCCTGCGCAATGTGATTTTCGGCAACACGGGATCATTCGTCCTCCCTCCTGAGACCCGCGAGACGCTCGCGAGTATCATGGCCTTCCCAACAGGCTTAGCTACTCGTCGCACGACATTTGAATGGAAGTTACCCGCAGCACTGGATAATACTGACCAAAAAAGCAATCCAGTAAAGGCCTCGTGGGATTTTACAGTCAACAAGAGTGGTGAATATATTCTTGGAATTGATTGGACAAGAAAGCAATGGATCAAGGTTGCGCTCCGCGAGAGCAAAACAAACAAAGAGATAACCACTTTCGGCTTCCAACCGCTCTACCCCAGCCGTACTACACAGCCCATAAGAGTTGTACGTCTGACGGCAGGTGTGTTCTATCGGATGGAAGCGGATCCCCTCACGAACACCGTCGCCCAATGGGATCCACCTCCTATTTTCTCACTGGAAGCCCTAGACGCGTCCAATTATCGCTATGAGAAATCATCGGAGGGGAATAGCGCTCACTTGGTTGGTTCCGCGACCACGGGCATCTATGATGCTTGGGTACGCAGTCCAAACAAATCCGTGAAAATTCTCTCCGCTCTACTATTCAAAAACGGGAATTCATATGACATTCCCATTAAACAGTTGGAAGCATTCACTTATGCTGGAAAATTCTTTCTTTTTTTGCCCTATGATTTGAGGGCAAACGGTGCAAGTGAGCTTCTCGTGTCCCCTTCTTCTCAAGAGGATGTCTACCACTTTCGGAGAACCTCACCAAAAAATGATCTCACTGTGGATCTCTCATCGCTTCCACCTGGTAAATGGTCAACTGTCTTCGGAACACTCAACACTTCGGATATCTCTAATCCTCCTTCTGCTACCATCCATCATTCCAATGGAAGACTTCCTGATCAAAATCTGCCGTTGCTCTCGGTTGGATATTCACTGATCGGTAAAAACTCCTTTGTGCATCAGGGACCATCCACAATGACAATCAATAATCTTCCGAACGAAATTCAAGATATCTGGTTTTATGAGGAAATTCCAAATCTGCAAACATCTTGGCAATTCTCCCTCTTTCGTAAAATCGTTGGCAACGATGAATCGAATGAAAATCCTACTCTCTTTTCCTTCAGGAATATTGTTTCCTCCGGATCTGTCGTTTCGGGAACTTTTTTCGTTCCCAGTCTCTCCCCTGTCGCGCGTACGACCATGGGCGCGACCATTGTCGCGGAACCATCGAATGATTTCACTCCTGTGTTCGTCGACGACATTGAATCACAGGCAACCATCGATGGCTCCCGGCAGCTTTCCTATCTGTACTACTACTGGCTGAAATACATTGTTCCACCTCTTCAAGGCATCTTGGACTGCGATGCAACGCACGACCCTGTCTGTTCGATGAAACGTGTTTCTCTGCTCCTGGGTCTGTTCCCGGGATCCTCAGACCTGTTCCCTGTGATCCCGTACTACCGGGAAGGCAGAAGAGCAAAAACTGTTGATCGTATGAATGAAATGGATCTCTCCCTCCTCCTCCAGAACTGTGATGAGAAGCCCGGCGCCTGCACGGACACCACTTGTGAAAGTTATGTGCAAAACAACCATTTCTGCATCAAGAAACAACAGGAGGCCGTCTTCCCCGCCGATTCCATTGCGGCAGTGCATTATGGAATGGACATTCACGCTTACTACAACCTTGAAGAGTATTTCGCTAAAAATGGCGTGTCGGAATTCTTGAAATACTTCAAGGAAAAAAAACTGTTATCTGGTCTCTCTAACCCATTACAAAATTTCGTTTCCTTCGTGCGACCGTCTTCACTGAAGATGGGCGCCCTGATTCCACAGAAAACAGAAAACCTTCTTTTGGTATCAAGCAATATCGGCTCAACCCAACTCGCCAATGGTGCTCTCCGTATCCATGTGAATGAGATGGCCATCGGTCAATCTGCCGGCTACCTCCTGGCTTTCTGTCTTCAGAACAACATCACGCCTGCCCTCTTGCGCGACGATGCCTCCAAACTGCACACCTTCCAGCATCTGCTCATTGAGAAAGGCGCTGTCATTTATCCCATTCGCGATATGAATGCCGATCCAACACTCAGCAAAGCCGTGCAACATCTGATCGTGGATGGTTTGCTGCAACCGGAACTCGTCCCCTTCGCTCCCCCCTCCACCTACCATTCATTCCAATTCGTTGTGGGCACAGATACACCGCTGTCTGAAGCCGATAACGCCCTCATGAAACAGATTTGGGCAAATGACCGTACCATCGACGCAATTTCGCCAAAAAACGTTTTCTCGTTGTTTTCCGAAACTCCGGAAAAAATGACCAATGAACGAAAAAGATCGCTCCTTGTGCTTATGGGATTCGCTGAGCAAAACTCGACCGAAAAGGAGAAATCTAAAAAAGCCCATCTCTTCCGCACCATCTACCTCATAAAAGGGAAAGAGCTGCATTGGTACTGATAGCTGCACTCACTCTGAAAAGTAGCCTCCCCCGATCTGACGGCCGGGGTTGTTCGGCGTGGTAAAACATGGATGTAATTTCCATCTGTTTTAAGGATCCCTGAGTCCGATTCCTACCTTCCACATACCACAAAAAAATGGTATAATTACCTGATTATATGCACATCGCCATCATCTTCCCGAGTTCACCGGATAATTGTATATGCAAACTCGTGTACGCCATTACCCGATACTCAATAGGCCTGATCAAAACTCTCAAAAAAAGGGATACTGAAACGTGCGTGACAATCCTATCAACTTTGGAGAATCAGGGTCGATTTTCGCTGCATTCTGAAATCTTTGATTCCGATCGTTTCATGGTACACCGATGCTTTAACCGGAATTCCCGGGGGTTCCTCTCTCTCCTCTGGAAGGTACGCTGGAGCGAATTTGATGTTGTCCACCTGCAGCATGAAACGTTTCTCTATGGAGGACCTTTGAGCCTTTTCGTCTTGCCGCTCGTTGTCCGTTGGATACGACACTCTGTGCCGATCGTCGTGACACTGCATCACGTCGTGCATCCAAAAAAAATCACAAAGAAATTTACCGATATCTACTGCACCAGATTGCCGCCATTGCTCATAAAGTGCGGATACGCATTTTTCTATCGATTTCTTGGATATGCCGCAACGCACTGCATCGTGCATGAAGATTGTGATCAATCAACGCTCACGGAGGCCTATGGTATTCCTGCACGCAAAATATCCATTATCCCTCACGGATCAGAGGATCGCATCATTGAAAACACTGCAGAAAAGAAGGTGCTCATGGAACAATTTGGCATCCCCGCTGATGCGGAACGTATTTACGGATTCCTGGGGTACATGGACCTCTCGAAAGGAATCGACATGCTCGTGAATGAGTTTTTGGATCATCTCGCTCTCCATCCACGGGATGTACTCCTCATCGGCGGTATCCCCAATCCTCACTATGTCAAACAACGGAAACTCGTGGAACAACTCCAATTCCTGAGAGACCGCACCGAGCACGAAGGACATGGAAGAATTATTTGGCGCGGAGAGATCCCCACGAACCACACAGACGCCTTCTATCAGCTCATCGACGCAATCATCATTCCCTACCACAGCTTCAACGGCGGCAGTGCCGCTCTGGCACGCGCCATCAGTTATGATGTCCCCTGTCTGCTCTCCGAGGCATTTGTAGAATGCGATACCGGCCCTGCAATCATCTTTTCACTGCAAAAAGGAGGATTGAGTGGAGCATTGCATTTTTGTGACATGACACAACATCTTCCGCATCCTTCTGATCCCGCATTCAAAGCATGGCGCGAAGGACGTCTCTGGCCTGCCGTGAGCGCAAAGACGCTGAAACTGTATCGCGAGCTGATCATGCCCGCGCCCCGGTCTTCCATCCTCCTTCTCGGCGCCTACGGCCAGCAGAACCTGGGCGATGAACTTCTGCTCCAGTCCTGTCTGGATCATCTGCCACGTTCCTCCTGTGTCGTCGCCTCCGCTCATCCTGCAGAAACGGAAAAAACACATAATGTTCGTGCAGTACCCAGCCAC
Source organism: Candidatus Peribacteraceae bacterium (assembly GCA_028703445.1). Lineage (GTDB taxonomy): Bacteria > Patescibacteriota > Gracilibacteria > Peribacterales > Peribacteraceae > Peribacter. The sequence continues at coordinate 186,093 of JAQVMW010000001.1, forward strand.
ATCGGTTTCGCCCTCCTTCGGTGCTTTCTCCGCGCACGGATAATCGTGGTGGGCGGAGGCGATCAGTTCAAGCTCCTCAAGAAATCAATGGGACGTTCCCGACATTCCCTGCTCATCCGCGAAACCATTCTCGTCGTCATGGCAAAGCTGCTCGGGAAAAAAGTGTACTTCATCGGTGTCGGCATCGGCGCCATTTCCACACGATTCGCCCGCCTCCTCTCGACCATCATACTGCGGCTTGCGGATATCTCTTCATTCCGCGACAGGGAAAGCGCTCGCATTGCACGGACGCTTGCACCCCGGGCACAGATTATTGAAAGCGCAGATCTCGCCTTCCTGCAACGTTCCGGCGTGGGCGCATCCACCGCCATCGCATCCTCCCCTCTCCGATTGGGCATCGCACCGGTGTTCAACCTCGACCATGCGGAAGCATTTCCGACCGTCACCCATGCGATCGGTGCCTCCATCGACACTTTCCTGAACGCAGACCCAAACCGAGAGGTGCTATTCCTGCCGTTCCAGACAGGAAGCCAAAACCACCACGATATCATCACGAGCGGCGAAATCCTCGATCACGTCTCCCAACGCCAGCGCTGTGCCATTCATGATCATCTGGATATCGTGACAGTCGAACAGACCTATCGTTCCATAAACATGCTCTGGGGCATGCGCCTGCATTCGCTGATTCTCGCCTGTCTCTACCAGGTACCTTTCATTGCGCTCATTTATGATGTCAAAGTCCGTAAATTCCTCGAAGAAATTGATTGCGCGCAATGGGGCATCCCGTTGGATGAATCCTTCTCGGCCGAAAAACTCCTCTCACTTCATCAGAAACTCGAATCTGAATTGCCACAGGTACGATTGCATCTGCATACACAAGCGGAGAAACTGAAGAGACTTGCTCAAATCAACGCAGAGCTTCTCAGCACGATCGGCACGGAAGCGGAGGGGATCTCCGTCCCCTGCCACAATCCTCCGACTGTACATGAACGTGCAACCTTCCGCCCCCTGGCCTCGGAATCATGAGCGAACTCCCTGTTGCAGCCGGCATTTCCAAACCGATGCGGACGGAGACGGCCGCGCTGTCCGGATCACCGCCTGACGTAAACGCTGTCGCACACGCATCCAGGCAGTATCGCCGATCCGCACTCTGGATTTTCATCATCTTCTTCGGCGTACACCTTTTCATCTTTCGCGGCGTTCTGGTACACGTTCCGGATCTCCTCGCCGGTCGTTCCGTTCTCAATACCAGTGAACTTGTTCCGTTCTTCGATCCATCCTCACAGTTCTTCGAACAGGCCGGCGGAGCATTCAGCGACCTCACGAACGCCTATGAATTTCGCGTTCGCTATTCCCTGCTCACCACATGGATGCGGTACTACCTTTTCCTGCCGTTCACCATCGTGCTCACTCCGTTCATCGGAGCATTTCTCTCCTGCCTCTTCGTCAGTGAATTCCTGCGTCGGCTGCTCCCAAGCATCCCGCCAAAACGGATTTTACACGCGACGGCTCTCACAACGCTTTTCATTCACTTCATGCTGCTTTCGGCGAAGATCACGCACTTCTACACGCTCATTCTGGGATTCGACATCTTCGTCATCTCCTTCGTCTTCTTTCTGCTTGGTCTGCTCCTCGAACCAAAACACCCGCTCCTGCTCCTGCTTGCCTCCAGTATCGTTGCACTGGCGAACCCTGCCGTACACTTTCTGGTGCTCTATCCCCTGACCGTCGTTTTCTTCTGCGCAGGAACAGGAATTCTGCTCCTCATCTCCGGTGGAAAACGAGAGGGCGCGAATGCAGAAGGAGCTGCGCAAAACACAAGAAGGATCTCGTTGGGGCTCTGGAAGCGCATCATTCTGGCACCCCTATTCATGGGAATATTCACTGTACTGCCGTACGGACTCTTCGTGCGCTTCTATGTCTTGCGTGGTGTAGGGAACCTGGCAGATGTCGTACCGGATACCGTGGCTTCCATTCGCGCCAGCTCCCTCTCTCTCCTGCATCAGATTTCCTTCGACGTGAACTCCGTCACGGAAAATTTCCTCAGTGGAGCATATATCACCCCGACACCGCACTACGCGAAGCTCTTCTATTTCCTTATCGCGCTCATTCCCTTCGTTCTTCCCATTTCTCGTATCCCGCAGGAATCGCGCCGCGTCCGCCCGTTTCTGATCCTCACGTGCATTCTCATGCTCTTCGGGATGTGGTGCAGCATTGGATACGCAGACACCGTGCTCTTTCCGACATTTCACATGTTGCTTGCGGCTCTCTACCGCCAGTTCTATCTCTCCCCGGAACACGCAGCCGAAGTTGGCATGCGGATCATTACCGAAGTCATCCATGTGCTTCGATTTCCGGATCGATTTCAGTTCATTTTCCTCGCCTCGATGGCTCTGCTCATGCCAATGGGAGTACTCATCCTCGAGCGCGAGTGCTTAACACGCATTGCACCGCATTTTCGTCTTGGACGCGTGCCGGGAACCCTGCTCTGCGCAGCCATCTTCTTCCTCCCGTTCTTTGCCCACTGGGAGTACCGCACAATACTGCTGACGGGAGATTTCGGCGGATTCCTCCGTCCGTACGATGTGCGACCTCTCCGGGAGATGAAAGAGGCTCTGCGTCCCCTGCCGCAGGGTAAGGTGATCGTGTTGCCTCCGAGCGAGGGACCATGGATTGGCGAGACCAGTGATACGAATACCTACAGATTCATCGACAAATTCTTCATCTATTACTTGAACAGCCCCAGCTACTATTTCGGGCTGACAGGAGACTCCGAGAGTAAATACTGGTTCTACCTCCTCTTTCAATCCCTCAGTCAAAACGAACATTGGTGGATCAACGTGTTCCGCAATTTAAACATTCGATACCTCCTGATCAACAAAGAAATGGCCGCCCCCCTCCGGAGTGCCTGGTACATGCAGAAGATTTCGCAATCCATCGCGCTGCAACCGCAAGCAATGCCGCAGTTTTTCCGAAAAATAAAAGAGAATGGAAGTTTCGTGCTCTACGAATTCACAGATCCCGTGCAGACCGCTGCCACCCCCCTTCTCATTGACGCAGGATGGGATTCCTTCCGATGCATCCAGGAACGTTCGCTCACCCTCACACGAAGCCACCGCATACTCGCTCTGGATTCTATGCAGTTGGAACCGAAAGGATCCACGCTGGATGTGCTCGCAGGAGACCGAACGAAAGTATCTCTCGATCTGTTCGCAAAAGAACACGGCAATTATTTCTCACGACCCGATCAATCCAGTTTCGCCTTCCTGGAAGATCATATCCCAAGTTCCCAGTATTTCGGCACGGTGTTCCCCATGCTCAATCTGCTCACCGCGAGTTCGTACAATATTTTCCAGATCATGATGCCGGGGCCCTACGACACGCTCACGACGTCGTTCATTGGACTCATCAAACCAACCACCCTCCGTTTTCCGCTCTCCGTCCCCAAAAACGGGACATACGAAATTCTACTGCGCAGCGCTCCAACACAACACAATCTTGCCATTCGCATTGATCACGGTCCGATGACTTCCGTCACCACCGCAGTAGAGAGTCCTTCTCTCCGTTATGTCACTTCCGTAAGCGCGACGTTCGGGAAACAATCTCCTGCAGACATCATCAGCGTCTCACCCGAAACGCTCGGGTCAATGATCCCCAAAAAAATAATGCCTGTCAGCGATCAATTCACGTACGTACATTTGGGCACAACCGACCTCCTGGAAGGAAAACACGTGCTCTTCCTGCACAAAAATGACAGTAATCCCCTCGTCATCGAAGGCGTGCTGCTGATGCCGGTACAGAAACAGGCCGCTTCCGTTCCTCTGAAGACCGGCATTCGCTACCTCACTCCCCATGCCTTGTCCGAATGACACCTGAATCGATTCCTCCGTCGGCGCCCCGTGCTCGTCCGCTGCTTCCGCTGCGTAAAAGGATTGTATTGTTCGTTCTCCTGCTTTCCATTCTCTATGCTGCAAGCATCCTCGTGCAAGAGTGGGGATCTGTCGAAAAGGAAAAACCACTCATGAACCTATTCCCCTCTCTACGAGTCCTCCTCTTTCAAAAAGGAACGCAATTGGATCTCTATGATCCATACGAGTCCTCCGTGCATTCCGCGCAGAAACTCGAACAGGGAAATGCGCTCCTCATGGCACCGCGCCTTCTGTCGACAAGAGCCATTCTCATCACTGGCGAAACATCGACGCGCGTACACGACATGAGATCTTCTTACAACTACAGTCCGCTCGCGACAGACCAAAAAAGCCTGCTCCTCCATCTCAGTCGCAACACCAACTTCACCTACTCCATTCCGGATGGCGACCACGCGCATCTGCATATCGACTTCACCGCATGCGGCGAGATTGCCACTATCCCGCTCCCTGCGGAGGAAAGTTGGTACGATGCATCCAAGCTTTTCGACGCGCTCAATCTGCCCATGCAACGGAAGATGATGCTCTCCCCCGCAGAAACATCCCTCGCCCTGGTCCATCACGATACGTTTCCGCGTATCGCACTCATTCAATTGATCGGACGACACGCCACCGCGCTCTCCGTTCCATCCTTTGATCCCGAACAACTGCACTTTTCGCCGTTCTTCATCGATGACCAGACTCTCCTTTTCAGCGTCCTGGACAGCAATCACTGGGGAACCGTACGGTATCGCTTGTCCACCGGAACCTATGAAATACTCTCACAAAATTTCACAGATCACGCCTATTACTCGCTCTCGGGAGACGTCATTCTCCAGCAGAGTTTCTTTGATGAAACGATCAACGTGCCCTTCGGTTCGGTGGCACTCCTCGAGCAAATAAGAGGAATCCCTGTGCAGGAGATCGCATCACTCACCGGACAGAAAGAAAATCATTCCGAGCTCTTCTCCCTCCTCTTCCAGAAACCGGAAGAATCCTCCCTGCACTTCAAGTCCAACCTGACCACGCAATCATTCAACGCCATTGTAGAGAGTGAACTGCGCGAGCCTCTGCGCGACTTCTGGCGTGACTATCAATTAAAATTGGCTCAGGCAGTCGGAGTATTCCACCTCCTGAACCTGGATCCGGATGGTACGCTCACGCAGATTGAAACCATCCCCTTTGAAATCCATCCGCCGGCAACCTTCGCTCAGTACGTTGAAGATGCGGAACCATTACTGAGAGCCCTCGATCTGCCAACTTCCCTCATCGAGGAGTACCACAAACGAAGGAGAGACGCCAAAGACAAGGGGGAGGAATATCTACTCGTGGACGACCTGAGCTACTGAAATGGCATTGGGATCGTGCCGAAAACACGGTTTTGGGTTGCTCACCCCGAGCGGATTGCTATGCTGACTCAGCATTCCTGCCGTGGTGGCGAAACTGGTAGACGCGCTAGCTTGAGGGGCTAGTGTCCGTTACAGGACATGGGAGTTCGAGTCTCCCCCACGGCACCAAAATTCAAGAAAAGAAAACCTTCGTGTAGTATTGCCCGGTGGATCTCCCCTTCACCGGTGAATACTTCGTCCAAGGCAAGACATCCAAACGCATCCAGGAAGACACGGAGGCGCGGTACCGGTTTGCACAAGATTACGTGCGGGGAAAGGATGTTCTGGAGATCGCGTGCGGCACGGGGTTCGGGACGGATTTTCTGAAGAAAACAGGGGCCCGATCCGTCACGGGAGGGGACATCTCGGAGGAAGCGCTGGCGTACGCCAGCAGCCACTACGCTGCAGATGGCATCACGTTCATCAGGGCGGATATCGAAACACTGACATTTACGAAACAATTCGATGTCGTCATCTGCTTCGAGACGATCGAGCATGTTCCTCATGAGCACGAAGCGCTCGCCGGCATCTTTCGTGCACTGCGGCCCGGCGGCGTCCTGCTCCTGTCAACACCGAACAGAGCCATCACCTCTCCCCTGATCCGCTCGCTGCACATTCCCATCCACTCCTCGTTCCACACCCAGGAATTCACTCCCGACGAAATGCGCGCGCTGCTGGTGCAGACGGGCTTCGACGAAGAATCCCTGCGGCTCTACGGACAGCGGCAGCAGCCCAGAATCCCGACAAGAGTACTGCGCTTCCTTTACAAGAAACTCCGCGATCCCGGTCATCGGACCAGTCCCAATTTCGAACCCATCAAACGTTTTCTCCAGCCGCGGATCTTTCTCTTCGTCGCAGAGAAGCCCCGCAGGTGAGCGGAAGAGCAAAGTACTCACTCATCGACACTGCTTGCCTGCAGCTCTTCTGCATGCATATCCGCAACCAATCCCTGCAGGGTCTCATCATCCTCCGGATCTGATTCGGGAACGACATCCACCGACAGATATGTTTCTTCTCCTTCTTCATCATCCTGAGCGGCGGGCGGCAAATCATCCTGTGACATGCACGTTGCCCGTGCAGCCCGTTCGAAACTTCCAAAGCTGGGCATAGTATGAAAAGGGGAAAGACCACATGGTAGTGTGATCTGCTGCCATTGGACAGAAAACGGAAAGGCTTTCAAAAGTGCCAGAACTCCATAGAAAGCCCATCCCGAAGCCAAAAACGACATATTGCGGAAGACCGGTCAGACGACAGGCCATGCTCGAAGCCTCCGCTTTTCGTCGCGCGTGAACGGCAGAGAGTCGGCAAACGACAGCAGGGACGCCTGCGTCATCTTCGTTCCACGCGTGAGCTTCTTGAGCTGCTCGTACGCCCCGGGAACGCCGTGCTTGCGCAGGAGAATCTGGATAGCCTCCGCGAGGACCTCCGGATGGCTATCGAGCTCGCGCTTCAGCGCCGCGCGATCCACGGAAAGTTTGCCGATCCCTTTCAGAAGCGAAGAAACAGCCAGCACGTGATAACCGAATGCGACGCCGATAGAGCGCTGGACCGTGGAATCCGACAGATCGCGCTGGAGCCGGCTCACGGGCAGCTTCTCGGCAAAATGCGAGAAGAGCGCTGTGGAAAGCCCCAGATTGCCCTCCGCATTCTCAAAATCAATAGGATTCACCTTGTGCGGCATGGTGGATGACCCCACTTCGCCCGCAATTACCTTCTGCGTAAAGACCCCGCGCGAAATGTAGAGCCAGGCGTCGCGGCTGAAGTCGAGCAGAATCGTGTTGATACGAATGGCGATGTGACTGAGTTCCGCGAGATCGTCATGCGGATTGATCTGCGTGGTATGGACGAGGGGATGAAGACCAAGGGACCGTACGAATTTCTGCCCGAATGCCTCCCAGCGCACATCGGGGTAGGCGATGCGATGCGCGGCGAAGTTGCCCACCGCACCGCCGAATTTGCCCTGCATGCGGAACGCCTTGAGCTGGAGGAATTGGCGCTCGAGCCGATCGGCAAAAACGGCGATCTCTTTGCCAACGGTCGTGGGGGTCGCCGGCTGGCCGTGCGTAAGGCTCAGCATCGGCGTTCTCTTCAGGCGATGCGCCATCGCGACGAGCGTGCGGTGGAGCACCTTCAGTTCTGGAAGAATCACAGCCTTGAGCGCGCGATGGATCAGAAACCCGTAGGCAAGGTTGTTCACGTCCTCGCTTGTCAGGGCGAAATGCAGGAATGATGCGTGCTGCTTGAGACCTGCGATACGCTCGAACTTCGTCTTGAGAAAGTACTCCACGGCCTTCACATCATGATTGGTCGTGCGCTCGATCGACTGGATGGCCGCCGCGTCTTTCGGAGAAAACCGCTCGATGATCTGTTCCAGGGCACGCACCTGTTTCGCCTTCAACCGCGGCATTTCGCGGATGCCCGGCTCATTGGCAAGCGCGATGAAGTAGCGGATTTCCACTTCGGCTCGTGCGCGCATGAGCGCTTCTTCACTGAAAAAAGGACGCAGCGCCTCGGTCGACCTTCGGTAGCGCCCATCCAGAGGGGAGAGCTCGTTCATGGGTACAGAGTGTAGCAGCAATCTCCCGTAGTCCAAAGTCGAAATACCCACGATCCTTGAATCTCAGGGGGAATCGGCAAGGAATTAACAATATATACAAAATATGTTATAATTAATTGAATTCCATGACACCCACTCCTCTGCTCTCCGTCATCCTGCCCTCCTATAACAACGGAGCGTGCCTTCCGGCAACGATCCGGAGAATACGTGCTACCTGTCCCAAGAATACGGAAATCGTCATCGTGATTGACGGGAGCACGGACGGAACGCCCGGCATCCTATCGCACTTCTCCGGACATCTCATTCGCATCATCACGCGCAAGGTACGCCGTGGAAAAGGCGCCGCAGTGCGCGACGGCGTGCGTGCCGCCCGCGGCCGTTTTATCGCACTCATCGATGCGGACAGGGCCATTGATCCTTCCTACGTCACACAGGGACTTACGTGGATGCAGGAGAACCTGTCACTCGATGCCGTGATCGCCCGGCGCAATATCTACCACACCGGCGCCGTGCGACTGGTGTTGCATACGGTTTTCCACTGGATCGAGTTCCTGCTCTTCCGCATGCCCTACCACGACACGCAGGCACCCATGAAAGTGTTCCGCGCTCCGGTCGCGAAAGCGGTGTTTATGAATCTTCAGACACGCAGTTACGCTTTCGACATCGAAGTGCTCTTCCGCACGATGGTACGGGGACACGGTGTTGCGGAACTCCCGGTACTCCAGCGCAAAACCCCCAGCAGCCTCCGATGGAACCTGCTCCTCTTCTCCTCAATTGAGCTGCTACGCATGTACCGCACGTACATCGCACATCTGGTCATCGGTCTCTTCTTGAGAAAGCGCCATCACCAACCTTGTATTGATGCCTATTCGCTGCGGCATCTGATCCTCTGGCCATTGAGTTGGCCGATGCTGTGGATCTTGCAGTTCTTCTACCATTTTGTGAAAAAACCTATGGTCGTGAACCGCGCCAATCTTCCCATATATACATCAAAAAAACCGATTCTCGTTCTGCAACAGAGACCAACGTAAAAGCACCAATATCTATACGGACGATTCGAAGGAAGTCTCATCTTCCTCGACCGGTGTCTCTGCCGGTTCCGGCTCTTGCACCACCTGTTTGCGGCCTTCGAAAATATCGGTGAACTCGTCCACGGTCATCGTCTCTTTCTTGAGCAGGACTTTGGAAAGCGACTCCATCTGGTCACGATACTGTCTGAGAAACGCCAATGCCCGCTCGTACTGCTTCTGAATCGTTTTCTTCACGAACTCGTCGATCTTGCGAGCCATCTCTTCGGAGTAATTGCGCGCGGCGGCCGGCTCCACCCCCAGGAACATCGTCCCCTGCCGCTCGCCGTAGGTCACGGGGCCGATATCGTCATCCCCCATGCCGTAGCGCATGGCCATGGAACGGGCGATCTGGGATGCGTGCTCGATGTCGGAACTGGCACCGGTGGTCATTTCGTTGAAAACGAGTTGCTCGGAGGCGCGCCCGCCAAGCAGGCCGCAGATCTCGTCCAAGAACTTGGTGCGACTGGTGGTGTAGGTGTCTTCCTGCGGCAGGAACCACGTCACGCCGAGCGCCGTGCCGCGCGAGACGATGGAAATCTTGTGCAGCGGATCGCTCTCCTTGCAGAGATGCCCCACGATCGCGTGACCGAGCTCATGGTAGGCCGTGATCTCCTTTTCGTGCGGCGTCAGCTTGCGCGAGCGCTTCTCGGGACCCACCGTCACTTTCTCGGTGGCATCCACCAGATCGCGCTGCGTGAGGGCGACATGTTGGCGCTTGGCGGCGAAGATCGCCCCCTCGTTCATGATATTCTCCAAATCCGCACCGGTGAGCCCCACGGTCTGCTTGGCGATGTCGTGGAGCCGCACGCCCTTGGCGAGCTTCTTGTTGCGGCAGTGCACGCGCAAGATCTGTTCCCGCGCCTCCAGATCGGGCTTGTCGATGAAGATGCGTCGGTCGAAGCGCCCGGGCCGCAGCAGCGCCACATCCAGTACATCCGGCCGATTGGTCGCCGCAATGACGATCACGTTCGTCCCCTGTTCGAAACCATCCATCTCGGTGAGGATCTGATTCAGGGTCTGCTCGCGCTCGTCATGGCCTCCGCCGAATCCCGCCCCGCCGCGCTGCCGTCCCACGGCATCGATCTCGTCGATGAAGATGATCGCCGGCGCATTGCGCTTGGCGCGGAGAAAGAGGTCGCGTACGCGACTGGCCCCTACCCCCACGAACATCTCGACGAATTCGGAACCCGCCATCGAAAAGAATGGCACTCCCGCCTCTCCGGCCACGGCACGCGCGAGCAGGGTCTTGCCCGTTCCCGGCGATCCGACGAGCAGGACGCCTTTGGGAATTTTGGCTCCCAGATTGATGTACTTGCGGGGATTTTTGAGAAAGTCGACCACTTCGACGAGATCCTCCTTCGCCTCTTTGCAGCCGGCCACATCCACGAAACGCGTCTTCACCTGCGTGGCATCGGACACCTTTGCCCGGGATTTTCCGAAGGAAAGCGCCGTAGATTGGCTGCGCGCAATGCCCCGGAAGAGCCAGATGACCCCCCCGATGATCAGCATGAAGAAGAGAAGATCCGGCAGAATCGCCAGTAGGATATTCGTCGCCTCGCGGTTCTCGACCTCCACGATGGTCGCGTTCTTGGGATCATTCCATCCAAGATCGCTGACTGAATCCGTGGATTCCTTGTATGAGCTTAAGACCGATCCCGAGGACATCGTGGCATAGACCTTGTTATCGCGGATGATGATCTTCGTGAACTCAAGTTTGGCGTAGCCACGGGTGATCTCGCTCAATGGCACCTCCCGCGCCTGCGCCTCTTTCGCCTGATCCGTGCGCGTCGGAGCCATGATGGAATAGATCGACATGGAAACGAGCACGACGAAGAGCAGGATCCCCAGAATCTGCTGTCGGCTCCCCGATGGTCGTCCGCGCATGACAGGCATGACCATAGGATAGCGAAAGGATCAACGGGCGACACCTATTTTATCCATCAATCGCCGGCTGGCGATTGGCGAACGGTAAAAGTACTATTACACTGCTCCCCATGACCATCGCAAAAATCAGAGAGGCGCTCTCGCGCCCGGCCGTGCTCTTCGGCCTCTTGGTCCTCCTCTTGAGTTACCTCACGTACTTCCAGAACTACAGCTATCCGCCGCAGCTGTTCTGGGACGAGAACTACCACATCGCCAGTGCCCAGAAGTATCTGAATGGCGTGTACTTCATGGAGCCGCATCCCCCGCTCGCCAAGCTCCTCATCGCACTCGGGGAGAAGATCTATCACCCGAATGCCGCTGCCGATCAATTCATCACAACGGACTACGCACGGGATCTGCCGGAAGGATTCTCCTTCGTGGGCTACCGCTTCTTCCCGGCTCTCCTCGCCTGGCTCACGGCACCGGTTCTATTTGGGATTTTCCTGCTTCTCACCCGAAACCCCCAGCAATCGACACTGCTCTCATTTCTCTACATTTTCGATAATGCCATCATCGTGCACTCGCGCGGCGCCATGCTGGAATCCACGCTGCTCTTCTTCATCGCACTCGCCATCCTCGCCTTCCTGCTCCTCCTGGATACCAAGGACAGGCCCAATGTGTTCTTTTCCTCCGCAGTGCTCTTCGGAGCGGCCTTCGGCGCGGCGATGACCACCAAAGACACGGCGCTCATCCTAATCCTTCTGGTGCCGTTCCTCTTGTGGAAGCTGAAGCCGGACTCGTCCGATCCGGCCAACAGCCGGGCGGGCCGACAGATCATTGGGCGGATGCTTGGTGCCATGGGTCTATCTTTTGCCATGGTGTTCTGCGGTGTCTGGTACGTGCATTTCGCCATCGGGACGAACGTCAACGCAAGTCTTCCGGATAACGGCTACTACCAGGCATCCGACGAGTACAAGGTCATTCTGGATCAGGGTCTCACGCGCTCACTCAGCTCCTTCCCGGTTATGCTTCAGGATTCGCTCAAGTTCACTTCGCACTACGCACGCGGCGTGCCGCGCCTCGATCTCTGCAAGAGTGATGAGAACGGCAGCCCCTTCTACTTCTGGCCGCTCGGCGCCCGGTCCATCAACTTCCGCTGGGAAACTCCCGAAGGCACGGAATACCGCTACCTCTACCTACAGGTGAATCCCGTTGTCTGGTGGGTGAGCTTCGCCGCGGTCATGCTCGGCATCGGCATGCTTGTCTCGCAGCTTTTCTTCCCGTTCAGAGAGCCTCTGAAGTACCGGTTCCTGCTCACGGTTTTCGTCTCGCTGTACGTCTGTTACATGATCGCCATCAGCATGCTCGACCGCGTGATGTACCTCTATCACTACTTCCCGCCCCTCTTCTTCGGCTTCATCATTCTTGGGTTGGTTTTTCTGGAGCTGAAACGTTTCTGGACATGGGAATTCAGCGTACAGGGAAAGAAGATGGGCCTGCTCATCTTCGGTCTCCTCATCTTCGCCTCGTTCCAGTTCTACCGTCCCCTGACCTACTACCAGCCGTTGACGGATGAGCAGTTCGCCCGACGCGCCTTCTTCCCGCTGTGGGAGCTGACGTGCGTGAAGTGCGACAAAGTGAGCAGCCTCGTAGTCCCCTGCAAGGAACCATAACGGTCACTGCTGAAATCCTTCGCGCCTGAGGGCCAGAAGATCCCGGAACATGCGGAAAATCACGCCGAGATGTGCTCCGGTCTGCACGCCTTTGAGACGCGGATAGTGATGGACCGGTACCGTTTTCCATGGAATACCGAGGCGATGGAGACGGTAGAACATCTCCGCATTGATGAGTGCTCCCGTGGCATGCACGGGCCGGATGCGCGGCCACAAATCCCTGCGCCAGACCTTCATGGCGCAGTTGATGTCACGAATCCACACGCCGAGCACGAGGAACGTGAGGATGCCGAACAGCTTGGCATTGACCTTGCGGATGAAAGGGTCGGCGCGATGGAGCCGACGCCCCGTGACGAATTGGTATTCCCCGAGGAACGGCAGCAACTTGCTCCAGTCTTCCGCTTTGAACTGCCCATCACTGTCCATGAAACCGATGAAATGATCCTCTCCGCTACCTCTCTCCCCCCCGGGGGGGAGAGACCGAGTGATGGGGGCATCCATCGCCGCATCGCATCCCGCCCGCACGGCACTGCCGTAGCCAAGATTACGTTCATGGCGCACAAGACGAATGCGCGAGGTCTCCCCCGCAAGTCTTTGCAAGATGCCCCACGTTCCATCCGTGGATCCGTCATCCACCGCGACAATTTCCAGCTCAACGCCCTCCTGCGCCCCCCAGGAACGAAGATCTTGGATCGTGCCTTCGATGTTGTGCTCCTCGTTGTAGCACGGAAGCACAATGGAGAGACGCATGGGTCGGTGGCACTGTAACGATGATACGGGGAATGACGCAATGAAAAGCCCGTCGGCATGGATCCCTGCCCTCCATCGGGCTAGACTGACAATCGTGTCCTCAGCACTCGTCACCGGCGGTTCTGGCTTCTTCGGCGGCTTACTCAAGCGCCATCTACTGAAGGAAGGATGGGAGTGCGTGAATATCGACCTCGTTTCGGATGATGACCGGCATGCCGCCCTCGTGAGCATTCGTGGCGATATCCGGGACACAAAGCTTCTGGATGCGATTTTTGGGAAACACCGTTTCGACGCGGTCTTTCACTGTGCAGCGGTTCTCGCCCACGGTTCGCCCGACAAAAATTTCCTCTGGACATCCAATGTGAACGGCACGCGGAACGTCGCCGAAGCGGCCGCCCGGCACGGCGTCACATCCATGACCTACATCTCCAGCAACTGCCTGTGGGGCGAGAGTATGGGGCGGCCCATCACCGAAGAGGATCCTCCGCATCCGATCGAACTCTACGGACGCTCCAAGTGGGAAGGAGAGAAAGTGCTGGAACCCTTCCGCAATCATCTGAACATCACCACCATCCGCTGCCCGACGATCATGGACGCGGAGCGGCTGGGATTGCTCGCCATCCTGTTCGAGTTCATCGCGGATGGCCGGAAGGTCTGGGTCGTGGGCAAGGGCGATAATCGCTACCAGTTCATCTACGCCGGTGATCTGATCTCCGCCTGCCTGAAATCCACCTCCCTGACCTCATCCGAAATCTTCCACATCGGCTCGGATGACGTGAAGTCCCTGCGGGACGTGTACGACTACGTCTGCACGAAAGCGGGAACCGGCGCGCGGACCGCCTCACTCCCCAAACTGCCGACCCTGCTTGCTATGCGTGCCGCCTACTGGATGGGCTGCTCTCCGCTCGGCCCCTACCACTACAAGATGATCGCGGAGAGCTTCGAGTTTGATACGAGCAAAATCAAGCGCATGCTCGCGTGGCAACCCACACTGCGCAACGAAGAGATGCTCTGGAAAGCCTACGAGTACTTCGCCACCCACCGCGAGGAGCTCAAACACCGGGAACATGCTTCGGCGCATCGGCAACCCGCGAAGATGGGGATCATCCGATTACTGAAATGGATATCCTGATCGTAAGGGTATTCCCGAAATGAAATATCCGTTATGATGCACAAGAACGCGTTTTTCAATGTCATCGAAATCCTCCCCTCTTCTTCTCTCGATCGGAGCAGCCCTGCTCCTCCTGACCGTAGGCCTCTACGCTCTGCTCTCCCGTGAAATCACGCCGCGCTTTTCGGATGCACGGTACCGGATCGCCGAAGGCTCGTGGCAGTCGTTCTCCGATAGCCTGCCCCCGTCGGACAGCGTGCAAAATCTCGACCTGGCATTCTCGCTCACGCTGAACCCTCTGCACGCGCACAATTTCCAAATCCTCGCCGATGATTGCGTAGAGAAGCTTACGGTCAATGAGCAAGTTGTGGGGCAGGATATCATCCCTTTCTGCGACCTCTTGCACGGCAAGGTGCTGGGTTTGGGGCATCTGCTTCATGCAGGAACCAATGTAGTGACAATGACCATCCAGAACGTGGGTGGGCCGGCTTCGTACACGTGGCGCATCGCCTGGTGGGATCCGCTGCTGCTCGCAGGGCGCGCGCTCCTGCTCATCGGGCTCATCGCCGGCGCCGTGCTTCTTTCGAAAGGGCTTGTCCTTTCGCGATGGCAAAACGCGTTCTTCGGCGTGTTCTCTTCCGGGGTCATCCTGCGTCTGCTGTATGTGTTCGTCACTCCGTATCAGGTACGGGCATACGACGCCGACGGACATCTGGAGTACATCCAATACGTCGCTCAGCACTTGGCGCTTCCTGCCATCAAAGATGGGTGGGAGTTCTATCAGGCTCCGCTGTACTACGTACTCACGGGGCTTTGGCTCCACGTGGGGAACGCCTACGGAAGGGCTCTCGCCCTGCTCATCCGCGATACCCAGTGGCTCGCTTGCTTCTCTTCGATCCTCACGCTGGCCGGAATGGGCTGGATCGCCACTCTGCTGTTCTCGCGCAAGGAAAAGGCGGAGCGCGTGCTCCTCCTCGCCTCACTCGCCGTGCTCCCATCGATCGTGTTCCTCTCGGCACGGATCAACAACGACACCTTCCTCCTCCTCTGGGAGGTCTTCTGCCTTGGGTTCCTGATCGCGTGGTGGCAGAACGGACGCTGGAAGAACTGGTGGCTCGCCATCATTCTTCTCGCGCTCTCCATCCTGACGAAGACGAACGGCCTGCTGCTGGTTCCCATCGCCTTCCTGCTCCTCGCCCTGAAGCGACGCCTTCCCCTGAAAACGAAAGTACTCGTCGGCGCGGTGAGCCTGCTCCTGCTCACGCTCACCACCGGATGGTTGTTCACCCTGCGCAATGGAGCATCGCTGAACCAGCCCCTTGTGGTGAATACGGGCAACCTGAGTTCCGCCCTCTACGTCAAAAATACCGTCGAGACCTTCACGGAATTCAATGTGCTTCGCATGGCCGTGTATCCCTACAACAACCCGTGGGACGACGCCTTCGGGCGCCAGTACTTCTGGGAGTACTTCTTCAAATCCGCATTCTTCGGGGAATTCGATTTTGGTGTTGCCTTGAAGCCCATTGCCTCCGCCATCCTCGTGTGCGGATTCCTCGCTCTGCTGTACGCCGCGTACGGAGCATGGCTGTGCATTCGTAGGGAAGGACTCCGTACCCTGCCACTTTGGAGTGCCGCCGGCTTCCTGCTCCTCGGACACGCGCTCCACCGTTACACTTCAGCATTCAGCTGTTCCCAAGATTTTCGCTACTCGCTGCTCGTGAGCGTGCCGGTGCTCTACTTTACGATCCGGGGCATCAAACAGATTCATGCGCCGTTCTTGCGGGCGGCGGGGGTGGTGATTCTGCTCGCAGACATCAGCCTGCAGGTGGTGCTCCTGGCAGCCGTCCTTTTTATATCCTAACGTATGAAACGCGTGCCTTCCCGTCTCCGCGCGCACAAACGGACAGTGAAACACTATCCTCAGCAAAAGAAACCCGCACGCTCCGGTCCCGGACGGCGATGGATACGGCTCTGTGACGGCGGTATGCTCGCCTTCCTGCTCTCCACCCTCTTCCTTTTTTTTGATCCGGTCCCCGCTGGCGCGCTCGGACTCCGCCTCATGGGGATAGGGTGCGCTTCCGCCGTGTTCCTCGGTGTCTGCGCATGGCGCGGAGGATTGTTCGACTCCCGGCGCTTTTTCTACTGGCTCTTCCCGATACTGCTGGTGGGATTGGGCTACCGCCTGTTGATCGCATCGTACGCGCCCGGACACGGGAGTGACCTGGGCCTCAATGAACGCTGGATGCGCTCCGCCACCGTGCGCGGCGTCACGCAGTCGTACACGAACCCCCTTGAAGGAGGCAAACCAAACTACCCGCCCTTCTCACTCATGATCTTCGCCGTCACCGGCCATTTCATCCAATGGCTGTTCCCTGCGGGATTCGGGGTGGGCCAGTACACCAACCGCATCTTCCTGCGGCTCCCGTCGATGGGAGCGGACCTGCTCACCGCCATCACTCTGGCACTCATCGTATGCAGGGTGTTCCCCCGTCGGTACGCGCTCATCGCCTCCGCCGTGTACGTTTTCCATCCCGCCGTGCTGTTCGAAACAGCGGTATGGGGGCAGACGGATTCCATTCACACGTTCTTCCTCGTCGCGGCGTTCGCAGCGATCTTCTGGCGGTACTGGATCCTCACTGGTTTTTTCTTCGCCCTCGCGGTGCTGACGAAGGCGCAAGCGGTCATTCTTGCCCCGGTCTTCGTCCTGCTCTGCATACGCGATTGGAGGGCGGTCGTGAAGCTTACTGTGGGCGGGACGTTGAGCGTCTGTGCTGTCGTTGCGCCCTTCGCCGTGCAGAACAGTCTTTCCGAAGTGATCGATGTCTACACCGGTTCCGTCGGGCATTTTTCGAAGCTCTCGATGAACGCGTTCAACCTCTGGTGGGTCCTCTTTGGCAAAGAAGCGGGGAAGATGAGTGATACGGTACTCCTTCTCGATACCATTTCGTATCGCAACATCTCGATCACACTCTTCGCCGTCGCCGTTGCGCTGATGCTGTGGCTCTACCGACGTCCGCTCCTCCGTCCGGACCGACCGATTGTCTTACTCCGGACAGGAACGTTGATCATCAGCTGGCTCACTGTGTGCTTTTTCCTGTTCAATACGGAAATGCACGAGCGCTACCTGTTTCCTCTGGTCGCATTCGGCTTGCCGCTCGCGTTCTTCGAACGCCGGACAGCGGTGATCTACAGTGCGATGAGTTTTCTCTTCTTCATGAATCTCGCCGGCGCGCACCACTTCAATGCGATCGATCGTTGGGTCTTCAATACATTCCCGAACATCGGCCGCACTATTGCCTTCCTCCAGCTCTTCCTCTTCGCATGGTTGTTGCAATACGCGTGGAATACGGCCCCGCGTCTTCGCCGATCGCGAACCGGAGAACGCCCCGCGGCATTCGCGCGTTTTCTCCTGCGCATGCGCACGTTCGTGGCGATCTGCGTCCGCCGCTGCCGGGCCGTTCTCTCCTCCCCCATCACGATCTTCTGGCTCATCATCACACTGGGCATCTTCGTCCGTGTCTATAAATTCGGCGCCATCCCGCCGGGACTGAATCAGGATGAAGCCTCCCTCGCGTACGACGCTTTCAGCCTGCTGAAAACAGGCATGGATCGTTCGGGGTTGTCGTATCCCATCCAGCTCCCGGCTTGGGGCGGCGGAATGAGCGATACCCTCAGTGCCTACCTCATGATGCCAATCATTGCAGTATTCGGCTTGAACGTGTTTTCCGCACGTTTTCTGAATCTTCTCGGCGGCATTGCTTCGCTCTTCCTCTTCTACGAACTGGCCAAAAGGCTCGCGTCACGTTCCGGTGCTCTCTTGGGGTTATTCCTCCTCGTCATCTCCCCATGGCACATCATGGCATCGCGCTGGGGTTTGGGTGCGCATCTCTTCCCGGTCCTTTTCCTGTCCGGGTTTTATCTCTTCATCTGCGCACTTCGGAGACCGTGGCTCCTCATGCCCTCGTTCGCGATCTTCGGACTCTCTCTGTACTCCTACGAAACATCCTACTTCGTCGTGCCCGTTTTCCTGATCCTCGCCACGGCCGTACTCCTCTGGCGCTGGCCTGCCATCCGAGGCGCCGTTCTTCCGGCATTGGGCATCGTGGCGCTCTTCGCCATCCCCATCATCCTCTTCGTCATCATCAATGAAGCACAGTGGCCTTCCCTCCATCTCGGATCTCTCACCATTCCGCAGTTCCCCGCCACTCCACGTTTTCACGGAGATACTTCTCTGTCACACAACACGTTGATGTACTTCCGGAGGAACGTACTGGTACTCATGAATATCGTCGTCTTCCAGAAAGAGAAGTGGCTGTGGAACGCCATACCGAACTTCGGAACGTTCTACCTCTTCAATAATCTCTTCCTCCTGTTCGGTGTCGGTGCTGCAATCCAACGCATTCGCAAAGGCCAGAGAGATTGGATCTTCGTGTTCCTCTGGGCCATCGTCGCCCTGGTACTCGGCCTGCTCTTCGAGTCCAATGTGAACCGCATCAACGTCCTTTTCTTCCCTCTGTTGCTCCTCGTCCTGCTCGGCATCGATCTGCTGCGCCGCACTCCCGTTGTTTTTGCGTTCGCCATCGGAGCGAACATCATCGCATTGCTGTTCTTCGTGCATGCCTATTTCGTCACGTTCCCCGACATCATCGGCCCGCACTTCTACGAATCGTTCCATGAGGCTATCGCGTACGCTGCGCAGACGCGGGACGGCACCATCTGCGTCACGACCTCGCATGTCCGTCAGCCGGAAATCGCTGTCCTCTTCACCGAACGCATGAATCCGAAGGAATACCGGGAAAGCGTAAAGTTCCGGGACGACCGATCGGCCTTCCGCACGTCGAACAGCTTGAGCAGATACGTATTCGGCCTCGCCTCGTGCCCGAAAGACACATCGGCCTACGTCATCCATAATTCGGAAAATGCAAAGTTTCCTTTCGCTTCCTACACAATCCAAATCTTTAAAAATTTCTCGGTCGCTATCCGCAAGAATAGCGCTCACAAATGACATCTCTTGTATCTTTTCATTCGCACGTGGCAGATCATCACAAATAATGGTATAATTATTAAAAATACATACCAAAGAATGATCTCCCAAATCCCTTCTGCATCACAGATCAAGCCATTGCAGTCAGCAGACCGGCATGTGCGTGTCGCTCTCGTCTACTCAGGCATCGTATTCCTCCTAACGGCAGTTTTTCCGTTTGGGTTCTATGTGCTCATGCCGTCGCCGATGCCGTACTCATTCATCGCATTGGTACAACTCTCACTGGTGGCAATAAGTGCAATTTCTTTGCCGATCTTTCTTTCTGCCATGCGACAGACCCTGGCGCGAACGATCGTGCTCACGATCATTGCTTTTTACTACACTGTCTTGTACGGATTTATCGGTTTTTGGATTTATACCCGCAATTTGCCCGATCCGTACTTGATCCTCAAATTCGGATTCGATGTGCAGGAACAACTACAACTCATTGGAACACAAGCCTACATACTCGTTCTGAGTATCCTCCTGGTTTTTCTGGGATGTTTTCTCGTCGTGTTCATTGGACAATCACGACTCGGCGCCTCTCTGCGGCCGCAGAAAT
Source organism: Candidatus Peribacteraceae bacterium (assembly GCA_028703445.1). GTDB lineage: Bacteria > Patescibacteriota > Gracilibacteria > Peribacterales > Peribacteraceae > Peribacter. The sequence continues at coordinate 205,995 of JAQVMW010000001.1, forward strand.
GGACAGGAATCCTTCTGCTTGCCATCTTCATCGTCATGGGCCTGCTGCGGGCTCCGGCGGTGTATGGGTTCTATCATCAAAGCTTGGAAGGCCGAAAACTCGCCGAAGCGAAGGGCATCGTTACCATGACAGACACGCTGCCATTCACCACTCGATCCAACGAGAACGTTTTTATCGTTCTTTTGGAATCAACCAACGCACTCGCACTCTCGGGAAAACTCAGCATCGGCAAGAAATCCTATAGTGGATCGTATATGCCAATATTGGAAAGCCTGGGACAGAATGGAATCTTCTTTCCGTTTTTCTTCTCCAATCAACAGCAAACATTGAGAGCAATGGAGTCCATTCTATGCGGAATACCTGGAAACGTAGGGGACGGATTGTGGGAGAGAGTTGACGAAATACCGGCGGATCGCTGTTTGCCAAATATCCTTAAAAAGGATAACTACACCACTTTGTTTTTCAGTGCGAACCCGAATCCCGATTCATTCCATAAACAATCCTTTGCCGGCAAAGTCGGTTTTGAGCAGCAACACTACGGAGACATCATGACGCCGGAAGACAGAAAATCGGGTTGGGGATACGATGATTGCGACTATTACAAAAGAACGTTTCAATTTCTGCATAATGCATATCCTTCACCCGTACGAAAGCTGATCTTCCTTGAAGTCGCCGCAGCGCATGCAGGCTTTGGAAAGGAAAGAGACTATGAGTCCGTGGCACCGTTCCAGAATCCAAAAAACTATCTTGAAAAATACCTTGATACCATGGCAATGCAAGACACATGTCTCTCGACATTGTATGAAGAATACCAGCAGTATGATCCGGAAAACTCACATCTCTTCATCCTTGGCGACCATCCGTTTGGACTGCAGAAAGGGTATGCACGTTTCGACGGTCGTGCCGAGAATTTTTTGGTTCCTCTCGCCTACATCCCGCCACGAAACCGACTTGAGGAATTCCACACACAGGCTGTATCTCATGACTTTTTCAGTCAGTCCGACATCACGCCCACCATCTTGGAGTTATTGAACGGTCATACCTACCAAAACTCATTCGCCTTTGCCTTACGGAAAAACTCCAAAGAAAAAGAGGTGGAACAGAGCGATAGTACCAACTATGAACACTGCCATTTCATGCATTCCATTTACGACGGGGCAACAACCGCCATCGTGCAAGGGATGCAAAAATTCACCTACTCCCATGCCGATGGCATCACCTACACAGCCAATCTCAGCAACGATATGCTGGAAAAGTACCGTTACGAACTAAGTAAGATAATGTCATTCGACGACTTCCTGAACAAATTCATGTGTTCGCGATTCCGTACACCAACCTTCGCTGAAACCGGTCGATAATAGTTTGCAATCGGAACAAAAGGAATACACACCGATCAATTTCTTCTGCATCCAGAACCCCAACGGCACAGAGGAATCCGTCAACACTTCCCTCGTCACGGCCAACCGCCAGGCAGCGACCAGAACAGTGACCCATGCCGCAGCGCAGCGAGGTCAATGACTGTAGAGAGAAGCCTGCGCGAAAAAGAACGCTCCTATGACGGCCGTAACATGAGCACGACAAGTAGAGCGATTGAAGCGAAAATAAAACCGTAGAGCGCGCAAGAGCAATAGATGCGTCCGACGAGGGAGCGCCTGCTCCTGCCGCGCAAGATGAAGTAGATCACCGGAAAAACCAGAACAGCAGAATACCGAAAATCCTGAAACGTACTCGATGGCACGATCAGGCGCAGGAACACGTGTGCACCCAGCACTCCGATGGCCGTCAGCCAGAGCGGCAGTGTCCGCACGGCTTGAATGTGCAGTGTGCGCCACACGCCAACCAGTAACAATGGAAGCAGCATCAGCGCGAACGCCGCCAGCACTCTCGCGAAGGGAAGGACGCCCGTACCCAGGTTAAACTCACCGATCAGCGCAGAGCGGAAGAAGAACTCCCAAAAATAGCGGGGAGGCACATCCCGATACGTATTGGCATACGGGGACTCAACAATGCGCAGCGGCGAGAAATTGGCGAATTGATCAACGGAATTGGAGAGGAAAAAACTGTGGCTGAGTGTATGCATGTTCCCCACAAAGGATGCACTCGTATCGTTCTCCACGAGGAAACGGAGAACCGGCAGCCAGCCTGCGAGGAGCACGATGATCGAGAGACTCGCTGCACCCATGGCAACTTTTTCACGTACGGAAAGGCTTTTCTGAACCAAGAGACAGAGCAACGTAATCGGAACAAAGACGGCAGTGTTATTTTTAGTGAGCAAGCCCAATCCCAGAACGCACGAGAGCAGAAACCACCGTTTTCGCGTGGGTGACTCCCACCAGCGCAGGAGGAGGGCGAGAAACAGGCTGCCCACCAGAAGGTAAAGGATGTCATTATTGATCCGCGAAGCGAAGAATACAACGGCGGGCAGCACGGCAAACAACCCAATGAGCATTCGGCGATTGCCCGTTTGCTTTTTGGCAGGGAACAGAAGAAACGCAATCCATGCCGCCACGACAAGCGTCACGATAGAGATGCAAAGTGAAGACCACTGGAGCAGTGCGATCTCCATCCACTGCGGCAGGTGCGCAATCCGGAAGAGATCGATTTCAGCCGCACTCAACAAGTAGTAGAGCGGAGGCTGATGGAATTCCCACCCGCGGATCGCCGCGGGAATGCGCCAGTGCTGCGCGACGTAGCTGATGTACTCAAAGTGACCCAGCCAATCGTAGGCTCGCGTACTGAACGAAGTGCACAGTACGTAAACTGCGCGCAAGGCAGCGCCAAAAAGGATGAGTGCAGCACTCCTCGCATCCCAAAAATGCGCGCTGAAGATGAAGAGGAATCCTACCAAGACAAAAAAGAGCACTCCAATGAGCGCGGGGAGAAAAACGATAGGATCGGAAGGGACGGGTCTGAAACTGAATCCTCCCGGCCCCGCCGAATTTTTGATGGTCAGCTCCACAAGATTGTCGCCCGGATGCAGGTACGACCCCAGATCGAGAATACGGCCGTACTGGTAATCGCAAAAGGGAATGACGGGTGAAGAAACATTCTTCCCGTTCACCGTCAGAGTCTGGAGGCAATTATCCGGCTGAAAGTGATACCATGATGGAGCGACAGTCGGCAGAACCAGCTGAAATTTCAGTTCCAGCGTTTTCATGTTCGACGCCACGGAAATAGGAAGGGAATAGCCAATCCACGCTCCTGTTCCGTTCAATTTTCCGAAAACGGTTTGCACGCGGGGCTGTGCGAGGATCATGGAAGAGTACACGATCATCACCAAACCCGCAGCAACGAATACTGAGGCGAGCAGCACAAAAAGTCTTCTACGGGACATCGGAGAGGAGTATATCCGAACGAATGGGGCGGGAAAATACTTACATGTCCTCACCTCCTATACCCCGCCCCCACCGCCTCCTCCGCCGTAGAGAAATAGACGCGATTGGCCGGTGAAAGAGCGGATGCCGAAGCGGAATCGACCGGGTAGTACTTTTTGCCGCGGCGCGAGGCGACGAAACGCATCCCCTCGGGCACGGTGATTTCAATGTTGTTTGTGAGGAGCGAGCCTGCAGGGATCAGGAATGCCCCGCTCTGGTCGGGCACGACCTGTTGTCCATCGAGAAAGATCCGCGCACTGCCGATCATGGAACCTCTGAGCGAGCCGTTGTAGACGCCGTCCAGATGGACCGTCGGTACGAGGGGGCGGCTGGCATCGCGCATTGCCATGGGGGGAGGAACGAGTGCTCCGCGCTCCGTCACGAGACGCCCCAGCAGGTACCCGCAGACGAGCGCGAGCAGGATCGCGCCGAGGAACGGGGCCAGATCAAGCCATTTCGTGCGCATAGGACTCTCAAGTTTACACCGGAAAAAGCGCAAGGAAAGCCCTCTGCCAAAGCAAAAATACCGAGGGTATCCTCATGCCGTGCTCTCCCTCATTATTCCCGTTTTCAACGAGGCATCGAACCTCCGACCGCTCTACGAGGAACTGAAGGAATCACTCTCCCGCCTGCATCTGGCAGCCGAGATTCTCTTCGTGGATGATGCGAGCACGGACGCGACGCCGGAAATCATCCGGGAACTCAAGAGCACCGATCCGCGCATCAGGGGATTCCGCCTCGCTCAAAATTCCGACAAGGGCGGCGCGCTCGCCATCGGACTGCGGGAGGCACGAGGAGACATCGTCATCACCATGGATGGCGACCTGCAGAATGATCCCGCCGATATCCCGCTCCTCCTCGCCGCACTGGAACAGGGAGCCGATTTCGCACTCGGCTGGAGAAAGCGACGCGCAGACAGTCTTCCAAAACGCCTCGCGTCGTGGCTGTTCAATGCTTTCGTCGGCACAATCTTCAACGTAAAACATCTCTGGCGTCATTTTCCTCTCCCACTTCGGTGGAAGAATGAAACACACACAGAAAAAAAACCGAATGGACAGGAGGAGAGAAACAAAAACAACACACAAAAATCTCCGGAAACGCGCCGATGTGGCGGCGATAGCGGAGGGGGTCATCGGCGCAGCGCTTTCTTTCATCCTTTCTTTGTCGCGCCTGACAAAGAAAGGATAGAAATGAACCAAAAATATTTGAGCGAGGAAATGATCCCTTCTATCCGCCTCCATGACGCCAATACCGGTTTCAAGGCGCTGAAGAGGGAGACCATGCTCTCCGTGCCGCTGACGCAGGGGCTCTTCCGTTTTCTATCCTTCATCCTCGCCAAACAGGGACTCACGATCACGGAAGTGCCCGTGCACCACCGGCCGCGCAAAAACGGCAGGACCAAATTCAGGCTCGCACGGCGCGTTCTCAGTCTCTGGAAGTTACACAAAGCCCTTCGGGCTGCCGCAACTCCCCTGACGAGCCCGGAAAGCCTGCCGGCCTACACACCGCTTTAGGACAAGAATCGCGAAACTGAACAAAGCGCGCTGTGCTCACAACGAAAAACGGCAATCGAATAATTGCGGCGAAGCGCGGGTCTCGCGGGTTCCCGCGCTGGAGCCGCACCATAAGAGGAAGGGTGGGTCCGTGGGAGGGACACCAGGGGTGGCCATCCCACGAATGCAGTCATGGTATGATCCGGCCATGATCACCCCAGCAGAACTCAAACCCTTCTTGCCCACCGCTCTCGAGAAAACGGATTTCAAGGGACTCGGCGAGAAGTACGCCGGAAAAGTGCGCGACGTCTACACGCAAACAGAGAAGAAACGCGCCATCCTCATCGCCACCGACCGCCAGTCGGCCTTCGACATCCAGTGGTGCTCCATCCCGCTCAAGGGACAGGCTCTGAATCAGCTCAGCGCGTGGTGGTTTACGCAGGTAAAGGACGTGATGCCGAATCACATCATCGCCGTGCCGGACCCCAATGCCACTTTGGTGAAGGATCTCAAAATGCTTCGGGTGGAAATCGTCGTCCGCGGCTACCTGACGGGCGTAACGGGCACATCCGCATGGGTCAACTACAACAAGGGCGTGCGCAACTTCTGCGGAAATCTGCTCCCCGAAGGCATGGTGAAAAACCAGAAGTTCGCGTCCCCCATCATCACCCCGACGACCAAGGGCGAGGAGGATGAGCTGATCGACCCCAAAGGCATCGTGGATCGTGGGTTCGCGACGAAGCAGCAATGGGAGGAAATCGAGAGCCGCGCCTTCGCACTCTTTAAAAAAGGACAGGAAATCGCCGCCAGACGCGGACTCATTCTCGTGGATACCAAGTATGAGATGGGCTATGACGAAACAGGAATACTCACGATTGCCGATGAGGTCCACACGCCGGATTCGTCGCGCTACTGGGTCAAAGCGACGTACGAGGAACGCTTCGCCCGCAAGGAGGAACCGGAGAGTCTGGATAAGGAATTCTTCCGCCTGTGGCTCCGCAGCCAGGGTTTCGAGTACGGAGGCAAACGCCCCGCGATCACCGACGACGTGCGCCTGATGCTCGCAAGCAAGTACCTGGAGCTCTTCGAACGCATGACCGGCGAGCCGTTCGTCCTTCCCTCCGACGCACGCGTTGCGGAGCGCATCGAACGCAACCTCCAGCCTTACCGCCTCTAACCCATGGTGCGTGTCTTCGCCAAAAGCGCAGCCAATGCACTGAGAGGGGTTGTCTTCGTGTGGCAACGACAGCGCAATTTCCGCATCGAGATCGTCATCGGCACGCTCGTGATGATCCTGGCGATTCTGCTCGGATTCACGTACATGGAAGTGGTTTCCATCCTCGTGTCGGTCTCGGTCGTCCTGGGCGCCGAGCTCTTCAACAGCATTATCGAAGAGTTGCTGGATACCGTGGAACCTCACTACTCGGTGCACGTTGGCCGGCTCAAAGACGTAACGGCAGGAGTCGTCCTCCTCCTGTCGCTGTTTGCGATCGTCATTGGCATTCTCACGGTCATCCATCACTACACCTTCGTGTTCCCCTGAACTTTAGAAAACTTTGGAAATTCCTTTACGCAAACACCCAGATCAGCAGCACGATATTGAACGCCACTTGCAGGATTTCCACCCGCCAGGAGCTTGGCTTGCGCAAGAGAAGAAAGAGCACGAGCGGCACGATGGCGTATCGTGTTTCGATGAGCCAGCTGCCACCCAGATACAGAAGAGAGAGCGGATAGATCCACGCAAAACTCCTTCGTGCGAGCGGTGTCGCAAGCATCGTGAGAACACCCAGCGCACCCAAGAGCCAGAAGAGAAATCCTGCCGTTCCCCCTGCGGCCGCCGCGAGCAGAATGGTGTCACGCAGCCGAGCAATTTCGCTATTCGCGGGATGATCCACCTGGAACCCGAAGGAAAAAAGAAGAAAGAGAGCGACGAGCAACGACAGAACCCACGGGCGCCTGAGCAGGAGCACGACGGCGCGCGCCCGGGCGAAAACCAAAGGGAGGAAAAGTACCGTAAAAAGGAAGAGTGTGAAGAAAATATTGCCAAATGAGAATGACGGAAACGGATGCGCGCTGTCCAGATCCGGATTGAAAGAAGCCCGTCCCGTCACGGCGATGAACACCGCGAACGCGATGACCGGCGGCAGGAGCGGCGCGGCCGAACGGAAGAGCGAGCGGAGCGCACGGCCGTTCCATAACCGTATCGCCGCTTCGTGAAGCCACGATAAAGAACATGAGGCAGAGATCTTCCACGCCGGATTCGCCTCAAGCAGGATTGCGAACAGAAGAGGTGCCCAGAGGATATTGTTCTGCCGTACGAATGAGGCAAGTAGGAAGAAGAGGCCGACGAGAAGCAAGCGTGCATGGAGCGCCGCAAGCAGCGCAAGGAGTACGAGGGAGAGGGAAAGTGTATCGGTGTAGATGAGAGGGAAGAACGGCAGCAGGATCGGGAACAGAGCGAACTGCAGTGTCCGCAGGAGAGCTGTGGGACGATCCACGGCACGCGCAACGCCGTACGCCGCGATACAGGAGCTGAGACTGAAGAAGAATGAAACCGCTCGCGCGACTGGAATGGATGTCTGCCCAAACAGTTTGAGAATGCCCGCCACGAGCAGGTGGTAGCCGGGAAACATGACGCCGAAGTCCCGAAACGTCATCGTTCCATTCAAGAGTCCCTCAATGCGCCGAAAGTGGAAAACTTCGTCGTAGAGGAGAGGAGCGCCTTCAAGCCGGAAGAACACCAATACAATTATAAAGAACGTGCACGCAACCAACAGGACTTCCATGACTCTCTGAATGCCAGAAGAGGAAGCGCTCGACTTCATCACGATCACGAATCCTGGATCCAGGAACCGAGCATGAGCCTCCAATCACGCGCAATTCCTGCCTTCTGTACAAAGCCAGTCGGAATCTCCAAGGCAAAACGCGCGGGGCCTTCAGACAGCGTAAAAGGACACTCTCCACCGGCAGGGCAGGGAACCATCGTCGCCTGCGAGACGAAGAGACCTGCATCATCGAAGAAAATGATATCGAGGGGAATGAGGGTGTTCTTCATCCAGAAAGACCGCATGGCATTCTCTGGGAAAATAAAAAGCATGCCGGAACCATCGGCGAGGGACGTGCGTCCCATGAGTCCACGCTGCTGCTCCGCAGGAGTACGGGCCAGCTCCGCCGAAACGGTGACGATGCGTCCATCGGGGCTCACTAACTGAATGGGAACGGCACCCCGCTGCAGTACAGTGACCGCGGCCGGTCCGCACCCGGAGAGCAGCACGAGGAAGAGAAAACCGACGAAGACGCGATACCGGGTCATACGGAAGATCGGAGGGAAGCGATCGCCTTCGCACGATCGGCGGCTCGGAAGATGAAATTGCCCGAAACGAGATTATTTGCGCCCGCGCGGATACAGAGAGGAGCGGTCGAAGCATCGATTCCCCCATCCATCTGGATCATCAGCGCAGGATGTTTTCTGCGTGCTTCTATGACCTTTTCGAGAACCGATGGGATGAATGCCTGACCGCCGAATCCGGGATTCACCGACATGACGAGAAGCAGATCCACCTCGCCCAGGACATCGGCGATGTCACTCAAGGGCGTGGGAGGATTGATGGCGATACCGGCGGTGACACGTCGGACATGTCCGACGGTGTCGGTGGCTCCGCCCTTTCGGATGGCTTGCAGCAGGGCTCTGCGGTCGTCCGTCTTCCGCACGGCCTCCGCGTGGAACGTGATGTTCCTCGGATGCAGACTCAAAAATTCCCGCGCGTACTCGGCCGGTTGCTCCACCATCAGGTGGATGTCGAGCGGGAGCGTGGTGCGAATGGTCTGGACCTGCGTGAGCGGGAAGGCGGTGTTCGGGACGAAGCGCCCGTCCATCACGTCGATCTGCAGCCAGTCGGCAAAAGGCTCGATGCTCTTGATCTCCTCAGGAAGACGCTTCATGTCCGCAGAGAGGATGGAGGGCGCGATGAGCACGGGCAAAGCCATGCCGCCATCCTAGCAGCGCAGGACGCCTACAGAAACACCACCGAGAGCGCCGGAATGAAGAAGAGTGCAATCACCGTACTCACCATCACGGCCACCGCCGCCTTTTCGGGATGTACTTTGAGCACCGAGGAATAGACGACGGTATTCACCGCGAGCGGAATCATCCCCATGAGGAGCAGGACCCCGTGGACGTCCTCGTCAAAAATCCGGAAGACGTGCCGGTCGAGTGCGATGAATAGAAGCATGAGCGCGGGCCAGACGACCGTCTTGGCCACGGTGGTGAACACAAGGAGCTTCGCATCGATTGCGGACAGTCGCTCCCCCGCCAGACTGACGCCGATGAGCAGCATGCCGATGATACTGAAGATGGTCCGGACACCGTGCAGAAAGAGCGAAACCATCGCAGGCTCGGGCACCTGCCAGATATTGGCGACGATGCCGAGTGCGAACGCATAGAGCACGGGGAGCAGCGCGACCTTGCGCATACTCTCACGCAGCGTGAAATTGCTGCGCGCAAGGGTGAAGAATCCCGTGGAAGACTCGTAGAGGACAAACCCGAGGGAACAGAGGACGATGATGCCGAGCGATTGTTGGCCGAACAGCGCCAGCCCCGCCGGAATGCCGAAATAGCCGGAATTTCCGTTGGCCGAGGCGAATGCGGCGAGATTTCTGATACTGTCCCCGCGCTTCCAGACAAGTCCGCTCAAGAGATAGAAGAGCCCGCAGAGAACACTGCAAATTGCGAGGAAGAGGAGCGGGAGGGCGAGCGTGCCGCGGCTCAAGGGTGCCGTCCAGCCGCCTTCGAACACGACAATGGGCGAGAGAACGTACAGGAGCAGCATAGCCACCGACCGACGCTTGAGATGCAGAAACACGCCGAGCAGGTACCCCACCGCGATGAAGAGATACAGCGGCAGGAGCTTGCCGACGAGCGAGAGGAATACTGCCATCGCTCAAGCCTCAAGATCCTCTATGCGCCGCAAGTGCCGTCCGCCCTCAAAGTCCGTCGACAGGAAGAGATCCACGAACCGTAATGCATCATTGGGTTTGGTCAGCCTTCCTCCAAGACTCATCACATTGGCATCGTTGTGGGCGCGGGCCAATGTGGCCGTTTCATCGCTGTACACCAGTGCCGCGCGGATGCCGCGGACTTTATTGGCCGCCATGGCCTCGCCATTGCCGCTGCCGCCGAAGATGATGCCGGGGCTACCCTGCTCCAGCACGGCTGCGCATCCTTTGCGCATGATGGCGGGATAATCCACGGATTCTTCTGAAAATGTGCCGACATCAAGAATGTCGATCCCCTGACTGGAAAGATGCTTCTTCACGGCTTCTTTGAGGGAGAAACCTGCATGATCGGCTGCCAGGACGACGCGGGGAGGGAGTTGCATGGAGAAATGATAGCAGAGTACCGTGCTTCTGCATTCCCGCATCCCCATGCCGATCTACTATTACGTTGCCGGTGCCGTCATCATCATCCTCGTCCTGTCGTGTATCAGGCAAATCGACCAGTACGAGCGCGGCATTCTGTTCACGATGGGCAAGTACAGCCACATGTGGAACCCGGGCTGGCACCTGCTCATCCCCATCTTCCAGCGCCTCGCAAAAGTGGACGTGCGCATCAAGGCCGTGGACGTGCCGGACCAGGAAGCCATCACCAAAGATAATATTCCCATCCGCATCAACGCCGTCATTTACTTCAAGGTTAACGACGCCGCCAAAGCCGTCATCGAGGTGGAGGATTTCTTCAATGCCGTCTCCCAATTGGCCCAAACCACCATGCGCAACGCCGTGGGTGAAGTGCAACTGAATCAGCTCCTCGCCGAGAAGGCGCAGGTGAGCGAGAACATCAAGAAAGTGGTGGATCACGTGTCAGACGCCTGGGGGATCGACGTGCAGTCCGTGGAACTCAAGGACATCATCCTCCCCGATTCGCTCAAGCGCACCATCGCCAAAGTCGCCGAGGCCGAACGCGAGAAGCAGGCCGTGATCATCAGCTCGGAAGGCGAAGTGGCCTCCGCCGCCAACATGGCCAAAGCCGCCGCCATGCTCGCCGCCTCACCGGGGGCGCTGCACCTGCGCACCCTGCAGAGTATTAATGATATCAGCTCCGATCAATCGAACACGACAGTGTGGATGGTGCCGATCGAAGCATTGAAGGCGCTGGAAGGGTTGGCAAAGAAGTAGTGCTATCCTCTGCCCATGCCACGCACCACTCTGATCGCCGCCATCCTTCGGCTCCGCTCAGGATTGATCGGAGATAACACTTCCATTTCCACTTTATGACACGCACCCCTCTGATTGCGGCTAACTGGAAAATGAATCCCCTGCCCGAAGGAGCACTGGAGAAAGATTCTGCGTACCGGCCCCAGAGCGGCATCGAAACGATCGTGTTCCCGACATTTCTGGACATGCAATCCTGCCTCGAGGCCGGCCTGCCCACCGGAGCCCAGTACGGACATCCGGATTCCGTGGGCGCACATACCGGTGATGTCAGTATGACCATGCTCAAGAAAGCCGGATGCCAGTTCGTACTGTGCGGCCACAGCGAACGGCGCCGCGACCACCGCGAGGAGGATTCCGACGTGGTCGCACAGGCGGAATCGGCACTCAGAAATGGTCTCCATCCCGTCATCTGCGTGGGCGAGACGGAATCCGAGCGCAGGACCAAACGCCACAAGCAGATCGTGGAACGGCAGGTCCGCGTGTTGCCGCTGCGGGAAATCGTGACGATTGCGTACGAGCCGGTCTGGGCCATCGGCACAGGTGTCACTCCCACTCCGGAACAGGCACAGGACATGCACGCGTTCATCCGCTCTCTCGTCCCCGATGCGCGCCGCGAGACCATCCGCATCCTCTACGGTGGCTCCCTGACTGCCGATAACGCTCTGGAATTCTTTGGCCAGCCGGATATCGACGGCGGGCTCGTCGGTGGAGCATCGCTCAAGCCAGCGGTTTTCCGCGCAATCGTGCTCGCGGGCGTTCAAGCGAGAAGCTGAGCAGGATTACCTCGCGTTGGTCAGGATCGTCGCAGACAAGCGCACGACGAAGATCGTGACGAAGGCCGTCGCGAGCATGTTGAGTATGGGCATGACGATCGCGGCTGCACTGACTCCGAGTATGCCAACGATAACTCCAAGCACAATAGACGCGATCATGACGCCGACAATGGCAACGAACAGGTTGCCGAAGATCTTGCCCCAGTATCCGGCCGTCTTGGCGTAGCTCATGCTTGCACTCTCGAGCACGCCTTTGTGATCCCGCGCGAGCAGAACAGGCGCAAGGACGAAGCGCGGACCCAGGACGATCGCAAGGATGATGCCGAGGATCGGAATCCAGATAAACGACCGGATAGCGATCCAGAGAGACAGGAGAAAGAGTGGAATAATGATCCCCGGTGTTCGTGCGAGAGCCGTCTGGAATGACAACTTTCCATCGAGAGCAATGAGTAAGAAGTATGCCGACGCGATGAGCGAAATAAGCCACATGATGAGCATGGATGCTCCGAGCACGGGCAGCAGACCCTTGTACAGCGACAGAACGGCTCCGGACACAGCTTCTCCCTGCGCACCACCCAACTCTTCCATTTTCTGGGTAAATTCATTCATGGCAGCCTCATCACCCGCCTGGATCCGCCGCTGGAGATCTACCATCTGCTGTTGATCGTACCCGAATCCCTCGAACACCGATCCTGTTTTCTGCACCATGCGCTTTCCGATGAAGGACTGGCCAACGGCCATAATGAGCCCGAAGATCACGGCACCGATGACAATCGGCATCAGCGCACGGCGAAAGGAACCCCAGGAATCGGAGAGGAGTTGCCCGAGAGGAGCAGTCATGGAAAGAGGGGGAAAGTTTATGCGAGTGTACACCACATGTAAGCACCATAGAAATATTGGCGATTGCCGATTTTCTGATTGGCGATTCGTTCCCGCGTGCTATCGCCAATGGACATATCGCCAATCAACAATAGAAAAACCTACCTTCGCACCCATTGGCCATTCCCCGCCTGCGCAATAGCTCCCTGAAGCTCCATCATCGTAAGGGCGGAGGCCACCTGCGCGGCAGGAAGTCCGGAGCGTTCCATCAAATCATCGGTCGTCTGCGGCATGGTCGTGAGCACTTTCAGAAGAGCTGCTTCGGCGGCACTCTTCGGATCATAAGATCCTTGGGAAATTTCGCGGGCAACGACGCCGAGCTCCGAAAGAATATCGGCGGCGGAACCGACCAGCTTGGCATGCCCCTTGCTTAAGATCTGATGACAGCCGGCGTAATTGGGATCGAAGATCGGACCCGGAACGACGAAAACCTCACGGCCGTAATCCAGCGCAAGATCCGCCGTAATGAGCGCTCCGCTTCCCACAGGAGCTTCCAGCACCACCGTGCCGAGCGAAAGGCCGGCGATGATGCGATTGCGTGCGGGAAAGGTGTACTTACCGGGCTCCGCATCCAGCGGAAACTCGGAGAGGTACAGCCCGCCTCCATCGACAATCTCATCAGCCAGTTTTTCGTTCTCTTTGGGATAGATCTTCCCAAGGCCATGCCCGAGCACAGCCGCCGTCCTGCCGCCTGCGACCAGAGTCTCGCGTGCCACCGCAGCATCGATGCCGAGCGCGAGTCCACTCACAGTCACTATGCCAGATCGCACAATCTCGTGGACGAACGCTTCGGTGACGCGCCTGCCGTAATCGCTCATCTCGCGCGTGCCCACGAGCGCGAGGCAGGGCTGGTCGAGGATCGCCAGATCGCCGCGCCAGTACAGGAATACCGGAGCATCAGGAATCTCCCGAAGACTCTTGGGATACCTGGGATCATCGATGGTCATAAATGAAAGATCCCGTTTGTGGAGCTCCTGCTCGTAGGATGCAGGATCGAATTCCTCGAGACGATTGAGAACCAGAAAGACGGTATCTTCCCGGCAGCCGAGCTCACGCAGGAGCGGCTCATCGACGCGCTGGAGCGCTTTGGACATATCGCCGTAGACCTGCAGAAGGGCATCCAGACGCTTACTGGTAAGAATATTGAGCCAGGACCAAGTGAGGGCGGTTTGGCGATCCATAGAGGAAACGGAGTATAGCGAACAAAAGGAGAAAAGGTTGCCAAGAACCGGTGATTGCCGCCACAATGCCACATACGCCGCCCTAGCCCCCGCTTTTTCGCTCTTTCACTTCTGATCTTCGTCAAGCCGCTGTAGCTCAGCTGGTAGAGCAACGGTATCGTAAACCGTGGGTCACCGGTTCAAATCCGGTCAGCGGCTCCACAAGATCAAAATAATGTGCTATAATATTAAATATGGAGATACCTATTCACACCTTGAATAGGCAACATAAACTCAGTTTCCCTGAGGAACTTATCCAACGGCGGCATGAAATGGCACCAACGAATTGTCCTAACAATCCTTCTCAATTTCTTCACACCTCTCGCGTTTGGCGTTTTTTTGCCCATGATTCTCATCCCCCTCAGTTGACTGAGGTTGCGCATGGCAATGATTCCGAAGTGTATGTCTACCATGATCGTACAAGGAACACCGACGGCATTTTAAAACTGTACGGTTCCCATATCACCGTAGAGATGATCCAACGGTATCAGCGAATCATGGAGAACATTGCGGGGAAAAGTGACTTATTTTCGCCACTCGATTGTACATTCATTCTTAATAACAAAGACCGTTATCAAGTGACATGTGAAATCGTGCCTTTCGATCGTATCGAGGAACGCAATGGAATTGTGGCTACCTTAACATCGGAACAGGGATGGATTCGGGGTGAGAACCTCGCATCACTCACCGATGGAAGATTGAATGAGAGCCATACCGTTGAGTGTGTAACGGATGAGACGAGAAGAGGCATCGAAAATATATCCCCTATGGCACGCCCGGAAGTTGATGAGTTATGCGATACTCTGACCACGAGAATACATGCAATCCTTGGGGATAATCATGGTTGGACTCTCGTACCCGCAAATATCAAACTCCGTATCGATCATCAGGCAAAAAAGGTGCATCTACTCATCACGGATCTGGCCGATGAATTGCGCTTGATCTAAGGACAGTTCTCACTTCCTCCACGAGAGAGTGCCACATCCTTCAACGACAAAAACCTGCACAGAACGGGATTTTTGCGATCGATGCCGCGCAAGCGGAGCAGCGGCTCCAGAATACTCCACAGACATCCCCATCCGTTTTCTGCGCAGAATGTATAGTCTGCTTAACTTCCCCGTCTTTCACGGAGGGTCGGTTTCTGCTATAATGATTGGATTTCTCACACAAACACCCATGACACTCGACGCCTGCATCGCTCATGCGATCCACTCGGACTTGGACATCATTGAAGCCATTCCCGAGGTTCAGGAACTGGCCGTGGAGGAGCTGGAGCCCTATATCGAGCGCTACGTGGTCGAGGTGCAGAATTCGCTGCGGGAAGTCATTCAGTCGCACGGAGAGCCCTATTTGCGCTGCAAGGACGCCGCAGGCCTCTGTGCCACGTGTCTGGAGGCCGGGGTGATGCTACCGCCGGCAATGCTGCTCAAAATGTGCCAGACGATCATGCAGCTCATGACCCTGGATGCCCGGTTCATTCTGGATACGGAGGATGGGAAGAGCCTGTACTACGTGAAGCTGGGGGTCGCGTGATCCCCTTTAGATTACTGAGCATTAGTAAGTGCAATTGATCCAATAAGTGTTCCCAGGAGGAAACCGATAGCAGGTGTAATGATCAGTTGTATTAGCCAGGCAAATTTTTGAAATCCCAATCCTCTTACCATTTTCTCCATGAACAAAGTTAAAGTAACCCCTATACATCCTGATGAAAATATAATATGCAATTATCGCAATTTTGAAGTGAAATTTGTTATATGCCACCACAAATAACCCCGTGACAATGAGCCACCCACACAATGTGAACCACCTCTTCACGTACTTCATCACAAAGGCATGAAGGGTATCTTCGGTAATTGGAGGAATTAATCTAAAAAATCGGAGCATCTGAAACATTATAGCTCAACTATTCCAAAAAATAACCGTCGCGAAGCCGTGGGTGGCTCCGCCGGGACCCATGGCTGGAGCGACACCGCTTAAGGGAAAAGAGAGCTCATGAGAGAAAAACCGCAGGTTTGTCTCTCATGAATCTTTATCGTTTCTGCCACTGCGGCGCACGACGGGCTCTTTTCAGGCCTGGCTTCTTGCGCTCCTTGATGCGCGCGTCGCGGCGAAGGTACCCGGCATGCTTGAGATCAGGGCGGAATTCAGGGTTGAGCAAGAGGAGTGCGCGGCTGATGCCATGGCGCACGGCGTCGGACTGGGCGGCCTTGCCGCCGCCACGGGTGGTTACATCCACATCCAGACGTCCCTTCAGATTCGAGAGCGCAATAGGTGACAGTGCGTTTTCGACCAGGAACACCGTGTGAAAGTACTCCTTGATCTTGAGTCCGTTCACAGAGGCTTCACCGGAACCTCCTTCGTAGATCTTCACATGGGCGATGGCCGTCTTGCGCTTGCCGATTCCGCTGAAGTACTGCCGCTTTTTTTCATTAGACTGCATAAATTATCGAAGGGAAGTGGGGATGGGTTTCTGCGCCTCGAACGTATGGAGGGCACCCTTGAAAACGTGCAGACGCTTGAGGGAAACCGGGCGCAACCGGTTATTGGGCAGCATGTTGCGAATGGAACCCTTGATGAGTTCTGTCGGAGCTTCCTCGAACATCCTCTGCAGAGGAATCGCGCGCAAATGCCCCAAATATCCCGAGTGCGAGTAGTACGTCTTGCGGCGGAACTTCGCCGGGGTGAAGGAGAGCTTCTCTGCATTGATGATGACGACATGGTCACCGAAAGCCTGATGCGGGGAGAAGGCAGGCTTGTGCTTGCCCTGGAGCAGCAAGGCAACGCGCGCGGCGAGCCGACCGAGCACCTGACCTTCCGCATCGATCAGCAGCCAGCGGGGGGCCTGCGGTTTTGGAGTAGAAGTCTTCATTTCTTTGAAGAGGAACGGGGCTTCTTTGTTTTTTTCGGCTCCACCGTGACAGCTTCACCTTCCACAAGCATCAGATCAACGAGTGGCGCTCCATCACCCATGCGGGACCCCACCGGCACGGTGCGTGTGAGACCGGAAGCAACAGAGGCGAACCGCTTCACGTAGACCTCCATGATCTTGCGACTCGCGTTCTTGTCGGTCACCACACGATTGATGGCACGTATGGCATTACGAGGAGCGGTGGATTTCGCTATGGCAACCAGCGTATCGACCATGGGTGCCACTACCTGCGCGCGGCGCTTCGTCGTCCGGACCTGTTCGTACAGGAGCAGGGATGTCAGCAGATTTCGCTTGAACATCCGCCCGTGAGCGGGTTTGAGACCGAGCCGGTGGCGGGAGAGGCGATGACGCATGAAGAGGAGAGGCGCAGAGCCACGGCGGTCGCGACCGCCGTGGCAGAGTAAGGAAAAACCGCTTAGTTGTCCAAAGATTCGTCGGAGAGTTTGAGACCACGCTCGGCGAGAGTCAGTTTCACTTCATCCAAGGCCTTGGCTCCGAATCCACGGAAATTGCTGAGCGCCGCCTCGGTGCATTTGGTGAGTTGCTCGATCGAACCCACGCCCGCATTGATGAGAGCATTGAGCGTGCGGGGCGAGAAATTGAGAATTTCAATTGGCGTGTAGCTCTCCTTCGCGCCCGTATCTATCCCCGTTTCGCCTACCTGCGGCCCTGCGCGCGAGAAATCGGCAATGAACTCGGGCTCCACAACCTTCTCGGAACTGCCAAAGTACTCGAAGTAGCTCTTGAGAAGCTGCGATGCAAACTGCACCGCCTCCTCGGCCGAGAGGGACCCGTTGGTCTGCACGTCGAGGATGAGCTTCTCCAGATCCGTGCGCTGCCCCACGCGAGCGGTCTCCACGCTGAAACGCACTTTCTCGACGGGACTGAAAATCGCATCGATGTGGATGAGCCCGGGTTCGTTCTGCTTCTTGTTGCGCTCGGCGGCAGGCGCGTACCCGACCCCCTTGCCAACCGTGATCTGCATGTCGATCGCTCCGCCCTTCTCGATGGTGAGGATGGGCAGATCCTTGTTCATGATCTCGATGTCGGACGAGACTTTCAGATCCTCAGCCGTCACGACTTTCGGGCCCTTGACCTGCAGCGTGATCACCTCCAGATCCTTGTTGTGTTTGCGCATTTTGAGACACTTCAAGTTGAGCCCGACATCCACCATGTTCTCCTGCACGCCCTTGATCGTGGAATACTCATGCTGGGCGCCTTGTATGCGCATCGAGAGCACTGCGGCTCCAGGCAAGCTGGAGAGCAGCGCGCGTCTCAACGCGTTCCCGAGAGTCATCCCGTAGCCGGGCGGGAGCGGCCCGATCGCGAAGATCGCGTGGGTGGAATCCCCTTTCGTCACCGGCGTGACACTGTAGGTGGGGAGACCTATTTCTTCCTGAATGATGTGCATAAGACGGGAAGGAAGGAAATGGGTGCCCCGCATCTTTGCGCAGCAAAGGTGCGGGGAAAGGGATGAACCGGGTTTACGTACGAGAGTAGAACTCCACCACTTGCCGGACGTCGATGGCCTGCTCGGCGTCTTCGGGCAGCGGGAGGGACACGATTTCGACTTTCATGGCGCCGTTATCGACCTTGAGCCACTTGGGCGGCATATATTTCTCGTGGGCATCGATGATCGTGCCATAGATGGGGGACCGCTTGTTGCGCTCGCGCAGCACGATCACCTCACCGGGACGCACGCGGTATGACGGAACGGATACGCGCACGCCGTTCACCTGAAAGTGCCCGTGACTCACGAACTGTCGTGCCTGCATGCGCGTGAGCGCCAACCCGGCTCTGTAAACGACGTTATCGAGACGACGCTCCAGAAATTGCTTGAACGTCTCGCCCGTCTGGCCCTCCTTCTTGGTGGCCTCGGCGTAGAGAATGCGGAACTGCCGCTCAGAAAGGCCATACATGTCACGGGCCTTCTGCTTCTCCTTGAGTTGTTTGCAGTACTCCGATGGGCGCGTGGGACGCGTCTTGGGTCCTTTGCCCGGACCGTAGGGCTTACGCTGCAGGATCTTGTCGTACTTATCCGCCCCGTAGATGTTCGCACCCTGCCGACGGCACCGTTTTGCCTTTGGACCTGTATATTTCATAGGGAGATGTTGAGAGGAGTGAAAAATGAAGATTTCCTGCAGAAGTTTCGAGTTGTGAGTCTCGAGTTTTGAGTCTCGAGTTTTGAGCTTCGAATGCCCGTGACTCGCCACTCATGACTCATAACTTGCCCGGTATCTGTGGAGAAAATGAAAAGCGTCATAGAGAGAGAAAAGTACATCACACGCGTCGCCGTCCGGGCGGACGCACGCCGCCATGGGGAATCGACGTCGTATCGATGATGGCATCAAGATTGAGGCCGGCGCTCTGGAGCCCCCGAATGGACTGTTCCCGCCCGGGTCCGAGACCTTTCACCTCCACCGTCACTGATTGAATTCCATAACCCTGCACCCTCTCTGTCGCTTTCTCGGCCGCAACCTTCGCCGCGTAGGGAGTAGATTTGCGGGTGCCCTTGAAACCAGCCATACCGGCGCTGCACCCCCCGAGCTTGTTGCCCTGGAGATCCGTGAAGGTGACAATCGTATTGTTCTCGCCGGCATGGATGCAGACGCGCGCCTGAGGCACGGTCCTTTTGATCTTCTTGCGGCGAACCTTGGGGTTCACCTTGGTATCCGCGCCTTCGGCGCTCACTTCAGAGGCCTCAAGTTGTTCCGTGAGCGACAGACCCTTCTTGGGGGTGGAGTCTTCCGCGGACTTGGCAGAGGAGGAAGCCGGTGTCTTGGGAATGAAATCAGCCATAGCGGAGTGAGGGGGTTTAAGTCTTCGTGAGCGTCAAACGACCGGAGAGACCTGTCTTCTTCTTGCCACGTTTCGTGCGAGCATTGCGGCGCGAAGTCTGGCCGCGCACCGGCAACTTCTTGCGATGGCGGTAGCCGCGCCACGTGCCGATATCCTGCAGACGCTTCACATCCATCGACACCTTGCGCGTGAGCTCGCCTTCCACCGTCTCGCGCTCCACTCTCGCGCGAATACGCGCCTGTTCCTCTTCCGTGAGGGCATCTGCTTTCTTGGCAGAAGGGATGCGAAGTTCCTGCAAAATTTTGGAAGCCAGCGGACGCCCGATACCCTTGACGTGCGTCAGGGCGATGACGATGTGCTTCTGGCCGGGGAGGACGACTCCGGAAACGCGGATCATAAGGAGAGAAAAGTGGAAGGTTGAAAGTGGAAAGTCAGCCTTGGCGCTGTTTGTGCTTCGGATTCTTGGGACAGACAATGCGACGCACCATTTTGCCCTTGCCGCTCCTGCGAATGACGAGGCGACAATCTTTGCAGATGGGCTTGGCGGAAGCACGGACTTTCATGAGAGGTAAAAGAGAAGGAAAATTCAGGGAGCTGGTACGGTCGCAGGACCGGGGAGAGGACGATCTGACGAGAAGCGGTAGACGATGCGTCCTTTTTTGAGATCATAGGGCGTCATCTCCACTTTCACCCGGTCGCCGGGGAGGATGCGAACGCGATTCACTCGCATACGCCCGGCCAAGTGGCAGAGGAGTTCGTGGTTCTTAGCCTGGTCACTCGTGATACGGACTCGGAACATGGCGTTTGGAAAAGTCTCTTCCACCACGCCGATGAGTTCGATCACGTCCTGTTTAGACACAGATCGCAAGAAAAAACACGAACCAAAGCCGAGGCATCCTACAGAGCGGTTTCTATGCCAGCAAGCAATTGGCTGCCCTTTTCTTAGGAAGATGGAAATTTGTATTGCGAAATATACAAAGTATTATATAAACATATTAACTGCGATTCGCGATCACACTTTGACATCGTACACATGTGGACACAGCGAAAACAGCGTTCTTGCATATAAACAACCATCGCGAAGCGGTGGGTGGCTTCGACGGGACCCACCGCTGGAGCGACTCAAATAAGGGAAAGGTGGGCTCGCGGGAGGGAAACCGTAGGTTGCCCTTCCGCGCTCAAGTCAGTACCTCATTGCTACCCGGAAGTACGAGCAACGTATGTTCGAAGTGCGCGATCAGTGCATGATCCTTTGCGTAAATCGCCCATCCGTCATCGCCTTCGACAATGGCATCGCTCCCGGCCGAAATGATGGGCTCGATGGCGATGAGCGTCATCGCAGGCAGCACAGGACCGGTTTTCGCCGTTCCGACGTTTGGAATATCGGGGTATTGGTGCAGTGTCGTGCCGACTCCATGTCCCGTCAGGGCACGTATCGGGGAAAATCCGCGCGCACGCGCCACTTTCTCCACGGTCGCGGAAATATCGCCCACGTGCACACCCGCCTTCACAATCGCAATGGCCTCTGTAAGAGCATCTTTCGAGGTATCCATGAGACGCTGCGCGAGTGAGGAAATGGCGCCGACAGGAACCGTCACGCAGGCATCGGTATTGAGACCGTCAAAGACAACCCCGCAATCAATCGAAATGATGTCGCCTTCTCTGAGCTCCTCCGATCCTGGAATGCCGTGCACGCAGACATCGTTCACGGACGTACAGAGCGTTGCCGGAAAACCCTGATACCCCTTGAACCCCGGAATCCCTCCATGGTCGCGGATGAAGGTTTCTGCCATGGAATCGAGAAAACCCGTCGTGATTCCCGGTTCCACGAGCGCGGAAACGTGCGCAAGGCAGTCATGGAGAATCCCACCGCTCTTGCGCAGGGAAGCGACTTCCTGCTCGTTGAAGATCTGAAAACGGGACATACGAAGAGTATAGCTTCTTAGCTGATTAGCTTCTTAGCTGATTAGCTTCTTAGCTTCTTAGAACAGGAAATCAACTTTTTTCAATGAAGGGGGCTCGAAAGTGAAACCTAAGAAGTTAAGAAGCTACAATCTAAGAAGCTTTCTCATCGCTTCATACACCTCCTCCCCCGTCCCCCGCCAACTCCTTCATGAAACGCCTTCCTGCTCCCGATCAATGAAAAACGGGGGGCGGCGATTGAGCGTCGTCCCCCTCATCGATCCTCAGCCTCCGAAAAGGCCGATGATATAGGTGATGGCTGCGAGAGTGAGGCAAATGAGCGCCCCCCCTCCGGTGACCCGGCGATCAAATCGCCAGGAAGATTTGTTCAAACGCACCAAGAGGTAGGCGAAGAACCACGCTGCAGCCAGCGCCAAGAAACACGCAGCAAGTGCACTCATACTCATCCCTTTCGCGCTGGGGTTTCGTATCGTTGAAATGATCGACTAAGCATCTTTACTTTCAAATTGGTATTTGTCAATGACCGATTGCCACCTTTCTGACAAGCTCAAATACCTCTTCCATTGAACCTCTTCCATCCACTTCGGTCAGCTTGCCCTGTGCCTTGTACCGCTCGATGACGGTTTTCGTCTTCTCGACGAACGTCTTCATGCGGCGGCGAATGACCGCTTCATCGGCATCATCTTTGCGGCCTTCGACCTTGGCCCGGCCGAGGATGCGCTTCACCCCCTCCTCCTCCGTGAGCTTTATCTCGATGCAATGAAATTCACGGCCCACTTCGCCCATGATCTGATCAAAAGACCTCATCTGCTCTTCGTCGCGCGGAATGCCGTCGAAGAGGATCTTCTGGGTTTTGGGACGAGCCAGAATCGCCTCTTTGACCACCTGCATGATGATCTCGAAAGGAACCAGCTTGCCGACATCGATGAAGGACTTCACCGTCTTGCCGAGCGCGGAGCCCGAAGCCGCGATCTTCCGAAGCTCCCCGCCGGCCTCGAACTGTTCAAAACCGAACTCCGCGCAGAGCCTCTTGGCCTGCGTTCCTTTGCCACTGCCCTGAATTCCGAAGAGGACTAAATCCATTGCGGATAGGATTATGAATAAAGAATAAAGAAGCAAGGCTCTTTGTGGTCGCGAACAGTTCTTTTGGTCAGATACAAGGAGGATGTGTTTGAGCCGCGATGGCCTGTTCCCTGTCCATTCTACAAATGTTCTCCGCCGCCTCCGCACAAGCCACAGCATATGCTGTCTCAATCCTTGCAACCCACGTGGGATTGTTCTGATTCATCCGAATTTCTTCCGCCCCTTCCCGACAACTTCTCATGAGCAATGCTTCCTGTACAGGATCCATGATAAAAATGTACGCCGATGCTCATCAATCGACAACTTACGCCAACCAGAGAGGGGGAATGGCTTTAATACAAACAGCAAACACTCCCCTCTCCCGACAAGGAGCGCTATGAGGGAGAGGGGCTGGGGGTGAGGTCGGAAAAAATAAACAACACACAGCCCATATCTTCTCCTCCTATCTCTCACTCACCATGATTTGGATGATTGGGGCAATCGGGCGTGCAACCATTATTTCCCGCGGCAATCATTGTTGAAGAGCAAAGAAAGCACAGTTCATGCCTCTCCTTGGAAATCTCCGTCTTTAAGTGTGCGCCCTCCAGATTGATCCTCGCTATTTCAGCCAATTGCTGGGTTTCAGCAGCTGCAAGAATGTCTGCTGCCGGTCCCTCATGGTTGTGGATGTCTTCAGGTAACAACAAGGCCTGGTTGCAGGTGCAGCGCCTTCGTGATTCCTCTGCAACGCGCGCAATAGTCTCGTCCCTTTCGGTTTTCTCTTGAGTGGTAAGTCTCTCCCGCTCCGGATCCGCCTTCGGAAGGATTCGGACTTGCGCTTCGGAGGATTTCATAGAAAAGAGAGAAAATGGAAATTCAGACAAGCTTGTCGTAGTCATGCGCCAGCAACTGCGCATTGACCTGCCGGATCAATTCCATCACGACCCCCACCACGATGATAAGTCCGGAGCCGGAAATGATGAGATCGGCGCGGCTTAAGGGCGAGAACTTGGTGAAGACCAGAGGAATGACGGCAATGAGACCAAGGAAGATCCCGCCCCATAGATTCAGGCGATTGCTCGTGCGCTGCAGGACTTCCGCCGTCTGGCGCCCGGGCCGTATGCCCGGGATGAAGCCGCCGCGCTTCTGGATCTGCTCGGCCAGATCATCCACCTTGAACGTGACCGACACGTAGAAGAACGTGAACAGAACGACCAGCAGGAAGTACACGAGCAGGTAGAGGAAACTCGGATTCTGCGGGCTCAAGTAGAGCGTGATGAAACTCACCACGGACGCGAAGCGCGGCGCGGTCTGCAGGAATTGCGCGAGGATCGCCGGAAACGTAATGAGGGAGATGGCGAAGATGATGGGGATCATGCCTGCTTGATTGAGACGGATGGGAATACCACCGGCCACTCCGCGACCTGCTCCCTGATTGGCATACGTAATGGGCACGAGCTTGTGAGCATCGGTGAAGAGGACGACGGCAACAAGCATGGCGAGCGAAATGATCGTGAAGAGGAAAAACATGCCTATCTTTCCCTGCCCTCCGAGGAAAATGGAACTCATGGAAGCCGGAATACCGGAAACGATGCCCGTGAAGATGATGAGCGAAATACCGTTGCCGATCCCTTTCTCGGTGATGAGCTCGCCGAGCCACATCACGAAAATCGACCCTGCCGTCACGTAGAGCATCGGCAGCAGGACATAGGGAAAGGAGGTATCCACCAGCTTGAGCCCTCCGCGGCTGAGCAGAATCAGAAAACCGTAACTCTGCAGGAACGCGAGCGGAAAAGAGATCCAGCGCATGTAGCGATTGAGCTCCTGTTGCCCCTGCGCCCCTTCTTTGCTGAGCGCCTCCAACTTGGGAAAGATCACGGTGCAGAGCTGCACGATGATCGAGGCATTGATGTACGGGGAAAGGCCGAGCAACACGACCGAGAAGTTATCGATAGATCCGCCGGTAAGCGCCACGAAGATCCCCATCGGACCGGAGGAAGAGCGTGTCGTTAAATACTGCAGCAGAGCCTGTGGATCGGTGCCCGGAATCGTAATGTGCGCGACAACGCGGTAGATGAAGAGCAGCGCGATTGTCATGAGGATGCGGCGGCGCAGATCCTCGGAATGCCAGAGTTGTCTAAGGTAAGTGAACACGGGAACGTTTGGAGCTTTGGAGGGATAGAGGAGGTGATGGTTACATTGTTACATTGTTGAATGGTTACCCATGAAACAGCCTAAGAGTCGCTTGCGAACAATGTAACAATAGAACCATTTATCAGGAAATAAGGGTAATAGACCCACCAGCCGCCCCAATCGCTTTCTTCGCGCTCTTTGAGACGGCGTGAACGGTCAAATCGAATTTTTTCGTCACCGCTCCCTGTCCCAGGATCTTCACCGGGTTATTGGTGGTTCGCAGGTGATGTGCCCGGAGTGAGGTGGGATCATAGGCACCAGCTGGCAGGGCAGCCTCAAGTGTTTCGAGATTAATCACTTCGAATGTGCGATGCATCGGCCGCTTGAACCCCGGCAGCTTGGGCTGGCGGATGATCAGCGGCACCTGTCCGCCTTCGAAACCGAACTTGCGGCCTTTGCCTGCGCGCGACTGCTGACCTTTGGTTCCACGGCCGGCTGTCGTGCCGCCGCCTGCACTGCTACCGCGCGCAATGCGCTTGCGTTTGTGCGTGGAGCCGGGGCTGGGGCGGAGCATGTGCAACATTATTGGGGATTAGGGATTGGGGATTAGAGTATGAGGGATAAGGGACACGAAGAATCAGGTCTTTCACTGAGACATCTGTAGAACGGGTGAAATCCTAGAGGCTCAGGGGTTGGAGGTAAAGAGAGGATTCTCTTCTTTTCCGCTCTTTTTCGGGGTAGAACGCAATCGGAACTATTGCACGTTCTGTGGTACAAAACATGCAATGTCCAAACAGATCGCGCTGATTGCGCTTCTCTGTGCCTTCGTGACAGGCACG
Organism: Candidatus Peribacteraceae bacterium; assembly: GCA_028703445.1. GTDB lineage: Bacteria > Patescibacteriota > Gracilibacteria > Peribacterales > Peribacteraceae > Peribacter. The sequence goes on from JAQVMW010000001.1 coordinate 231,632, forward strand.
AGTGCGCAGGCCCCCATCGTCACACGCGCGGAGGCGGTGATGTTTCTTTTTCAAATAAGCCAGAAATCTCTGCCGGACATCAGGGGCACCGAACCGCTCTTCTCGGATGTCCCCGCTGGCAGCCTGCAGGAGAAAACTCTTCAGGCAGCCGTTGAGAATGGCATGATCGGCGTGAACCCGGTCACCAGAGCCGTCGATCCGGATGCCACTGTCTCGCGCGGTGAGTATCTGCGCATGCTCGCGATTCTCTTCTCCCTTCCCGCCAATCCCGTCCACCACTACACCGACATCCCCTATTCCGCCTCTTATGCTCCGTACGTGGGAATCGCGGAGCGCTGCCGCCTCTTCCCGACGGAGCAACAGGATGCACTGAAACCGGAGAGCCCCCTCCTGCTCACTGAAGCTGCCGGAGCCGTGTATACACTGTTTCGTTGCTCTGCAGCTCTGCAACCGAAGACCGCCTCGACCATATTACCCCCGGTCGCACAGTCCTCCGTCTCGCGCGTTCCACAGACCCTCTCACTCAGGATCAACTCCATTCTCTCTCCACCGCTCCTCCCGTCCCCCAATGCCACCGAGCAGAAGAAGTTGCAGATTATCGGGCTTGTGAATCAGGAACGGATGGCAACGGGTCTGCTTCCGTTCATTCGCAATGCTCAGCTGGAACAAGCAGCACAGGCGCACGCCAAAGACATGTACAAACGCGGATATTTCAGCCACTTCAATCCGGAAGGCTTAAACTACATTGATCGAATCCGCCAAACGCAGTATCTCACCCTGCCTCCTGAGCTTTGTTCCTGTCAGGCCGTCTTCGATTTGAGTGAGCTCCTCAATCAGCGCAGCGAAGTGAGCCCGCACTATCTCGTGACAAAACGCTCTCCTGTATGCAACTGCAATCCGCGGTTCGCACTCGGCGAGAACATCGCCCGCGGCCAGCAGACGGCACAGATTGCCGTGGAGCAGTGGATGGCCTCGCCCAGTCACCGCCAGGCCATTCTGCAGCCGCTCTTTCGCGAAACGGGTGTGGGGGTATTTGGAGATGTTTGGGTACAGGAATTCGGATCACTGAGTTTGGAATAGCTTGTTAGGTTGTTGGGTTGTTAGCTTCTTAGGATCTGTACAATGACCCCGTATGGAAAAACTTGAAACCACATCACAGGCCTCTGAAAGCGTGCAAGAACGCGCACAACGTTTTTCCAAGATCATCGGCGCGATGGTACAGAGCATGCGTGCGCGCTTCAGCCTCTGCTCTACGAGTGCGAGCATGACAGGCAACCCCGATCTGAAGCCAATGGAAGGCGAGAGCCCGAATGCTTGGCACTACTCATGATGTACGTCCGGCTGAAGGCACTCGCAGAAGTTTCCTAAGAAACTAAGAAGCTCCTACCGAAGAAGCTCCGTAAGCGTCCTGCCGAACTCCTCCGACGCCTCGGCGCCGTTGCCCGTGACGATGAGGCCATCGACGGTGACGGAGTCTCCCGTAAACGCGGCACCGGCCTGCTCGAGAATTTCTCTCTGTGTCCCCTGACCGTCATCCCACACCGTCGCCTTTTTGCCCTCGAGCACCCGGGCCTTCGCCAGGATCAAAGGAGCGATGCAAATGGCTCCGAGCGGAATGGCGGCCACTGCGGCCTCATGGGCGATCCTGAGCGCTTCGGGATGACGCACGTAGGCTTCCGCACCGCCTCCGCCAATGAAGGCAATCAGATCAAAGTTCTCGATTTTCACCTGCCTGAGCGGAAGCGTGTTTTGCACTGACCCTCCGAACCTGCCGGTGCACGTGCCTCCCTCTCCGCTCGCGACGATCACTTGAAGCCCTTCGCGTTCTAATGCAGCACGCGTGCGCGTGTACTCGATGTCCTGGTAGTCCTTCTGCGCGATGATGAGAAGTGCCTTTTTGGGCATAGAACCAGAATATCAGAAAATGACGACGAATAGTTGACAGAATCCATTGTCATAGTACCTTCGTCTCATGTCAGAGTATCGAGTCACATCGGTAACCGATGCTGGAGATGACGAAAAAATCGTCGTTCTTACGGGGGGCGATACACGCCAGGATCCCAGTCCCGATCAATCAACGCCGACTCCCGCAGAAATCCAATACGGTTGTCATCGTTTTCCTGTGAAACAAAGACTCGAAGCCGAAGCCAGACAGATGAAACTGCGGATCGCAAAATGCCTGTGCCCCGGACAACATCCACCTCACCAACTGTCAGGAGGTAAAAATTTGGTGACCTTTCTTTACTGAATCACGTCCTTCTTCGCAATCTCCGTCACGCCCAGACGTTCACCTTCCAACGCCGCGGCATCCTGCCGGACGCCTTCGGTCTCTTTGAGCGGCTTCTTCTCGGGCATGTCTTCTTGGGGCATCCCGCCTTTCCACTTGAGCCGCCCAAGCGCCTTCATCACTGCCTGTGCGTTCACGAGCTTGTTACTGCTCCCGAAGCGCTTTGAGAGGACATCCTGCACGCCTGCCTGCTCCAGAATGACGCGCACTGCCCCACCCGCAATGAGACCTGTACCCTTGCACGCCGGGAGTAAGCGGATCTTGGCCGCCTTGAACTTCACATCAACCTGATGCGGAATCGTGCCCTCGCGCAGAGGGATACGCACCATGTGGCGCTTGGCATCCACTGTCGCCTTCTTCACCGCAGCCTGCACCTCGGCGGCCTTGCCCGTGCCCAGCCCCACCTTGCCCTTCTTGTTGCCGATCACCACGATGGCGCGGAAGCGCATGCGGCGTCCGCCTGCGACCACGCGCGTCACACGATCCACGGAGAGCGTCACCTCATCGTACTCACTGGGAGTACGCGGACGACGGTCGCCACGCTTTCGGTCTGGACGGGAAGATTTAGCCATGTTTAGGGGTTAGGGATTAGGGATTGGGAATCTGGACTTGGGACGGGTTGGAGCTTCTTTATCAAATTCGGATTCGTTTCCGCGAGATTACCGTGCAATTCCGCGATCGCCCACCCGGAAATATGCGCCGCAAAAGCGTCGTCGGAGATATCAGGGAAGATACTTCTCTTTTGTTCCGTGGCCTGTGGGTTTTCAGATGGAGACATAGGTGAATGATTAGGGATTAGGGACTGGAGACTGGGATTCGGACGGGGAAGCTGGCCTCTTGAATCTTTCAAGAAGTGCAGTTGTTTCATCAATGACCTTTCGCACAATCGCGAGGGGAATGGACACTTCTTCTCCTTCTTGCTTGTCTTGGCCACGGAATACAGCGAAGACAGTTTCGCCTTCCACGCGCGTCACAACCAACCACCTCGATGCTGGCTTGGTTCGAATGCTCGCGCGTACTTGCGCAACATACGGCATGACATCCCTATGGACGGGGATGCGCGTGCCGTGGGTGATGGGGAGAGTTTCGTTCATGGGAGCAGAGCAGCCCTTCGTGGCTGCGGTATTAAAATTGCAATCCGCCTTCGCGGGCGGCATCGGCAAGCGCCTTCACGATACCGTGATAGGCGTAGGCGTTGCGGTCGAAGACGATGGTCGTGATCTTGGCCTCTTTGGCTTTCTTCGCGATGAGCGTCCCCAGCTTCTTGGCGCCTTCCACCGTGGGCTTGGCCTTCGCTTCGCGCGTGGAAGCGGCCATGAGCGTCTTGCCGGCGTCGTCATCAATCACCTGTACGGTCACCTGCTGGAGCGACCGGAATACCGTCAGGCGTGGCCGCCGAGCTGATCCGTGGATGCGAGCGCGGATGCGCTTCTTTCTGCGGAGCCTAAGTTGGAGCTTGGAACGTATCATGATGGTCATGGAAGATTATGCGGCGGCGGCGCCCTTGCCGACTGCGGCTTTACCGGGTTTGCGGCGGACCGTCTCGGTACTGTAGCGAATGCCCTTGCCCTTGTAGGGTTCCGGCAAGCGGAATGAGCGGATATTGGCGGCCACCTGACCGACGAGCTGCCGGTCGATGCCCTGAATCGTGAGCAGGTTCTTGTTCTTCTCGTCCTGCGCTATCGCAATGCCCTCCGGAATCGGAAACTCGACTGGATGGGAGAATCCAAGGTTCAAGATGAGTTTCTTACCCTGCACCTGCACTTTGTAGCCCACGCCGATCACCTCCAGCGTTTTCTTGTAGCCCTCGGATACTCCACGCACCATGTTCTCGATGAGCTGACGGGTGAGCCCGTGACGCGCCCGAGACGCATCACTGTCGCCCTTGCGTTCCACGATGACCTGACTGCCTTTACCCTGAGCAGAGTCGAAGGGCTCCACTTTCACCGTGACCTCGGGCAGGAATGCGTACGTGAGCTCTCCCTTGGACCCCTTCACGGATACCGTCTGGCCCGTGACCGTCACGGTCACGCCACCCGGGATTGCCACTGGTTTGCGTCCGATTCGGGACATTCTAGGGATTGGGGATTGGAGTATTAGGGATTAGGAGATTTCGCAGAGGAGTTCGCCGCCGATCTTCTTTAAGCGTGCTTCACGGTCGGTGATGAGCCCCCGGCTCGTCGTGAGGATGGCAATGCCGAATCCGTTCTCGACGGGCTTCAATTCCTCAACGGAGCGGTACACGCGCCGGCCGGGCGTACTCACGCGCTTGAGAGCGAGCACCGGATGATCGGTGAGAAATGAAACCACAAGCTCCTGTTTGGGCGCAGTGCCCTCTACCGTCACGCTCTGGAGCAGCCCTTCACGCACCAGAAGTTCGCAGAGCTGAAGCTTGATCTTGGAGAGAGAGGCACGGCACTGCGTGCGTCCGGCGGACTGCGCATTGCGCACGCGGGTGAGCAGATCGCCGATGGGATCGTTGACGGGAGTCATGTGTTGAGGCGGGTGGGAGCGGAAAGAGAGGGGAAGAGGTCGTAAGTTGTGAGTTGTGAGTTGTGAGCACCGCTCATGACTCTTAACTCGTGACTCATAACTCTCCCGAGGGAAGTACAGCCGACAGAAACATTCATCAGAGTCATAGCTACCAAGAAGATTTGGTAATACCAGGAATATCACCATTACACGCCAGCTCACGGAAGCAAATGCGGCAGATTTTGAAGAAGCGCAAATACCCGTGCCGTCTTCCGCAGAGAGTGCAGCGGTTGTAGACGCGCGTTCCGAACTTGGGTTTCTTGCCGGCAGCCTTGGCCTTCATGAAGGTTTCGAGGGCATTGCGCTGCTTGTTGACGAGAGCGATACGAGCCATGGATAGGGTTAGGGTTAGGGTTAGGGGTAGTGGTTAGGAAGCGGAAGAGGACTTCTTAGTGACGCGTTCGGCACGGAAGGGCACGCCCATGTACTTCAGGAGCGCGCGGGCGGGCGCATCCGTCTTGGCGTTCGTCGTAATCTGCACCTGCACGCCGAAGATCTTGCCGGCATCGACGGGGGGGACTTCGGGGAAGATCGAATGATCTTTGAGACCGATGGCGTAATTGCCATGACCGTCCAGCTTGGTCGTCACGCCGCGGAAGTCGCGGATGCGCGGAAGCACGTACGACAGGAACCGATCGAGGAATTCCTCCATGCGGCGCCCGTGGAGCGTGACAATGGCGCCGACCACCAGCCCCTCGCGGATCTTGAAATTGGAGATCGCCTTGCGCGACCGCGTGTGCACGGCCTTCTGGCCGGTGATCTTGGCCAGACACTGTGCCACGAACTCGTGCGACTCTTTCGTATCCATCTTTTCGCGGTTGATGCCCACGTTCACCGTGACTTTCTCGATACGCGGAAGCGCGTGCACGTTCGTGACCTTGAGGTCCTTCTTGAGTGCTTCGGCGACTGGGCCGCGGAGCCGATCATGGAGGGATTCATACTTCTTCATACTTGCAGGGATGACTCTCTGAGGTTTTTCACAAGTTCATGCACCCTCACCCTACCCTCTCCCAATGGGAGAGGAGATACGGATGAAGTCCGAAGCGATTGCTCGTGGGAGAGTGGCCGAAGGTGGATGCTGCTGAATTTCATATCTTAGGAACCACGTCCGTGGCTGAAGGATTCGGGAATGCGTGTCTCTGCGGGAACGCTGTGATCGGTCACCTGCCCTTTTGGCTCCTCGCCTTCCTGCACCGCCTCCGCACCGAAACTGAGTCTCTTCCAGAAGGGCTTGCGCTCCGGTCCGGCCACCTGCTGCACCTCTCCTTCCTTACCTTCTTTACCTACCTTACCTTCCTGAGCTTTCAGCGGCGCCGCCTTGGGGCCTTTCTTGGCCCTCACTTTACCCTGAACAAGTACTTCGCCGCTCACCTTGGCAATGCGCATTTTGCGACCCTTCTCGTCGAGGCGCACACCGATACGCGTGGGTTTCTTGGTCTTGGCATCCATCACCATCACATTGCTCGCGGCGATGCTCGCCTCGTACTTCAGGCGCTGCCCGGGACCCTGCGTTGTCTTGCGGACGTGCCGAGTGCGCATGTTCACGTCACTCACCACCAACCGGTCACCGAGGACGCGCAGGACCGTGCCGGTCTTGCCCTTGTCTTTGCCGGAGATGACGAGGACGAAATCGCCCGTATGAATTCTCATAGAACGTCAGGAGCAAGGGAGAGAATCTTCTTGTAGCCGCCGACCTTGAGCTCGCGGGCCACCGGACCGAAGACGCGGGTGCCCTTGGGCTGTCCGTCACTGGCAATGATCACGCAGGCATTGTCATCGAACTTTACCCCTCCCCCATCCGGACGACGGATGAAATCACGCGTTCGCACGATAACCGCGCGCTCGACGGCCTTCTTACGCACCGTGCCGCGCGGAGCAGCTTCCTTGATTGCCACCACGATGGTGTCTCCGATGTGGGCATAGCGCCGCTTGCTACTGCCGAGCACCTTGATGCACATGGCCGACTTGGCGCCCGTATTATCTGCCACAACAAGGATGGATTGCTGCTGAATCATTTTTTGGAGGAAACCGAAGATACCGAGGAGTCCGGGGAGTGCTTCTTCTCGTGAACCGTATGCTTCTTCTCGCGGTGGATGCTCTTCTCAATCGCCTCCTCTTCCCTGATCTCGCTGACGCGCGGAACGCGCTCCAGAATCTCCGTGACCCGGAAACACTTGTTCTTGCTCAGGGGACGGCACTCCGTGATGAGAACGGTATCGCCAACGATCAGATCCTTGTGCGCGCCGGTGTCCGCCAGGAACTTCTTACTCCGCGTGAACCGCTTCTGATAGAGCGGATGGAAGATCGAGCGGTGCACGGTCACCGTGACGGTGCCGGTCATTTTCGCCGAAGTGATCTGACCTTTCTTGGTTCTCATAAGCGGGTGTGGGAGGCGGACTTGTCCTTCGTAGCTTTAGCGGAGGGGGAAGCCTTGGCGGAGCCATGGCCGCTCGTGAGCGACGTGGCGGAGGAGGGAACTGTACTGGGCTTTGTGGAGCCCTGCAATTGAGCAGCGGTCTTTCTTGTCCATTCCGTCTTCATCTGTGCGAACTTGCGCCGCTCCCGACGGAGCTTGGCGGTGTCCTTCTCTTTCTTGAGCTTGATGCCGAGGCGCAGTTGTTCGACCAAGAGCGCCTGTGCCTTGATCTCGCGGGCAAGATCGGGCATCTGCATCGCACGGAGTTCGCCGGTGGCAGAAGGCTTGGGCATGGTTTAGAGAAGAGAAGTCGTAACGATCTTGGTGAGAAGCGGAAGCTTGTATGCAGCGAGCCGAAGAGCGGTCTTGGCCGCCTGTTCATCGAGACCGCCCATTTCGAAAATCATGGTGCCTGCACGGACGATGGTTGAGTAACGGTCGAGCGATCCCTTGCCGGAGCCCATCGGAACTTCCGCGGCTTTGCGCGACACGGGGGTGTGCGGGAAGATGCGAATCCAGATTTTGCCTCCGCGCTGCACACTGTGTGTGAGCGCGCGACGGGCCGCCTCGATCTGACGGGCGGTCAGTTCTCCGGCTTCCTGGGTTTTGAGTCCCACCGTCCCGAATGCGAGTTGTGTCCCACGCGTGGCCTTGCGACCGAATGCTCCGCGGTAGCGGTGTTGCTTTCGCCGTTTGATTTTCTTGGGCTCGAGCATGAGGAATCAGGAAGTGTGGAGGGAAGCGGAATGAATTTGCTGCACTTTCTTAAAGACGAGGCCGTGGTACACCCACACCTGCACGCCGATCGTGCCGTACGTCGTGATAGCATGGCGGGTGGCGAACTCCACATTCGCGCGGAGCGTCTGCAACGGGATGTTGCCCAGCTTGTGAAGCTCAGCACGTGCGATCTCAGCGCCGTTGAGACGCCCTGAAATGGTAACCTTGATTCCGATGGCACCCGCCTGCATGGCCTTCTCAAGCGCCATTTTCACGGCGCGACGATAAGGCATGCGACGCTCGATCTGCCCCTGAATCGTCTCGGCGACCACGTCGGCATTGGCATCGGGATTGCGGATTTCCTGGATGTTCACTTCGAAGGACCCTCCCCAATCTTTCTCCAGCTGCTTGCGCAGATCTTCGATGGCCGCGCCCTGCTTGCCGATGATCACGCCGGGCTTGCTCGAGTGGATGACGACGGAGATCTTCTTGCCGCGATCAATCTCAATGAGCGCGATGCCTGCGTCCTTCATCTTCTTCATGATGCCGCGACGGATCTGCACGTCCTGCAGGAAGCTGTCGCGGAATTTCTTGCCGCGGGCATACCACTTGCTCGGCCACGAATGCGTGAGTCCGATCCGAAAGCCGTTGGCGTTCACTTTCTGGCCCATAATTAGGAGGAAACAGAGGAAGCCGAAGATGCCGACGAGTCCGAGGAGACGTCGGTCTTCTTCTGGGAACGACTCTTTTGTACCGCAGATTTGGCATTTCGTGAAGTCTTCTCGCTTGTTTTCTCGCTCTTCAGCTTCGTCGGCTTCCTCGGACTCTTCGGGCTCATCTCCCCTTCACTGTCTGCGACACCCAACACGATTTCGATGTGGCTCAGGAATTTGCGAACCGGGCGCATGCGGCCGCGCGCCATGGAAACGCCGCGCCGGTAGCCCTGTGCCTGATTCACCACGATGGTGCGGATGACCAGCTCCTCCATGCGCTGCTTGTCGTTGTGTGAGGCATTGGCCACGGCGGATTTGAGCAGCGCAAGGATCAGCCGCGCCCCTTTCTTGTGCGTGTGCTCGAGTGAGTCGAGCGCCGCAGGCACCTTAAGCCCGCGGACCATCTGTGCGATGACACTGGCTTTCTTGGGCGCGATGCGTGCGGAGCGGAGGTAGGCTCTCATGATTCGTGAGTGGCAGGAGGAGGAATGTCGTGAGGACTATGGGGATCCAATGAACCGGGTTCAAAAGTGAGACTGTGTTGAATACGATCTCCCAAAGAAGAATTCACTGCTCTAACATCTGATTGTCGATTCATTTCCTTAAGTATCTGAATGATTTGACTCAGTTTTTCCTGAGTACTGAAGTGAAGTTGCACTTTTTCACCCGTTAACTCAGTGAGCAGCCTGCCCACTTCTTCCCACTGCTGGTGGATTACTTCATAACTTTCGAGTTCCCTGTGTTGTAGAAGGTCTAGAACCATAGAAAAAAGAGGGGGATTATTTCGAGGGGGCGGGAGCGGCCTTGCCGGAAGCGGCAGCGGGAGCGGGTGCAGCGGCTACTGCAGCAGCAGCGGTCTGGGCTTCCTGCATCTTGCCGCCGTGCACTTTGAACTTCGTCGTCCACGAGAACTCCCCGAGCTTGTGCCCCACCATCTGCTCCGTGACGTACACGGGCGTGAACTCTTTGCCGTTGTGCACCGCGAATGTGAAGCCCACGAACTCCGGCGGAATGTCGCAGTCACGCGCCCACGTCTTGATGATCTTCTTGTCGCCGGACCCCACCATCTTCATCACCTTTTGCAGGAGACGCGGATCGACGTAGGGGCCTTTGCTGAGGGAACGAGACATTTTAGGGATTAGGGATTGGGAATTAGGGATTGGGGGAAGGAGGTTACTTCTTGCGCGGCTTCTTGATGCGACGGCGGATGATCCACCGATTGGTGACCTTCTTCTTGCGGCGGGTCTTGACCCCGCGGGCAGGCTTGCCCCACGGCGTCTTGGGTCCGCTCTTGAGTCCGATCGGAGAATGACCCTCTCCACCACCATGCGGGTGATCCACGGCATTCATGGATTTGCCCAGCACCTGCGGACGGTGGCCGAGCCAGCGACTGCGTCCGGCCTTGCCGATGGAGATCAGATTGTGTTCGAGGTTACTGACCGTTCCGATGGTAGCGAAGCAGTCCTTCTGAACTCTGCGCACCTCGGTACTTGGCAATTGGACGAGCACGTAGTCCCCATCTAAGCCCATGAGGGTCGCAGATGACCCTGCCGAGC
>JAQVMW010000006.1 GCA_028703445.1 Candidatus Peribacteraceae bacterium
GGGCGTATGGATCGGCTCCCACCTGCACCGTGGCTGCGACGGTACTGCTGGCGGTTGAAATGACGGAAACGGTGTTGCTGACGTAATTAATCACATACGCCTTCGTGCCGTCGGGGGTGATGGCGATGGCGTATGGGGCGGTTCCCACCTGCACCGTGGCTGCGACGGTACTGCTGGCGGTTGAAATGACGGAAACGGTGTTGCTGCCTTGATTCGTTACGTATGCCTTCGTGCCGTCGGGGGTGATGGTGATGGAGGTTGGTCCGTCACCAACCGCTATTGAAGTACTAATAGTATTGGTCGCAGTGGAAATGACTGAGACAGAATCATCGCCATAATTCACCACGTACGCTTTCGTGCCGTCGGGAGTAACGGCAATCATTTTCGGATCACGCCCAACCGCAATGCACGCGAGCGGCGCGATGCACTGGCAATGACTGCACGTCTTGCCACTGGCGCACAAAAGCCCGGGCTCGCCACACTGCTCGACGGGATCGGCCGTGCCGTTGCCACACATCGGTTGATCCAGACACGCACAATGCAGAAAATCGCATGCCCAACCGAAGGGACACGGAACACCCACTTCGCACTCTTCGCCTGTCTCCGCGATGCCGTTGCCACAGACCGTCTGTGATACGGACGATGAAGAAGAAGTGACGACAATGGAGGACGACGAAGATCCAGCGACAGACACGCACTGGCAGCTCTGGCAGGTCTTGCCGGATGTGCAGGAAGCCAACCCGGGCTCGCCGCACTGCTCGCCCGCTTCGGCGGTGCCGTTGCCGCAGACGGCTGGCAGCGATGAAGAGGAATGGGAACTGGAGGAGGAAGAAACCACATTCCCTCCGCTGCACTGACAAGCCACAGTGCAGGCAGCGCTGTTGGCGCACTGATTGAGAGAGACGGAAATCTTGTCGGCAAAATTGCCAGTTAATCCTCCGATTGCTCCGTGCGTCACGACGAAATCCTTCGCGCCGCTGTTGTCCAGATCCGCGACCGCGAGGCCGTAGCCCAGATCATTCTGGAAATTGATCGTCAGGATTGACTGGTGTGCGAAACTGCCATCTCCGAGTCCCTTGTAAACGTAGAGGGTTGGATACCCGAACGCGCCTCTCGTGGAAGCACCCACGAGATCCAGAATACCGTCTCCATCGATGTCCACCAGCCGTTGGGCTGCCGTGATGTCATGGGGACCGCTCATGTTGATGACTTCGGTGAACGTGCGGCCCGGATTGGAGAGGACTGCCTCGAATCCCTGCCCGTTGTACTTCAAAAAGAGGTCATCGTCACCGTCACGATCCACGTCCGCAACCTCCATGTTATGCAGATATGCACTCCAGCTGATTTTGAAGTCGACGGGGGTACTGAAGCCCCCCTGCCCATCGCCGAAGAGGTAGTGCACCATCGTCGTCTCCGAAACGGTCCAATCGCACGCCACATCGGGGTTCCCATCCGCATCGAAATCGGCAATGACAACAGTGGAGTGGCCGCAATCCATCGATACCGCGGTGGACTGCTGGAATGTAAGCCCAGCACCCCCCAAATAGACGGTCACCGCTCCATTGCCGGTTGTCACGACATCAGGATCACCGTCGCGATTGAGATCGCCCACGGAGAACATTACATGAGAGGGAATTCCGGCCGATACGGCCACCTGGAATGTTCCATCCCCCTTTCCCCTCAATAGGAAAACATATGGGTTTGTTTGGCACAGAACGTATACATCAGGAATACTGTCCACATCGAAGTCGGCAATATGCGCCCTGCTGCACCGCATATTCAGTGCAGTCGTGATGGGGGAGAGGAAAGTGCCGTCGCCCTTCCCGAGGAAGACGGAAAGTGATCCGTTTCCGTTTGGAAAAGGCACTGAACCCCAATCCGTCGTCACGAGGTCCAGTATCCCGTCGCGATTCATGTCTACCGCCTTGACCGCAATGGGCTGTACGCCCACGGCGTACTGCCGGGGAGCAATGTCGCACTGCTCCCCGGCATCGACGGTACTGTTGCCGCACTGGCCGGGCACCTGCGCCCTCCACTGGCGATACGTCGGCACGGCAGCGATTGCCACGAGTACTCCCGCCACCATCACCCATCGGAGCTTGATAAAACCCATCCGGGGCAGCCGCAAGTGAGAAAAAAATCTCATGCGTTATGAAGCAGGGAACTCACAGACACACTTTTTACTATTGCAGATTTGCCCGCTGGGACAGCACATCCCCACCTCACATGTCTCGCCGAAATCAAGCTTCCAGTTACCGCAGCCGGACTTGCAATCCCTCGGACAATTACACAGATTTTCATCGTTCTCGCATGTCCCGTCTCCACACGTTTCATTCCATCCGACCACACATGTCCCTATGTCTAGGCTGTTGGTAAGCATGCACGAGCCATCAACAAAATGTATCTTCGATTTGATTCCTGCGTTCGGATTGCAGCAGGCAGTGGGGCAGTACTGTGCAAATCTGCAAACACTCTGTCCATCTTCCGCGCAATTGGGCGGTGTGACCTGTGCCCTCCAGAGATTTCCGGTGTTTTTCCACGCGATCGTCCCCAGGGCGCTCAATGCAATAATCCCGATCCCCAATGCCACCGATGTGAGTCGTGGAAACTGCATACGCTCAAGCTTTACGTGTAATTTACCACGCAATGCCGACTTCCGATCCCGTGGCTTCTTGCTAGGAATTGGAAATATTGGCTGACATCCAACGCAAGAATTTCCGTATTCAAAAAAACCGCACGAAGCGGTCACACGTAGATATCCATGGGCTTACGCCCGTGGTGCTTAGCACCCCGCATCCGCGGGGCGGGCTCTTTCAGAGCAATTCGAGCTGCGCTTGCCGGAAGCTCTCCATCCCCCGGCTTACGCAGGGGATGGTTCGGAGGAAATTAAACAAATGAAATGAGCGTGCCGAAGCGCGGGTCTTGCGGGTCCCGCGCTGGAGGCATCTTCTACAAAGGGAAAAGGGAGCTCATGAGGGGAAAACCGCGAGGTTTTCCTCCTCATGCCTTATAAAAAGCCCACTGTCCCGGCACCGACCTACTCTCGCAACCACAAGGGTTACTACCATCGGCGCTGGCGGGCTTAACTGCTGTGTTCGGGATGGGAACAGGTGTGACCCCGCCGCTAAAGGCACCAGGACACTGGGCTTTTATAATGAAAAGAACGGAATGATGCGCAGAGGTGGCACGTCAGAGTAATCTGACGTGCCGTGTGCGCACATCCTGCACGCTCCTGCCCTGCACCGTAAAGGGTACAGAGCCCGCAACACGTAAACAGTAACCGTCTACAAGATGTAAACGGAATGAAAAACGTTCAATTGCCCATTCGTGCCGCTCGGCTGAGTACATTGCTGTACGTACACCTGCGGTCGATCTAGCCGGTCGTCTTCCGGCGGGCTTGTGGGGAAACGAAATCTCAGGAGGGGCTTCCCGCTTAGATGCTTTCAGCGGTTATCCCTGCCGAACATAGCTATCCTGCGGTGCCGCTGACGCGACAACAGGTTCACCAGAGGTTCGTCCACTCCGGTCCTCTCGTACTAGGAGCAGCTTCCTTCACGTTTCCATTTGATCACGGAGGATAGAGGCCAAACTGTCTCACGACGTTCTGAACCCAGCTCGCGTACCACTTTAATTGGCGAACAGCCAAACCCTTGGGACCTTCTCCAGCCCCAGGATGTGATGAGCCGACATCGAGGTGCCAAACCGCTCCGTCGCTGTGGGCGCTTGGGAGCGATCAGCCTGTTATCCCTAGAGTAACTTTTATCCGTTGAGCGACACCCCACCCACGTGGGAAGAGCGTGGTTAGACGCTCGGGTGCCGGATCACTATCGCCGACTTTCGTCTCTGCTCGGCCTGTAAGCCTCGCAGTCAGGCCCACGTGTGCGATTACACGACGACACCGATTTCCATCCGGTGCTAGTGGACCTTTGCGCGCCTCCGTTACGCTTTAGGAGGCAACCGCCCCAGTTAAACTACCCGGCAAGCACTGTCCCATTCGGAGTATATGCCGAAGGGTGAGCATCGTCAGAACGCAAGGGTGGTATCTCACTGTTCCCTCCACCGAAACCAAAGTCCCGGCTTCAAAGGGTCCCACCTATGCTGCGCAAGCAAACTAACAATGCAATGCCAGCTTATAGTAAAGCTTCATAGGGTCTTTTCGTCCTTCCGTGATCTACCTGGCATTTGCACCAGGATTGCAATTTCACCGAGTCTCGCGTCGAGACAGTGCCCAGACCGTTGTACCATTCGTGCGGGTCGGAACTTCACGGGTGCGTGAGAGACAAACCTACGGTTTTTCTCTCACGAGCTCTCTTTTCCCTAAAAGGTATCGCTCCAGACGGGCAAAGCCCGTCTTCGCGATGACTCTTTGAGAGATCATCGAACTTGTGATTTCCCCCGGTGGTGAACCGGGACCCCGATCGAAACCGGGGCGCACATACCGACTCTTTCGAGCCACGCTTGTTATGACTGCGCTGCGATTTTGCGCCTCCATGTCGCCATGGAGATCGGACTATATCATCATCGATACAACCATTAACTTGTAACCGTTAACAGTTAACAGTCAATTGTTGCCAGTTGTTATCGAGCGTCGCGTGTAGTCTCTGAGGATCTTATTACTCTAAAGTCTGATACAACCTTCCTCTTAAAACCTGAACATCAGAATCGAAATCGGTAAGGAAGGTATCAGTCTGCCTACGTTCCCAATTTTGTTCCCATCGACCTTGCAAATCTTGAGCTTCACGCCAGATCGGATGATCTAATGGCAACTGAAACCGTTTCTCCAAGATATCATCAAGTGCAAGCGAGGTTACTATCCAGTCAATGGGAGGAGACATAGCAATTGAGTAATAATTTCCTGCTGATTGTCCGCAGGAGACACATTGTCACGGACTCAACTATTGTTGTCAATTGTTAATAGTTAATAGTCAATTGTCAACTGTCGAGCGCGTAGTGCTCCATACTCGTCACGTCATTCGCGAACGACGTGACTCGGATATTCCAGCATATAGCGCCACGCAGTAGACGCTGCGCGTCACTGCATGGTCCCGCAGTGATCCGCCACCGTGCAGTCAACGAATGTTGTACTGCTGCGGAAGGATCTACTGCTGGGAACGTTTTTCACTAATTCTTGTACAACGCTGATATTAATACTTAGGAACTCTGAAAGATGTAAGTGATCTGTTTCCAAAACACGGCTGATTCCTTAGTGCTGCGCCTTGCGGCGACATTCGGGCAAGCTTCTTATCGACCACCCGACAAGGAATTTCGCTTAGGCATGTTACGACCCCGCAGGGGCGGGGCGCCGCAATGTTTCCATTGCAGTCTGCATGTCGCCATGCAGCTCGGACTCTATCTTCCTCCTGATTCCAGAATTCAAATCAAGAGGTCCGACGTATAGTCTCTGAGGGTTCCACGGCATCGTCAGAAGACGAAACCGGGCCTTCCCTGCTGATTGTCCCCACCTCGTACCTTGCGGCATGGAGGATACACGGGATGTTCCAGCATATAGTCGGATTTTACTAAGGCAACGAACTGGATTGTTGCCAATCACCTTAGGACCGTTCAAATTGTTCCATCGATTTTTCGATGTCCTCGCATTCTTAGTGATGATGGGGAATGCGAATGCTCATGGTCGCCCATGAGGTCGGACTATATCTTCATCCCTTTCGGAATGTCTGACGTATAGTCTCTGAGGATTCTGATCAAATCGGTTCGTGGCTTGCATCTGTTCATCCCTTCCATCATCCGTGCGATAGTAACCAATCCTCGTTGGGTGAGATGTATTCCTCCGTCGATCCATTCGACGCACTGCGCGAATTTCTCGAAGTCTCTTTGCTTGGAAGAATGCATCGGATGACTGTGGAAAAACGGAATGATGATTTTCTTTAAATCTTCTCTCCGTCTCACCACATATCGGTAGAGATGCTCTCGATGGTTATCGTATCTCCTGTTCACGATCACTTGTCCAACTCCGAAGAACCGATGCAATTCATTCAAACAATGCACGCTCTTCTCTGCCTTGAGTAACCGAAAATTCATGGGCTACTTGATAGCCGGATCGATATCCACGACGGTTCATGCGGTGCGGCTGGCGGATGAAGCTAATGGAGAAGCATCCTTCACCATCAACGAATCCGATAACCCACCCGATTTTGATCAGTCTTTCCTGCTGATTGTCTGCACTGAGCGGATTTTCACCTGTCATAGGGGTACGATTGTACACCTCATGGCAAGTACCGTCAGATACTCAGAGTTTCCAGCATACAGTCCCACGTAGTAGACGCGATGCGTCACTACATGGCCACGTAGTGGCCCGAATGGCCTATTACTGTGGAGATTTATTAACGTAACTACAACTGGTCCGTTCTATAGTTACGGCCGCCGTTCATCAGGGCTTAGTTTGAAGGCATACACCCTCTCACGTGACCTTCTGACACTGGGCAGGCATCAGCCCCTATACATTGCCTTACGGCTTCGCAGGGACCTGTGTTTTTGATAAACAGTCGCCTGGGCTCTTTCGCTGCGGCCCATCTTCGTTAAGAAGAAGGGCAGTCCTTATCCCGAAGTTACGGACGCTTCATTGCCGAGTTCCTTAACGCGAGTTCTCTCGTTCGCCTTGGTCTACTCGACCACCCCACCGGAGTCGGTTTGCGGTACGGTCTCCTGAGACTCTCGGAGCGACGGTTTTCTTGGAAGTGGAACGTTTCAGACTCGCCCCGCTTGCGCGGAGTAATCGGGATCGGCACTCAGCTCACCCGGGGGATTTCCCTCCCGGGATCAACGCTTCATGCCTTCCACGTCGAGTCAATAAGACGCTCTGGACGTCCCTCTCCGTCACACCGCTCCTAGGTCGACAGTATCCTTTTTATCAGGCGTATTCTCCACCATTCTAGACTCTTGGAAGTCATGAGTCGTGAGTTTTGGGTCATGAGTAACACAAATCATAACTCACGACTCAAAACTCATCACTCTTCAAAATCCAGAATGGTGGAGAACAGAGGTCGGACAAACGTTCAACTGCCGCCCTTGAACGATCCTCAGGAGGTGCAGGAATGTTGACCTGCTCTCCATCGGCTACGCCTTTCGGCCTCGCCTTAGGACCGACTAACCCCACGCCGATTGCCGTTGCGTGGGAAACCTTGGGGATTCGGCGGGCAGGGTTTTCACCTGCCTAGTAGTTACTCATGCCAACATTCTCGCTTCCGTCCGCTCCACAATACCTCGCAGTACTGCTTCACTGCTGGACGGAACGCTCCTCTACTGCGCACAGTTCTAAGAAAGAACTGCGCACTCATTGCTTCGGTTGATCGCTTCGCCCCGATAATCTTCGGCGCGCAGATACATAGACCAGTGAGCTGTTACGCTTTCTTTAAAGGATGGCTGCTTCTAAGCCAACCTCCTGGCTGTTTATGCACCTGTACTTCCTTTACCACTGAGCGATCGATTAGGGACCTTAGCAAGTGATCTGGGCTCTTTCCCTTTCGACGATGGCGCTTTGCCGTCACCGTCTCACTCCCGTCACCTAAAGGCGGGTATTCGGAGTTTGTCAGGATTTGGTAGGTCCAAAAAGACCCCCGCACCCAAACAGTCGCTCTACCCCCCGCCGTGCGTGACGAGGCTGCCCCTAAAGGCATTTCGAGGAGAACCAGCTATCTCCGGGTTCGATGAGTTTTTCGCTCCTAACCACAGGTCATCCCAACTTCTTGCGACAAGTTATGGTTCGGGCCTCCAGACGCCTTTCGGCGCCCTTCACCCTGCCCATGGTTAGCTCACCCGGTTTCGGGTCTTGTGCCAGCGACTAAACGCCCTATTCAGACTCGCTTTCGCTCCGGCTCCGGCTATGGACTGCCTTAGCCTTGCCACTGACAACAAACTCGTTGGCTCATTATGCAAAAGGCACACCGTCACGGATGCCACACTCAAGGCTTGCGACTTCTTCCTCGTCTTCTTTCAAGAAGATGCTGTTCATCCCCTCGTAGTCGACGCATTAACGCTTGGACATGCAAAGGTAATGCAGAAAGCGGAATCTCGGATTTATGACCGAGACATGCCATTCTGCTTCTTTGCTCAGCCCGAGGACTGAGGCCGCCGTTGTTCAGAGGAGAAACTATTTGTAGATACCAATCGCTAGTATCCTCTGCTGTCCATTTGTCTAATGCAGGCATGCATTCATCCTTCCATAAAACAAAAAATATTCCAAGCCTTCAGTGTGACACCCGCTCCGATTCCTTGAACGCATCACATTTCAGAGACTATTTCATCCCCCTTCCGGGGTGCTTTTCACCGTTCCCTCACGGTACTATCCGCTATTGAACTCTGTACCTGTTTAGCCTTGGATGGTGGTCCACCCGGATTCGGGCCGGATTTCACGTGTCCGACCTTACTCAGGAATCCTCACCCGTCTCTTGTCATTTCGACTACGGGGCTCTCACCCGCTATGGCCGCCCGTTCCAGGGACGTTCGTCTATGACAATTGAATCGGTACAAGAGGTCCTACAACCCCCCGTGCAAGCACGAGGTTTAGGCTGTTCCCCTTTCGCTCGCCACTACTCGGAGAATCTCGATTTGATTTCTTTTCCCCTGTTACTGAGATGTTTCAGTTCACAGGGTGACCTCCCCTCACCATTTTTCCCGACATCAGTAACCACGAGTGACACAGGTGCCATTGGTTACCAAGATCACGAAAAATGGTGAGGGGTCATGGAATATGACTTCCATGGGGTTTCCCCATTCGGAAATCCCCGGCTACAAGCGCCTGCCTAGCGGCTTGCCGAGGCTTATCGCAGCTGGCTACGTCCTTCTTCGGAGTACAGAGTCGAGGCATCCATGTGATGCGATGAGTAACGTTTTTCAAATTTACTGTTCACGTGTCGCAGGACCCCAACACCAGTCTGATGCGGGGCAAGGAGCGGGCAGGATGTGCCCGCACGCCACGTCGGTCAAGACCGACCGTGGCACATTCACACGCCGTAGCCCCGCATTCGCGGGACGAAGGCATGCTGCGCACGTATATACGAATTCATTCATGTTCTCTTCACTGCCGGTGATGCGAAGGAACATGATGTGACAAGCTCCCGCCATACTCCATTCTGTCTCCAGAGGAACCCTTCGACTCCGCCCCGCGGACGCGGGGCTTCGCTCAGGGTGCTTCCGGTTCGGCACTGCTCGATTCGCTTTCGCTCATCGTCGCATTGCCTTCCCAGAAACAAAAATGCGGGTGGCCTATGCACACCCGCAGAATCCGAGAATCTCCGCGCAAAGCGCGGGACGAATCCTACGGGTGGGCACGAGGAAACATAGAGCTTCCGCAGTTTACTGTGGAGAAATGACGAGTCAAGAAGAAAGAGGAGGACATGAAAATCGCCTTGCAAAGCAAACCTCACTCTCCTTCCGACGTCACCTCCGGCTGTGCAGAAACGCCCGTATTGAGGCCGTTCTCCGCATCTTCCCGCGGACCCAACAAGATCACATTTTCCGCCACGATTTCGGTGCGAAAAATTTTCGCTCCCTCGGGTCCATCCCAGCTGCGGGTCTTCAGATATCCTTCGAGGTAGAGAGGCTTGCCTTTCTTGACATACTGACTGCAAAAATCCGCGAGTCCGCCCCACGCCGCGACATTGTGAAATTCCGGCAGACTCTGCTTCTCGCCCTTGGGATCGCGCCAGACGCGGTTCGTCGCAAGGCCGAAGGTACAGACGGATTGTCCGCCCGTGGTCTGCTTCAACTCAGGATCGCGGGTGACGTTGCCGAGGAGGGTGACACTGTTCACGGACTTCATGTGTGGACGGTGGAATACTCTTCGACCTCATCCGGCACGCACCACCCGCCACAGCAGACCCGCTCGTGAAACTGACGGACCTGTTCTGTGAAAGCTCTCACTTCGAATCTTTTCTCAAGTAATGAACAGTCCTGTGTCTCAAGAAGTCGTCTCAACTGTTCTCTTGCCTCCCCACGAGGCGACAGGTCTGCAACTTCCTGCAGCATTGTTGCCGCATCTGCAAGACAGTCTGTTCGAAACTCTTCGTCGGTACGGGCATCCATACACACCGATTGTGCCCAGCCTATTTCCGTTGTCAATTTGCTTGCTCCTGTTTCGCAGCATCGGCAGGAGCCTGCCCGGCTTCTTCTTGAGACGTAGTCGGAAAAACTCCTGATTGGTTCAATTGAAGTTCGATCTTTGCAATGAGGTCATCAACACGTAATTTCACTGCTCCCATGTCGCCGCTCTCAATGGCCGCATCTATCTGCGCTTTAGCATTCGTTATGATGATTTGAATACATAACAGCGCAGAGCTTTTATACAGAGATTCTCTGCCAAGTTCTTCGATGCTTCTCATAAGATAGCTAGAGGCATTCACAGTGGATCTCAACATGGCGAATGGAGGAAAAAGGGAGCAAGCATAGCCCACAAGTATGACTGTCAATCTAGAAAAAAAAGGACGGCGCCTCTTCGGCAACCATCCCTTTGTCCTCGGAAAACCGCACCCGCGGAGGGGTGCTCTACTCTTCGTCCGCCGTCGCCGCCTCCACGGCACTCTTCTTCCTGGAAGAGAGGAGAACGAGACGGTCCACTAGGACTTCGGTGCGGCTCGCCGGAGTACCCTTTTTCGATTCCCAGTGGCTCGTGTGGAGCCGGCCTTCGACATACAGAGGCACGCCCTTCTTCACGCGCTTCTCGGCGAACGCGGCAAGCGGGCCGAAGCACACTAAATAGTGGTACTCCGGCTCGCGCTGGAGCGTACCTTCTTGGTCCTTCCACGCACGATTCGTGGCGAACCCGATATTGGAGACCGGCTGCCCGGCCTTGGTGGCGCGCACCTCGGGATCGCGGGTGACGTTGCCGAGCAGCGTGACGCGGTTCACATTGAACATAAAATGGGGGGGTAAGAAATACGGATCCCCAAGACTAAAGATCAGATGGTCTTCACAGGAGACCTGTGCGGAGCGAATTTTGTATGGAGGATGACTTTTTGGCTTCCAGAAAAGCACAAAGGCGTTCTGTGGGTGGGCGGAACGGTGCCGGCCTCACCCCCCCCTACCCCCCTCTCCATGGGGGAATCGTGGACGGGCCACGTCGCACATGTGCGACGGTGGCGGGGTGGAGAGGGGGGTGAGGCAATACAAAAAACGGCCGCCTTTCGGTGACCGTCTTTTTTCGTTTCCAGTATTCCAATACTCCAATCCCTCGCTACGCGTCTTCCATGGATTCTTCACTGACCGCTTCTTTCATTTCTTCTTTCGCCGTCACGCCCGAAGCCTCCACCGACTCGCCCTCTTCGATCCCACCCACCACCTCTTCTGAAGTTTCGCTGCCCGGAGCATCAAGCTCTGAAATCTTCTCCGTCGCATTGAGAATTTCTTCGGCCTCCACTTCGGCCTCCACACGGGACCGCAATTCCACCTGTTCCACTTCGCCCACCTCCAGAGTTGTCCGCTCTTCGGGTTGCACTTCGTCCTTGAACTTGAGCAGCTCGACCTTGAGTCCGAGCGCCTGCAATTCCTTCACGAGAACATTGAAGGACTCGGGGATGGAGGGACGTCGGATCGGCTCACCCTTCACAATGGCCTCGTAAGCCTTAGAGCGTCCGATCACATCGTCGGACTTGATCGTGAGCATCTCCTGCAGCGTGTAGGCCGCGCCGTAGGCCTCGAGCGCCCACACTTCCATTTCTCCGAAGCGCTGACCTCCGTGCTGCGCCTTGCCTCCGAGCGGCTGCTGCGTGACGAGCGAGTACGGACCGACGCTGCGCGCGTGAATCTTGTCCTCCACGAGATGGAGGAGTTTGAGCATGTACACGATTCCCACTGTCGTCTTGTGCGCGAACGGCTCGCCGGTGCGCCCATCAAAGAGCTGCACCTTGCCGTCTGTGGGAAGATTCGCTGCCTTGAGGAATTCCTCGATCTGATCCACAGAGATGCCGTTCAGGGCAGGAGTCGCGACCCTGATCCCCAGCTTGTCGCATGCCCAACCGAGGTGTGTTTCCAGGATCTGACCGATGTTCATGCGGGAGGTGACACCGAGGGGATTCAAGATGATATCCACCGGCGTGCCGTCCTCCAGATAGGGCATGTCTTCCGCCGGAACGATGCGCGAGACCACGCCTTTGTTTCCGTGGCGGCCTGCCATTTTGTCGCCGACCTGCACCTTGCGCGTCTGCGCGACGAAGACCTTGATCTGCTTGATGACGCCGGTCGGGAGTTCGTCGCCCTCGGCACGGTCAAAGATGTGTACGTCCACCACCTTGCCGCCGGCACCCCCCGGGAGCCGCAGCGACGAATCCTTCACATCTTTTGCCTTGTCACCGAAAATCGCCTGCAGAAGCCGTTCCTCCGGTGTGAGCTCCGTCTCGCCCTTGGGGGTGATCTTCCCCACGAGGATGTCTCCTTCGTGCACCGTGGCACCGATGCGCACGATGCCGTCGGCATCAAGATCCTTGAGCTTGGCTTCGCCAACGTTCGGGATATCGCGCGTGACTGTCTCGGACCCGAGCTTGGTGTCGCGCACATCCGTCACGTACGATTCAATATGAATGGAGTCGAACCAGCCGTCGCGAACGACGCGGCTCGAAATGATCACGGCATCTTCGAAGTTCGCCCCCTCCCACGAGAGGTACGCCACGAGCAGATTCTGCCCCAGCGCAAGTTCCCCGTTCTCCACCGCCGATCCGTCCGCGAGCACGGACCCGCGATGGACTTTTTCGCCCATGTGCACGCGCGGCCGCATCAGGACGCATGTCCCCTGGTTAGAGCGAACGAATGTGGTGAGTGCAAGCTGTTGCTTGCGGCCGGAACGGTACACCACGGCGATGTGCGAGGCATCCACGCTCACCACTTCGCCGTCTTCTTCCGCCAGAACCGCCTGGCCTGATGCTCGCGCCGTGAGACCCTCGATCCCCGTGCCCACGAGCGGGGCAGAGGGACGAATGAGCGGCACGGCCTGACGTTGCATATTTGTTCCCATCGAGGCGCGTGTGTTGTCATCGTGCTCCAGGAAGGGAATCAATGACGTGGACTCAGAGAGAATCTGTTTAGGGGTCATATCCACGTGCGTGATATCGCGCCCATCCACAAGTACCGGCTCTCCGCCGCGACGGGCGGAGATGGTGGTGGAGAGGAACTCCCCGAGCAGAGAGTATTTCGTCTGCGCCTGTGCGATCGTGAGGTGTCGCTCCTGCTCAGCATCGATGTAGGTGAACTTGCTGGTGACGTAGGGACGCACGGGTACCGAGGACTTTCCTTCCTGACGACAAATAGAAACGATTTTCCGTGCGAGCTCTTTGGTCGCGACGACCTCGCCCTCCTTGATGATGGCCTTGCGATCAGAGCGGATCGTATCGCCGACCATGCGCCCGTGGAGTTTGTCGGGGTCGAGCGGGACGGTGTTCTTCACCTCGCGGTACGGTGTCTCGAGGAACCCGTAGGGATTCACGCGGGCCAGAGCCGCCAAATGCACCACGAGACCGATGTTCGGACCCTCCGGCGTGGCAATCGGGCAGATACGACCGTAGTGGCTGGGATGCACGTCGCGGACATCGAAGCTGGCACGCTCGCGCGAGAGACCACCCGGGCCCATGGCCGAGAGACGTCGCTTGTGCGAGAGCTCCGCGAGGGGATTCGTCTGATCCATGAACTGGCTCAATTGGGAGCTCGCGAAGAACTCCCGCATGGCCGCGGTGATCGGACGGCAGTTGATGAGCTGTGTCGGCGTGACCGTCTCCATGTCGAGCACGGTCATGCGATCTTTGATGATACGCTCCGTGCGGACAAGACCCACGCGGTACTTGTTCTGCACGAGCTCTCCCACGGAACGGATACGGCGGTTGGCGAGGTGGTCGATATCATCGGGGACGCCGAGTCCGTTATTCAGGTTGATGAGCTCCTTTAAGATCGCCGTGAAATCGGATACCTGGAACACGCGATGCGATTCGTCGTTATCCGTCTTGAAACCGAAGCGGCGATTCAATTTATAGCGGGCAATCTGGCCCATGTCGTACTTCTTGAAATCGAAGAAGAGCGAATCGATCAATGATTTGGCATTCTCGGGCGTGGCCAGATCTCCGGGTCGGATCTTTCTGTAGATGCTCTGGTACGCCTCCTCCACGGTACGCACGGAATCCTTCTCGAGCGTGGTGAGAATATAGTCGGTATCCTTGCCCTTCACCGAAGCGAAAAGATCAAGAATCTTCTGATCCGTGGCATAGCCGAATACCCTCAGAAGCTGCGTGATCGGAATCTTCCGTTTGCGGTCGATCTTGCAGGTGATGATGCCGCGGCGATCCGTCTCAATCTCCAGCCACACGCCGCGTTTGGGGATGATCTTGGCGGCATGGTGCTTGGGGTAGTCAGGCATCTTCGAGAAGAACACGCCCGGCGAGCGGACGAGCTGATGCACGACCACACGCTCGATCCCTCCGACGATGAACGTTCCTGTGTTCGTCATGAGCGGAATAGAGCCGAGGAACACATCCTGCTCCTTGATTTCACCGGTCTCTTTATTGATGAGCTGCACGTGGCCCTTCGTGGCCGCTTCGTAGGTCAGGTTGCGGCGGCGACAGGTCTCGGGGTCGTACTTGGCAGGATCGAAGGCATGGCCGAGGATCCGAAGCTCCATCTTGCGGCCGGAGAAATCCGTGATCGGGCTGATCTCTTCAAGGAGCTCTTTGATCCCCTCGGTGAGGAACCACCGGTAGCTTAAGATCTGCATCTCGATGAGTGACGGCAGGATCTCTGAAATATTCTCCTCCTCGGTCAAGTACACGCGGCCCTCGGAAATGCGCTTGGGCATGAGGTGCGTAGGCAGGTTGCGTATGGCTGTCGTGGGGCGCCCGGCGGTCGGAACAATCGGCGGTTCAATTTGTGGAAGAATTTTCTCCTCCACGTGCACGCGGTACGTGCGCTTGGGAGGCAGCATCGGCTTCTTGGCCGGCAGAACCGCTACGGGTTTCTTCGCAGCAACCACAGCTTTCTTCGCAACGGGAGCCGCCTTGTGCTGATGAACATGCCGCCCATGACTGGCGGAGTGATGCGCCACTTTCTTCGGCGTCACCGTCACTCGCGAGTGACGTGGCGGCGCGGATTTGGGTGCGGGTTTCTTCTGAGTTTTTTTAGCAACCTTCTTCGCCATAGCAGAGAGGAGAAATGGAAGATGAAAACCCAGATCGTACTGGGGCCCTTCGACTCACCCCTCGCTTACGCTCGGGGATCGCTCAGGGTCGCTCTGTTTCGACACTGCTTGCCTCGCGTTGCTCGGCTTCGCATTGTCTTCTCAGAGCCGACAGCACTCACAACACAATCGTCACTGCTGCGAACGCGGGTATCGTACGGTCATTTCCATCCAAATCAAGGATTTTTGCCCCTTTCCGTGCCTCACCCTTGCGTAGAGAGAAATGCGGAACATAATTAAAGAGCATTCTTCACAATGTATGTCGCTTGCCGAGCATCCCAACCATCTGCAAAAGCCTTCACAGGAAATGACACCTACGAGTAATCCCGGTCGTGAAGCTTGGATCTACTCAATGATGCAGTGGATGTTTCCTGTGGATAATGGCAGTGGCCCACTTCAGGCATTCAGGAAAAAAATTCACGATGTGACACATAAATAGGGCAGCTCACGCTACTGCTCCTCAGAATACCGACGCGCCACTTCTGCCCAATTGACGACCTGCCAGAATGCCTTCACGTACTCCGCACGCCGGTTTAAGTACTTGAGGTAGTAGGCATGCTCCCAGACATCGAGACAGAGAAGCGGAATTTTGCCGATGGAAAGCGGCGAATCCTGATTGGGTAAATTCAGAATCTCAAGGGATCCCATTGGCGATTTGTCTATTGGCGATGGAAAAACAAGCCACGCCCAGCCGGACCCGAACTGGCCGAGCGCCGACGCCTCGAATTTCTCTTTGAAGGCATCGAGGCTGCCAAAGGACTTCTGCAAAGCCTCAAGGAATTTTCCCGTCGGAGGAGCGCTCTTCGATGAAAGGCACGTCCAGAAAAAATTGTGATTTGCGAATCCTCCGCCGTGGTTACGGACCGCCGTGCGCTTGTCGTCGGGAATCTTGTTCAGGTTTTTGAGGACTTCCTCGATCGGTTTTTCCGCCCACGGGCTACCCACCAGCGCCTTATTGATATTGTCGCAGTAGGTTTGGTGGTGCTTGCCATAGTGGACCTCCATCGTCCGGGCATCGATGTGCGGCTCCAGCGCATCGAAGGCGAAATCCAGCTTGGGGAGGACGTACGGCATGTGCGGAGGGGAAGGAATTGGGAAGGATACCTGTTCCTCATACTGGACAGCAAGCTTGAGACCATGCTTTGAATAGCTGGTAGCATTGATGTGAATGGAAACCCGCAGAATGGCGACGGCTCAAGAAAAAGCGCACTGGGACGCCTGGGTTCGCACAAACCCAAACGCAACCCTCTGGCAATCTCCGGAGTGGCAGAAGTACCAAGAGGCGCTCGGACGCGAAACAAGGATCTATGCCCTCATGGAAGAGACGCAGATCTTCGCCTCCGCGCTCGTTATCATCGACAAGACAGCCTTTGGACTTTCGACATGGGATATCCCCCGCGGCCCGGTTTGGGGTTTGGGGTTTGGGGATTGGGAATTGGGAAAACTCATTGAGACAATTGTTCAAGATGCCGAGAAAGATCGATGTATGACTCTCTTCTTCTCTCCCGTTGAAAAATCGCCACTCGCGACTCACGACTCACGACTCACGACTTGCTCCCGACATGAACAGCCCACAGCGACCCGCATCATCGACCTTGCGCTCTCGGAAGGGCAGATCCTCACACAGATGAAACCCAAAGGACGGTACAACATCTCTGTTGCCGCCAAACACGGCATCCGCGTGGAGCAATCGAAGGACATTTCCGCCTTCATGCGCCTCCTAAAGCAAACTGGACAACGTGACAATTTTACTATTCATACCGCACAGCATTACGAGGCATTTTTGAAGGAATTGCCGGGGAGTTTCCTTTTGCTGGCCTTTGCGACGCAAACCCCCACCCCCGTCCCCTCCCCCGCAGGGGGAGGGGTGCCCCGCAGGGGCGAAGTGAGGGATGAAACACCTATCGCTGGCCTTTTGGGCGTTATCTGGGGCTCGAAGGCCTATTACTACTACGGAGCCTCGGATCACGCGCGGAGGGCACTGATGGCTCCCTATGCCCTCCAGTGGGCCGCTATGCGTCATTGCAAGACTGCCGGGTGCACTTCGTATGATCTGCTGGGTATCGCTCCACCACAGTCGCTTGCGAGCGACGCGGCTTCGTCCGATGCGCCCCCCGATCACCCCTGGCAGGGCCACGGCGGTCGCGACCGCCAGTGGCAAGGCGTGAGTGGGTTCAAGGAAAAGTTCGGCGGAACAGTCGTGACCTACCCGCCGGAGCAGGAAATTATTCTGCGACCGGTTGCCAAACGTTTGCTGCAGCTCAAACGGAAATTCCTGGGCTGACGCTCCAAACAAAAAAACAACATACAAAAAAACCGCTCCGCGAGCGTGCAAAGAATTCGTCGCGAAGACGGGCTTTGCCCGTCAAAGAGCGACACCTCTGAGGGAAGGGTGGGTTCATGGGAGGGACACCGTCGGTGGCCCTTCCCATGCCTTTCCAAAAAGCCCCCCCGCTTTCGCGGGAGGGCTTTGATTGGTTGCACGCGTCAAATACTACGAATCATTGGAATGCAATTAGCCACGGTAGGTCGTCGAGTTGATCGCCGTGTCAGGATACTCAATCCACTGGAACTTCTGGTTCGCAGCGTTGTCTGTATCCCTCCACTGGAGGCGACTCTGACCCGAAGCCTGACCGAAGGCCTGCTTCGTGACGTTCGTGAAGTCATTCAGAGACACTTGCAGGATGCTGGAGCCTCCGCTCGAAGCAGCCGTGTTCGTGTTCGTGACGTTCGCGAGCAGCGTCAGCGTGATGGACTGACCGGAATCAACTGCAGTATTCACTATACCCGCAGTGACCGTTCCCGCCGGGACGGTCGCGCCGTCAATCAGGCCGCGACAATCGACGAGGAAGACGCCGGAAGCTGTTCCGACGATCGTCGTACCACCTGTGGTCATAGCCGTACAGACGTCATTCTGTGACATCGAAGCGGCCTTGTTGTAGATCTTGAATCCGGTGGTTGCCATGTTCACGTTCGTGGCGTTCACCGTGAAGACCGCGCCCGAAAGCACCCACTGGTTCGCACCGTCCTTCGTGTTGCCGTTTGTGGCGGCAGTGAAGGTAAAGGCGCCGATCTCGCGGTCAGCACCGCTCGGGACTGTTCCCGTGGCGGCTCCGCCGTTCGTGATCGAAGCGAGCTTCGAGAGAACCGTGAAGTTGGCGTTGCCGATGACACGAAGGTTCGTCGTGGCGGCAGCCGTGCGGCCAATGAAGACTTCGCCATCTGCGGTGGCATCACCGTCGTTCGCGACCAGGTTGTTGCTCGAGGCAACACCGCGCGCGCGGACGGATCCTGTACCGGTGGAGTCATTGGAGGCAGGCGTGTGATCGATGAAGAGAGCGAACTGGTTGTTGCTCGTTGCACCGTTCACATCGGTCTTGATTCTGGGACGGACAAGGACCTTCACATCCGCACCCTTCGGCACCACGAGTTGCTTGTTATCCAACGTGAAGCAGAAGGCAGTTGTTCCGGAGCCGGAAGCTTCGGTATTTGCGGAACCGGCTGTCATGCGGTTCAGCACATCGGCGCTGCCGCAGCCGCCGCTCACCGCGAGGGCCTTGGTTCCGCCATCCAGCCAGAGTTCGAGAGAGTCAACGGACGCGGCCGTGCTTCCTGAAGAGTTCAGCACGAAGTCGGTCACGTCGACATCTTCATACTCGGCATGCATCTTGACGCGCAGGACCGGCTCGCCAAGCGTTCCACCGAGGAGCTGGCGTGCGCCAATCGTCTGAGAGTCAAGCGAGACGTACAGGTCTCCCTGGTTCCGGAGCGAGTAAATCGTGGAGTACACCGTTGTGACCGTGATATCGCAGGTCGAAGCGCAGGTACCGTTGGTCTTGAGCCCGGAGAGGCTGGTGCCATCGGCAAGCTTTTCGGCCTCGAGGTACGTCACCGAAGTTCCGGTGTCGAAGCGGAGTTGCAACGTGGTCGTGGTCTGGAGAGAAGAAGCCACATCGCCGTGAACTTCGAAGACGATGGTCTGCTCCTTCGGGAGCACGTAGCCGCCACCTGCGAGTTCGGCGAATGTGATCTGATCAGACTGGGTCGCAATTCCCGTCTCGAGGACCGTGTCGACCACGCGGTCGCCATCGGTATCCACCCAGAGGGAGTAGTTGCTGGCATTGTCATCCGTCGTGCCACCGGTCGAGTCCTCGAAGACGGCCTTCGTGAGAAGGAGGTCCTCTGCGGAGCTGGCCTTGGCCTCGAAGCGGAAGAGGTTGATATCCTTCGCGTTCTCGACGGCAGACTCCGTCGTGGAGAGTGCCTTCACCTCAACGGTGAGAGAAGCGTCGATCACCTCCATGACGTTACCGGCGATGTCGCCACGCGGGCGCACGTCACCGACCTTGTCACCCGTAGAGAGACCTTCCACCGTCATGTAGTACGACGTGGAAGCAGCCGTCACCGTACCACCTGCTCCGAAGACGCCTCCGAAGCTGCACGTCGCGGTGTTTGCCGTCAGGTTGCCTGACGAATCCAGGACGTGTGTGGGCTCGCCACAGATGTAGATGCGGAACTTGTCTCCATTCCGCGGGTGCTTGCTTGTATTGGAAGTGAAGTCCGCGCGGAACTGCCAGGTCTGCTTGCCCGACACGATGAAGTCGTCGAAGCGGTAGATCTGGTACTCTCCCATAACGGCGGTCGCTGCGTCTCCGGAAGTGCCGGTCGTCGTCAGACGCACTGCGGAAACCGTGCGGCCCGTCGTCTTGTTGCGGATTTCAACGCCTTCCATCATGTTTGCAATTTCATCCGTGTCACCCGTTCCGCTGCAGCCTGCGGCCGTAGCGGCACCGAAACCATCCTCGCACATGAAAGCTCCTGTGGAGGTCTGGCCGAGGACGAGCATGTAGATGTTCTTGATGTCAACATCCTCTCCACCTGTGGAGAACTCGATGTTGGCAAGAACGGCATCATTGCTGTCGCTCGTGTACTGCGTGGTGGAAGGACCATTGATACCAATGGTGAATTCACCTGCATCGATGGTGACGGTCGTGGCGTTATCCGTGGGGATACTCACCTGCGAACCGTAGAGCTGGCCGTTCACGCCGTACCCGTAGAGGGAACCGACGGCGAAGAGGTCAGAGCTCTCTTCGAAGTGCATCTGGATGGACTTGTCTGCACCATTGAGGATGTCTCCAACGACCTCAAGCGTGATCTTGTCACCCTCCAAAATCGTGAAGGGAGGATCGAAGACCATCGTGATGAAATCGCCGACCGTCTGCGCGACGGTGTTCGTGAGGATTGTTCCATCTGTGCGGCGGATTGCGAAGTTCACAACGTCGCCGTCAGAAGCGGAACTGTTCTGCTCGAAGGTCATCGAGTAGAGCGTCTGATCCTCGGTGGAATCGGCGTCGACTTCGAACTTGCCGACGACGACACCCTTGTCACCCACCTGCACCTGGCTCGGGTTCACCGAGCGGTACGTGATGGTGATGATACCGCTGGTCACAGCGGCCATCTTGAAGGACTCTCCCCTAAGGGGGAAATTCCCCGTGACAGCCTGAGCATTGCTCGTGACATCAGACGGCAGTTCGACCACGAAGTTATGCTCCGAAGCCGTAACGGCTGTGGAGTTGAAGTCCGCGACGAGGTCAACCGTCACGGTTTCGCACGGATCGATCACGAGTGCGGAGGAGAACCGCAGATCTGCGGTCTGATCCTGCGCATCAATCGTCCGTTTGCGCGAGACACGCGCGCCATTTACGGCGGCGTACACGCCATCAACGTCGGTGGACTCACCAAAGCCCTCATGGAGGACGGTGAGGTTCTCCACCAGCACCTTGTCCTTGCAGGACGCAGTGAAGTCAGCGGAGAGCAAAACGACGCCCACGGCACCCTTCGGAATGGTGTCGCCGCGGGGATTCTTGGACGAGAGAGAAACCTCGAGTTCACCGTCGCCCTTCACAATGGTTGCATAACCAGCAAAGGTCTTGGTGCCCGAGACTTTGTCTCCGGCCTCGGATTCGACGTCCTTCACCTCCATGGTGTACTCATGATCGGCCACCATCTCTTCGCCGAGCGTGAGCTCGACCGTGTCCTTGGCGATGAGCTTGGCAGCATTGATCGGTACAGTCGGAGAGCCGGACATCGTGTAGTTGGCCTTGGTCTCGGCGGAGGTCTTATCCATGGCCACCGTGAACTCGATTTCAACAGTCGTCGAGGACGTTGCCATGACGGCCTTGACCGCCGGGGCGGTCACCTGGCCCTTGCCGCAGTCGACACCAAAGGTCAGACCCTGGTCGACGCGGTGGAGCATGACCACCATTTCTGCGCGGTTCATGTTGTCTGAGGGGCGAACACGACCCGTGGAATCGTCACCCTGCAGGACGCAGTGATCCGCAGCAGTTTGAATGCCCTCCGTGTACCACTGGCCGGAAGGATTGTCGACGAATTGCGCCGCAGCGCCGGTCGAATCCAGTCCGAAGGCACGGACGATGAGGGCTGCTGCCTCCGCTCGATTGATGTTCGCGTTCGGGCGGCCGTTGCACGGCTTGGTGCCGTAGCAGTTATTGTCACCGCGCACCCATCCCTCCTTGGCTGCCTCTTCCATGTACGCGTAGAACCACGCACCGGTCGGCACGTCGTTGAAGCTCGGAACGGCAGGAGGAGTAGAGAGAAGACCGCCATTCAGCATGACGATCAGCTTGGTGAATTCCGCACGCGTGGCAGTGTCACCACCACGGAAGCGCGGTTGTGTAGCATCGAGGTAGCCGGCATCGGTAAAGGCCGAAACGGCATCCCCGTACCACACACCTGACGGGACATCGCTGTACGCTGCAAACGCCGTGCCGACCTGGGTCAGCATGATCGCTGCGACGGACAGACCCGCACAGGCTCTCTTAAAGCGGGAAATATCCATAAGAATGGAGTAGTAGAGAGGAAATAAAGACCGAAAATTGAGGAAATGAGGAAATGCAATGATGATGTGAAAATGATGTTGGGCAGTGACGCGCCGCCTGTCCCTCTGCGCTCTTGTGTGCGAGAACGAGTCCCGCGAACGGGTCTCTTCTCCTTATATATAAAGAGGTGTCACGAGGCCAGAGAGATCCTTTCCAGGGTTAGACGGACACTGAATGGAACACGACCCCCCTTTCCGCTAAACGGAAAGCGAAGTGTGGAACTTGTCTCGTTCCGCATACGCGGGACAAAGGCAAGGCGCCGGCTTGTCAAAGGGCGTATACACGGACCGCACTTTCCTTTCCTCGAGGAAAGCGGATCGCGGAGATCCTATGGAAATCCGCAGCAGGCTGCAAGATCTCGCACGGATCCGTGCATTGAGTGAAACGGGGAGTGTTCGAGAGCGTTACAGGGCGATTCATGCCTTACAGTGCCGGAATTGATGGCTCAAAAAGGCACTTATTGCCATTTTCTCTTGAGAGAATTGGAGAGAAAATAGACTTATCACCTCCGTGAAAGGACGAAAAAACCACCTTGATCAATAGACAATATATGTTAGTAAAACTCTTTTTCCGTTCGACCTCCTTAACATGGCGTTTTATCACCCTGACATTCACCGTGAAATTTCCTCCAGTCTTCCTCCCGTTCCAACTTCATAAGAAATCATTAAGAGGGAGCAGAAAGACGGAAGCCTATACCCGCGCTCTCAGCACTTCAGAACCTTCTGACCCTGAGGAGTATCCTTCACTTCGTATCCCTTCTCCAAAATTTCTTTGCGCAGCTCATCACTGTGAATGCATGAGGAGACAACCTTCGGTTTTCCCTTCATGAGCTCTCCTTTCCCTTAGAGGAATCGCTCCAGCGCGGGGCCCACGAGACCCGCGCTTCGCGATGGATTATTTCTTACAGTTTTTTCAATTCCTGCTCATCGCCGTTGTCGCGGACTTCATATCCTTCTTTGCGGATTTCTTCTCGCAGCTGATCAGAGAGGTGGAAGTCTTTTTCGTTGCGAGCTTCTTTGCGCTTCGTCAGAAGTTCCAGCACCTTTGCCGATACATCCATCACCTCCGGTTCAAAGCAGCCGAAGGTGTGACGAGCAACTTCAAAAAAGTTATAGAGATTGATGATCTGATTGTCATTCGCAGCTAATGCAAAATTGCTATTACCTGTACCTATCTGATTCGTCATCGCGACAGCATCGAACACGACCGCCAATGCCGCGGGGGTATTGAGATCGGCATTCATTGCATCTTTGAAATCATTCAAGAATCTTTCTGAAGGAGAATGGGTCTCTTTAGTTCTACTCGCAGATTGTACTATGGGTTCATAGTAAATTTTAATTAGTTCCATGGCTCCAAGAATCTTCTTTCGCGCCTTCTTCGCATCATCCAAACCCTTGTCCGTGAACTTCAAATTCGTCCGGTAATGAACGGAAAGGAGGTAGTACCGCAGGTCCAACGGGCTAAATCCCTGGTGAATCACGTCAGACAAACTTAACACGTTGCCAAGGCTCTTACTCATTTTCTCCTCCCCCATCTGGATGCGGCGGCGATGCACCCACATGCGAACGAAGGGTTTAAGGCCGCTCGAAGCCTCGCTCTGCGCAATCTCGCACTCGTGGTGCGGAAAGATGTTGTCTTCGCCTCCGGTATGGATGTCGATCTGGTCCGCGAGGAATTTGCGGCTCATGGCAGAGCACTCGATGTGCCACCCGGGGAACCCTGCGGAAGGATCATCCCCTTCGGAAGACACGCGCTCGCCCGTCGCGTAGCTCCACCGCAGCAAATGCGGCGCATTCTCACCCACGCACTTCTTCCACAGCGCGAAGTCCGCGCTGCAGTGCTTGCCCTCGCGCTCCTCGATGCGCATGCCGGCACACAGATCCTCAATCGTGTTGCCCGAGAGCACTCCGTACGCGGGGAACTTCTCGACTGCAAAGTAGATGCCATCTGCAGTTTCGTAAGCAAAGCCCTTTTCGAGCAGCACACGCACCATCGCGAGCATCTCTTTGACGGTCTCGGTGGCGCGGGGCCGCGCGAAGGGTTCCAGGATATTGAGCGCCTTTTCGTCCTCCAGAAATTGTGCTTCGTATTTGCGAGCGACCTCCAGCGGATCGAGCCGCTCCTTCTTCGCCTGCTTCTCGATCTTGTCATCGCCTTGATCCCTGTCGTGGAGCAAATGCCCCACATCAGTAATGTTCTTGGCATGGATCACTTCGTAACCCAGAACCTCCAGCCACCGCCGGAGCAAGTCGGCCATAAGGAAGGAGGCGTAGTTGCCGATGTGCGGCCGTCCGTAGACTGTGGGTCCGCAGGTGTACATCAGCACTTTGCCGGGCGTGATAGATTTGAACTCCTCCTCACGCTTGGTGAGCGAGTTGTAGAGCCGGAGCGAAGATGCAGTCTTGTCGGCCATGGGCACAGCATAGCAGTGACACCCACATATGAAGAAAAGGCCCACCGCTAACGCAGTAGGCCTTATCTCTGTGGCAATCGGTAACCCATTGGGTTACTGCTGGGCAGAAGAACCGGCAGCAGCACCGCCATTGGTTGGATCCTTGGGAGTTCCGTCGGGATTCTTTTCGCCGGTCGCCGCCTCATTGCGGCGGATGGCGTCGAAGACCTCCCGACGGTGGACAGGCACTTCTTTGGGGGCTTCCACCCCCAGACGTACCTTGTCCCCGCGGATCTCTACCACGACGATCGTGATGTCGTCGTTGATGACGATGCTCTCGTTCTTCTTTCGTGAGAGCACCAACATGGGGAACAATCCTCCTTTCAAGAACAGGAACTATTGCGGCCGGTTTCTCCTGCACATCAGTCCTGGTACAGAGAAAACCGGCCGCAATAAGAGGATCATAAATGTCACAGAGCGATCCCTTAAAGAAACCTTTAAGAGAGCCGGAACGGTACACGCACCGGGCAGAGAAGTGAAGGAGAGCAAAAAAAGCCCGACACACGTGTGTCGGGCCCACTGGAGAACCACGCATGGCGGCTCTCACTTCCTCGCCTGAGGCGTCTCGGGGGGCTTGGGATCTCTGGACTCCAGACGAGAAGCCCTAAGATTCTCCCGCTGGATCGCCTCATAAACTTCTCGGCGATGCACAGGGATTTCGCCCGGGGCATCGATCCCCAGCCGAACTTTGTCACCGCGGATGTCCACGATCGTCACGACGATGTTATCGCCGATGATGATGCTTTCATCCCGTTGCCGGCTAAGCACTAGCATGAGATACCCTCCTTGTTTGAAAAGAACGAAACCAGGGGAAAGAACGCGAGGTGCTTGAATTTTATATGCTTTGAGCGGCAATACAGCAAAATATGCCAAAATAAGCCGGCAGGAGGAAAGGGCGACCACTCCTGCCGGGGTCCGACTCACGACGAGTGAGCCGGATGACGGGCGAGACCAGACGAAGCTGGCCTCACAGAGAGCATAACAAAGAATCTTCACTCTCGTCGAAAATACTTAAAAACCCCGCAGCGACAGTTGCCGCTGCGGGGATGGTCACTGTGCGCCAGTGACCTGCTCTTTACGCCGCCAGCTCATCCCGGAGAATAACCACCGCGGGAGGAGCGGAGACGCCCACCTTCACGCGATTGCCCTGGATCTTGAGCAGAGTGACGACGATGTCGCCACCAATGAGGATCTTCTCCCCGCACCTGCGTGCGAGGATCAGAACCCCGTCCTTCGAGGCATCGCCCGCAGAGGGGCATTCGCCTCGGGCGACCGGATATCCCGATGCCCGGACAGAGAACCGAACAACCTTCGTGCCGATCCGATCGGGGGCGACTTCAATTGAGTCCCCAATCAGGATCACTTGGTGGAGAGAACGGGTGAGGACAAGCATGTCCTAACCTCCTTCCATGGAAAGAGCACCGTTCCGTAGGTTCGCTTCCCTCTTGAGTCACGCAGCGCGGGCTGCGTCGGCACATCCATTGCGCCTAATAAGGAAGGAACGGAACGTAATTCCTATTATGAAATAATAATTAAAATAAATCAAGTACTTGTCAATGGTAGGATTCGGCCACTTCTCCCCTTCCTCAGCATGATGACCACTGCCGACATTAAAAAACTCCTCGGCCAAGAAGCCGACGCGCTCCTCAACTACACCTGCAAAGGGATTCCGAAGGACCGCCTGCACCTTCCCTGCCCCTCGCACGTGAAGGATATTTTCGGTATATCGGACCGGCCAAAGGAGACGGTGAAGCACCTGCAGGAACTGTACGAGCACGGCAGGCTGGGAGGAACCGGTTACCTGAGCATCCTGCCAGTGGATCAGGGCATCGAGCACTCGGCGGGCGCCAGCTTCGCCAAAAACCCGGACTACTTCGATCCGGAGAACATCGTGAAATTGGCTATGGACGGCGGCTGCAACGCGGTGGCATCCACCTTCGGCGTGCTCGGGTGTGTCGCCAAGAAGTACGCGGACAAGATCCCCTTCATCGTGAAGATCAATCACAACGAACTCCTGACCTACCCCAATGCCTTCGACCAGGTGATGTTCGGCACGATCGAGGAGGCGCACAACATGGGAGCGGCGGGCGTGGGCGCGACGATCTACTTCGGCTCACCGGAATCACGCAGACAAATTGTGGAAGTGGGACAGGCCTTCTCGCGCGCGCACGACCTCGGCATGTTCACTGTGCTGTGGTGCTACCTCCGCAACAAGGACTTCAAGAAGGATGGAAAGGATTACCACACGGCCGCCGACCTGACGGGGCAGGCGAATCACTTGGGAGTCACACTTGAGGCCGATATCATCAAGCAGAAGCTGCCGGAATGTAACGGCGGCTTCAAAGCCATGAGTCCGGAGGGGAAGTATGGAAAATCGGACGAACGGATGTACACGACCCTCTGCACCGATCACCCCATCGACCTCGCGCGCTGGCAGGTGGCCAACTGCTACATGGGCCGCATCGGCCTCATCAACAGCGGCGGCGCCTCGGGCAAGGATGATCTGGCGCAAGCCGTGAAGACCGCCGTGATCAACAAGCGGGCGGGCGGCACGGGCATGATCTGCGGCCGCAAGGCCTTTCAGAAACCCACGGATGAAGGCATCGAGCTCCTCCATGCGATTCAGGACGTGTACTTGTGCAGGGAGGTGACGATTGCGTGACTTTCATTCGTTTTCCCCCTCTATCCCATGACAGAAATCAAGGCATGCATCGAACAAAATGCCGGAAGCACGGAGGCCGGCCGCATCCAAGTGCAAAGAACAGTGGAGCAGCTACTCTCCTCTGCCGGTATTCGCGCACAGGTGCAGTTGTTGCTCTGCGATTCCAGCGGCGCACTCAAAATAACAAGTGATGCACCCGATCAGACAATCCTTCCTCTTGTCCAAGCTTGCGAGGATATTGAGCAAGCTTCTGTGAATGCTCCGAAGGATCCGCATTTCGGTCTGCAAGGCGTCATGTCTCGATCTCCCTATGAGCAAGGGTGAAAATGCCGACCATTGATATCTGATTCTTCCGCGCGATTCAGGACGTGTACTTGTGCAAGGAGGTGACGGTGGCATAACGGATTGGCGATTTGTTGATTGGCAATTGGCGATTCAAAAACTTCAGTAGTCCGCCAATGGACATATTGACAATCGATAAATGGAACGTTCCACGTTGTGATAGAACGTTAGCGATGGCTTCAGAAAGAGCAAAAGTGCTCTGTGGGAGAAGAAAATAATAAACAAGACCTAGCCATCCGTTATGACGATTGTCACGCTACCCCTATGGTAGAAGGATTATGGTCTGCGCGAACAATTGCTTTTGAAGAGAGGCAATTTGTGTTTGCGAAAAGTGTGCGTACTTTTCTTCAAAGCTTTCCCCAGACCGAAATAACTCGCAATGATCGGTCTCAGCTTCTTCGCTCTTCCGGTTCAATCGGTGCAAATTACATCGAAGCACATGAAGCATTGAGTCGAAAAGATTTTCTGTATCGCATACGTATATGCCGCAAAGAAGCACGCGAGACCTTGCTTTGGTTACGACTGCTTGAGAGTAATACACCTCAGCAACTAAGACAGGAATTGAGTGTCTTACAAAACGAAACAAACCAATTTATTGCCATCTTCACTGCAAGTATCAAAACGCTGGAACAAGGATAATATCGCCAATCGACCTATCGCCAATCGCCAATTCTTACAATGTGATCTTCTCTCGGTTCACCCAAATCTGCTGCCCGATGGCAAAGAGAGTCGACACCCCCCAGTACAGCGACACCGCCGCCGGGAATTGGAAGGCGAAGACGCCGATCATGAGCGGGAGTCCGTAGAGCATCATCTGCTGCTGAAGCTGCTGGCTCTTGTCCGCCTCGGGAGCCGGCTTGTTGCTCTGTGCCCGTTTCTTCTTCGCGGCGGCGAACGTGAGCTTCATCTGGATGAACTGGAGAATGACGAGAAGCGGCGCGAAGAGGAACGCATGAGACTCCAACAAATTCAGGCCGAGGAACGTCGTACCGAACGTCCAGTCCAAGTGCTGGTAGAAGGGGTAGATCAGGTGCTGCGAGAGTGCCAGAACGGAGCCGTCGCGCACCGTGTAGAACACGCCGATGAGCACCGGCATCTGGATCAGGAGCGGCAGGCACGACTGGAACGGATTGATGCCGTGCTCTTTCCAGATTTTCATCGTCTCCTCCTGCATGCGCTTGGGGTCATCCTTGTACTTGCGGCGAAGTTCATCGAGAAGCGGCTGCGCCTTCTGCATCTTCTTCTGCCCCTCTAATGAGTGCTGTGTGGGAATGAAGAGCAGAAATTTCACGACGAGCGTGAGAATGATGATCGCCACCCCCAGACTGTGACCGGGCAGAATGGAAGCGATGAAGATGAGGAAATTTAGGAAAGGCTTCGTAATGAATGCCCGGAAGAGCTTGGTGAAGGGACCCGCCTCTGCAAGCGTGACACGTCCGCTGAGCGTGCCGTACTGCGCGGGAACAATGGTGCCGCTCGCCGTGCGGAAACGTGCCTCCGAAGGCAGACGTACTTCGTAGGTGCCGAATTGCGAGAAGAGAGAATATTTCCACGGCCCCAGATCAATGTCCGCTTTGGATTTTGGGCCGATCTCAGTGAGCGGAATGCAGGGGAGCGCCGTCTCTGTCGTGGCAAGGGGAACAAGCTGGGCACCCGAGCCCTCCCCCATCACGGTAAAGACCGAAACGGGCGGCATGGGGCAGCGATCCGGGAGCAGAAGCGTTCCTTCCGTGTTGTTCTTGAGCGTGAGCATAATGCTGTGATCCCCTTTCACCTTTGCCGAATTCAGCTTCAGCACAATGTCCGCGAGCCCGTTGGGCCCGGCGGCTTGCTGCGGAAAAAACAGACGAAACACAAGCTGTGTTCCCAGGTAGACGATAGCGAAGATCAGCGCGAATTCGAAGAAGGAGTTGCGCTTGCGTGGTTGCTCAGACATGTGCGAAGGGAAGAGAGAAACAAACGGACATCACGGAGAATGTCCTGAAAATCACAGGAAAGACTAGAGGAACGCGGCGAGAGCAACAACTGTACAGACGGGAATTCCTGCTCGTCCCGCATCGAGATACGCAGGGCTTCGCGGCAGCGGCGGCGCATGCGGTTCCTGTCGACGGCGCGCTTGCTCAAAGAGAGAGGAGCGAAGGTACCCAGGTAGGGTCCCTGCGGTGCCTGTTCCTTCAATTGCTTCCGCGTGTTCGGCGGAACACCCGGCATCCACCGGATATTCATGGTTTTTCCACGCCAGAGCGTTCCTTTGCGAAGAATGTAATCACAGGTTTTGCGCCCACTGAGATGGAGGAGATTCATGCACCATGCAGTATGCAGTATGCAGTATGGAAGGGAACAGTAATTGTTCTGCACCTTTTCTATCTTTTCCATGTCTCCCAAATACTGAATACTGTTCCCTGTATACTCGCACCCGTGTCTCTCACTCCTGCCCAAGTCCGGCACATCGCCAAGCTCGCGCGACTGACCATTCACGATGACGAAGTGGAGAAATTTGCGAAGGAACTTTCCGCCATCTTGGACTACATCGAGAAACTGAAAGAAGTGAACACACAGGGTGTGGAACCCACCGCCCAGATCACGGGGCTGAGTACTGTCACCCGAACGGATACCGTCATCGAGCGTCCCGCAACGACGGAGGCGCTGCTTGCAACCAGCCCTCTGCCGATTGTCGACCAGCAGATCGAAACCCCCTCCTCACTTTAGATGAGTTCCTCTCTCACCATTGCACAGGCGCACGAGCGGCTGAAGAGTAAGTCGCTCTCGGCCGTGGAACTCGCGCAGGCATGCATCGAACGAATTGAATCGGTGGATAAAACCCTCAACGCAGTGATGCACCGCAATTTCGATCGAGCCCTGGAGGAAGCCAAAAAGACGGACAAGCAGGGAAAGTTTGATCATCCGCTCGCCGGCATCCCCTACCTGGCCAAAGACGTCTTCTGCGAAGAGGGCGTGCCCACCACCGCGTGCTCCAACATGCTCAGAAACCCCGCAGCAGATCCTTCGGATCGCGGCGGGGCAAGGGACTTTGTTCCTCCATTTGATTCCACAACCACAAAGAGACTCAAAGCCCAAAGCGCCGTCAGTCTGGGCAAGACCAACACCGACGAATTCACCATGGGTGCCTCTACCGAAACAAGCTGCTTCGGCGTCACCAGGAATCCTTGGGACTCCTCCCGCGTAGCAGGAGGATCTTCCGGCGGATCGGCTGCCGCGGTCAGAGCGGATGAATGCCTGTTCGCGCTGGGAACGGATACCGGAGGATCGATCCGTCAGCCTGCAAGTTTTTGCGGGTGTGTAGGGCTCAAAGTCACCTACGGACGCACCAGCCGCTACGGGGTCTTGAGCATGGCCAGCTCGCTCGATTCCATCGGCGCACTCACGAAGACGGTGGAGGATGCGGCGATCGTCCTCGGCTCAATCGCCGGAAGAGATCCCCTCGATGCCACCACCGGCGATGAGCCCGTTCCCGATTACACACAAGCACTGAAGAAAGATGTGAAGGGACTGAAAATCGGGCTGCCCAAGGAATATTTCATCAAGGGGATGGATCCGCAGGTGGAATCCGCCGTGCGCGAAGCAGCCAAGGTCTTCACCTCGCTGGGAGCGAAAATCGTGGATGTCAGCCTGCCGCACTCACCGTACGCCATCGCGACGTACTACGTGCTGGTGCCCTCCGAAGTGAGCTCGAATATGGCACGCTACGACGGGGTGCGCTTCGGTCATACCGTCCCGGAACGAGACAGCTTGATCGAGTACTACGAACGCGTACGTTCAAGCGGCTTCGGCGACGAAGTGAAGCGCCGCATCATGATCGGCACCTACGCCCTCTCGGCCGGGTACTACGATGCGTACTACCGCCAGGCGCAACGCGTGCGCACGCTGATCAAGCACGACTTCGAGAAGGCATTTGAGCAGGTGGATTGTCTGCTCTCTCCCGTAGCACCGACCCCGGCATTCAAAATTGGCGCCCATACGGGTGATCCCGTGCAGATGTATCTGGAAGATATTTTCACCGCACCCGTGAATTTGGCTGGCATCCCGGGGCTCTCGATTCCGTGTGGTTTCGCGAAAGCGAAACCATCCTCCGAAGCTCCGAAAGGAGCGAAGGAGGATGGCCTCCTCCCTATTGGCATGCAGCTTCTTGGACCCCAGTGGGGGGAAGAGGTGATTCTGCGCGCGGGACACGCCTACGAGCAGGCGACCGATTGGTATACACGAAAACCTTCTCTCGGGAATTAGTCATTTAATCCATCGCTTTCGACGAGAATTCTCTGCCTCAGCGGCCTGTCTTCGCCGCGATCAACGCGTGCGTGAGTTCCTCTCGCGCGGCAGTTGAAATGGCATCTGTGTTACGGAGCTCTCCTTTTTCAAGGCGCAATTGAAGTGCACCCGAGGCTTGCCGTTCAGTCGCTCCCGAAACTATCGTTCCTCCTTTCTCACTGATCAGCAAATCGCCTTTGCCAGCCATGCCCAAGGATACGGCTGCATTTCTGAGGGCACCCTTTCCGACGATATGACGGTTCACATCCTGATGCGGTGAGTGTTCCATAGGGACAAATGGGGGGAAATTGGATACAGAAGTTACCCGTGCGCACAGAGAAGACAAGAAGGAAGAGCACTTTTACACTCATGACCGGCAGGAAGCTTGTCTTCGTTGGGAGGAGGAGAGATGATCCACTGGCCTAAAAAAGCTCACATGGCATTTGATTCGCCTCAATTCCTATTCGGCTTCCTCCCGGCCGTGCTGCTCGTCATTCTCGTGCTGCAGTACACGGGCAAGTTGCGGCTGGCCACGCAGGTGCTCATTGTCGCATCCTTAGTCTTCTACGGCTGGTGGAAGCCGGCCACTCTGCTCGTACTGCTCGGATCGGTGCTCTTCAATTACCTCTGCGGCCTCGCGCTCATTCAAAAACGAAACCGTGCGCTGCTCGCCTTCGCCATCACCGGTAATGTTTTGCTGCTCGGGTACTTCAAGTATCTGAATTTCTTCGCGGATACTTTGCGATCACTCGGAGCAGGCCATCTCCCCGCTGTTTCGGTCATGCTGCCGCTCGGCATTTCGTTCTTCACCTTCACGCAGATCGCCTACCTCGTCGATACGTATCGCGGCGTCACGCGGGAACGGAATTTGCTGAATTACGTACTTTTCGTCACCTTCTTCCCCAATCTCCTCGCAGGACCGATCACGCACCACGCGGACCTGCTGCCGCAATTCAAGACTGCTCCCGGCAGGGCAATCAGCCGGAATGTGGCTGTGGGACTGACGGTACTGATCATCGGACTCTGTAAGAAAGTTCTGCTCGCCGATACCGTGGGTGCCTACGCGAACCTGGTCTTCAATGCTGCTGCGAGCACCTCCCCGAGCTTTGCCGATGCATGGATGGGAGCACTCGCTTA
This sequence comes from Candidatus Peribacteraceae bacterium, assembly GCA_028703445.1. GTDB lineage: Bacteria > Patescibacteriota > Gracilibacteria > Peribacterales > Peribacteraceae > Peribacter. Next base: position 32,922 of record JAQVMW010000006.1, read on the forward strand.
CTCGTTCCAGCTCTACTTCGACTTCTCCGGCTACTCCGATATGGCCATCGGTATCGCGCACATGATGGGTATTTCGCTCCCGATGAACTTCAACGCTCCGTACCGATCACCGTCGATTCGGGAATTCTGGAAACGCTGGCACATCACACTCTCCCGATTCCTGATGACCTATCTCTACATTCCCCTGGGAGGGAGCCGCCACGGGCAGGCGCGCACGCTGCTGAATCTGTTCCTCACCATGCTCATCGGCGGACTCTGGCACGGTGCGGGCTGGACATTCATCGTCTGGGGCGCTTGGCACGGAGGCTTCCTCGTTCTGCATCGTATTTGGCTTAAGACAGCGGAATACCCACTGCTGCGTGTTGCAGCCGTACCCATCCGTCTGTGCGCAGTGCCGCTCACTTTCCTTATGATCACCGTCGGCTGGGTGTTCTTTCGCGCCGAGAACATCGCTACCGCTCTGACGCTGCTTAAGAGCATGGCCGGACTCCATGGTGTTGCCTTCTCACCCGAGATGAGCCTGCTGCCGAGCGCATTCGCCTGGAAGAGATGCCTGCAACTTCTGGCCATTCTCTCCGCGATCGTCTGGTTCGCCCCCACCACGCAGGCATTCGTGAAGGAAATCCTGCCCGCCGATACTCCTCAGGAGAAAACGGATCCTTTCACCCTGCGACTGCGCTGGAAACCCACCGCCTTCTTCGCTCTCTGCTCGACGGTGATGGCTCTGACCGCCGTCACCACTCTCTTCCTTGCCCAGGAACATGTCTTCATCTACTTCCAGTTCTGAACAGCGCTATCTGCTCTGGCTGGCGCTATTCTCTACGCCGCTGTTCCTCTTCCTGTGCTTAAACTACCTCTTCCTGCGAAACGCCGGGGAACTTATGGCGATCCCTACGATCATCGCTCTCCAGCAGAATCCCGACACCTTCTGCCTCTACGGCACCGCTCTCTACGGAGACACGTTCCGCTACAAGATGGATGCGCTGGCCGTGCGGAAACCGGATATCGTCACGATCGGCTCCTCGCGGATGCTGCAGTTCCGCGAACGATTTTTTGCAGAGCCCTTCTTTAATCTCAGCAATACCGTCTCCAATCTCAATGAAGGTCAGGATGTCGTGGAGGGGATTCTAAAAAGTCCGCATCGACCGAAGATCGTGATCTTCGGCGTGGATTTTTGGTGGTTCAACGGCGCCTACATTCCCCCAACTCCCTATCGCCCCAGAGCGGAGCCCCTGCACCAGTTCGAAGGCTACTTCCTCTTCAAACCTTTTCTCTGGCTCAAGGAAGGGAAAATCACCACGCAGGACTATATCCACACCATTCTCCATCCTGCTGCTCGCGAAGACCCGTGCAACATCGGCATACAGGCGCTCAAGCGCAGGAGCGGATTTGCCCCCGACGGATCGCAGTATTCGTTCATTGATCCGGATGTCGGTACCGCATCCGACGGGCAGAAAAATCCCTTCGGGGAGATCCCGCACATCAGAGCGGGAAAAGACCGGTACACCTATGCGCCTAAAGCGGATCCCCGGCACGTGCAGACGTTTCTGCGACTCATCGGACGACTGCGTAAAGCGGACATCGAGGTGATCGTGCTGTTCCCGCCATTTGCTGAGTCCGTTGCCGATGCGCTCAGGCAGGAAGGAACTCGCTACGGCATTTTCGATGACTTGCGGGAGCAGATGCGCGCAGCGGGTGTCTTCTTTCTGGACGCAACGGATCCGTCTACTTTCGGCTCTACAAACTGTGAATTCATGGATGGGGTGCACTCGGGGGACATCGTGGATGCGCGTTTGCTGCTCTGGCTGGATGAGGAAAGGCGGCAGGATGGCCTCAAACCCGTCGGGAACACTGTAGAACTCCGCCGCATCGTAGAGGAGAACACCGGTCGCGCGATGGCCGTAGATCCGCGCGTGACCACCACAAAGGAAGGGGACTTCCTGCACCTTGGATGCAAGAAGTGAACGGGCGTGCCACGGCAATCGCGATTGCCGTGGCGGGACCTCCTGAACGTGATTCGAACGCACCTTGGAGTACTCCGGGCGCACGGTGTCACTGCTGTTGAGAGCGGCGACAGTTACGTGATGAGCAGTTCTAGCTTCGCAAGGACCGCGCCCAATACCGATGATGGCACTTGCCCGATGACACGCGCTCCCCGTGCCTGCCAATCCAGACTCTTCACGTGATCAGCGAGGATCACTCCCCTGGTTTTCAATCCCGAAGGAAGGGGAACTTCAAATGGATATCCCTTCGCTGCACTGGTGATTGGGCAGAGAATGGCAAGCCCGACTTTGGCATTGTAGGAACGGGGCGACAGCACGAGGGCCGGCCGACGACCTGCTTGTTCTCTGCCACGCTGAGGATGGAACTGCAGCATCACGATATCGCCGCGATCGGGTGTGGATTTCACCATAGTTCACGCCCCTGAGAATTCCCTGTGCCGGTTTCTCCATGCAGATTCTTCGTTGTCACCTTCTCCAGAAGCGATTCCAAATCCTGGCCGATGGAGGTGATGTGCAGGGCATCGTGTTCCATGGACAATTCCACTTCTTTGCCGGAGATGATTCCCAAATGCACCGCATAGGCCTTCGGGATGCGAACTGCGAGACTATTACCCCATGTGCGAATAGTCGTTTTCATAGAGTGAGTATACATTGTAGATACATCCGATGCAATACATGAACAAGTTCACACAAGGAGTGCTCGGGCAAACGATAGAGAAGAAAATCCGAATCCCGAAGATCGATGTACGGGACTACGCGAAGTACATCCTGCGGGTGGGATCGAATGAAGAGAAGCGGGAGCTGCTGGCATGTCTGAAGAGCCAACTCCTACTGAGGGATGGAAAGATTTATCTATCGTGACAATACTCTCGAGCATTCCATCCTACCGTTTACCCGACCGTTCTGTACTGACCAATTCCGCCAAAGCGAGGATTTCGGGGTTCATCCCGAGCGTACGAGCGACAGCGAGTGCTTGTGACGATTGATGCCCCGCCTGTTTCTTGTAGTCGAATACAAGGGTTCCATCCGGCTTCAATTGGGTATGGAAGTGATGTGTCGATGCACTTCCCGGATGGTTACAGGCGAAAGCATCGATGAACTGATGATGGTGAGAGGCGAGGTATACGCGATGTCCTTTCTGACGTAAATGTGAACAGATGCCGTAGCTCAAAGCGCCTTGGTACTTGGGAGAGGTAGTCGAGAAAGCCTCATCGATTCCGAAGAATACATGGCCGCCCTCCGAGCGCTCGAAAAGTGCCCTCCAGTGCATGACTTCGTTTCCGAATGCGCTGAGATTCTCATCATTGTTAGAATTCACCCGGTCGAGATAGATGACGCTCGTGTGAATCGGGGAACGCATCGCCACGGCGGGCGCGTAGCCCGTTGCCTGCGCGGCGAGAATGGCGAGATCGACTTTCTTGATGTCGAATGTCTTGCCAGACATATGCGCTCCAGTCGCGAGTTGCACGCGCTGCTCCGGAGAAAATGCGCTGTCGTTACGGACCTGTTCTGCCTTTGGCTTGGTAACGCTCCATCCGTCTTGGATCAAGAGTTCTCCTGTGTCGTTGAATTCCACGCGACAGTATCCTTCTTCCTTCATGGTTTGCGCGAAGGCAAATACGCTCGAAATTTTGATCAGTTCTTCTTCAATATTTTCAAACGTTCCGTGGTGCACGGTCTCTCGCCATTCACTTTCGAGGGAAGGCCACTTATGAGGATCGCCATTCTTCTCCTGCGCCATGGTTTTGAGGTGTTCCAACACGGCACTCCCCGACGTCTTCCCATGGAGGAAACCTTCCAAGAGACACTCGAAGTGTCCGGCCAGACGATGGAGATGGACGGAATCCAGCGAACGCAGCTTCTGGAGGAATCCAGGAATGGCATCTTGTTCGCGAAGCAAAGATTGCACGGTGAAAATGAAGCTGCATTCTGGACGAAACATGAATACGTTTCGCTCCGAAAGACTCTTCACGGAAGCAGACATCGTCTCGAAGTGGGGGCGAACCACCTTTGGGTCGCAGTTGTAGAAAGAGACGGGCACAAGGTGCGGCGTAAGCTTCTGCATGATTCGTTCGATGACCACTCGCACGGGCTGTCGGCATTGGTCGTGCGTGTAGACTTCCCGCCCCAAACCAACGAGTGCATAGGCCGGTGCCGCCGCCTGAAATGCCTTTTCCTCATAGTCCTGCCAATTGAGTAAATCCTCGTGATTGGCTTCCTTCTTCTGGCATATGCTCTGGATGTCCTTGATCTGGATCAAGAGTGTGATGTCTTCCTCTACCCGCAAAGATGCAAGATCGAGCGAGAGGACGTCCGCATTGAGACGGAGGATGGAAATGAGGATATCGATATCCTCTGTGGCAATTCCACGGGTGTTCCGCTCGGTGTCGGTGAATTCCTTGGTAATATTTTCCAGAAGGAGTGTGTTGAATTCGTCGAATCCCTCTCCTCCGCTGTTCACGACAGCGCGCAGGAAACGCCAGACTTCATTCTCGGTTTCCAGGAGCTGAGTTGCGGTATCTCCCTGCATGAGAAGGTCAAACATACGCTGACGCTCAAGGAGTTCCTTTGAGTCACTCGTCGGACCGGTGCAGAGAAGTTCCTGAGCCATCCGTGCGAGCGTCTCAGATTTGCCCGGCATGAGCGTATGCGGGAGGTGATAGCGAAGATCTTTGTCTTCGCTCAGGCACAGGAAAAACGGTTCCTTCTTTGCGCGTTCCCACGCCTGCGCTTCGGCGGTGTGCTTTGTCTTTCGCCCCCCGGCGCTATCCCTTTCCGAGTAGCGCCAATCGATTCTCTTTCCCCAGCGACCGTCTTCAATGATGAGTTCGTCGGCATGGGGAAAGAACATGCGGGGCGAACAAGGTTTGCGCTTCAATGTTTCTCTCTCTTCGGGTGTATAGGTTGCAATTGGCACAGCACGGAAAGCAGGAGTTTCTTTCGAACTAGGGTCGCCATCGATGTAGGACGCTGCCGTTTGTGTCACTTCCTTCGGCATTCCCATGCGCTGTGCGACTTCTATGGCATGAGACTCGTCGATGCCTGGCTTCATCTTGTGGAGAAAATCGATGTCCCCATTCTCCTTTGTGCCAGTGGCGAAATGATACATGCCGCACTCTGCCATTTGCTGACACCAGCGAAGGAACTGCTCATTGTGGTTCGCCATCGTGATACGGGCATTGCGGCTGCGCAGATACAATACGAGCCCTACGGAAAGCGCGAATTGATCCTCGGGCGATGTGGTGGAGCCGAATTCGTCGCTCCAAACTGCAGGATGATTGTGGCAGGCATCGATACCTTTCTGGAGCTGCTGCACCTCCTTTCCGAACGCGCTCAAATCATGCGTCGCATCCGTGGATGCACGATCAAGGAGGACGAAACTGCCATGGAGGACAGGGAAATTTCCCGATGCAGCAGGGATACGCCCGAAGGTCTGCGCCCAGAGCTGTTCGTAGAGATCGGCATTGAGCGTAAAGGACTTTCCTGACATGTTGCCGCCGCAGAGAACAATCACGGGATTGTCTGCCGGTGCGTCATTCTTCACCTGTTTGGTTTGTCCGTGCTTCGAACAATCGTAATTCGATTTCTGTTTCAGGAAATTCCACCCTTCTCTGTAATCCCTCGGACGCGAAGGGTCGTACGTGATACGCCCAAATTCATCGCTCTCCGCATGCACTGCGGCGCTCAGAATCGCTCCGATTCGGGCGATGGTATCCGTCACTCTCTCTATTTTCTCTTGTTTTGCTCTCAGCGTTTTCAGGGAAGGCTCAGCTATGGCCTCCTGGAGAAATCCCTCCGATGTGATCGGCGGAAGTTCCTTCGTCTTCTCGCGCAGCTCCTTTCCCATTTCTCGAAGTGTCGGGTTTTCTTGCCTCTCAAGACATGTGACGAAGTCACGGATGTAGGCGGTGCCCTTCCCTATGCTCCAGAGGCAGAAAAGTATTTGCGCCAAGGGTTGTTCTTCCGTCATATTGAATCCGTACGGTTCCTCAGTGAAATTCGCATGGAGAAACTCCGTTGTGATTCCGCCCTGCACAAGTTCTTCGATGCGTCTCTTCGGGGCACGGCGTTCCTGTTCCGCCCTTTCTTTCTCATCATAACTCGCTTCGAGAAGGTTTTGGCAGGCTCCCGAGAGCGTGTAGGCACGAGAGAGCTTCTGGTGCAGCTCATGGAGCACCTTCTCATCCGAGAGGATCGCCTCGAAAACTGCTCTGCGTGCTTTGAGATCAGTGAGATTCGTACAGGGGTGATGCAGTAACTCCCAGATATGATCCGGCTCGTTGCGGAAACCTCTTATGTGCACGTCTTCCAACCCTCCACGTTGATAGGAAAATCCACTGTCTTTCTCGGATAGAAGAGCCACTTCCGCCGTATCAGCGCGGTCGTAGAAGAGGTCCAGCCCCCGTTTCTCCGATGCGACTTCTTTCGATTCGGATGGTTCTGCCGGAGCATGGCGAGCAGCGAGAGCTGCCAAGCTATCGATCTTCTCCCAATGAACAACGGGTTTTTCCGACAAAGGAGGGGTATTACAGCGCAAAACTCTCTTGTTATCAATCACGTTTAAGGAAGTGGTCGGTTCTCGAACCTTGTATGGCGGGGCTGACGGGACTCTCCTGAAGCTGCTGGACTTCGATTTATCTTCTACGCTCCAGGCTCTCCGGAGCCTTACGCTGATGGCGTAGTCTCAGCACAATACTTCATGCCCCATGACGCATTGCGGCCTCGCAACGCGTCAAGGCCACAAAGTGTGACTTTGTAGCCGCGACCTTCGCGTAACCGACAAGTGCGCTTCCATTCCGCATTCACCACACTTGCCTGTTATGTCTCGATGCCGCCCCATGATGGTACCAAATGAAGCTACTCCTCTCGCTGGAGCGAGTGGTGTTGTCTTTTCATGCCCTTGGAATAAACTTGTCCTCCTATGAGGCTTCAGTCCTTCAGAATTCGGAATTACAAATCTATTCAGGACAGCGGCTATTGCCGTCTGCCAGATACAGACAACGTGTTGGTTTTAGCAGGACAGAATGAGTCCGGTAAAAGTTCCGTACTCCAGGCGCTGTATGATTTCGAGAGAGGCGAGATGAGAGAGGATGCGGTGTGCGTCACTGATTCAGAGCCTGTGTATCCGATAGTCGAATGTGTCTATGCAATAGAGAAGGATGAAAATTTAGTGGAGAACATACAGGAGGAACTAGATGAATTCCCTGACGTTTACCACGAAATCTTTTCAAAGGCAGGGACAGTTACTTTCATCAGAACATTCACTGCGGAAGATGAATCTGAACTTGGATTTGATAGTGAATTTACAAAGAGGATTGAGGCAATAACTCCATCTGTATCTGTAGAGACAGCGGATGAAGGTACAGCTCCAGAAGCAGAATCTTCCACTGCACCTACGGAAAAGGTTCCTGCCTCCGAGATTGCAGAAGCGCTATTTAGGTACACTCCCAAAGTAATTTTCTTCGATGACTTCTGTGACCTTTTGCCTGATAAAATTCTTATCTCTGATTTGAAGAATAAGAAGACGGATGCAAGAGGGTATAACGCGGTAAAGAACATTGAGACCCTCTTGAAAGTTGACCTCACCTCTCTTGATTCGCTCTCCGATGCGACAAGTGCTGCTAGACAGCAAAAATTGAATAAGATGATAACAGCAAATTTTAACGAACGTTGGAAGCAGCGAATTTTCGAAGACAATGAATATCGTATCGAAATCCAGCACAAGCAGGGAAAAGGACAAACTCCAGCTCCATACCTCAATTTCTTTGTCCTTACGAAGGAAGGAGAGTACTTGACTCCTGCACAGCGGAGCACAGGCCTCCGGTGGTTCCTTTCTTTCTACCTAGAGCTGAAGGCCAAAAGCCTGGATTCTGACAAGCTCATCATCCTCTTTGATGAACCTGGACTGTATCTTCATTCAAAAGCGCAGAACGACATTAAAGGTCTTTTCGAAGAACTCGGACTGAAAGACCAGATTATCTATTCCACTCATTCGCCGTATCTCATTGATACGGCAAAGCTCAATCGAGTGAGACTAATTGTGAACGATGAATCTGCGGGAACGACGGTAGAGAAAATTACTACAATGAAAGTTCCCGACCAGAAGGATGCACTTAAACCTATCATTGATGCTCTCGGTCTTGAAATTGCGCATGGCTTTACGCCAGTAAAAAAGAAGAATGTCATTCTGGAGGGCATATCTGACTTCAACTACTTCACCGCGATGAAGAAGCTCCTTGGATACAACGGAGATTACTGCTTCGTCCCCTCAATGGGTGCCCCAAACGTTCATCTGCTAATGGAACTCTGCACGGGATGGGGGCTTGAATGGCTGATTGCTTTCGATGAAGACGCTGCTGCGAAGAAGGCCTACGGCCAAATTAAAAAGTCATTCTTCGATGACAAAGAGGAGGAGGCCAAGGAGAAGATATTCTTCATGGAAGGACTTGAGGGCATCGAAGATGCCTTCACAGGTGGAGACTTGCAACTCGTCGAATCGGAAGCAAAATTCCCAGAAGGCACAAAAAAATCTCAAAAGGTTCAGGAATATGGAGGAAAGGAATTGTTCTCACGGAAGTTCTTGGAGAAAGTTAATGAAGGGGCAATTACCAAAGAAAATATCAGTAAGACTGCACAGAAAAACTTTGAGAAGGCTTTCCATTTCATCGAAGTAAAATTCGGTTCGGGAGATGCCGATGGTGTGGTCAAAGAAGCTCTCGATAAAGCAGTTGCCTCTGTCCTGGCAAAAGAAAGTGCGCAAACAACACCGCTTGTTCCGAAAGTATGATTCGAAAGTGACAAATAATCAAAAGTGTGTTATATTTTATATGTATGACTCTGACACTCAAGCAAAAACGTTTCATAAATTCTTACATCCGCACCGGAAATGGGCGTCTAGCAGCAAAAGAAGCAGGGTATAACGGCAATGACCATACCCTTGAGCAAATTGCTTCAGAGAACTTGAGAAAAGTTGAGGTGACAGCCGCTCTTGCTGCCGCTTTTAAGCCCGAAGAAGACCTTCAGGAGCGTGTTGTGAGTGAAATCAAGATGTTGGCCTTCGCCCCCAGCGACGAGCCCCTAGGTCAAAGCCATAAGCTCAAGGCACTGGAGATACTGGCGAAGTTCACACAGATGTTCGATGACGCCCCGAAAGTGAACGTAAATCTTAGGAATGCCTTCAAAGACCTTCGTGAAATGAGTGCCGAAGAACTACAGGCAGAACTGGAACGACTTGAGCAGCGGAAAAAGGCTCAGGAAGTTACTCAGGACGTTGCCGTGTCCGCTTCCAGCGAATCACAGCCCCCACAAGAGCAAGAAGCTTCTCTCCATACTCCTCCATCTTCTGCGGCGTCAGTTCCTCCCCCAGCTCCTCACGCCACAGAGCCTGAAACGCTGCCATTTGGTCTGGAGAGAATTGCACCACAATAATGTTATCAGAGGTGACTTTGGAATCCGATGTTGTGTGTCATTGTGTTGCCCTAAACACCCAAACAGCTATTTCTGCCCTTGTGAGGCTTTCATTTGGTCTGAATTGGGGTTCTATGATGATGCCAAGCTCAACGGCCTTGCGAACGTACTTCGCATACCAACTGCTCTCGCCAACATCATTCGGGAGAGAGACAGAACTATCGAAGTTCTGCGTGAGTGATGAGACAACAATTTTAATTGCCTCAGCGCGGTTGACGGTGTTCGACGGCATGAACGTCCCATTGTCGTATCCGCTTACCCAACCTAGACGCTTAGCCGCACAAACGTATGTGCTGAACCATTCCTTCTTCACATCAGGAAAACAATCTGTTTCATTTCTGGCCTCGTCTGAGTGTAGACCTGCAATCAGAAGCTTGTTCAACTCAGCGCGGTTTATTGTTCTCTGTGGTTTGTAAGTAGCATCATCATATCCCTGTATGACTCCTCTCTTTTGCAGTGCAATGATTTCCTCGAAACCGTAATCGCCAAATTCCACGTCTTGGAATGGAGATGCATCTGGGGGATTACTCGATTCCGTTTGTTTCGCCGCCGAGCTGCTTCTCGCTGCTGCATCCGAATATATTTTCTCCGCCTCATTCAAAAAATCCTGTGGCGTCTGCTCCCCCGATGTCCTACTTGCCAAAATGTTCTCACGAATTTTGAAATCGTGGTCAGTCACTCTCGTATCGCAGAAATACCCATCAGAGTTTTGATACGAATACTGAGTACTATCTAGGACACTTTTTGCACCTGTCCACATTTTCCTGCAATCGTATTTGGGTGAATAAGATTCCGATGTGGGAACGTAATGACCAACCTCAGTACAGGCATAGCCATCACCCGCAATAACATCCCATTCCGCGATAAAATACGGTGAACAGGAAGACGGAAGAAGCGTCATTCTATCTTTCCATGGCGTGGGAAGGTCTGAACCAAGAGAGCTGAATAGTGGAAAGGAAATATCAACTGTTCCTTTTGCTGCTGAGTCTAGGCGGTCACTTATCTCAACAACACCCCCATAAGGTTTATTGTCGTTATCTCTGCATTGTTTAGAGCCTGAGAAGTAACCCACGCAGAAGAAGGTTTGGCAGTCGTACCCAGCCTCTTTCCTTTCGCCATCTTTGAGAAAGTAAAAGGGATAGCAACCGATGGACTCGAATGTATTGCGAATTGCCTTCTCGTCCGTGGTTATAGTACCTAATTCACTGAAGTAGAGGATTGAACCAATCTCATAACCCAGAACTTGTTTGATGCTCGAATCGAAGTCATGTTTCTCATAGAGACCCCTTAAAATTGGTTTCGCATAGGCATCTGATGTCAGCAGAGCAAAAGAGCCGACAGCCAGAAACAGGCACATAGCATTGAGGCGCAAGCGGCGATGCGACATAGGAAAAGGGGAAGAACATACTAAAGTATTGCATACCTTGGTTAGTAAGAGAATAGCTGATGGAAAGCGATAATTTGGCAAATGGCGCATGAGGACATACGGGTCAAGTTCGGCAAGCGTCTCCGGAAATTGAGAGCGGAACATGAGCTTAAGCAGCGGGAACTAGCGCAAAAGGCGGGTATCAGTCTTCCCTATGTACAAATGCTGGAAGCGATAAAGCCGAAGAAGAGAAAGAACGTCACAATCGTCACTCTGGAAAAACTAGCGAGCGCTTTCGAAATGTCTTTGTCAGAATTGTTGGATTTCTAGTATATATTATTATATAATATTTTAAATATTACACAATGTAACTACAACACATTTTCTGATATAATGGATATACCAACATTCGCAAGTTGCGACCGGAGACAGACGGCAAAATGAACGAATGGATTAGCGTTTAAGCCCCCTATTTGCGGGGAATTCAAAAAATGATTTTCAGTAATAAAAAAGGGATAATTGGAGGAGAATCCACCGTCAATCTTCGACCCAAGAAACCACCCTAAGGGTGTGTTTTCACACACACATACACACCCAAACAATTTTTATTTTCCATACTTCTAACATAACGATGCCTACCCAAAATTCAGGAGGTACACACAATTCCACGCAACCAACCAACCTCCTGCTATCGAAACAAACAATTAACATGACCGATATGTCGAGTGCCTATCAGAGATTTATCTCTGACCTCTCATTGCCTGGTTGCGTCATCCAAGCGGGTGCGGCCAATAGCGTAGATACTCAACTCACGCAGGAGAACTATCAGTCTTTTCTTGCTCAAAATCAGAGCAAAGACTTGTTCTTCCTTGCAGGTGTCGCTCCAGACATGAACATGAAACGTGCGGGTGACAAAGACATCAAAACAAAGGGGCACTTTTTCCTCGATTTCGATATACGTAACTTCTGGTTGAATGCTTACGGAGAAAATCTCTCGGATGGAGAGATTATTGAAATGGGAGTGGGTATTGTAGCGTCATTGAAGGAACATCCGTTGCTGTCGCGGTGGCGCTATCTCATCTTCTCAGGAAACGGTATCCACTTTCAATTCGTCAGTCCGCCAGTATATTCACCCTCTCCTGATGCATGGCGCATGGGCATGAAGTCACTGCTCAAAGATGCAGAAGCTCTAGCGGGTATCCCGCCTGATTATAATTGTATCAACCTTGGACGCATCTGCCGTCTGCCAGGTAGCTACAATAACAAGAATGGGCGTCATACCCTTGTTGAGATTTTGGAGTTTCAAGACGCCAAGGTGGACATCAATTCTATCTTTCTACGTGGCAAAGAATTACTGATTAAAGCTGAGGAGGAGGCGCGTGCCAAAGCTGAACAGGTATCCGTTAAGATTGAAGGCAAAGATACTTTCGCTGCTATTCAGAATCTTCCTGTTGCCAATGTGCTCTGTCGTATAAGAGGCTGGGAAACAGACGGACACCACTTTTGGGAAGCAGGACAGAAGAAGTACAAGGCGTGCTTCGCGCCAGAAGGGAAGAACTATATCGTTCATGGAGGGACAGACCACCTACCATCAACCAAGGTCGGGTTCTCGCCTTTTACCCTCGTAAAGGAGGCCTTGAATCTGGACAATGCAAAAACCTTCGCGTGGTTTAAGGAACAGTATGCAGAAATTGCGGCGCTCTCTGAGAAAAAGCCCGAAGAGCATGAGAAAGATAATGAGAGCAAACTGGGGGAGGGTGCTACTGCTTCACTGGAAAGTCCCGTTATGGAGGAGCCTATTGATATAGAGCAGTTCTCGCCCATGACGGCGAATGGACTTCTGGATATTCTCGGTATCACCATCAAACGCGACAACCAGAACAAGCTTATTACCTTCCTATGTGGACTCTCCGCATATACAGATGATGCACAGTTCAATGTGAGCTTTAATGCTCCTTCCTCATCGGGCAAAAGCTATATCCCCCTCGAAATCGCCCAGCTCTTCCCTCCAGAAGATGTAATGGAATTGGGATATACCAGCACCCAAGCGTTCTTCCACGAGCAAGGTGTATATGACAAAGAACGCGAGCTGCATGTTATTGACCTATCTCGTAAGCTCGTCATCTTCATTGACCAACCGCACACAACGCTCCTGGAGCGGATGCGCCCGCTCCTCTCCCACGACAAGCGAGAATTGATGTGCAAAATTACTGATAAATCGAAGTCTGGCGGGAACCGCACAAAGACCATCGCGTTGCGAGGTTTTCCTTCCGTGATGTTCTGTACGGCAAGCCTGAAACTCGATGAACAGGAAAGTACGCGCTTCTTCCTGCTCTCCCCTGAGACCGATGACATAAAGCTTCAAGAAGCTATTGCCATCACCGCCGAGAAAAACTGTGACAAACAGACATTCACAGAAAAAGTGGCATCAAACCCCCAGCGCAATCTGCTTCGTCAGAGAATCCGCGCCATCCGTCAGGCAAAAATTGATGATGTTCTTATTCCCGATTTTTCAGAAATCATAGCGGTATTCATCAACTCACATACGAATCTAAAACCGCGCCATCAACGTGATGTTAAACGCCTCATTTCTCTTGTGAAGATGTTTGCCTTGCTCAATTTCCCCTTCCGAAAGTATGAAGGAAAGACTCTCATTGCTGAGCAGCAAGATATTGATGATGCTATTGCCATTTGGAAAAGCCTAGCCGAAGCACAGGAATACAACTTGCCACCCTATGTGTTCGATTTCTTCAAAGATGTTATCTCACCCGCATATGAGAAAAAAGAGAGGGAGACCCACAGCGTCGCATCTCTTGAGATGCAGACAGGTCTCACGCATCAGGAAATCGTAAGGGCACATCAGAGCGTTTACCATCGCCCTATTGCCCTCTGGAAGTTACGCCAGGAAATCCTTCCTATGTTGGATGCGGCTGGACTCATTGAGCAGCAACCCGACCCCAATGACATGCGGCGCACTCTCGTTCATCCCACTATCTCGCTCTCAGTTTCCGAGGAAGAGGAAACAATTGAGAGTTAAGTAAGGGGCAAATTGCCATAGGTTGTATATACGGGGTCAGAATGCCTTAGAGACTTCTCTAACCAAGTCTGACCCTGTGTTTGCGACAAGATAATCCTAGTATGTAGAAGCGGGTACCGTTGTAGCCTATACTTCTGCTATGGATTCAAAAATCATCTCTCGCTTTGGCAGAACAATTCGCAGACTTCGGGAGGGGCGTGGATTAACGCAGGAGGAGCTTGGGAAGCTTGCGAAGCTCCATCGTACCTATATTGGCATGATTGAACGCGGAGAGAAAAATATCACACTTGGGAATATTGAAAAGCTCTCGAAGGCGCTGAAAACCCCTGTAAGAGATTTGTTTTAGGTGTAGGCTTTACTTAAGAAGTATGAATACTATAATTAGCACATGAAGTCTTATATTATATATACACGGCGCTCCACATCGGATGACAATCATCAGCAATATTCGTTGGCCGCGCAGGAGAAGATTTGCCGGAATTACGCAGAGAAAAAGGAGCTTGCTGTTGCCTCCATCATCCGCGAATCACACAGTGCAAAAGTCGCGGGAAGGCGGCCTGAGTTCCTGCAAATGCTGAAAGACCTGGAAGCGAAGAAATACGCGGGGGTGATTGTGCATAACGTTGACCGACTTCTCCGCTCCATCGGAGACTTCGCGCTGATAGATACGCTCAGAAATAAAGACATCGAATTTCACTTTGTGGATGGTTCTTACCCCAACACGCCCGAAGGGAACATGATGCTTGGTATCAACGTCGTCTTTGCCAAGTGGTACGTGGAAAAGCTGGGTAAGGAGGTTAAAAAGGGCTTCCGAGAGTCATTGGAGCAGGGACGCCTGCCCCACGAAGCACCTGTGGGCTACAGGGACATTGGTAACGGTCTGAAAGAGCCAGACTCCGTCTCTGCGCCCTTGGTGCGGCAGGCATTTGAATTGTATGCCTCCGGCAAGTACTCCGTGGATACTCTCACGGCAGAGATGAGAACACGCGGTCTCAGGACAAAGCGTGGGCAGAGGAACGGAAAGGGATTGCCCCCGTCCAGTATGCACCGGATTCTCACGAATCCATTTTACTGCGGCATTGTTCGGATGAACGGTGTGGACTATCGCGGACAGCACACGCCCCTCATCGGTAGGGAACTCTTCGATTCTGTTGTGCTCCGCCTGAATCAGCGGCAACACAGACGCTTAACAGCAAAGCCCTTTTCCTACAGGCGGTTGCTCCGGTGCTCCTGTGGATGCTATCTCTCACCCTACGTTGCCAAGGGTCTCATCTATTACGGCTGCACGAATACAGCCTGTAAGGAATCAACTACCCGCGAGACTGTACTAGACGATGATTTAGATAACGTTCTCCAGACGGTTGTGCTGAGCGAAGGGGAATTGGCGCAAACGAGAAAGGCTATGAAGCGGATGGAAAACTTTTTGACTGAAGATAGGGAAACCAAGCTGCAAAACATTGAGGCAAAGAAAGAGAAGCTCAGGAAAGGACTGGATAAGGCACGTCAATACGTCCTGGATGGAGTATTCAGCAAAGAAGACCTGGATGCGGAGAAGGTACGGGTCGGTGCAGCGTTGGAAGCTCTTAGCAGAGAGGAAACACGCCTGATGAAGATGGATATAAAGCGACTGCAAGATGCCTATACCTTTCTCGAACTCTCACGTTCGGCTCTAGATGGCCTTTGCTCCGCATCACTCCAGAAAAAGAGGGGCATGGTGCAGGTGGCATTCCTCTTACTTAATGTGAAAGACAAGAGCTTGGCTTCGTATAAACTAAAAGAGGAGTACGAAGTAGTGCAAAATAGAAGTTTAGTCTCGAATGGCGGGGCTGACGGGACTCGAACCCGCGACCTTCCGCGTGACAGGCGGACGCTCTAAACCAGCTGAGCTACAACCCCTTGTTAAAGCGGAGAAACGGTACAGCAGAGAACATGCCCTGACAACATAAATGGCGGATCAGAAACAGCCATTCCGCGCTCTCCGCATGCCCCTGTGATCGCCGTGTTCTTCTGAAAGGATCTTTTTTCGGCCACAAAAAAGAAGCCGCCTCTCCCGACAGCTTCTTTTTCTCTCTTTCTCTCCGCACACAAATACATTAATCATCGTTTGTGGTTTTCAATAATTCTGGACGGTCGCCCGCGCTCGAAAAATCACTCATCGCCAGCAGCGGCACAAGAATGAATGAGGAAATGCCTGCGATTGTTCCAAGCGTAAACATATCATTGAGGAATGAGGAAACAAAAAATCTGGCTACAGCGTACAGTGCAATGTTTAAGAGAAAATTAAGAACGCGCCTTCCGAGTCTGCGTTCCGAAATACACCGTGAACGTGGTGCCACTCCCCAGCGTGCTGCGTGCCGAAACCGTCCAGCCGTGCAACTCCACGATGCGCTTCACGAGGGCCAGTCCCAGCCCGAATCCCCCCATCGCGCGCGAAGGCTCCGCCTGGTAGAAGCGGTCAAAAATGAGCGGCAGCGATTCTGCGGGAATACCCATGCCGTTGTCTTCGACAGAGAACTCCTTGGGCGTGAGACGAACATGGATCTTCCCGCCGGCAGGCTTGCTGAACTTGATGGCATTGCTGAGCAGATTGCTCAGAATCTGCTGGATCAGGATGGCATCGCCGTTCACCGTCACATTCTGCGCAACGGTCTGCTCGATCACGACATGCTTCTCTCGAACCAATGACCGGAATCGCTCCACGGAAGTTTCGACCAGCCTCGTGAGATCAATGGATTCGTCCGCGCTCACGAACTTGTCCAACCGTGCGAGCTCCAGCAACCGTTCCACGAGCACCGTCACCTGCTTCAAGTCCACTTTGGCCGATTCGATGCCTTCGCGATACTTCCCGTTTTTCATGGCGAGATCCAGCGAGGAAGAGAGGGCGGCGAGGGGCGTCTTGAGCTCGTGGCTGGCATCCTGCGTAAACTGCTCGAGCCGCTCCATCATCTGCTCTGCGGGCTTGAGGCTGCGACGAGCGAAGAAGAGACCGACCACAAACGTGAGGGCCGACACCAGGATGCTGACGAAGAGGTACAGTCCCCACCGCAGCGGGAGATCCCGCATCGGCAGACGCTCCATGCCGGCCACTTGCGCAAAACCGTATACATGGTCATTCTCCGAGAGAGGAATCGTCAGAACCGTATAGGGTTCTTCGCGCACCTCGATGGTGGTGTATCCCTCCGTCATGAATGAAGGGATGTCAGAGAAGAGCCACCCCGCGTGCAGCACCTGACCGTCGGCATCCAAAATTCTCATGCGCTCCTCAACAGGCGGCGGAAGGGCGAGTGTGCCACCTTGAAAGACTTGCTCTGCCTGATTCAGAACCATTTGCGCATCGCGCAGAAGGCGGCCATGGGCCATACGCCGGGCATTGCCAAAATCAACCGCAAGAAAAATAGATCCGTTGATGAGGAAGAGCAGAAAGACGAATCCCATGAATTGCAGCGCGATGCGCGCAGAGATGCGCCGAAAATTCTTCGCATGCTCGCTCATGGTCAGTTGACAGGGACGAGATATCCCTTGCCCGGGACAGTCTCGATCGCGCTCTTGCCCAGTTTACGCCGCAGGTACGCCACGTGAACATCCACCGTCTGCGAAAACATCAGATCGTCCCGTCCGCCCCACACGTGTTCGATGATGCGCGGACGATCTTGCACTGTGCCTTTGTTCCTGAGCAGGAACTCGAAGAGGGCATATTCTTTGGGCGAGAGATCCACTTTTTTGTCATCTTTCATGACTTCATGCGTGTTGGTATCAAGCATGACGGAACCTGCCGTCAGGCGCGGCTGCTTTTCTACCGTCTTGCGCCGGAGCAGCGCACGTACCCGCGCGAGCAGCTCGTCCAGATCGAAAGGCTTCCCTAGATAGTCATCCGCCCCCAAATCGAGCCCGTGCACGATTTCCTGCTGCTTGGTGCGCGCCGTGAGCATGAGGATCGGCATGCTTTTCTTGCGCTGCCGCAACATAGAGCAGATCAGATACCCATCCATGCCGGGCAAATTGACATCGAGAATCAACAGATCAACTTCCTGCGTCATGGCCTTTTCGAACCCCTCTTTTCCGTCATGTGCGACGGTCACGGCGTAGTGCTCCAACTCAAGGAATTGCCGGATGTTGCCTGCCAGCTTCTGCTGGTCTTCGATGAGGAGAATATGCATGAAAATGCGAAATGTGTAAGAAGTACGGAAAAAGGGTAGAACAGAGAGATTAAGGAGGGATTAAGAAGTCACCAACATACGTATGCATTCGCTCTACCAGGCCTTAATCTCCTCTTAACCATCACACAGTATAATCGTTTGTGATACAATATTTTAGATTATTGACAACATTCTTCCATGAAGACCTTTCATCCTTCTTCCTTCGTTTACGGCCTCATCTCCGGCGCAATCATCCTCTTTCTCTTCGGGGGAGTGATGCGACTCTTGTCACCTGAAGGCCCCGTCGGCCCGCGCAACCGGACAGACCAGCAACAGGGCCGGCGCATCGGAATGGGACAGAACATGAAGGGGATCGCGGAGCAGCTCGGCATGACGGAGGACGAACTTCGCACGGAATTGAAGAGCGGTAAGAATCTGCGCGACCTTGCCGAAGAGCGCGGTATTCCGTTCCCCCTGACGAGACAGAAACGCCCGGGAAGCGGCTCGACGTTATCGACAACCGGTTCTTCACTGCCTCTTCCGGTACGACCATGAATACTCCGCCTGCCGATGCCCCGCTCACCCCTTCCTCGCGTTCACGGCGCGTGGGGCAGCGCGTGCAGGGATTCGTGCACAGCATCAGGGTGAGAAGCTACGTCATGGGCATGGCCGTCGTGATTGTGCTCGGCAGCAGCTACTTCGTCTTCGCCAATGGCAGCAGCGAAACATCAACCGTGACCACTGACCTGGCAATCGTGGAACGGAGGAACATCGTCACGTCCGTCAAAGCCACGGGCACGGTCACATTCGCCAACGAGCAGCAGCTGAAATTCAACACGAAAGGAACGGTGGCACGAGTGAGCGTGAAAGAAGGAGACACCGTCAAGAAGGGACAGGTGGTCGCGGAACTCGATCACACGAGCGCGCAGGCAGATGTCACCCAGGCGTACCTGGCCATCTCTGCAAGCCGCCTGCAACTGGAACAGCTCATTGCCGACCGTGAGGGAGACGCCCTGACGGCGCAGAATGTTGTAAATTCGGCTCAGCGGGCCGTAGAGCAGGCACAAACAGACCTCGAAAAAACACGGGCAACCGAACTGCAGAGCTATGGCTCCACGGCACAGGATATTTTGATCGGCTCGGAAAAATTGCTGGATTCTTTCTATGGCGTTCTGACCAACGATGCCTCCGCACGACCTCCTTCAGACATCACCACGTTGGAAATCGAACGTCTCCTCTACCGCGATTGGACACTCAAAGATCAAGTGGAACTAAGTTTCCGCGAAGGAGTGAATCAGGCCGCCACCATGCGCCAGCACTATGGCACCCAACTGAACACCGAAAAGGACGCGTACGTGGTTGAGCATGCCCTGAGAGACGCAAGAAATCTTGCAGAGACGCTTCAGCGACTGGGCGAACAAACGTACAACATGATGCAGGGAGCGAGCACGGATTCCATTGAATTCACGGTGGATGAATTGAACACTCTACGCACTACAGTAAATACCAATCGTTCCACCGCGGCCGGGCTCGTGGAAGACGCACAGACGGCACAAGCCAACCTCGTTGCCCTGACCAACGAAGAAAGCATGCCTTCTACGACACTCCAAACCAAAGAGGACACCCTTGCGACAAACAAGGAATCGGAAATCGTCAAACAGCTGGACATGCAAAGCACTCTGAAGAGTTTGGATATCCAGATCAAACTCAAAGAAAACGAAATCAGTCAGAAAGCCGCTTCGATCACCAAACTCCAAAAATCACTGGAGGATTACCAGATCAAAGCCCCCTTCGACGGAAAAGTCCGGCGCGTGGATTACCAGGTGGGCGACAATCTGCTGGCAGATGCCGCAGAGGATCAGTACATCGTCCTGGAGAACCGCGACTACACCGTGGTGACCATTCTCCTGGATCAGGTGGAAATCGTCCGCGTGAAAGCGGGGCTCCCGGCGACCATCACGCTGGATGCCATCGAGAACCGCGTCTTCACGGGCTCGATTTTCGAAATCGATCCCACCCCGGTGGAAAGTTCCGGCGTCGTTTCGTACAACGTTGATCTGCGCATCCCCACGCCCACCGATATCACCATCCTTTCGGGCATGACCACTGCGGTGGAAATCGAAACGGCCAGAAAAGACAACGTCCTCGCCGTTCCCAGCCTGGCCATCAAGTGGACGAATGGAAAAGCTGCCGTACAGACTGCCAGCGGAGAATCCAGGGCCGTGGAAACCGGCGTCACCGACGGCAAGTACACGGAAATTCTGTCTGGCGCTGAAGAAGGGGACAGCGTCTATGCGATCAATGTTTCGACTGGCAACGCCTCTTCTTCCGCAAGGGGCAACTCCATGCAGATCATGCGCACACTGGATGGAGGAGGAGGTCCTCCCCGATAAATTCAAGCTCATGATTCGCCTCACCAACATCATCAAGGCCTATCCGCTCGGCAAGGAACGACTGATCGTTCTGAAGGGAATATCTCTGAAAATTGAGTCGGGAGAATTCGTCGCCATCATGGGACCTTCGGGGTCGGGAAAATCCACGCTGATGAATATCGTCGGGCTGCTTGATACTCCTTCGGGAGGATCGTACCTGCTCGAAGGAAAAGAAGTGGGCAATCTGAATGAGAACGCTCAGGCGGAAATCCGGAGCAGGCGCATCGGCTTCGTTTTTCAGTCCTTCAACCTGCTGCCGCGCATGGATGCCCTGCGCCAGGTGATGCAACCGCTGCTCTACCAGGGATGGAGTCGGCACAAGGCGGAAACGAAAGCGCAGGAATCACTGCATTTGGTCGGCCTCTCGGAACGCATTTCCCACAACCCCAACGAGCTCTCCGGCGGCCAGCAGCAGCGCGTAGCCATCGCACGGGCTATCGCAACGAACCCGGCCATCATCCTTGCGGATGAGCCCACGGGCGCTCTCGATACGCAAACCGGCCACGAAGTCATGGATATCCTCACTAATCTCAACAAGCTGGGAAAAACCATCGTCATGGTGACCCACGAGCCGCGCGTTGCCACCTTCGCCCACCGCACCATCCACATTCAGGATGGCCTTATTCGTTCCGAAGAAAATTAATGAATATTTTGGAGAACATCCGAAACGCCTTGGGGGCAATCGGCAGCAACAAGATGCGCGCGGGGCTCACCATGCTCGGCATCATCATCGGTGTCGCCTCGGTCGTGCTGATGGTCGCCATCGGACAGGGAGCGCAGAAAAGCGTCACCTCGCGCCTCGAAAGCCTGGGAACAAACCTGCTCTCGATCTCGCCGGGGAGCCCGAACCAAACCAATGTCCGCTTCGGCGGCGGTTCGACCAGCGCGCTCGAAGACACGGACGCCGACGCCATCAGAGAATTCGTTCCCGGACTCAGTGGCATAGAACCGGAACTCAGTGGACGGCAGCAGGTCATCAACGGCGCTCAGAACGCCAATACGAGCGTGATCGGAACCACGCCGGATTATTTGTCCGTGCGCAACGCGACCCTGGACTACGGAAGTTTTATCACGCAAGACAACCTCACCAACGTGGATAAAGTGGCAGTGCTGGGACCGGACACGGTTTTAACACTCTTCCCCGATGATCCGGACCCGCTCGGAAATACCTTTCACATCGGAAAGCATATTTTCACCGTCATCGGCGTGCTCAAGTCGAAAGGCAGCTCGGGCATGACCAACCGCGACGACCTGGTGTTGATCCCCCTGACCACGATGCAGCGCCGGATTACAGGAAAAAATACTTTGAGCTCCATCAGCGTTTCGGTGACGAACCAGGAAAATATGACCTACGCGCAGCAGGTCATCACGGCCGTCCTCTTAAACGCCCACGGGATCACAGATACGTCCAAGCAAGACTTTACCGTCCTAAGCCAGGCCGATGCGGTGGAGACACTCAATGAGGTCACAGGAACCTTCACCCTCCTGCTCGGCGGCATCGCGGCGATCTCGCTCATTGTCGGCGGTATCGGCGTGATGAATATCATGCTCGTGTCGGTAACGGAACGAACGCGGGAAATCGGCATCCGCAAGGCTATTGGTGCGAAGAAGCGCGACATCCTGCTGCAATTTCTCGTGGAATCCACCGTCCTCAGCGTGATGGGAGGCTTCATCGGCATCCTGATCAGCGCCGTGGGGTCGTGGATCATCAAAAGCTATTTCAGCCTCGATACTTCAGTCGCCCTGTCGTCGGTCCTCCTCGCCTTCGCCTTCTCGGTCGGCGTGGGAATTTTCTTCGGCATGCTGCCGGCGTGGAAGGCCGCGAAATTGAGACCGATCGAAGCGCTGCGGTACGAATGATTTCGTGAGAGACAAACCTGCGGTTTTTCTCTCACGGTCTCTCTTTTCCCTTTTTGTACAAACCTCCATCCCCCGGCCCCTTCCTCCACAAGAGGAAGGGGAGATGCAGATGCAAAACACAAACATTCCCCCTCTCTTGTGGAGAGGGGGCTAGGGGGGAGAGGAATTCCTACTCTTCGATATACAGCAGCGGATTTTTCTTTACGCCCTTCACGCGGACTTCGAAGTGGGTATGGATACCAGTTGCCCCGTAGACAAGCCCCGTATTGCCCATGGCTGCGATCAGCTGTCCGCGCTGCACCTGATCCCCCGCCTTCACATAGAGCTCTTTGTTGTGCGCATAGAGCGTGACGAGCGCATTGCCATGATCGATCTCGATTACATTCCCGAAGCCGCCGTTCCACCCGTTTTCGGCCCGGATCACCGTTCCGGCCTCGGCAGCAAAGATCGGCCCGCCGCCCTTCTCTTGCAGATCGAGAGCGTAGTGACCGGCATTGAAGTACTGCGTGATGAAGCAATTCGAGCTACACGGCTTCTGCAGCACCCCGGATGTCGGCGCCGTGGTGAGTTCTTCCATCGGCTTGGTGGGAGGCGGTGTGCGTCCGTTCCCCTTTTTGCTTGAGGCTTTGGAAGACATGGCGGCAGCCACGATAACCGGTTTTGTCACGATCGGTTTGCCACCCGGAATGATGAGTTCCTGTCCCGCCATGAGAAAACTCCCCTTCATCTTGTTCTGCTGCGCGACGGCATCTGCGGGAATGTCATAGAGCTCCGCAATACCGAGGAGCGTCTGCCCTGCTTTGACGGTATGCAGAACGCCATCCACGGGCAGGATCACGAGCTCATCGCCGGGATGAATGGTCGCGCCCTCGCGGAGGTTATTGGTCCAGGCGATTGTCTCTTTGGAAATCTTGTACCGCAGCGCCAGCCGCTCGAGGCTGTCTCCCTCCTTCACGGTGTACGCGATTGCCTCGGAGTACGCACGACGCCCTCCCTGCTGCGTGAGGGACGAGGACTTCATGAGAAAACCATCCTCGACGAGCAGGAATTGTTGTTCGACGGATTCGACGTCTTCGAATGCCATCGCGGGTTTCGGAGCGTAGGGCGGAATCACCAGGGAAACGAGCAGCGCAACCCCGCATGCGAGACGCACTCGGAGAGAGAGCCAGTGCATGACGGATTCCTGGGACATTCAGCGAAAATTACTGCGTGGCCTGTGAACGGTCGCGCGTGTCGGAAGCCGGGCACCCGCCGCCGCCATCAGCCTTCGCTGAAGCTTCGGCCGGCGAGAGGCTTTGGCGGGCATGCCCGCCGCCCTGCGCGCACTCCGTGTCCTGTACGGGCGTCTCGGTGGCACCCATTGATCCAAAAAGGCTCAAGAGAATGGCCTGCATATCGTCATAGCGCTTCTGGGACTTGAGCAGCACCACAACGTACTCATGTCCGTCTTTCCCCACCACCGAAACCAGGCACTGGCCGGCGGCGTTGGTGGTGCCGGTCTTGCCCTCTTCCACGAGCGGATTATTCGCTCGCAGCAGCGCGTGGGTATGCGTGAGAGGAATTGTCTGGCCTGAGCGGCTTTGGATCACCGTTCCCTTGAGTGACATTCGTTCACGGATGGCAGATTCATTCTGAATAAAGGAAACCAGACGAGCGATGTCGCGCGGCGTGGACCACTGGCGCGGATCATCCATACCCGAAGCATTGGCATACTGGGTTCCGGTGAGTCCCAGAGACAGAGCCCGCGCGTTCATCTCTTTTACGAAAGTTTCCAGAGAGCCGCTGTGGAACCGCGCCAACGTGACCGCGGCATCGTTGGCGGACGCGATGAGCAGCGCGGAGAGCAAATCCCCCACCGTGAATTGTTCGCCTGCCGGAAGGTACGCCACACTCCCCGGTGTCTCCGCGATATCTTTGGGAATGGTCACCCACTCCTCAAGATCATGCTTCTCGACGATGAGCAGCGCAGTCATGAGTTTGGTCAGGCTCGCCATGGGCCGCTCGATGTCGGCCTGCATGCCATACACCGACTGGCCCGAGGCAAGATCCACAACGATGATGCCGGACGCGGAGAGGCGCCGGTCAATGGAAACGCGTTCCGCAGGCGGTGCTATGGGAACACCCACGAGGGAAGCGAGGGGCGGTAAGGGAAGCGGAATATCTGCCGCCACGGGGAACAACCCCAGAAGGAGTGCAGATAACACCGAACTCATGAACATCGGCTTCAGCCTAGAGGAATTGAGCGATCTCCGAAAGGAAGAGAAGGAATTTTACGGGGAAAGAAATAGGAGAAAATCAAGACCGCCTCACTCAAGGAACGATGGACAGACTCCGAAGTCCTCGCGCCGTTCATTAACGATAGATCACGCGATCCGCTAGCCGCAGATCTATGTATTCTTTCACTTCCGACAAGCCCACTGACCGTAAAAACATGCGATACCTGAGCAATTGCTCCTCCAATGGGCTACGCACATCGAACCAGAGACTCACTTTGTCCACTACAAGATGAAACTCCTGCGCGCGGATGAAGGCGACTCGGCGCTTCACGCTCTGCCCGAACTGCGTTTGCAGCGTATCGACCGCCTGTTGCATGCGCGCCAAAAAATCCTGCGAGAGAATCGGAGACCCGGGCTCCGGCCGGATGCCCCAATCCACGAGATCAATGAGCGGAAGAGAATTCCCGCCGGTGAAACCTGGCGGAGTGACGACGAATGTGCCGCGGTCGGTGATGAATGTCAGCGTCGTCCCCGAGCCCTGAATAGGCAGATTCTCTTCGCCGGGCGCAAGCACGCGAGAGCGGGCAACGAGCGGCGAAAGTTCCACACGCACAAAGAGTTGCGACGGATAGCGCTTGTTCACTGTCACGCTACGGATATCCGGAATGCGCTGCTCTAACAGCAACCGGATTTCGCGGCTGGAAACGGTGACGAGCGAATGACCGAAGAGCGGAGCGAGAAGCTGTTGTATCTCCTCAATATCGAGCCGCAGGTCCGTGCGCGAAACGCGGATCTCCTCCACCTGTCCGATCGGAGAGAATGCAACGATCCCTCCGGCGAGCAACACGAGCAAAACGAGGGTGATGGCAGACCACTGGATGATCGCCTTGCGCCAGTTTGAAATCCCCCTGCGCGTCGCATGCGCCCAGCGCCGCCAACGCACGACGAGACGGCTGCGGAGCGGAACCGCGTGTCTGCGGGCAACAAGGCGCTGCGTGCTGCGGCTGACCGGACGATTGAACCGACGAGGGATGCGGGAGGCGGGGCGGAGGGACACGGTGGCCTATGGTACATTGGCGATTGCCCGATTGGCGATTGTCGATTTATCTCTTGCTCTGCTGTAATCGCCAATGGACATATCGCCAATCGACAATGTAATAGTTCCACGAGATGATACGTTCACCCTATGCGACTTGCCATTATCGCCGACTGGCTGCCGACCTTCGGAGGCGCGGAACACGTGATCGCCGAGTTCCATGCACTCTGGCCGGAGGCTCCGATTTTCACCACTGTGGCGCGACACGGACACTTGGGACCGCTGGATCAGGCGGATATTCGCACGAACAATCTCCAAACGTGGTATCGCCTCCTGAGACGACATGAAGTCTTGCTGCCCTGGATGCCGCGCACCATCGAGGCGATCGACCTGAGGGAATTCGATGTTGTCGTAAGCTCCTCACACGCCGTGGCAAAGGGGATCATCCCGCCATCCTCCGCCGTGCACGTGTGCTACTGCCACACGCCCATGCGCTACGCGTGGGAGATGGAGGAGGAGTATCTGCGCGATTTCCGCGTCCCGCACATGCTCCGCCGGGCGGTGAAGCGCACACTCAAGCAGCTACGCCGTTGGGACATGACGACAGCCAAGCGGGTGGACCGGTTCCTCGCCAATTCCAAGACGACACAGGAACGCATTTCCCGCGTGTACGGCCGCGAGAGCACGGTGATCCCTCCGCCCGTCTCCGATCGTTTTTTCCTGCCCCCCATCCCCGATAACCAATCCCAAATCCCCAATTCCTATTTTCTCGCCATCGGACGCCTGGTGCCGTACAAGCGCTTCGATCTACTTATTGGGGCGGCCAACGCACTTAAGTTTCCGCTGACGATTGCGGGGACAGGCCGGGATTTTTCTCGATTGAAAGCGCTCGCGGGACCGACGGTACAGTTGCTCGGCTTCGTCCCGGATGCAGACCTGCCCGAACTGTACAGCCATGCTCGCGCCCTGCTGCTGCCGCAGATCGAGGATGCCGGCGTTGTTCCGTTGGAGGCACAGGCCTGCGGTACGCCCGTGATCGCGCTTCGGCGCGGCGGCGTACTGGACACGGTGCGGAAGGACGTCACGGGAATATTCTTTGAAGAGCAGACGGTTGCCGCACTGCAAGAGGCACTGGGACGATTCGAACGCGCGGCCTTTGATCCGAGTGCGATCCGCGAACACGCGCGGCAATTCTCGAGCACGCGCTTCAGAGAACGGATCCTTTCCGCCGTGCAGAAATCCGGCCAATACAACCGGAGGTGAGCGTTCGGACTTCATCTGCTACGCTGTCACCCATGAAGCAAGCTCTCCAGACATTTTGTCGGCGCATCTGGACGAATGTCGCACACCCGTCCGGTTATAAGACATACCTGAAAGCATCCTTCTGGTCCTCGCTGTGGTATGTGTACTGGCTCCTGACGGCGACGATCTTCATCTCGATGGCCGTCTTTCTCGTTGGATTTTTCCGGTCCCTCCCATCGATCCGGCAGGGCATCGCTGTGTTCGAGCAGGATTTGCCAACGTTGTATCCCGCGGAGCTCGTCGTGACACTCGAGGACGGAGAAATTCAAACGAACATGCCGGAGCCGTACTTCGTCGATTTCCCACCGCGCTGGCAGGAATTCCTGCGCGGACAGGATGAGCTGAAAATCCAGGGCAGGGAAGCCGACGAGCTCCCCCCGCACTTCATCACCATCGATACGAATGCACGCGTGGAGGATTACTCCCTCGACAAGTCGTTCATCCTCGTCACGCGCACAGCCATCGTGCTGCCGGATAAGGACACGAGCTATCGCGTCGTTTCTCTCGATGAGACCGAGCAGGATTTCACGATGGACAAGGAAGTCTACGACCAGCTGGTTGCGGCCGCCTCCCCCTTCATCAGCATCGTTCCGTCTCTTCTCGTCGGCGTCGTGATCGCGGGGCTCTTCCTCCTGCCCTTCATTGGAGCTGCATTCGCCGTCCTGTGGTATCTGCTCTATCTGCTCATCTTTGTTCTTGTCGTCTGGATCATCGCAGCCATCATGAGCCGGAAGATCGGGTATGGGGACATCTACAAACTCTCACTCAACGCGCTCACCGCTCCACTGCTGATCACCTTCGTCGGAGACAAGGCCGGCCTCGCGTACTCCTACCTCTTCAGTCTGCTCTTCCTCGGCTGGATGATCGCCGTCCTCCGGTTTTTGCCCAGGCACGGAGCACGCCTGCGTGCCGGAAACGCCGGCGTGAAGGCACGAAAAAAATGATCGGGTATACTGAAACGTGATGCGCAGAGCCACGGATTCCCACAAAGGCGAGAACGGAAAGGCCGCCATCATCGGCGGTTCCTCGCTCATGCACGGTGCTCCACTCTTCGCGGCACTGGCGGCCGAGGCCAGCGGCGCCGATCTGATCTTCGTCAGTCTGCCCAAGTGCCATGCGGAGAGCGCGAAAGCGACATCACTCAACTTCCAGGTACATCCCTTCGGCAACGACGATCTGGCCGGCGGCGACACCGCGGCGATCCTGGAACTGCTCGCCACCATGGACTGCGCGGTTGTGGGCCCGGGCATCGCCCACGGGCATGCCAAGAGCCTTAATGCCCTGATGACGATCGTGGCGGAGTCTCCCTGCAGACTGATTCTGGACGCGACCGCCCTGCAACCCGAAACACTGGAACTCGTGCGCGGAAAATCCGCCGTCCTGACCCCGCATCTGGCCGAGCTGGAGCGGATGAATCTGACCGCCACCGACCTTTCGCAGCAGGCAAGCAACGCCGGCGCCGTGATCTTCCTCAAGGGTCCCACGGATATCATCGCCGGACCGGACGGATCGCTGACGGAACTCAAGGGCGGCAACGCGGGCCTGACCGTCGGCGGCACGGGTGATGCGCTGGCGGGACTGATCGCAGGGCTCGTTGCGCAGGGGTTGGAACCGCTGGAGGCGGCCAAGAAAGCCGGTGCGGTGATGAAGCGCGCGGCAGAGCAACTCTTCGAAAAATACGGATACGCTTTCGGTACGCGCAGGGTCATTAAAGAAATCCCAAAGGTGCTTAAGGCGATGGCGTGAACCTGTACACCTGTAGCCGGGGTTCGTGAACCCTTTCGTTTATTCGGCCTTTTCCCCTTTCCCCCCTCTCCCTTGTCCTCTCCCAACGGGAGAGGGAAGCCTGTTGTTGCTCAAGGGACATTCTCTCAAGGACAGCCAGAAAACTCTTCAGAGTCCCCCTCCCCCACGGGGGAGGGTCAGAGAGGGGTTTGCTACAATGCCGCCTCATGCTCCGCTCTCCGTTTTCATTGTTCGGGCCGTTTTCCGATCGCCTCTCGGTGGTCTTGTGGACGAAAGCGGACGGACGTTCGCATGACGTTGTCGGAACTCTGGGAGTGAGCGAAGAAGCCTATGCGGAGCAGGTGCACGGTGCAAAGACACTGGTCATCCGCGATGCAATGCAATACGCCCCGGGAGCGGATGGGCTTGTAACGGACAGGATCGGTCTCGCACTCTCGGTACGCTTCGCCGACTGCCAGTCGTTCATTGCGTATGCGCCATCCAAGCATGTCATCGGTGTCCTGCATGCCGGCTGGCGCGGACTTGCCCTGCATCGGAGCGAAGCGACTGGTGCGGGGCTCATCGCCGGAGCGATTCCGGAATTCTTCGCGGCACTGAAGAGAGAATGGAACATCGATCCGAAAAACACATGGGTCGCCGCAGGTCCGTCGCTCTGCCAGAAGTGCGCGGGATTCAGCGATCCTGAGCACGAACTCCCATCCATTCCCTCCAGATTCATCGACGGGAAACAGGTCGACCTGCGCGGAGCGGCGGAAGCACAGCTCTTCACACTCGGGCTTCCGCGGAATCATTTCGAACGCTCCTTGGACTGCACCTGCTGCGTCCCGCAAACGTATTGGACCTACCGGGGAGGGGATCGTGAAGCAGTAAAAGGCGGTGAACGAAACTTGCTCGCTTGTGTGCTGAAGCCGGTGCTACGCTGACTCACGTCTGGACGGCACGTCAGAGCCGGTACGTTTCTCCTCAAGTGCTCTAGGGGAGGCCTACTCTCTCCCGATCGTGGTCGGGGGATGCGGTCACCCACCTGGTTACCCAGGAGCATAGCGTCCCTGCTCAACGGCTGTTTGGACAATTTCGTGGAAGGGCCACCTACGGTGTCCCTCCCACGGACCCACCCTTCCCTAAGAGGTGCGGCTCCACCCCGCAACAAGTGCGTGGTTCGCCGCGGATTATTTCATACCTACGGCGGACTGTTTTGTTTGTTGTATGTATGTTTGATCCTTGACCGGATATTCTGGAGCGCGCAGCATTGGCCTCCAATTTCCCCTTTATTCCATGAGTACAACACCCGACGAGAAGTGGCAGGAATGTCTCGATCATTTTGCACCTGTCACAGGCCAGCCTCCCACAGGCCCTGATCAAGAAGAATTTTTGCAGCTCCGCAAAGTAGCCGATCAAATCGGAACACCATGTGCAGTTCTCTTGGGACGAGAAACACAAGGGCTGCCGGTTCCGTCAGACGTCCTGAATGGATTGGCTTCAATAATCGAGAGCTTTGAACAACGTGTTGCCACTCTCCATGCGAAACTGCCAAAGACGGCATCGGCCCCTGGGGTGGAAGGCGCACAGTGATCCACGCATTCATCCAACGAAAAACACGCCTTCGGCACATTTTTCCAATTTTAAAATTGTTCTGAGCAGGTGCAAAACACACAGCAAACAAAACCGGATACGGAAACAAAAACAGCAAAAAAAATCTATGGAAACCCGACTATGTGGCGGCGACACGGTCGGTCGCGACCGACGTGTCGGCGATAGCGGAGGGGGTCATAGGCGGAGCGCTTCTCTTTGCTCCTTTCTCTTGTCGCCCTGACAAGAGAAAGGAGAACTATCCATACAAAATAATCTCAGTTCTCACCCTGAAACCTCAAAAAAGGTACACTGGTTCTCTCATGCTTCCCCTGAAAGAACGTCTGCAGCAGGCCAATACCCTCCTCGCCCCGTACGCGGTACCGCATCAGGGAACTCTGGGACGCACAGTGAAGGAACCGGAGGATGAAACACGATTCCCCTTTCAGCGCGACCGCGACCGCATCATTCACACGCAGGCTTTTCGCAGGTTGAAAGGGAAGACGCAGGTGTTCGTGGCGGGCGGAAGCGATCACGTACGCACGCGCCTGACGCACACCATGGAGGTGGCGCAGATCAGTCGTGATATCGCGCGAACACTCGGCCTCAACGAAGATCTGGCGGAGTGCATCGCGCTGGCACACGACCTGGGGCACCCGCCCTTCGGCCACGCGGGAGAGGAGGCGCTGAATGCTTTCATGGAGCAGCACGGTGAACATTTCGAACACAATGAGCAGTCGCTCAGGATCGTCACAGTACTTGAGGAGCACTCTAAGCTCACACCAGGACTCAACCTCGATCGGGAAATTTTGGAAGGACTCCAAAAACATTCCACACCATTCGACACCTCAACAACCACCAATGAAATAATCGCGCGAAGGCAGGCTTTGCCTGCCTGGAGCGCATCCTCTCAGGGAAAGGATGGCTCATGGAAGGAAAACCTGCGGTTTTCCTTCCATGCCTTACTGGAAGCGCAAGTGGTCAATCTGGCCGACGAGATCGCCTACACCGCACACGACTGCGATGACGGCATCGGATCACAGATGTTCGCCTTCGCGGAAATCACGGCGATCCCGCTCGCGAAGAAAGCGGCCGATCGAGCCGCCGCACGCGGCACGAAGCTTCGCGGAGCACTCATCCACCTGCTCGTAAGCGACCTGTATGCAGCCACCGAACAGGAACTCGACACGCATGCCATCCGGACACTCAGGGAAGTCGCCGCTGTTCCCGGGCCCCTCGTGCGGTTCTCGCCCGCGATGGATCTGGATCTTCAAGCCCTCCATGATTTCCTCTGGCAGCGTCTCTACCTGCACCCTCACGTACTGGCGTGCAACGCCTATGGGCAATCCATCGTGACCGCTCTGTGTCGACAGTACGCCAGTCATCCATCGGACAAGATTCTCGCTCTCATGCAGAAAAACTCGAGCCTCCTGCCTGAAGCCGTCAAAGACTACGTCTCGGGCATGACGGATGCTTTCGCGCTGAAACAGGCACAGGAGCTCAAGCTCACTGCTGCGCTTGGCGCAGCTCCGGCCGCGCCGGAAGAACCGTGAGCGGATCTCTGCGCTCGCCATTCATGATCACCTCGAAGTGCAGGTGCGGTCCCGTGGTCAGCGTTCCCGCGCCGGGCGTGCCCGGCATCCCTCCCGAAGCAGCCAGCACATCGCCCTGACGCACCACTTCGCCCTCGGCAACAAAGAAGGAACTGGCATGTCCGTAGAGAGTGACGAATCCCTCGTGCTTCACGATGATGTAGCTGTACCCGAGCCCGTTATCGACGATTGTATCCACCACGCCGTCCGCGGCGCTGCGGATCGCGGAACCCTGTGGCACGGGGATATCGATGGCTTTGTGGGGGATGCCGAACCGCTGTTCGTAGGATGGATCCAGAAACGTGGCGGAGAGTCCATCGTCGGGTTCCACGGGCCAGAGCACGCGCACCACCCCCGGGCTGCCCACGGCGACCGTGGCAGTGAGACCCTCGGCCTCCCACATTTCCTGAAGTGTCTCTCTGAACTGCTCTTCGGCCGCGCGTTCGTCCGCCAAGAGCGAGAGCAGTTTCTCTTTCGCGACACGAATGGAAACATTGTCGCCGGAATGAGCCGAGGCATCCTCCAGAATTTTCAGTCCGTAGCGCAAAATTTCCTCGCGGCGTGCGAGCACCGCCTGTTCGGAACGGATGCGCCGAGCATCATCCTCGGCACTTCGCAGCGCAAGGATGCGCGCCTGACGGTCCGGCCCCCCTCCGGCTTCGCTGTCCATGACGGATGCAGCATGTGCGGGAGTGACAGAAGCCTGCGACTGCCTGTCCTGTGGAATGTCCCACGTCATCCACAAACACACCCCTCCCGTTGCGAGCAGCAGGAAGAGAGTTTCGACCGGATGAGGGATGTCTATTTCAACGCGAAGCATCTGAGCATTATAGCAAAAATCGCTCTCCTCAGCCATGCTGATCCAGAACAGAAAAATGGAGGACTGCCACCGGGGAAGCCCTCCATTCAGGGTTCGTCAGACTGTTTGCTCACAGATCCTCGTTGGCCCTGTACTCTGCATCAGACATCGATTCGCCGCACTGCTTGGCAGCTTTTTGGAAAGTGCTCCAGGCGGTCTGGCGTGCATCCTTGTACATCTTTTTTGCAGCCCTCTTGCTCTGAGCGAATGTCGTCCACGCATTCTTGACCGCCGCCTTGCGCTCGGAACTGCCGGTGATGGCCCAGGCGTTGTGCAGGGAGGTTTTCTTGGCCTGGAAAGCTGAGATGATGCTGGTCGTGTACGCCGTCACTGCGGAGAGAACAGACGCTTCTCGCGCATCGACCGCCGTCTGAATGCATCCAGCAACAATCGGCTGGAGCGTCCTGCGTCTGCCGTGGTTATCTCTGCTGCTATAGGAGCGCGCGGAGGAACTGGAAGAGGAGGAAACCGACGAAGAGCTCGAGCTCATAGAAGAAGAGGAACTACTGGAGCTGCTGCTGTCTGCAAGAACGAGCACCGGGACGATCAAGCTGCCGACAAGTGCAAGAGAGAGAAGACGGTATGTGCGCATAGTAAAAAATGGGGGAAGAACGGTCATCCTACCACGATGGATAGTGAGAAAACTTACTCATTCGGCTATTTATCTACACTGGACCAAAGAGAATCGCTTATTTATGCGAAGATTCCCTCTTGACCACGCTCTCCGCTTTTGTGGTTCTACTGCCCCTGAATCGCATGGATATTCTCGAACGCTCCTTCAATGGCCAATCTCAGTGACTCGGAAACCTGCTTTTCACCGGTCGAGAGTACGCGCTGTCGTGCGATGGAAACGTACTGGTAGTAGCCGGCAATCATGTCCATTTGCGCCTTGAGCAGATTGAGAACGCGCAGAGTGGTGTCATCCGCGAAAAACTTTGTCGCCGAAAGCGAGGCACTGAAAGCGGCAATGTATTCGTTATACCGGTCGAGGAATTGTGCGTACTCCGAGTCTGATACTGCCATGACCGATGAGGCGGAAGATGATTCGGAATTTGATGAGGGAACTTGTGCGTTACCAGAAGAGACGGATGAGAACGCCGATGCGGATTGTTGCGTCTGCGAAGAAGACTGCGAAGATAACGAGACAGAGCGAGAAGATGCACCGGTCGTCACCGAAGCGACGGATGAAGCGGACGTCGAAGATCTTTCTGGCACCACAGAGGGCAATGGCAGCTGAATCTGCAATGTATCCGGTGCAGGAGGAAGTGCGGAGATTCCCACATCGCAGTTTGAATAGGTGAGTCCCTGCGTTGCCCGTGCAAGAGTCGCGAGCATTTCCACCTGATTCAGCATGGCATCGGGACGAACCGTTTCCCGTGCATCATCGCCCCGAAAAACACAGCGACTGGACGCTATATGCAAAGCTTCCGCATACCAAACATCGGAATAGACATCGGAAAAAACCGGTGCATCCCCCCTTGCCTGCAACGCAAATGCACGAACGAGGAGCGTCGCCGCTTCGGCGCGATTGATTGCCCGTCCGGGAAAAGCAAAACACGGATGTGTGCCCGCACAATTCCCAACACCGCGCACCCATCCTTGCGCCGCCCCCTCTTCAAAAAGAAAGTAGCGCGGATCATCCGCACGAACATCATCGAATGTCACCGATGCAAACGGCCCGTGCACTACTCCCCCTTTCAATCGTAAAAGGAGATCGAGAAACTTCCACCGCGTCGCTGGTGATTGCGGCGCAATGGTATCTGCATTGATATATCCGGCATCTTTAAAGAGAGAGAGCAAGGACTCATACCATGCAGGGTCTGCCGCTTTGACAGGGACGATGCATAAGAAAGCGGTCAAGCAGAAAACTGCGGATATGCGTCGGCTCATGGGAGGCACCATGATAAATCATTCGCCGGCACAGCGGTACCGTGTCTTCTACTACTTCTTCTTCCTGATGAGCCAGCGATCCAGACGGTTCACACTCAGTGTCGTCACGCCGCCCGCCACAAGGCCGACGAGCACGGCATCCAGCGAGAGACCGACTTCGAGTATGCTCAAGAGCGCACCGATGACGAGCGCCGTCGCGGGTTTGCCCCACTCCATCTCTGCAAGCTGCGGGATCTTGAAGAGCGCTTCGCAGATGAAGAAGACGAGTACGCAAACCATGAAAAACTCCGGCGTGAAGACTGCCTGCGGCAGTGCCTGGAGCAACGTAGTGATATCCATATAACAGGGGGAAGGAACAGTGGGATACTGTACCGGAACCCCATGGAATCGGCGAGGGCGGTTTTTTCGGGACACCACTGTCGTTTCATCCAGGGGCTGAGTAAGATAGGGGCGACCTAGGCGCGTAGCTCAGCTGGTAGAGCACAGGTCTCCAAAACCTGGGGTCGTAGGTTCGAGCCCTACCGCGCCTGCCAACTTACTTCTTCTTCCACCCGCCCCACCTTTTGCCGGGCCCGCGCGCCCGCTTTTTTGCGAGAAGATCGCTCGCTTCTTCCAGCGTCACCGCTTCGGGGGTGAAGCGCTTTGGCAGGGAACAATTGGTTTTGCCATCGGTCACATAGGGTCCGTACCGGCCGGTCTTGACCGAGATTTCCGCTCCGGTGATCGGATCATTCCCAAGTGTGCGCAGAGGTTCCGCCGCCTGCGTCTTGCGCTCCTTGGCAGAGGCGAGATAGGCAACCGCCTGCTCTTTCGTGACCAAAGCCGGGTCGAGTTCCTTGCCAAGAGAAGACGTGGCCTCGCCCCACTTGATGTATGGACCGAAGCGTCCCAGATGCACTTCGATGGTCTTGCCGTCTTTTTCGCCGAGCATGCGCGGGAAAGCGAGGAGCGAGAGAGCCTGCGCAAGCGTGATCGCATCCTTGCCGATGGACTTCGGGATCGACGCGCTCTTGGGCTTGGGAGTGTCTTTGAGTTTCTTGCCGGCTGGCACTTCGATGCGCCCCAGTTGGATGTACGGACCGAAACGTCCGGTGCGCGCCAAGACTTCGAGCCCCGTTTCGGGATCGATGCCGATCACGCGATCCTTGAGCACGTCGCCCTTCTGCACTTCTTCAGTCTTGGACTTGATGAGCTTCGCGAACGGCTTGTAGAAGCCTTTCAAAAAGGTGACGGATTTGAGGTCGGCCTCCGCGATATCATCGAGCGACTGCTCCATCCTGGCCGTGAAGGCGGGATCCACGATATCCGGAAAGTGCTCCGTGAGGAGGTCGGTGACCGTGAAGGCGATGTCTTCAGGAATGAGCTGTTTGCCTTCCTTCTTGATGTAACCGCGTTGCTGGATGGTGGAAATTGTCGGAGCGTACGTACTCGGGCGACCGATCCCTTCCTCTTCGAGTTTCTTCACGAGACTCGCCTCGGTGAAGCGGGGCGGCGGTTTGGTGAAGTGCTGCTCGGGCAGGAGGGATTTGCAGTCGAGTGCCTCGCCCTCCTTGAGCGGCGGAAGCACGTTCGAACCTTCCTCCTCTTCGGCGGACTGCTGCGATTCCGGCTCGTCGCGACCTTCGAGATACACACGGAGATAACCGTCGAATGCGATGGTTTGGCCGGTGGCGCGGAATGTGTAGATCCCGGCAGCGATATCGGCACCCACGCGCTTGAGCTGCGCCTCTGCCATCTGCGATGCAATCGCGCGCTCCCAGATGAGGGTATAGAGCTTCAATTGCTGTTGATCGAGGACGTCTAAGAGCGATTCGGGCACGCGCTCTATCTCGCTGGGACGGATGGCCTCGTGCGCCTCTTGCGCGCCCTTGCTCTTCGTCTTGTAGCGACGCGGGGTACTTAAGATGTACTCGCGGCCGTAGTGCTTCTGAATTGTTGCGCGTGCATCCGCAAGCGCCTTGTCGCTCAGGTTCACCGAGTCGGTACGCATGTAGGTGATCAGACCCACGCTCCCTTCGCCCTTGCCCAAATCCACACCTTCATAGAGCTGCTGCGCAACGATCATGGTCTGCTTCACCGAGAAGCCGAGCTTGCGTCCGGCCTCCTGCTGGAGCGTGGAAGTGGTGAAGGGGGGAGGAGGCGTCTTCTTCACCTCCTTCTCCTCCAGCGTCTGAACGGAGTACGAGGCGCCTTTGAGATCGGCGAGCACCTGCGTCGCCTGTGCCTCGCTCACCGGAATATATTTCTTCTTGTCCTTCTGCTTCAGCTCTGCCGAGAACGGCTGCGCGGCCTCGTTCAAAAGATCCGCTTTGATCGTCCAGTACTCCTCGGCCTTGAATGCTTTGATGGCTCGCTCGCGGTCCACGATGATGCGCACCGCGACCGACTGCACGCGTCCGGCGGAGAGACCGCGATAGACTTTCTTCCACAGAAACGGCGAGAGGGTGTAACCGACGAGGCGGTCCAAGATCCGGCGCGCGTGCTGTGCATCCACCAGTTTCTCGTCGATTTGGCGCGGATGCGCGACAGCGGCATCGATCGCCTCTTTGGTGATTTCGTGGAAGACAATGCGCTTCACCGGTTGCTTCTTCTTGCGTTTGAGAATCTCGACCAGGTGCCAGCCGATGGCTTCCCCTTCGCGGTCTTCGTCAGTCGCGATCCAGAGATCGTTTGCTCCGTCGAGAGACTTCTGAAGTTTCTTCACCACGGTCGCCTTCTCTTTGGGGATCACGTACTTCGCAGAAAAATCCTCCGTGTCGACCCCGAGTGTCCCTTCGGGCAAATCGCGCACGTGCCCCATGCTCGCCTCGACATCGAAATCTTTCCCGAGAAAACGCTTGATGGTCTTGGCCTTCGTGGGACTTTCGACGATGACGAGATGTGAGGGCATGAACAATCCTGGAATGGAGGAGCATGCAAACTGGAAAGATCAGTGCCTGCCCTGTATCGGAGCGTAGCGACTGGTACAGGGCGAAAGACTAGTGGTGAATGTGAGCGGGTGTCAAAGAGAAAGCCATGTCCATGATCTTTTGCAGCTGGGATTCGCGAATCTTAAGCTACACCCATCGCAACGACTTCATGACTCTGGCTCACAGAAAAAAATTGCCACATGTAGAGAAATGTGACTCAATCACCAGAAAAATCCCTTCGAGCTGACTACCTTTGGTGCTCAAAAGAATTGGCTTACGCAAGCCATACTGACGAAGTTAAGCGGAAAAACCCGTATCGCTTCGCATCCATGGCTTGCCTAAGCCATTCCTCTCCGTACACTGAGGGTTGATTTACTTCTCCTTCCCCCATCCGTTATGTCCAAGCAGGATCTCATCAACGCGATCGCGGATGCAGCAGGCATCACCAAGCGTGCCGCTGCCTCGTCGCTCGATTCCCTGATCACGCTCGTCACCAAGGAGCTCAAGCGCGGCAACCACGTGACGATCACGGGCTTCGGAACCTTCAAGGTTTCCAAGCGTGCCGCCCGCATGGGCGTGAACCCGAGGAACCCCACGCAGAGGATTTCCATCCCCGCGATGAAGGTCCCGTCCTTCAAGGCCGGCAAGACCCTCAAGGACGCCGTCCGATAATAGCGAATTTGGTTTGTAACGAGAGAGCCTCCGTAAGGAGGCTCTTTTGTCAGTCGAAACTCGGATGCTCATCCACCATGACTTTCACAAACTGTAAGCGGAAGGCTCCACATTGACCATGAATCGGACATGGTGTGTGAGGAAGCTCTTTGCAATGATGATTCTTTTCTTCTTGCATCTGATCACAGCCTGTAAGAAACGCCTGTGCCCCATCAAATACCAATTTTGTCGCCGAGGCGCGGAACCCCATACCTTCACGCTGGAAACGGGGGCACCGCGAAACAATCTCGTTTGATAAGAGAGACGAGACAGGAACTTTCTGCCCTTCGGGAAACGCTGGGAATGGGGGCTTTTCCATGGGGGAGGGAATGTAGGACTGCCCTCTGCTGCTGTAAAGAAGAGAGGAAGGCTTTCTTGGGGGGATGAATAAATAATCGCGGCGAAGCGGTGGGTGGCTTAAGACGGGCACCATCGCTGGAGCCGCACCACTAAAGGGAAAAGAGAGCCCATGACCCGTTCGATAAGCTCAGGGTCACCCCAATTCATCAAAGAAGCATTATCAATTGGTCACCACGAGCGCAGTCGAGGGGTGAGAGAAAAACCGCCGAAGGCCATGAGCGGAGCCGAAGGGTAGGTTTGTCTCTCATGCCTGCATCCGCTATCCTCCGCTTCCGATGAATGCCACTCTCATTCAAGAAGTCTTAGGCTCGCTCTTAAAACTGCTCGACCTTCCGTTCGATGCGATCACGGTCAACGAAACGGAGGGGGAAGGATTCACGCGCGTGGACATTACGTCCTCGGCGGCAAGCAGACTCATCGGCTGGCACGGCGAAACCCTGAACTCCGTGCAGCACTTGCTCAAGTCGATTCTGAGGAGCAAAGAGAATCTGGAGAAGAGTCCGTTCCTCGTCCTCGACGTGGACGGCTACCGCCGCGAGCAGGAGGACAAGGTGAAGAAGGTCGCCGAGAACAAAGCCGACTTCGTGCGTCGCACGGGGACCCGCGTGGCGTTGGCGCCCATGAGCCCGTACTTCCGCCGCATCGTGCACCTGCACATCGCCAACAATCCTGCGTTCCAGGATCTCGCGACCGAATCGATCGGTGAGGGCGACTACCGGCAAGTGGTGCTGCGCCTCAAGAGTAAGAAGGGCCCCGCCGTGGGCGAAGAGCTCCAGCCGGTGATGGAAGACGCGACGCCGAAAGGAGAAGGGTTTGAGAATCTGGATGTGTAGCGTGGAGGACAAACCTGCGGTTTTTCCTCCACGAACCACTTTTTCCCTTAGGGGTGTCGCTCCCCGCCCGTACCGAACGACGGTACGTTCGGGCGGGCAGCGCGGGAACCCGCAAGACCCGCGC
This sequence comes from Candidatus Peribacteraceae bacterium, assembly GCA_028703445.1. Taxonomy (GTDB): domain Bacteria; phylum Patescibacteriota; class Gracilibacteria; order Peribacterales; family Peribacteraceae; genus Peribacter. Next base: position 72,370 of record JAQVMW010000006.1, read on the forward strand.
TTCGCGACTGGTTTTTTGAATACTTCAACTATCTATTTTGCCTTTCTCTAAGAGGAAAAACTAATCATTGACTACATCACGTTATAGAGTTAATATAACTTTGTTTTTCCTCCCTAAATGAACGAAATTCGTAACGAAAGTATTGCCTCTTCCGTGCAATCTCATAAGCAGCATCGCGCAGGATTAGCCGAAGATTTTGCTCTGGCTCACCCGGAATTAACTGACGAACAGGCGACGGCATTGGTTGACGGACACATTGCGGATATAGTGGAATTCTACTCACGTAATGGTATTGACCGCGTGATCCCATCTACATTTCGTCGCGGCGAAGTAAACTTTGAGTAGTCAATGACCTTGTGCAGAACGGATCTTTCGAGTTTTTTTCCGTGTTCTGCTTCAGCCACGAATACGTTTCCACTCTTCAAGCAATTTCTGCTCCGCTTTGCTCAAGCGTGTCGGGATTTCAACGTTCACCGTCACGTAATGATCACCGAAACGACTGGTGTTCAAAACCGGCATGCCCTTGCCCTTCAGACGGAAGACCTGGCCGGGCTGCGTACCCGCAGGAATCTTGAGCGTCACGGGCTCGCGCACGGTTTGAACGGGAATTTCGGTACCGAGCAGCACCTCGGTGACCGGAATGGAGACAGAGGAACGAATGTCGTCGCCGTCACGCTCGAATGCAGGATCAGGCTTTACGCGCACGGTCACGTACAGATCCCCGATTGCCGCGCCCTTCACCCCCGCTTCACCCTCTCCGCGCACGCGCAAGGTCTGTCCGTCCTGCATGCCTGCAGGAATGTGAATCGTGACGGCCTCATGGGAACGGACTCTCCCGTCTCCGCCGCAATTCTTGCACGGATACTCATGCGTCTTGCCCGCTCCGCCGCACGCTTCGCAGACGCTCGCCTGCCGGAAAGTTCCGAAGAACGACTGCGTTGTGCGCGTTACCTCTCCCGTTCCGCCGCACTCGCGGCACGTCACCTGCTTCGTCCCTTCTTCTGCCCCGGATCCCCCGCACTTCTTGCAGGGACGCTGACGCTCCAACTGAAAGGAACGATCCATGCCCTGAACGACATCGGCAAATGCCACCTCGATTGCGACCTGCAGATCGCGTCCGCGCTGATCGCGCCTTCCTCTCTTCGCCCCGCCCCCGCCTCCGAAGAATGATTCAAAGAGATCACCGAATCCCCCCAGATCCTCGGGCTTGAACCCGGAGAAATTGAACCCGCCGAACGGTCCCGCTCCACCGCCGCCGGCACCCCCTGACCCGGGTCCCCCCGTCGTGCCGAACTGGTCGTACATTGCACGCTTCTTTTCATCACTCAGCACTTCGTACGCCTCATTCACCTCCTTGAACTTCTGTTCCGCTCCCTTGTCACCCTTGTGACGATCGGGATGGTGTTCCTTGCTCAACTTGCGGTATGCGCGCTTGATGTCTTCCTTGGAAGCACTGCGTGAAACGCCGAGAACGGCATAGAGGTCTTTTGGCACGACAAGCAGAATCGCGGAGAGGAGGCTGAGAAGCAAGAGAGGACGAGCACGAGCTTTTTAGCTGATGAGCTTCTTAGGGATGCCGTGGCAGCGTCGAAGTTTGAACAATTTCGTTCCTAAGAAGCTGAGAATTGTCCTTCCTGCAACATGGCATCAACATGCTTCCTGTGCTATACTATCTTGATGGCTCTGAGTGCATCACTCTCGAGGAAATTCCTGGGCTTGAGCACCCTCTCGCTCGGCGGACTCAGCCTGCTCATCGTGGGATACGCCTTCTTCGGATTTAATGATGCCTCCGCGCCTCTCGAAGGACGTCTGGTGCCCGCCGCCTATCACAAAGAAGTGCAGTGGCGCGTGATCAATACGAACATGGTGGAGAGCGGAGCGACGATCCCTCCCGACACGAACGTCATCTTCCTGTTGCCCGGAGACGCGTCAGCGATCCTTCGAAGGATTCTCCTTGGTTCGTACGACCCGGACATCCGCTACTGGGGCTACTGTCTTCCCGAGGACTATGATCAGACCAGAGCCGTGACGAGCGATCGGCTCCCCGGGAAAGTGTTTCTCTCGGAAGGCGAGCGCAAGGCACGCGATGAAGAGTATCGACGGCAAATCAGCAATCGCTTCTCGATTCCAGAGAACCTCACAGACGAGGATCTCAACCAGCTGCGAACACGACCCGCCGGACGCATTGAGCATGAGATCGAAACGTTCGATCCGAGCAGCATCTGTTACATCATGTCTCAGGTTCCCCTCGCCATCGGCCTTGATCCGGACGATGACGAAGCGAATGACCAGGTAGAAAAGGAGTACGGCACCGACCCCAAGGTGGCCGATACCGACGGGGACGGAGTATCGGACGGCCGCGAAATCTTCTTCCTGCACTCTAGCCCCATCCGGCGCGATTCGGATGGCGACGGCCTCATTGATGGCGTGGAGGATGCCAATCACAACGGTCACATCGACGCCACGGAGACTGATCCGGTCAAATGGGATACCGATCGCGACGGATTGCCCGACGGCCTCATGAAGATCGGTGTCAGACGCGATACGCAGATGATGGGCGAGGATAAGAATCTCAACGGCATCGTGGATGATGGCGAAACCGACCCTCGCAAGTGGTCCAGTCTTGGCGACGATATCTCTGACGGAGATCGCTATTACCAGTGTCTGATGACCGGAGGCACCGATTGCTAAAAACCCTTAAATCCTCTATAATAATTCGATGACCTACAAACACTTCCTCCGCGGCGCGATCCTGCTCATGAGCCTCTCGATGGCTTCCAACGCACTTGCCTACATCTCGCCGGAGGACGTGCTCCTGAATAAGGAACTCTACCTGCCTCCGACGAAACGCGCGAGCGACGACCGTGTCAGCGAGCAATCCCGCGAGAGCGCCGATCGCAGGGAACGCGAACAGGAAATCCTCTTCGGGGCACAGCACTCTTCGGAGGCATCGAGTGTCTCTGCGGTGCCGATGCCCGTTGAGGGCAATGGTTCCGCTCCGGAAGTTGGCTCGCTCTCGTCCGAGGATCTGAAATTGCTCCAAACGATCCGATTGCTCGATCGCGTGCAGCGCAATCAACAGGTGGTGCTGTACGGCGATCGCATGCTGCCCATGCAAGCGGACTCCCTGCATGGCGGAGCCCCCCTGGCTCCCACGGGCGCTGGCGGCATCTTGTCGGGACTGACTATGGTCGGAGCGGTCGGCTGGACGCTCTGGCGTGCGAAGAGGGGAAAGGTGATGATCGCGAAATAGGGATTGGGGATTAGAATATTAGGGATTGGGACGAAGGGTTGTTTGTTGTGAGTTGTTTCTTTGCCTCACCCCCTATCCCCCTCTCCAAACCTGCCACGATTCCTTCATGGAGAGGGGGCACACGTTCGTCGCTCTGAAAAAGCCCAAAAACAGAAAGAGTGCGCCCCCTCTCCCGTTGGCGTCGGTGTGGTGGGGAGAGGGGGTTGGGGGGTGAGGCAGGCCTCTTTCCGCATCTCTCGCCAACTGCTAGTCTCATCGGCCTGTGCAAAATCCTCTCTCATTGACGGGTAAACGGTGGAGTATTCCGGAGCAAACCAGCGCCATGCCATCGGCCATTCTGGCCAGATTATTCTCCGAGCGGCAGCTCGCAGGACACACGCTGCCACCCCCACAGATATTTCCGGATATGTCGCGTGCCGTGGAGCGCGTACACCGCGCCATAGCGGCGCAGGAAACCATTGGGATCTTCGGCGACTACGATTGCGACGGCATCACGGCAACCGCACTCCTCGTACGCTTTTTGAGGAGACACGGAACGGAACCCATCGTGCGTCTGCCACACCGCGTGCGCGACGGCTATGGCCTCAATCAGGCGATTGTGGAGGAATGTGCGGAGCGCGGCATCACCCTGCTCCTCACCGTGGATACGGGCATCACCGCAGCGAGAGAAGTCGCTGCGGCGTCTGCACGGGGCATTGATGTGATCGTGACGGATCACCACCATGTGCCTTCCGAAGCCCCGCAGGCTCTGGCACTGATTCATCCCGCCCTCGCGCCCAACCATCCTCTGCCTCATCCCTCCGGCGTCGGGGTAGCGCTGCAATTCGTGCGTGCACTGGAGGAAACGGATGAGTGGAATGATCATCAAACGGATCTCGCGCTTGCGGCCATCGGCACGATTGCGGACATGGTGGAATTGCGCGGCATGAATCGCACGCTGGTGCAGCGGGGAATCGCCGCTCTCAATACCCTGAAAGAGGGTCCGCTTGCCCTCCTCGCTCTGTCCGTACGCACGCAGGATCGGCCCCTCACGAGCACGGACATCGCTTTCAGGCTCTCGCCCCGCATCAACGCTGCCGGACGCATGGATGACCCGCTCATCGCGCTCAGGGCGCTCCTGGAGGGAGGAGATGCCCTCGCCATGCTGGAACAGCTCAATGAGCACCGACAGGACACCGCAGGAGACCTTTTCACCCATGCGTGGCAACTCTTAAACCTCTCTCCGCAACCGCGGCCCGAAGAACTCTCCGCCCTCCCCGCACTGCTCGCTGTTACGGATACGGAATTTCCCGAAGGGCTCATCGGTCTCATCGCAGGCAGACTCACCGAAGCCACGGGGCACCCCAGCATCGTTACGACCATCCGGGACGAATGTACGGCGTCGCTGCGGAGCACGCGCGCCTACCACGTCACCGAGGGTCTGGAACGGATCGCGGATCTGCTCTCGAGTTTCGGCGGCCACGCGCAGGCGGCAGGATGCACGTTCCCGAAACAACACCTGAGCGAAGTCATCCGACGCCTTTCGGAGGACGTCGCCGCACGCACGAGCCGGGGAGACCTCACTCCTTCGCTCACTGCGGATGCCACGATCAACGCGAAAGATATTTCGCTCTCATTCTGCGAGCAGATGAAGCATCTGGAACCCTACGGGCAGGGAAATTTTGAACCGCTCTTCCTGCTGCAAAATGTGTCACTGGAGCAAACGCGACGTGTGGGAAACGAAGGCACTCACTTGCAGTGCCGCATCGCGGGGCTAAAAACAATCGGGTGGCGCTTGGGCCACCTCATCGAGAGCGCAGCCGCACCGCTCGACGTGGTCTGCAAAATCGGCATCGATACCTGGAACGGACGCAGGGCACCGCAGATTGTTTTGGAGGATATGCGTCTCACGCTTCTGCAGACTTCGATGCCGCACCCGGGAACGGGTGCTGCTCCCGTGAATCACACTGGTGCCAACGCCCCCTCCATCTGAAAGACGCTCGCAATGGGCGTTGAGAGAGCTGCCGCGATCTTGTAAGCGAGGAGGACGGATGGATTCGTCTGCCCGCGCTCGATCGACATGATCGTCTGCCGACTCACCCCCGTGCGCAGCGCCAATTCCTCTTGCGTCATATTTTTCTCGAAACGGAGGCGGCGGATGCAATTCTTGAGGGCGACAGATGACATGGAAAGGAGGAGAAAGGAAGGTTGGTAGGGGCGCATTGTACTGATGATCAGTACAAGATCAAGGCTGACTGTGTCCACTTACGCTTGCGCGGCAAAACATAGTGATATCGCGTCGCAATTGCAACGACATTCGACAGCAAAAAAATTATCGTGCGAACGTAAGTAAAAGAACGGCGAGTGGAATTAAGTAGAGTGCGAACCATGCCGTGCTGAATCGTTGGACAAATGCTCTGAGCAGAAGGATGGCAAAAATACTTGCGCCGAACGATGCGAGAAACCCGACACTGCTCACTGCGAGTGACGGAAGAGTCATGGTTCCTTTCATCACGTTGATCGCCGTAAAGAGCGTGGCTCCCGCGATGGCGGGAACGGCCATCAAAAATGCAAAATCCACCGCATCGCTCCGCCGGAGCTTGAGCGCGCGGCAAGCCGCGATCGTCATTCCCGAACGCGAAACGCTCGGCAGGAGCGCACAGGCCTGTGCAACGCCGATGCACAGCACTTCCCAAATTTTCAGGGACGTGAACGGCCGCCTGACGGGCACACGTTCCGCAACGAGGAGAACGATTGCCGAAACCAAAAAACCCGCGGCAAGCATCGGGAGAGAGCGCAGGCCATCCAATGCCTCTCCAAAAAATATTCCCGCAAGTCCGGCCGGAATGGTGACGATGATGAGCAGCGCGAACATGCGCATGCCCGCACGATCCGCAATGAACGGCGACCGGAGGATGCGTATCCACGTCTTGTGGTAACAGAGGAGCAGAGCAAGCAGCGACCCGAAGTGCAGCAGGACATCAAAACCGAGCAGTCCCTGCGGTATCCGTACGGCCAGAAATTGTTCGGCGAGCGCGAGGTGACCGGAGCTGGAGATGGGGAGAAGCTCGGTACATCCCTGCAAAAGACCGAGGAACAGAGCTTGCATGGTTGTCATAGAGCCATGATAGCGGATCGTCCGCCGAAGAGAGAAAACTCTTTGAAAGAGAGTCCTCACCTTCCGATTGAGGGGACCAAAGATCTGCTGTACGGTGCCTCCGCCCATGGAGTTCCTCATTTCCCTCTTCAATTTCTTCCTCCACATCGATACCAGTCTGGGAGGGATCATCGCCCAGTACGGTCAGCTGACCTACGGCATTCTCTTCGTCGTGCTCTTCTGCGAAACCGGTCTGGTGGTGACGCCGTTCCTGCCGGGCGATTCCCTTCTCTTTGCCGCAGGAGCATTCGCAGCGGTCGGTTCCCTTCGCATTGAAGTGCTTGTCGTTCTGCTGGGCGCGGCGGCCATCCTCGGCGATACGGTGAATTACTCCGTCGGTCATTTCATCGGGCCGAGGGCGTTTACGCAGGATGGCCGTTTCCTCAAGCGCGAATACATGGAACGTACGCACCGCTTCTTCGAACGCTACGGGAAGAAGGCGATCGTCCTGGCGCGCTTCGTCCCCATCATCCGCACATTCGCGCCGTTCGTTGCAGGCATCGGCGGCATGCACTACGGACAGTTCATCACGTACAACATTATCGGCGGCATGCTCTGGGTCGTCTTGTTCACCGTGGGCGGATACCTCTTCGGTAATGCCCCCATCGTCCGGGAATACTTTGGTCTCGTCGTCCTCGCCATCATCATTCTCTCGCTCGCCCCCATCGCGTTCGAGTGGTGGCAACATCGTAAAAGGAAGAAAATCGCAATGTGAGTTTTTTCCCTTCTGAAAGACCCTCGCCAGGGTATCGCCGGGCAAAAGAAAGAGGCGAAACTGCAACGAACAATGTTCAGCCTGCCCGTCAATTCATCACATCTCCCTTAATGCGCTACTGATCCTCTTTGCCAACCCTCGGCAAAATTCGATACTATTCCTGAAAATGGCGTCTTCACCTTTCCACGGCATCTTCAGTTCCCTGGGATCACCGGAGTGGGATCAGAGGGCAGCGCCGGCCGCAACCGCCGTCCGCCTCACCGCTGAAGAACCCGCCTCCGCGCGCCCCACAGGCGTGGGGCAGATCGCCGTGGATATCTACGAGCAGGACAGTTACTACATCGTCCGCGCTCCGCTCGCAGGCGTGAAACTGAGCGACCTCGATATCGAAGTGGATGACAAAGTCCTGACCATTCGCGGCAAGAGGACAGTTCCGGATGCCGTTGCGCGCGATCAGTACTACCTGCAGGAGTGTTTCTGGGGGGAGTTTTCGCGCTCCATCACCCTGCCGTGCGTCATCGATCCCAAGCACGTGAAAGCCACGTTCAACCGTGACAGCATTTTGAAGATCCTCGTTCCGAAAGAGGAGAAGGTGAAGGTGATTCGGATCAGTGAGGGAGGATAGAAGGAGACCGACGAGTCCGAGGAAGCCGAAGATGTCGAGGAGTAGATTTCATTGGCTGATTGGATGAAAGGACAATTGAAAAAAGCACGTGATCTCTTTCACGTGCTCTTCGGTTTCGTCAGCATCCTCGGATTCCTCTGCCTCCTCACTTTCGCTTCGTCTTCCTACGACGGATATTTCTCAATTGCGCCGACACTTCGCCGCGCATGACCTTCAGTTCCGCAAGGACGTCCTCGCCCCCCATGTAGTGCCAGTCCACCTGATCGAGCAGGCGCGAGAATTGCTTGAGGCACTTTTGCGTTTCTTTGCGCTGATCGGCCTTCTGAAAATTTCCCTCGCGCAAATGTTTCCAGAGTTCGATCTGCATGACGTAGAGATCGTGAACTTTGGAGAGTGCGGACTGTGAGACGGTCATGGGAGTTTGTGTGGAAGAAATCGAGACATTGTAGCGGTTTTTGGGTTTTGGGTCAAACGAGCTCAAAAATATGACGAGCGGGAATAGACGAAGAAAGCGCATGGATGAGCGGAAAAAGTTGTCTTTATTGGATAGTACAAACGGCGTCTGGCAGGAAACTCCTGCCAGACGCCTGGCTTCACAGTATCGACGGAGCGGAGCTCACTTCGAGCCCAATCCCGATGCGGTCACTGGACACATGGTCTTGCCACGTATCGATGCAGATACCGACGCCACGAGCGTGTACGTCGTACCCCGCGGTAACCCTCCTCTCTTCCGATACCAGGACCGTGTCACTGGTACGGACAATCGTTCCGTAGAAGTGCCTCGTTCCATGAAAGAGTTTCAACATCAACAGAGCGAACACCGTTCTCCGCGCGGAGGGGATCAACAGGTCTCCCTCCTCCTTTCTTTTCCTGTCCTGCTCTGCGAATTGACACCCTCTGAAGTAAAGATCCGTCGAGAGCAGAATCCATGCGGGAGGATCCTTGCGGCGCGCACACTCCCAATGCTCGTAGTGATGCTGGCCATGATAGAACTCCTGCGGGATGAGTCGCCTCATCTGCAGAATCGAAAGGCCCGGATCGGCGATGAGTGCGAAATCGCCGACGGAACTTCCGCGACCACTGTAGCTTTCGAGCTTCTCCGACGAGAAAGGCACGTTTTCCAGGCTGGCAAGCGCCTTTTCGCTGAAGGGAAGCCCCGTGTACGCCTGAATGGCCGCGGGGTGGTAGAAGCGAAAGTTCCCGATAGCCTCGCGGGATCGGCGCTGGGAGTAGGTCTCCTTCCACCAGATAAAGTCCCAGTAACGATTGGCACACTTGCGCAGTTCATCCATGAGCGGCGGTGTTTTTGAGTACAACTCGATTGCATGGCTGTTGATCTCTGCATGTGCGAAGAACGCAGCTGCCAGATCCACACTGATCGAAAACGTCATGACACACCTCCATACACTGAAGCAGATGACCCCGAGCCGTGGGGTGGCGGACTTGCAACGCATATGAAGCAAGCGCAATACCAGCGTACATGGAGTTGGGCATGGCGCTTGCTTCACCGAAACACTGTGAAACGATGCTCTGAAAGAACACCAAATATCACTTAACTACCATAATACATTTCCGTCAATATAATCGACTGATTTCCTTCCAATCACTATCCTTGATCCAACGCACTCTTCCATGAAGATCACTCAAGCCATTCTCCCCGTCGCGGGACTCGGCACGCGTTTCCTCCCGTGGACGAAAGCCGTGCCCAAAGAACTCCTCCCCCTCGGGAACCGCCCGATCATCGCCTATATCGCGGACGAGTGTCTGGAGGCCGGCATCAATGACATCTGTTTCGTGATCAGTCATGGCAAAGAGGCGATCGCGGAATACTTTTTCGAGAACCCCACGCTCGCCAAAGCACTCAAGAAACGCGGCAAGGAGCAGTTATTGGATTCGCTCGCACGGTACAAAGACCTGCATGTGCACGTGGTCTATCAGGAAGAGATGCTGGGCGATGGTCACGCCATTCTGCAGGCGGCAGATTGGGTGAAGAGCGACACGGTCGCCGTGCTCTTCGGCGATGATCTCTTCGTCGGCGACAAGCCCGGCCTCGTGCAACTGATCAAAGCCACCGCATCCATCCCCGAAAAGGAATTCGCACTGATCGCCGTCGAGAATATTCCGCGCGAAAAGACGAACCGCTATGGCATCGTCGACATCGAGAAGACGATGCCCGGTCACTCACATTTGAAAAAAGTGAAAGGCCTCGTGGAAAAACCTGACCCCGTCAAAGCGCCATCGACACTTGGTATTGTAGGACGCTATTTAATCCCACACTCCGTGATCAAGTCGCTGCCGAAGGTCAAAGCCGGCAAAGACGGTGAAATCCGCCTGATCGACGCGCTCACCGCAAAACTGAAGACGCTGCCGATCTACGCGCTGGAATGCAGCGGTTCCCGCATCGATACGGGCACGCCGGAGGGGTATGCAAAAGCGGTTCAATTATTAGGACTGGTGTCGTAGTGAGTATGTTGAGAAAGGGAATAGGGAATAGAAATTCGGACTTAGGAAGGCCTTCGAGAGATATGCCGAAAGGAAGTGGCGTTCTTCCTATGAGCCATAATGTCGAGCCTTAAGTCCTATTTCCGATTCCCTAGTTCCGACACTCGTACCCGAACGGCGGCACGCGATCGTAGCGCGAGAAGGTGTAGTTGCCGCACGCGGCAAGTTCCTGCGGCGTGGGCTCCTCTTGGTAATCGGCCGGAGCAGGAAACGCATGGTACGTCTTGTAGTAATTCCGACGAAAGTAGGAGTGGAGCGCAAAGCTCTTCGCCCGCGACGGGAGCGTGTAGTAAAAGAGGGTGGGATCGTAGAACGCATCATCCACAAATCCGCCATTGGTCTGCTGCAGCCAGTCCAAGTCCCAGTCGGTGCGGTAGTTGGAAGAAGACGCCTGTGCCGGAACGACGGAGAGGAAAGAGCAAACAGCAACGGCGAATGCCGAGACTGCGAAGTGTGAACGGGAGGAGAGTGGTGCCATAGCGAGCTATTGTGAATTATTTTTTGGGAATGTCAATAATCCTTTGCATTATTTGTCAGGGGGGTTCTCCCTTAATAAGAGCAATAGAAGCGGATTAAAGCTCCTTTCTGGGCAAGTCGATCTCATCCCGCAAATCAGCTGCTTTTTCAAATTCCAAGTTCGCCGCCCATTCGACTCCGCTCAGGGTGGCGGCCCGTTTCCCTATTACTCTTTCTTGAGCAGATCAATTTCATCGCGAAGGTCAGCTGCTTTTTCGAATTCCAAATTCGCCGAAGCGATCTCCATCTGCGCTTCCAGTCCCTCAAGGAAACGCTTCTTCTCATCTTTGGGGATCTTCATGGGATCGCGGTGCGGATGCTTGAGTGCGGCCTTGGAATGGGCTTCGGCGATATCCTTCACGGCCTTCTCGATGGTCTTTGGGGTGATGCCGTGCTTCACGTTGTACGCCTCCTGAATCGTCCGACGGCGATTCGTTTCGTCGATGGCCTGTTTCATGGCATCTGTCATCTTGTCGCCATACAGCGTCACATGGCCGTGGACGTTTCTGGCACAACGGCCGATGGTTTGGATGAGCGCGTCACGCGAGCGTAAAAAGCCCTGCTTGTCGGCGTCGAGAATGCCGATGAAGCTCACTTCCGGCAGGTCCAACCCCTCGCGCAGCAGGTTGATGCCCACCAACACATCGATCTCGCCGGTACGGAGCTGCCGCAGAATCTCGATGCGCTCCATGGTCTCGATGTCGCTGTGCAGGTAACGCACTTTGAGATCGGCATCCTGCAGGAATTGCGTGAGATCCTCGGCCATCTTCTTGGTGAGCGTCGTCAGGAGTACGCGCTCACGGCGCTTGAGCGTCTGCTGGATCTCTGCCATCACGTCATCGATCTGGTGCTTCGAGGGTTTGACGGTCACTGGCGGATCGAGAAGCCCCGTCGGACGGATGATCTGCTCCACAAGCCCCTGCTTGGGTGTGTTCTTGAACTCGTATTTTCCGGGAGTTGCTGAAACGTAGATGGCCTGATGAACGTGCGTCTCGAACTCGTCGAACTTGAGCGGGCGGTTGTCGTGCGCGCTTGGGAGCCGGAAGCCGAAATCCACCAGCGTCTGCTTGCGGCTGAAGTTGCCCTCGTGCATTCCTCCGATCTGCGGGATCGTGATGTGCGACTCGTCCACGATCAGCAAAAAATCCTTGGGGAAGTAGTCGAGCAGGGTCGAGGGCGGCGTGCCGGGAGCTTTCTCCTCCAGGTAGCGGACATAGTTCTCGATGCCGGTGCAGTACCCGGTCTCTTTGAGCATCTCGACGTCGTACTCCGTGCGCGTGCGGATGCGCTCGGCCTTGGCGTACTCCTTCACCTCAAGGAATTTCTTTTCCTGAATCTTCATGTCTTCGAGAATCGCGGCGGTCGCGCGGTCGATCTTCTCTTTCGTCGTCACGTTGTGCGCGGCGGGAAAGATCGTCACCTCGTCGAGCTTCTTCACGAGCTCGCCCGTGAAGCTGTCGACCTCTTCAATGGAATCAATCTCGTCGAACGGGAGCTCCAGCCGGATCGCCGTGTCGCCGCCGGGCGGGAAGATCTCGACCGTGTCGCCCAAGACATGGAACATGCCTTGCTTGAATTCGATGCCGCTCCTGCGGTACTGGATGTCCGTGAGGCGCCGCAGGAGCGTATCACGCTGAATCGGCTGTCCCTTATCCAGATGAATCGCCAGCGCCTCGTAATCCTTCACGCTGCCGAGACCGTAGATGCACGACACCGACGCGACGATGAGCACATCCTTGCGCGTGAGCAGATTCATGGTCGCCGCGTGGCGGAACTTGTCGATCTCTTCGTTGATGCTGGCGTCCTTCTCGATGTAGGTGTCGGTCGAGGGCAAGTACGCCTCCGGTTGGTAGTAATCGTAGTACGAGACGAAGTAGCTGATGGCATTGTCGGGGAAAAACTCCCGGAACTCGCTGCAGAGCTGCGCGGCCAAGGTCTTGTTGTGCGCGAGGACGAGCGTCGGGCGCTGCAACGCGGTGATGATATTGGCCATGGTGAATGTCTTACCGGTGCCGGTGGCGCCGAGCAGGGTTTGGTGCCGTTCTCCCTTCTCGATGTTCTCGATGAGCTTTGCAATTGCTCTCGGCTGATCACCGGTTGGCTTGAAGGGCGCCACTAATCTGAATGGCTGATCTTTCATAGAGTCGCGAATGTGGGGGTGCCACGAGGCACGGCGGTCGCGACTGCCGTGCCGAGCCGGAAGGGAATGTCCTTTGGCATGTCAGGGTAGTGTACCCGATGAATCCTTCTTTTCCAGAGGCTCCCCCCATTAAGATCATTTTTTCCGCGTGGCTTTTCTCTGTCTTGTTCTCCCCTCTGCTTGACAGGGGCTTTTCACAGCGTAGATTCGCCCTCCATGGAAACGCGCGAAAAATCCATTCTCCGGGTGAACGACGAACGGTTTGATCTCCCCGAAGTGCTGCACGGCAGCAACCATATTCACACCGCCGTCACCCACGGAAAAGAGTACATCAACGTTTCGATTGAGGACGCGTGCTTCGACTTCGGTCATGCCGCCATGCAGCTGCTCCTGCGGCGATTGAGCGACACGAGCCGGAACGGAGAGAGAGCAGACCCCATCGTGCGACAGGCCTTTGACGAGCTCCAACGACATTTCGAGAGCAACGTACGAGACTGACGCTCTTTTCTTGCCGCTCAACTGGCAGTAGTTCCCCGGCGCTTGCGCATGTACAGGTCGGATCTCTTGGCGAGAAGATGCCCGTTCATTTTCTTACATCCTGTCCGCAGGTAATCCAATTTCTTTCCCGCCAGATCGAAGAGGAAATCGGCTCTTTCCGTATCATGACAGAGTTGTCGCCAGTGGGTACGAAGTTCTTCTGCATCCGAAAATTCATCCGTTGTTCCCGGCACCGGCTTCAGGAGTTCCTCGAATACTTCGTTGAAATCGGATGCTGTTAGGATATGAGTCGTCCTCTCGATGACGCGTGTGCGCGCAATCATGCGCCCGATTTCCGTTGCCGTTGCCCGATCGTTCCTGGAAAATACTTCAGGATCCTTGAGGGCGTGGTCTAAACGGAATTTCTCGGAGAAACGGCTCATATGAGTACTAAATTTCTATTCGTTTCGTTTGTCAAACACTTGTACGGGATTAGTCTTCCCTCCGCTACACTCTTCGTCATGATTGACCTCAATGACCTCCGCAAGCAGCCCGACGTCTATCAGGACGCCGCTGACAAGAAGAACATCAAAATTTCGGTGAAGGAGTTTCTGAAGCTCGATGAGTACCGGAGGGAACTGCAGAAGATGACCGACGAGATGCGCGCGCGTCAGAACTCTGCCAATAAGCGCATCCCGGGGCTGAAAGGGAAAGAGAAGGAAACGGCGCTCGAGGAAATGAAAGAGCTCTCGGAGGAACTGAAGCACCGTTTAAATGAACTGCAGCAGACCGAGGAAACATGGATGCAGCTCCAGCTCATGCTCCCGTCTCTTCCGCACCCGCGCGTGCCGGTGGGCAAGGGCGAAAAGGATAACGTGGAGGTGAAGAAGTGGGGCGATCCGAAAAAGTTATTGAAGGTGAAGGAGCCGAAAGACCATGTCACGCTGGGCGAAGCTTTGGACATCATCGACATCCCGCGCGGGGTCAAGCTGGCCGGGGCGCGCAGTTACTTTTTGAAGGGAGATGGCGCACGGCTCCACCGTGCGGTGCTGCAACTCGCCTTGGATCACCTGGGAAAGAAGGGCTGGGTCCACTTCACGCCGCCGTACATGGCGAACTGGGATTGCCTCATGGGCACGGGGTTCTTTCCGGGCGCAGAGGAGCAGACGTACGCCGTCGGGGCGCAGGAGAAGCGCGGCGAAAAGATCGCGCCGGATGACTATTACATGATCGGCACGTCAGAAGTCTCGGTCGCAAGCTACCACAAGGATGAAGTGCTGAAGGAGAATGACCTGCCCAAGCGCTACGCGGGGTTTTCGCCCTGCTTCCGCCGGGAATCCGGCACGTACGGCAAGGATACGAAGGGTCTGTACCGCATCCACCAGTTCGACAAGGTGGAGCAGGTGGTGCTGTGCCCCGCAAACGTGGATATCGCTCTCGCCCTCTTCGAAGAGATCCGCACGAATGCGGAAGAGGTGCTGCAGATGCTCAACCTGCCGTACCGCGTGCTGGATATCTGCACGGGCGACATGGGCAAGGGCAAGGTCACCATGCAGGATATCGAAACGTACATGCCAAGCAGAAACTCCTACGGCGAAACGCACTCCTGCTCGTATTTGGGAGACTTTCAGGCACGTCGGCTCAACATCAAGTACGAAACGAAGAACGGTAAGAAACTCTTCGTCCACACGCTGAATAACACCTGCATCGCTTCCCCACGCATCCTGATTCCGCTGCTCGAGATGCATCAGAACGAGGATGGCTCCATCACAATCCCCGAGGCGCTACGACCGTACATGGGGGGGCAGGAAAAAATACAATCTTGATTAAAAATTCCCCCCTTTCTATGCCTGAGATTCATTCGGATACAGAAGTACAAGCACCAATACAGCTACAAGTAACCCACCATGGGAACAGATTACTTGCCGAGAACATTGCGTGCGCAGTTCATTCACAGGTGGACGGCATGCAGTTTGGGCACGAGTGGACCCGCATGGCCGTTGCAGGGCAAAACGTGGAGGCTGTTCGAGATTTACTGAAGAAGTGGGGAGTACTCGAAAGCGACATCCAGGTACTTCCCGAAATCGGCAGCAGCAGTGCGTCAGAATGAGGACGGGAGTGCCACGATTCCGGAAGTCCTCAGGCCATATATAAGGCAGAAAAGAATTGGGTTACTGCACGGTTTCAGTTTGAAATAGATCTGCCGAAGTTCTTTCGGAGGTTTCTTGACACACTTGTCATTACGCGTAATTTAACAAATGGATGTGGCTGATGCGCTCAGCGTGTCACCGCCTCCAAGCCCCAAGGGCATCCTCTCCATCCGGAGGGTTGCATGTCCTCACTCGTTCCGCATTCGCGGGACAAGGTGGGGCGCACCGCGGGAGTTTTCTCCTTCGGTGCGAATGTCACTTCTGCTCTCTTATCGCAAAGGAGCCGCTGATGTCCTGGTCCCTGATAAGGGGTCCTCCGGGACCCAGAAGTGCATTCCCCGACACGGATCGGGGAAGATAGTGCCTCCGCGTTAGCGGAGTTACCAAACCTCCTCTCCCTGCATTCGTGGGGAAAGGAGGTTTTTTACTCCCATGTATTCCAACATCCGCTAGTCTTGCCTCCTTTATGTCCGAGACCAGCTCCAAGACAGCAGAGGCGCATTTGTACGCAATCGAAGAAAATTATCCGCGACAACTTACGCCGGCGGAGATCAAACAGATTCGAACCGAGACCTACAACGAAGCGTGGAAAGTCATGACCGGTATAGATCTGACGGAACATGAAGCCCGTTTGGTTGAAGAAACCGATTCGGTATTTATCGAGATGGAACAAGATCCCTCTTCGGCACCGCCTGCCGAACCGATTATCCAAACACGCAAGCGAAGCCCGCAAGAAATATATGAATTCCATCGTCAGATGAGACGACAACTCACTGTCTCCCTGCGATACATCGAAGAGCTCCTCGCAATTGATGAACAGCTCTGCGGCAATAGGGATCGCGGGACAACAGGCATCGCATTGCCCGTGCGGCGCATCCGACAACACGGCAAGCATCATGCCGTCATCATCACGCGCAATACATGGGGGAGTACGCCGGTGGAGGAGGATACGGAACTGCAGGAACGCCTGAAGGCGAAGTGCACGCAGCCGGATGCAGAGGGTATGCTCCGTCTTGATGAGGAGGCCTACCGTAAGGCGCTGCGCCAGTACCAGCGCGATCACACAAACGCAGATCTGCCTGTCTTAGGAGAGGATGACAGGGTGCATATTTTCGACGCCGAGGGCAAACACATCGGAAACGCGACCGTGCGCGAAGTAACGGGCGATACGGTGCGGCTCTACTGTCACACCCCCATGCGGCTGAATACGCACTGTACCCTGCGCAAGCGCAGTAACCGGCTCGCGCTCGAAACCTACCAGGTATCCGTACACGCGTACTGCCAGAAACTTGAATGCACCCATCAAATGACGAATCGTGAAGGCAAGCTCTACTGGAAACAAGAGGCGGAAGAGGAAACGAATCCGCCTGTCAGAGAGGATTGGGTGAGTGACGATCGGTATCAGTATTCGGCTGGAAACCCCGCCCTCCTCACGATTCCCGAACAATTCTTTTTGGGCGAAGAATGGGATACAGACCGTCGTCAGGCATTGACGTGCAGCATTGCCTGCCAAAACACATTCGAGCAGGAGGATATTCCGCGTAAAATTCTGGATGATGACGAGCAGTGTCGCGCCGCCGCGCTCGCCGCCATGGGGCATCCCTGTACGTTGATCCAGGGTCCCCCGGGAACCGGCAAGACGGAGGTGGCAAGTCTGCTGACCAGACATTTTCAGAAACAAGGATTAAAGACGCTCATCCTCTCGCACAGCAACAGGGGATTGGATGTCCTGCTCCTGGCCGCACGCGAGAAAGGAGTCGACCTTCACCGCGGCGGCACGGAAGAAGGTGTTTGCGCCCGCAACCTTCGGGATGCATTCATCCGCAAGGGAATGCGGTACCCACGCAGAGCGGAATTTCTTGAGCTTGTTTTCAACAAAAAAGCATTCGATAAGGCGCAGGCCGCTTACGATCCTGCCTCGGGTGAACAAGCTCCTGTGCATGCAGATTTCACGAGCATGAAACTCAGCGAGGAACGGTGGGCTGCAGCATGGGAGACATTTGAAGAACAGAAACTGGCGCTCGTTGCAAAACTGAAACAAGAGAAAGGGCTGACGGTCGGCGTGACTTTAAACTCGCTCATCACGGATGAAATCATCCAAGCACTCGATTTTGACGTCGTGATCGTGGACGAAGCCTCGAAGGGATTCCTCTATGAATTCCTTCCTGCCCTCAAGAAAGCAGGAAAACAAATCATCGCCATCTTCGATCACAAGCAATTGGGAAACATCGCTATCCCGCCAAACATCAAGAACCACTTGGAAGATGCTAAGTCAGAATGCGCAGGCAACCCTGCGGCCATCGGCAAGAAGGAGGTTGATATCTTTGAGGGTGGGCCGCTCAAGTGGATGGCGGAGCAATCCATCACCCCCCAGATCATGCTGCGCACCGACAGACGCTCGCTCAAAGATCTGGTGCGGGTGGTGAGCTTTGGCGCATACGACGGCAAACTCAAGGCCGGACGCAAGGATCATGACAATCCGGACAACGGCGGATCCCTGCTGTGGGTGGATACATCGGGTCGGCCCGACCGTGGAGAAGTGTCTGCGGGCGTTTCGCGGATCAATCCGCTCGAAGCGCGACTGGTGGCACGCAGGCTCATGGACGAATTCGAACGCGGAGAGCTGTCGCAAGAGAGCTTCGGTGTCATTGCGATGTACCGGGCACAGGCGAATCAGATCCTGAGGAAGGCGCGCAAGACACACCCCAAACGAAGCGGATCACGTGAGGAATTTCTGGAAGCACTCAAAGGAAATGTTGCCACGGTCGACAGCTTTCAGGGATCGGAGAGAGATACGATTCACCTGACCACCACGCGCAGCAACGAGAGCGGGACCGTCGGGTTTTTGGATGACGTGCGACGCACGAACGTCGCCGCATCGCGTGCACGGAACAAATTGGTGGTCTATGGGGACCCAAAGACCCTCATTGAGAACAATCCGGACCCTGCCAGCGCCGCGTATTTCCGCGTGCTCTACGATATCTGTGCGCAGCGCGGGGAGATTATCTCCGCCTTCTCGACTCTGCCGGGCCAGGTGCGGCCGGAGGAACAGAAGAAGCAAACCCGAAACGCTCGGTGGAAGCGAAAACGACGGGCGAAACAACATACAGAGAAAGATCATGCATTCGGGGAATGACATCTTCCCGACAACAGGCTTCCCCTCCCCAGACGGGGGAGGGCTAGGGAGAGGGGATCTGCTCCTGGTAAAGCCCAAGTTTCTCTCCTATGTTCGTAAGCACTAAATCACAATCCTCAACAACAAATCCATTCTTAAAACGGAAAATTGTGAATCCTTGCTCTCGCAAAAAGTCCTCTCTTTTTCTATCTTTCTGTTGGACGCCCGGCTGAAAATGCGAGTCGCCATCAACCTCGATAATCAGCCTTCTCTCAAGACATAAAAAATCAACGATAAAGGGACCGATAGGAACCTGGCGCCGAAACTTAAGCCTGTGGAACCTCTTTGCACGCAACTTTTTCCAGAGAATCTGTTCGCCTGTCGTCTGGCTCCTGCGAAGGTGACGGGCAAAGTGAATTTTCGGCTTGTGGGTACAATGGAGAAAGTTCTGAAGCATAGCGGTACAGAGTAGCACTACCCTATCTACCCCTCTCCCTGCCCCTCTCCCCAAGGGAGAGGGAGGCTACATCACCCCAAAAGAATCTTGGCTTCAGTCAGGGCTCCATTGATCATTCCTCAAAAGGCCAATTTGTGGTACTATGTTCTGATATCCAAATAGAACCTCTCGACCCGAACATGAGATACATCACCCTGTCCTTCCGGCCCCTCACTCTACCCTCTCCCACTGTGGCGGGAGAGGAGATAGGGAAAAATAAAGACCGTGATTGTTCTCTGTCATTGTCCGAGCATTCATCTCTTCTTTGCCTTTATTAATATGGTCCTACTCCTCTCTGGCGGCACCGAGATCTCGCGCGGCGTGATCGTGGACAAGTTCCTCGCCGATCACTTAGACTGGCGACACCTCGCGCTCGAAGATCTGGATATGACACAGGATCCCGATGACATCATCGGCATGGGACCGTTCTTCGCACTGCTGGTCGCCTGCGAGTGCGCCAAGGAGGCGCTGAAGGAAGGATACAGCGTCGTGATCACCTGCCCGGCCGCCGAGATGCTGGATACCGTGCAGGAATCGTTTCCCAAAGATTTGACTTCGGTCTACCTGGGCAGGACGCGCGCCAAGTCAGTGTACGACCGCGTGATCGACACTTCGAAACAGTCCGTGGGCGAGACGTGCGCGGTGCTGCGTGACCTTGTCGACTGATGGATACTGCCCTGCACCAGTCACCTTCAGTTCCGATGCAGGGCACCGCCCGCTTTCTCATCGCGGACGATACCCCGGGCAAGCAGTTTTACCTGCGTTCGCTGCTGAAGAAGAGCCATTTTCCCGCGGAAGTGGTGGTGGCAGGTACGACGAAAGAAAGCGAAGAGATGATCGCCAAAATGCCCAACATCGTCGGCGCGTTCGTCGATTTACGCATGCCACAGGCAGGCGGCATCCCCATCGTGGAAATGCTCCGCAGAACGCATCCTCATACGCGCATCGCCCTGATCACGGCATCCACCGGCGAAACGCTGGAACGGGAGGCGGCGCAGGCAGAAGTCAGCGATTTCATCTCAACGGCATATCCCGAGAAATTCGTAACGGAGCGGATTTTGAAGCTGCTGGAGGAGTGGAAGGGAATGAAGTAGTTAGTAGTTAGTAGTTGGTAGTTTGGGAAAAGAAAAAGGCTATTTTGTGGTGTCCGAGCTACCAGCTACAAGCTACAAGCTACTACACTACGCCAGTGAGAATACTGTTCACCCGCTTTCCGCTTGAAAGTCGCTACGGCGGTGCCGAGGTGCAGACCATGGCGCTTCTGCGCGGCCTGCAGGCCCGTAAACACGGCGTGGCCTTTCTCGGCAGTTGCCAAACGCTCTTGCAACTCTGCTGGGATGAAGGAATCCTTGCCGCGGAATTGACGATCGGTGATCCCCCCGTCACGAAGTGGGGCGCGATCAGTTTTTTCTGGCGCAAAAAAAAGATGCAGCGACGCCTCTGCTCGGCCATACAGGAATTCGGCCCGCTCGACGCCTTGATCATGCTGAGCATGACCGAAAAACTCCTGCTCACGCCGTTCGCACTCAAGCGGGGGATCCGCGTGCTCTGGGTGGAGCACGACCGCGTCGGACGATGGCTGATCAAAAATCCCTGGCTGCCCATGCTGCGGCGCGCCAGCAAGGGTGCGACTGTCGTGACGGTGTCGGAGCTGAGCCGCGCCATCTACGTTGATCAACTGGGCTTCGCCCCTGAGCGCGTCGTGGCCATCGGCAATGGCATCGATCCGCAACACCTCATGGGAGAAGGAAAGTATTCCCGACCCGAACGGACGCTGCTGCATGTCGGCACTGTCGCACGTCTCTCGCGCGATAAGGGCGTGGATCTTTTAATCAGAGCAGTAGGGGATATGCCCGGCATGACACTCGACATTGTTCCTACGGGCGAACAGGGCAGCAATGAACAGCAAGTACGCGCTCTCGCCGCCCAAATCAATGCAGACGGGGAGCGCATCCGGTTCTTGCCCTCATCGGCTACTGGAATGGGCGCGTTCTACCAGTCACTCGATGTCTTCGTTCTCCCTTCCCGCGAGCATGATCCCTGTCCGCTCGCGCCCATGGAAGCACTGTGGATGGGCACGACGGTGATCATGACCGATGCCTGTGGCACGGCGGGATATCTGAAGAAGGAGGAAGAGGCACTCGTCGTTCCTGCAGAATCCGTGCCCGCTCTCAAAGACGCACTGCAAAAAATGCAGAGTCAGACAT
>JAQVMW010000014.1 GCA_028703445.1 Candidatus Peribacteraceae bacterium
CCCCGGTGCAGGTGGGAGCCGTTCCATACGCCATCGCCATCACCCCCGACGGCACGAAGGCATACGTAACGAATCGAGGCAGCAACACCGTTTCCGTCATTTCAACCGCCAGCAGTACCGTCGCAGCCACGGTGCAGGTGGGAACCGCCCCATACGCCATCGCCATCACCCCCGACGGCACGAAGGTGTATGTGGCGAATAACATGGATCACTCCGTCTCTATCCTCTCCACCGCAAATAATATTGTCACGGCTACAGTGTCAGTGGGTTACGGGCCACATGCCATCGCCATCACTCCCGACGGCACGAAGGCGTATGTGGTGGACAGAAGCGACCACTCCGTCTCTGTCCTCTCCACCGTGAACGATACCGTCACGGCCACAGTATCTGTTGGTGACCAACCGATTTTCGTCGACCTTACTCCTGATGGTACGAAAGCCTACGTGATGAACTCTACCGATAATTCCGTCTCGGTCATCGATACAATCACAGATACCGAAATCACGACGTGCGGCGGCGGCGTGAGTTCGTCTTCCAGTTCTTTCTCTCGTGCTTCCAAGTCCTTCAGCAGCTCTTCTTCTTCGGCGCCAGCCACCTGTGGCAACGGAACTGCTAATTCCGGGGAGCAATGCGGCGAGCCCGGCCTCTCATGCCCGGCCGGCAAGACGTGCAGTCATTGCCAGTGCATCGCGCCGCTCGCATGCATCGCGGTGGGGGGCCGGCCACGTCCCATTGTTCTCACCCCCGACGGTACCAAGGCATATGTGGTGAATGAAGGTAGCAATTCCGTCTCCGTCCTCTCCACTCTCACCAACACCGTCACAGCCACGGTCCCGGTGGGAAACCGTCCGGTTGCCATTGTCTTCACTCCCGATGTCACAAAAGCATATGTGGCGAACTTTGGTTACAATGATGATAATATCAACGACTCCGTTTCTGTCCTCTCCACTGCTACCAACACCGTTACAGCTACGGTCACAGTGGGGAACAGTCCGGCTGCTATCGCCCTCACTCCCGATGGCACAAAAGCATATGTGGCGAACTCTGGTTTTCGATCAAACAATGTCAACGACTCTATCTCGATCCTCTCCACTTCAACCAACACCATCATTGCCACAGTACCAGTAGGCGATTATCCAACCGCCATCGCCCTCACTCCCGATGGCACAAAAGCGTATGTGGCAAATTCCGGAGTCAACTCTGTTTCCGTCCTCTCCACTGCAACCGACACCGTCATCGCCACCGTCTCGGTGGGGTACCAACCGGTCGCCATCACCATCACTCCCGACGGCACAAAAGCGTATGTAGTGAACAGAGGCGGTTATTCTGTTTCCGTCCTCTCCACTTCAACCAACACCATCATTGCCACAGTACCAGTAGGTGATTATCCAACCGCCATTGCCCTCACCCCCGACGGTACCAAGGCATATGTGGTGAATAATTTAGGTAACTCTGTCTCCGTCCTCTCCACTTCAACCAACACCATCATTGCCACAGTACCAGTAGGTGATTATCCAACCGCCATTGCCCTCTCCCCCAACGGCACGAAGGCGTATGTGGTGGACAGAAACGACCACTCCGTCTCTGTCCTCTCCACCGTGAACGATACCGTCACGGCCACAGTATCTGTTGGTAACCAACCGATTTTCGTCGGCCTTACTCCTGATGGTACGAAAGCCTACGTGATGAACTCTACCGATAATTCCGTCTCGGTCATCGATACAGGTACGGATACCGAAATCACGACGTGCGGTGGCGGCGTGAGTTCGTCTTCACGCTCCTCTTCATCGGCGCCAGCGGCACAATGCTCCGACGGCCTCGACAACGACGGCGACGGGGCTATCGATGGCAACGATTTCAGTTGTACGTCTCCGACCGACAATGACGAAGCGAACCCCAAGGCGGCCTGTCAGGACGGCAGCGACAATGACGGGGACAGCCTGACGGACTACCCTGCGGATCCCGGGTGCAGTGGCAATCAGGATAACGACGAGCACAACACCTGCCCCGCGGCGACGCCGATCGTGACCTGTCTCTGCGCCGTCACCGCGGACTGCACCGCGCCCAATACCTGCCAGAGCGGCATCTGCCGGCCGACCGCGAGTTCGTCCAGTTCCTCCTCTTCGCAGAGCAGTTCCTCCGGGGGTGCCGGTGTTTGTCCCAATGGCGTCCTGGATGCCGGCGAAACCTGCGAGATCGGCGTGTGTTGCCCCAACGGAGAGATCTGTGATTGGTCGTGTCACTGTGTTGCCATAGGCAGCTCTTCGGCCTCTTCTACGGCCAGCTCAGCTTCATCTTCGCTTGGCATTCAGGTTTCCTCCTCCTCCCAGTCTGCCGGCGCATCTTCTTCCGCCATTGTCTCCTCATCTTCGCTTGGCATTCAAGTTTCCTCCTCCCGGTCTTCCAGCTCGGCGTCGTCCTCTTCGGTGTTCAGTTCCTCATCGATTGTCTGTGGCAACGGGGATCTGGAGGGTACGGAACAGTGTGAAATAGGCATTCTCTGCGTGAACGGTAAGGTGTGTACCAATTGTGCCTGCACCACCATGGGTTTCTGCGGGGATGATATTGTCGATCCTCTGCGGGCGGAGGAGTGTGAACAGAATGCAGATTGTCCGGATGGATTCGTGTGTTCTCTGCAGTGTCAGTGCGCACTCACCAACGGGGAATGTGGAAACGGAGAACTGGAGGGGGCGGAGCAATGCGAGAGTGGACATTCCTGTCCGCAGGCCGGTCAGATATGCAACAACTGCCTCTGTTCCGCTCCGCCCCGCTGCGGCAATCGTACACTGGAGTATCTGGAGGAGTGTGAAATCACCGATCCCTGCCCGAACGAGCAAAGCTGTGTGAACTGCATCTGCCGCATGCCCGAAGTTTGCGGTAACGGTGTTCTGGAGGTCAATGAACAGTGCGAAGAAGACTCGCACTGCCTTTCTAGCCAGACATGCAACCAGAGCGACTGCCGGTGCGAGGGCGAAGCACACGATTACTGCGGAGATACCGTGCTCAATGAGGGGGAGGAGTGCGAAATGAATGCTCCCTGTACCGAAGAAGGAAAGAACTGCAACCTCACTACGTGTCTCTGCGTCACGCAACCGGTGGTTCTCTCGTGCGGGGATGCCACTATTGATCCCGGCGAAGACTGCGATATCGGCATTCCGTGCCCGGAGGGAATGTCCTGTTCGTTTGCGAATTGCCACTGTACCAGCTCCGTTGCCCGCTGTGGCGATGGCAAGCTGGAGGGGACGGAAGACTGCGAGATCGGCGCCGCATGTGCGTTGATTGGAGAGGTGTGTGACATCGCCACCTGCCGGTGCGCGCCTCCCGATCTTTCAGGCAATTGCGGCAACGGGCTGATGACAACTGGAGAGGAATGTGAAGTGGGCATACCGTGTCCCTTCGGGTGGTCTTGTGATTTCCCGCGCTGCGCCTGCCTGGATCAGCCGGTGTGTGGGGATGGCGTGGTCGATGCCGGCGAGCTGTGCGAGGTCAATTCCGTCTGCACGGGCGATCAGCAGGTCTGCGATTTCTCGCGGTGCCGGTGTGCGGGCCGCGTGTACGAGTGTGGAAACGGCGTGCGCGATCCGGGGGAGGAGTGCGATGACAGCAATACTCGCAGCGACGACGGCTGCTCGAAGTCGTGCCTGCGTGAGACTCTGTATTCATTCATTGGAGGAGGCTTACTGTGTGGCAACGGCATCGTGGAAGGCAGGGAAGAGTGTGATGATGGCAACGTATTTTCGGGCGATGGATGTTCGGCATTCTGCTACCGGGATGGAAATGTATTTTCGACCATGATGGCTACTTCACAGGGATATAGCATCGCGTCGGACGGCTCCACAGAGCTTTTTGCTCCATCGGGATTTGCTTCTTCGATTGCGGCGCAAGGGGAAGATGGGCAGGGAGTGCGGGATCAGCATGCGGCCGCCCTCCGTGCGGGGACATCGCCTCTTTCGGCGATCACTATTCTGTTTCCCCAGCCGTTCGGTATGCATTCGGGCTCGCAGCCTTCTGGATTGCCAGTGGATTCTTCCATGATGCCCTATGGGTTTTCTGGAACTCCGATTGCCCGCACCGGGCCGGAAACGGTAGTTCTTGTTTCCGCGGGAGCGGCACTGGGGTGGGCATGGATCCGCAGACGACGGAGAAGATAAGTCATGAAAGCCGCTTGCTGAACGGAAGGGAATTGCACCGTTCTCTTTCTATCAAGTTGCAATTAAAATGATAGGAATAGCGGCGTAGCAAACCGCATCTGGAAGCGAAAATTACGAAAACCCAAATAGCATTTAAATCGCGAAGCCGTATTAGAAGAGCAGGAGCACGAGCAGACCGATGGTGAAGAGTGAGGTATCGGGAGCAATGGCCGGCGCATCGGGAACGGGAGTGCCGTTGATGGAGTAGAGTTCCAGATCACCGAGCCATTCTCCGATCGTAAAGAATGCATTGCGGAACTTGCAGTTGGCTCTGCATCGAGCAGTTTCTGAATCGCTGTTCAGTGCGCCGTCATCACAGAGTTCCTTTTCACGACCGGGAGGATTGTCATCCACGATGTTGTCTCCGCAACGTGCGGGATGGCAGTTGGTGCGGCAGGTGGCATTGGGGACATCGCTATTGCCGTCGCCTTCGTCACACTGCTCGTCAAGATCCGTCTGAATAATCGTATTCCCACAATCAGTATTGGAGCTGCTTTCCCCCGAGGAAGATTCGCCCTCTGAAGAGCTGCTATCGGCCTCTGCCATCCCGCAGT
This sequence comes from Candidatus Peribacteraceae bacterium, assembly GCA_028703445.1. GTDB lineage: Bacteria > Patescibacteriota > Gracilibacteria > Peribacterales > Peribacteraceae > Peribacter. The sequence continues at coordinate 4,745 of JAQVMW010000014.1, forward strand.
TACTGCCGGTCATGGGGAATTCGATGCAGGGGTAGTGATCGAAGTAGATCCCTCCAACGAGGTCATCTTCGCAGAGGCTTCGGGGAATTTGGGTGAAGCAGAAGCCGAAAGTGTCATCCTCAACGCAACAATTTCCCTTTTCTTCGGACGAAGAAGAGCTGGAAGATGAGTCGCACCCCCCTCCCACCGGATCATGCAGGCAGGCTCCTTCGAAGCACCAATCCTCCGTGCAGGGATCGTCATCGCCGCAGTTCATTGGGGTTCCGGTGCATGCGCCGTCCGCGCACGTGTCGTTTTCCGTGCACAAATCAGCGTCGTCGCAGGAAGTCGGCGGATCGTTGTCCAGCGGTGTGTAGAGGCATTGTCGGGTGACGATGTCGCAGGAACGGGAGACACACTGCTCATCGAGGTCGGACGGAACATTGTTGCACTCATCACCCGACGAGCAGTCCGCGCAGGGACAGCCATTCTCGTTCCAGGAATTGGATGTCGCAAAAAGATTAGCGAAGAATCTCCAGAACGCGAACCGCGAGCTTCCATTCTGCCCGGTCATGGTCCTGCACTGATCCTCCGTCACCAGCAGCGGGGAGCAGATTGTCCCTCCTATGCAGCAGTGGCCCAGTTTGACGCAGGGATCGGGTGACCCGCAGAGGGTCGTTTTCGCCGGTGTGTACGGCTTGGTACAGAGATCGGTATCGATATACCTGCACGGATCGGTCTCGGTGGTACAACACGCGATCTCCGTGTCCGTGGTGCAGGGGTTATCGGGGAAACAGGAAGAGAGTTCAGGCTTCGGAGTGCCCTCCCGCGCGGGATCCTGACATTCTTCGGGAGTGAAGAGAAGGCAGTGGGTCTGTTTTTTTGGATCCTTCCGATTTTCAGCATCGGTATCGCTGTAGCAGCACACCACCTCCGCGCAGGTATCTTCCATGCACGCGCCCCCTTTCCAATTGGGCGCAGAACACTGACTGCGCGGCGTATTCGGCTTGCACGTCGTCCCGTTGCAGCAGGCACCCTTCTCCTCCTCTTTGCAGGTGTCCGCCTCGCACTTCGTCGCTCCTTCCTTCTTCGTTTCGCCGGCCTGGCAGGAACCTTTCCGCTCCACACATTGTTTCGTTGCCGGGCAGCAGACGACCGTTGCGGGTTGCGGACAGGGGTTGGGGGTGCAGGAGGCGGCTTCGTTCGGCGTTTCGCCTGCATCACAAGATCCTAATCGGGACGTACAGGTTCCTGATGGAGCACAGCAAGCCTTTTGCTCCGCGCAGGTATCTGCCGCGCACGCGCCCCCTTTCCAATCGGGCGCAGGACACGAGGTCTTGGGCGTATCCGGCTTGCACGTCGTCCCGTTGCAGCAGGCGCCCTTCTCCTCCTCTTCGCAGGTATTCGGTTCGCAGGTACCGCCCTTCCAGCCGGTTGCAGGGCACAAAATCCTGGATTTGTCCGAACACATTTCTCCTTCGCAGCACGCACCCTTTTCCTGACAGTTTGCCTCTTCGCAGCTTTTCCCCTTCCACCACATCGTGTCGTAGTGGTTGCCAACGCCAATGATGTTGCAGGTCTTCTTGAGATTGCTGGTGCAGGTGACAAATGTATCGGTTCCTTCGTTGAAGGTGCAGCAGGCTCCCGTCTCTCCCGTGCAGAGCTCCGCGCCAAAGTCATCACCGCACTGGCCGCCCATCCACTTGCCTTCCGTTGGATCGTCACATTCGCCGTATGCCACTTCTGCGCAGAACGCGCCGGAGGGGGGATCGGCCAGACAACAGGCTCCTTTGCACGCGGAAGGACCGCACGTCAGCTCTTCGGCTGGTTTGTAGTTTGCACCCCATCCCGTGCACTCGTCGGCGGATGCAGCGGCAGTGCAGCTAGACGTGGGGAGGTAGCAGCACGCGATGGGACAGGAGTTCACGGCGCACTGTGCGCCGCTCGTTCCTTTCCACACGTCGGGTGCCCCGCACTGGTCTGATCGCACGTTTTCACACCTCCCACGCTTCGGACCCTGCGTGCGGCAGCAGGCTCCTTGTTCGCAGGTCACCTCTTCGCAGTCCTTGCCCTGTGCCCAATGATCGTTGCCGGTGCAATCACCGGATGTGGTGAGCTCACACGTATTGGCGGCGACGGAGGAACTTCCGTCTCCTCCCGCCCGGCAACAGGCGCCCAGGAATACGCAATCATCGCACTGTGTCGCCGGCCTCCCCTTTGCCTCCGTGCACTCCGTTGGCGTCATCTTCGGCGAGCACATTTCCGGCGTGTTTCCAAAGCAGCACGCGGAGTACGTTCCGCAGAGTTCGGAGGCGTTTGCCGGGCAGGCGATGCCGTTCCCTTTCCATTCGCCTTTTGCCGATGAGCACGCACCGAATGTCTTTGCGGTGCACGCGAGAGGATTGAACGTGCAGCACGCGCCCGTAGACGGGCAAATTCCTTCCGTACAATCTCCGCCCTTCCACGTTTCGAAATTCTCCACCTTGCACAGAGCACGCCGCGTGATCGAGCAGGTGCCGTTGCTCGTGCAGCAGGCGCCGTACTCGGGATCGGGGCAATCTCCCGTACAGTATGCGTAATAAGGCTTCGAGACCCCCGGCAGCTGGTAGCAGCCCTCGCGCGGCACATCATCATTGCGCGTCGAGCACAGCGAGGGGGTTTCGTGCGTGCAGACTGCCGTGGCATTGGGAGACGCGTTCGGATCGACCCAGTCGCAGATCTGCGTGCGGCAGCAGCCATAATTTTCATTGCAGACGATAGGGCAGAGGGCTTCCTCCGTGCACGCATCGGGGAGGGCAGGATCGCACTGCGACCATTCGCCGTCGGCGAGATCGCAGTCCAGTTTTCTCATTTGGGCGCAACGATCGGGGAGGCAGCAGATGCCCATGGGGCTGCAATCCTGTCTCTGGGAGCACTGGGACTGCCCGTCCCACTCGTCCCATGTTCCCGAGCATTCCGCTTCCGGCACGTCGTTGCACGTTCCGTTCATCCGGCAGCAGGCGCCACTGCCCTGCGAGCTGCTCTCTCCTGCGCTGGAGCTGGATCCGGAAGAAGGCTGGCAGTCGTTGCAGGTGCCATCCTCAAGGTAGCCGCCGAGGAGAATGGTGCACCAGAATGAACTCAGATTCGTGGAACATATTCCGCCAATGAAATTGCAGCAGACTCCGGAAGGCTCAGAAGAGGAGCTGGAAGATGAGTCGCACCCCCCTCCCACCGGATCATGCAGGCAGGCTCCTTCGAAGCACCAATCCTCCGTGCAGGGATCGTCATCGCCGCAGTTCATTGGGGTTCCGGTGCATGCGCCGTCCGCGCACGTGTCGTTTTCCGTGCACAAATCAGCGTCGTCGCAGGAAGTCGGCGGATCGTTGTCCAGCGGTGTGTAGAGGCATTGTCGGGTGACGATGTCGCAGGAACGGGAGACACACTGCTCATCGAGGTCGGACGGAACATTGTTGCACTCATCACCCGACGAGCAGTCCGCGCAGGGACAGCCATTCTCGTTCCAGGAATTGGATGTCGCAAAAAGATTAGCGAAGAATCTCCAGAACGCGAACCGCGAGCTTCCATTCTGCCCGGTCATGGTCCTGCACTGATCCTCCGTCACCAGCAGCGGGGAGCAGATTGTCCCTCCTATGCAGCAGTGGCCCAGTTTGACGCAGGGATCGGGTGACCCGCAGAGGGTCGTTTTCGCCGGTGTGTACGGCTTGGTACAGAGATCGGTATCGATATACCTGCACGGATCGGTCTCGGTGGTACAACACGCGATCTCCGTGTCCGTGGTGCAGGGGTTATCGGGGAAACAGGAAGAGAGTTCAGGCTTCGGAGTGCCCTCCCGCGCGGGATCCTGACATTCTTCGGGAGTGAAGAGAAGGCAGTGGGTCTGTTTTTTTGGATCCTTCCGATTTTCAGCATCGGTATCGCTGTAGCAGCACACCACCTCCGCGCAGGTATCTTCCATGCACGCGCCCCCTTTCCAATTGGGCGCAGAACACTGACTGCGCGGCGTATTCGGCTTGCACGTCGTCCCGTTGCAGCAGGCACCCTTCTCCTCCTCTTTGCAGGTGTCCGCCTCGCACTTCGTCGCTCCTTCCTTCTTCGTTTCGCCGGCCTGGCAGGAACCTTTCCGCTCCACACATTGTTTCGTTGCCGGGCAGCAGACGACCGTTGCGGGTTGCGGACAGGGGTTGGGGGTGCAGGAGGCGGCTTCGTTCGGCGTTTCGCCTGCATCACAAGATCCTAATCGGGACGTACAGGTTCCTGATGGAGCACAGCAAGCCTTTTGCTCCGCGCAGGTATCTGCCGCGCACGCGCCCCCTTTCCAATCGGGCGCAGGACACGAGGTCTTGGGCGTATCCGGCTTGCACGTCGTCCCGTTGCAGCAGGCGCCCTTCTCCTCCTCTTCGCAGGTATTCGGTTCGCAGGTACCGCCCTTCCAGCCGGTTGCAGGGCACAAAATCCTGGATTTGTCCGAACACATTTCTCCTTCGCAGCACGCACCCTTTTCCTGACAGTTTGCCTCTTCGCAGCTTTTCCCCTTCCACCACATCGTGTCGTAGTGGTTGCCAACGCCAATGATGTTGCAGGTCTTCTTGAGATTGCTGGTGCAGGTGACAAATGTATCGGTTCCTTCGTTGAAGGTGCAGCAGGCTCCCGTCTCTCCCGTGCAGAGCTCCGCGCCAAAGTCATCACCGCACTGGCCGCCCATCCACTTGCCTTCCGTTGGATCGTCACATTCGCCGTATGCCACTTCTGCGCAGAACGCGCCGGAGGGGGGATCGGCCAGACAACAGGCTCCTTTGCACGCGGAAGGACCGCACGTCAGCTCTTCGGCTGGTTTGTAGTTTGCACCCCATCCCGTGCACTCGTCGGCGGATGCAGCGGCAGTGCAGCTAGACGTGGGGAGGTAGCAGCACGCGATGGGACAGGAGTTCACGGCGCACTGTGCGCCGCTCGTTCCTTTCCACACGTCGGGTGCCCCGCACTGGTCTGATCGCACGTTTTCACACCTCCCACGCTTCGGACCCTGCGTGCGGCAGCAGGCTCCTTGTTCGCAGGTCACCTCTTCGCAGTCCTTGCCCTGTGCCCAATGATCGTTGCCGGTGCAATCACCGGATGTGGTGAGCTCACACGTATTGGCGGCGACGGAGGAACTTCCGTCTCCTCCCGCCCGGCAACAGGCGCCCAGGAATACGCAATCATCGCACTGTGTCGCCGGCCTCCCCTTTGCCTCCGTGCACTCCGTTGGCGTCATCTTCGGCGAGCACATTTCCGGCGTGTTTCCAAAGCAGCACGCGGAGTACGTTCCGCAGAGTTCGGAGGCGTTTGCCGGGCAGGCGATGCCGTTCCCTTTCCATTCGCCTTTTGCCGATGAGCACGCACCGAATGTCTTTGCGGTGCACGCGAGAGGATTGAACGTGCAGCACGCGCCCGTAGACGGGCAAATTCCTTCCGTACAATCTCCGCCCTTCCACGTTTCGAAATTCTCCACCTTGCACAGAGCACGCCGCGTGATCGAGCAGGTGCCGTTGCTCGTGCAGCAGGCGCCGTACTCGGGATCGGGGCAATCTCCCGTACAGTATGCGTAATAAGGCTTCGAGACCCCCGGCAGCTGGTAGCAGCCCTCGCGCGGCACATCATCATTGCGCGTCGAGCACAGCGAGGGGGTTTCGTGCGTGCAGACTGCCGTGGCATTGGGAGACGCGTTCGGATCGACCCAGTCGCAGATCTGCGTGCGGCAGCAGCCATAATTTTCATTGCAGACGATAGGGCAGAGGGCTTCCTCCGTGCACGCATCGGGGAGGGCAGGATCGCACTGCGACCATTCGCCGTCGGCGAGATCGCAGTCCAGTTTTCTCATTTGGGCGCAACGATCGGGGAGGCAGCAGATGCCCATGGGGCTGCAATCCTGTCTCTGGGAGCACTGGGACTGCCCGTCCCACTCGTCCCATGTTCCCGAGCATTCCGCTTCCGGCACGTCGTTGCACGTTCCGTTCATCCGGCAGCAGGCGCCACTCGGAGCGCTTGAGCTTGATGTTCCTCCGCAATTGATGATCGAACACAGGTGATTTTCTGCGAGAGGAGTGCCTGACAAATCCTCACAGATTCCCTCCATCATGTCGTCAAAGCAGCCGCCGTCGGGGAAACAACAAGAAACAGGAGGAGTGCATGCCGTGCAATCGGAAATGATCCACGGATTCCCTGTCTGTTCCGAGCAAGTTCCCTGCGGGAGATCGAAACACATGGAGCCGTCACCGAAACAACAGAGTTCGGTCGGTGTGCTGGAACTCGAGGTCGCGCCGCATCCCATTTCTGCGCAGGTGTTCCCTCCGAAGAAGTACGCTCCCCCGGGCGTGACTGCGCAAGCTTCACTAGTCATGGCATTCCCGACGCAACTGTAATCCACGGCGCTGCAGCAGGCGCCGGTCGGCGGTACCACGTTACACGCGCCAGTGGTCGTACACGTCTCTGCGCACGTCTGATCGTAAAAACAAGTGATCTCGGTGGCATCGCAGCAGAAAGTAGAGCTCTCTGGGCAGGGGCCGCGGCTTGATGCGCCGCATCCCATTTCTGCGCAGGTGTTCCCTCCGAAGAAGAACCCTCCTCCTCCCGGTTTTTCTGCACAAGCCTCACTGGTCATATCTTCTCCAAGGCATCTGTAATCCTCGACGCTGCAGCAGGCGCCAGTCGGCTCGTTCACCATTGCCAACGGGAGAGAAGGTCGAAGGTCGGTAGAGAAATGTTTCTGCGCGATCTCAGGATTCTCCGGCAATGGAATGCAATCTATGCCTTCGCTTCCCGAACTTCCTCCACTCCCTCCACTGCTGCCTCCCCCGCACGGCTTTATAGTCATGTGCGGCAGGCAGGGTTGGCACGGGGCAGTTGGCTCTGACCATGTGGTATCAATGATGAACCCCGGACACATCTCAAGATGCGTCGCAACGGGGCAGACAACCGCCGGGCACGTGTCTTGCGCGAGCAATTCCTTCTGCGTGCCGAAACGGGGAAGCAGGAATCCGGTTGGAGGAGTGTGGATCTGCTCGGTGGCCAAACTTGCCACGACCAGTGTCAGAAATGTTGCCAGCGCAAGTTCAGCGAAGCGCAAACCGAGCATTGAGCGCACTATACCAAATTTTCCGGGCACAATCGCTTCCTGCATGGGGTGTGATCTGGGGTAGCATGCCTCCATGCAGGAGCGCCTTCAAAAAATCCTTTCTGCCCGTGGAATCGCCTCTCGACGTAAGGCCGAGGAATACATCACGCAGGGTCTGGTGAAAGTGAACGGTAAAGTGGCGACGCTGGGTCAGAAAGCCGATCCGGAAGTCGATTCTATTGAAGTGGATGGAAAAGTGATCGAGGCGCGGAAGGAGATGCTCTATTACCTCATGAATAAGCCGAGAGGAGTGGTGACGACGAATATTGAAAGCAATAAAGGATCTGAAGGAAATAAAAGAAATAAAGGAATGAGAGGAATGAAAGGCGAGCGATCATCCTTTATTTCCTCTATTTCTTCTCTTTCCTCTGCCCACGATCCTACCATCCGTGATCTTCTTCCACAGCATCTTCGAGGGAGGGTGTTCCCCATTGGCCGGCTCGACAAGGACAGCGAGGGGCTTCTGCTCCTCAGCAATGACGGCGTTCTGGCGTACCGTCTCACGCACCCGAAGTTCGATCATGAGAAGGAGTACGAAGTAACGGTGGAGCAGCCGATCATGGAAGGGGCGCTCGACAAGATGCGCAAGGGCATGATCATCCTCGGCGAGAAGACGAAGCCGGCGATCGCGCAGAAGATCGGGCCGAAGACCTTTACGATCGCGCTCACGGAAGGCAAAAATCGCCAGATCAGGCGGATGTGCGAGAAGGTGGGCAATCTCGTCGTGACGCTCAGGCGCGTGCGGATCATGACCATCCGCGACTCTCAACTGAGCGCGGGGCAGATGCGTCCGCTGACGTCGGGCGAACGGGCGCGACTCTTGGCTGCAGTTGGTCTATGATGAGTGGGTAGTTGGTAGTTTGTAGTTTGGCACCTGTTTCCCTAGCTACTAACTACCAGCTCCTAACTACTTGTTCACTCATGAAATTCATTCCTCACGGAGCCGCTCAAGAAGTCACCGGAAGCTGTCATGAAATCCAGGTGGAGACACCGGGGGGAGTGCGACGCATTCTGCTCGACTGCGGGCTCTTTCAGGGCAGGCGCGCGGAATCGGCGCAGAAAAACGCGGCATTCACTTTCGATCCCAAGCAAGACATTGATGCCGTCGTCCTCACCCATGCGCACATGGATCACGTGGGGCGGATTCCCGTGCTCTTCAAGCGCGGGTACGTGGGACCGGTCTTCTGCACGTTTGCAACCAAAGATCTGGCCGAGGTGATGCTGCAGGATGGCGGGTATATCCAGGAAAAAGACGAAGAGTACTTTCGCAAGCACATCACGAGATCCCGTCTGCCAACCGAAGGTCCGCTCTACACGCAGGAAGACGCCAAGTCCTGCTTGGTGCTCTTTCGCGGAGAGAACATGAATGAGTGGTTTCCCGTTTGCGACAACGTTCGCGCGCAATTCATCGAAGCGGGGCACATTGTGGGGGCGGTGATGATCGTCCTTGAAGTGACCGAGAGCGGCAGAAAGCGACTCGTTGGATTTAGCGGCGACTTGGGCAGGAACCTGCTCCCCATCATCCGCGATCCCGCGCCCATGCCACCGGTAGAAACTCTCATCTGCGAGAGTACCTACGGCAATCGTATGCACGAAGACATCGACACTGCCCGTCATGCTCTACGTGACGCGATCACGCGCACGGCGCAGCGCGGAGGCAAGGTGTTCATCCCCGCGTTCTCGCTCGAGCGCGCGCAGGAGATTCTTTTCGATTTACATTTATTGTGGGATCAGAAGGAAATCCCCGCCCTGCCGGTGATCGTGGATTCGCCGCTCACGGCCAAGGTGACCGAAGTCTTCATGAAACATCCGGAGTGCTACGACAAAGAGATCTACGAGAAGTTCCTGGCGAAGGCGAAGAACCCGTTCCAGTTCTCCCTCGTGCGCTTTACCGAGACGCCGGAAGAGAGCAAGGCGCTCAATGCGACTCCCGGGCCGATGGTGATCCTTGCCGGCTCCGGCATGTGCGAAGCGGGGCGCATTCGGCATCATCTGAAGAACGGCATCGAAGACGCGCGGAATGCGGTGGTTGCGGTGGGCTACATGGCGGTGAATACGCTCGGCCGCCGGCTTGTCGATCCCACGATCACGCAGGTGAAGATTTTTGACCAGATGCTCACAAAGAAAGCCGAAGTGACGAGCATTGCCGCTTATTCCGGCCATGCCGACAGGGCGGATTTGGATCGTTTTGTCCTGGCAACGGAGCAGGTACAGCACCTCATTCTCGTGCATGGGGAGATCGAGCAGATGGATCCCTTCGCGCAGCGTTTGGTCAAGACGCGTCCGGGACTGGTCATTCATAAACCCGAACGGGAGGAGGTGGTGGAGCTGGTTGCCTGATGGTTCACATACCCGCTGTACTCGCATGCAACACTCAACATTCAACACGCCCCGCTTCGCGTAGCTTTCAACATTCAACGATAAACGTTGCTAACATCGTTGGAGTTGATAGTTGATGGTCGACAGTTGAACTGTCTATCAGTGGTTTTTTCGTAATGATTTAATGAAGCCTCCTAATTGCATGAGGATGTTCTCCGCCTCCCGTTCTATGGATGCATAGTCATTATCTGAAATGATTTTTTCATCGTGTGCAATGTCGAATCCTGCGACGATTTCATTTACTGAACCCGTAGATGTTTCGAGGAAGCGGGCAAATTCGATATCCGACCTCTTCGCAGAGCCCTCTGCAATATTCAATACGACGGATAAGCTTGCCCGCCGTATCTGATCTGTGAGATCAAATGCACGTTGCTCGACACATTTGTTCGCAAGTCTGATGACATGTTTTCGGAATGCTTTCGCATCCTGGTAGACCTTGAACTGCCTGAAGCGGAATGGGGCCATAGGAAACTGATTTTCGGCTTCCTCGAGCCAAAGATCAACTCTGCTAAAGCCAATTCCCTGTCGATCTCTCGCATGTCCTGTTGCCGGGGTTCTCGACTATACTGGTTCCTTCGTACGAGATGTTGAAAGTTGATAGTTGATGGTTGAAAGTTCCATTATTCATGCCAACCAACATTTTTGTTGCCGTGCAAGAAGTCGCAACGGAGGAGGAGTCGCGGAAGTGATACAGTGGCGCAAAGACCATGTTCCGGGTGCTGCGCTCTCTCTCTTCGGCCACATTCCTCAAGGGCGGCTTCGGCCTCTTGAGTATCGTGGTGCTTTCGTGGGCGCTCCAGCAGGACGTGCGGAATCCGGTATTTCTCCGTGGGCAAGTGGGAAGAGTGCCGTGTATCGCAGTGGGGCAGCAACCGAGCATGGTTGCCCTCACCCCCGACGGCACCAAGGCGTACGTGGTGAACGTGCTTGGCGTCTCCGTCCTCTCCACTTTAACCGACACCGTCATCGCGACATTGCCCATCACGCCCACAGGACAGTCTCCACACACCATCGCCTTCACCCCCGACGGCACGAAGGCGTATTTGCTCTTCAGCAATACCATCGCCGTCCTCTCCACTTTAACCGACACCGTTAGCACATTTGTGATGGTAATGGGTCCGTCCGCCATCGCCTTCACCCCCGACGGAACGAAAGCGTACGTGGCGAATTATAACGGTCACTCCGTTTCCGTCCTCTCCACTGCAACCGACACCGTCATTGCCACGGTGCCGGTAGGTCAGAATCCACACACCATCGCCCTCACCCCCGACGGAACGAAAGCGTACGTGGCGAATTACAACGGTAAATCCGTCTCCGTTCTCTCCACTGCAACCGACACCGTCCTTACAACGATATCGGTAGGGAATGGACCGGTCGCCATCGCCCTCACTCCCGACGGAACGAAAGCGTACGTGGCGAATTTCAACGGTCACTCCGTTTCCGTCCTCTCCACTGCAACCGACACCGTCACCGCGACATTGACCATGACGCCCACAGGAGAGGCTCCACACGCCATCGCCCTCACTCCCGACGGCACCAAGGCGTACGTCATGAAGAAGTTTTCCGACACTGTCTCCATCCTCTCCACATTGACCAATGCCGTCACAACAGTATCGACAGCCAATGGACCGTATGCCATCGCCCTCACCCCCGACGGCACCAAAGCGTACGTGGTGGGCAATAATGATAACTCCGTCTCCGTCCTCTCCACTGCAACGGACACCGTCATCGCCACCGTCCCTGTAGGGGACCAGCCGGTCGCCATCGCCCTCACTCCCGACGGCACCAAGGCGTACGTGGCGAACCTCGGCGAAAATTCCGTCTCGGTCATTGATACGGGGACGAATACCGAGATCACGACGTGCGGCGGCATAGGTTCTTCCTCTTCTCAGATGTCCTGTCTTGCGGAGGGGGAAATGTGGGCGATAGGAAGTATGCCTTGCTGCTCCGGCTTGCGATCCGTTTTCAATACCGTGAGGAGTGCCGATGGCGTAGCGTGCGATTTCGTCATCCCCGGAACGTTCGTCTGTACGAAATGCGAGAACGGGCAGTGCGGGCTGAAGGAGAACGATTGCAATTGTCCGGAGGACTGTCCCCGCGCCGTTTCCAGCAGTTCCTCCTCCCGTTCTTTTGGCGGACGTTCCTCCTCGCGCCAGGCCGCCGTCTGCGGCAACGGCATTGCGGAGAAAGGGGAGGCGTGCGGCGAGCCGGGACTCTCGTGCCCGGTTGGCAAGACCTGTCTGAGTTGTCAGTGCATTATCGTGGCTGCTTCCTCTTCGTCGTCCTCGTCTTCTTCCTCCATCTCCAGTGTATCTTCCGCTCCCATCACGGGTTCATCGTCGTCGCAGACGGCTCATGTGTGCGGCAATGCCACCCTCGAGTCTGGAGAGCAATGCGAGTTGGGGATGTGCTGTCCCAACGGGCAAAGTTGTGACACGCGTACCTGCCAGTGCACGCTCGTAAGTCAGGTGCCTGCGCAGAATTCCGTCTGCGGCAACTTCCGCGTCGAGCCGGGGGAGGATTGCGAGAACGGCATTTCTACCCCGCAGTTGCCCTGCATCGGCACGGCTGTCTGCGATTCCCAGACCTGCCGCTGCCCCGCGGGTACGGCCCGCTGCCCGCGCTGGCGGAGCACGCCCTGATTTTCCATGCCCTTCCGTTCCATCCGTTTCCGGCGATTCCTTCCGCTCCTCGCACTCGTTGCGGCGGGAGTGTTCGTTGGGAATTTCGTGAGCAGCGGTGAGTATTGGTTCGCGCAGGTCAAACCTCCGGAAGAGTGTGGCAATGGCAAGCTGGATCCGTGGGAGGATTGCGAGGAAGACGTTGAGTTTTTCATGAATCCCTGTCCGGATGGGCAACTCTGCGATCTGTCCACCTGCCGGTGCCCCACTCCATCGGTATGTGGGAATGATGTGGTGGAGACGAACGAGCAGTGTGACGACGGCAATATGATTGACGGAGACGGCTGCTCGACCGCCTGTACCATCGAGAGCGGATGGATATGTGCTGGTCAGCTGAGCATCTGTCAGTTGCGAAATTCAAGCTCTTCCAGTTCTTCCCAAATCTGCGCGGAAGATGGACAGAGTGTCTACAAATCTACGTCTTTCGGCCCCGTCATCTGCTGCAACGGGAATGCCGGCGTCATGCCCAATACCGCTCTCTGCGGGGATGGATGTTGTACGCACAATAGTCTTATCATGGGCACGTGCATTGACGGCTGGTCACAGACCTGCGGAAACGGAACATGCGGCAGTGGCGAAGATTTGTGTAATTGTCAGGGGGATTGCGCCACTCATTGCGGCAACGGCATCGCGGAGACAGACGAGGCGTGCGGCGAACCCGGGCTTGCGTGCCCGGTGGGCAAGACGTGTCAGAAATGCCAGTGCCTGGGAGGGGCAGCGAGCTCCTCTGCTTTTTCCAATTCATCGGCTGGCTTGTCATGGGAGGAATGTGCGAGCGATTACCTGTGCACGGCGAAATTGTTCGGAAATGAATGTCTCTCCTTTGCCTTTGATTGCGCTCCCCCATCCAGTTTGCATTGTCCCTCTGTCTGCGGGAGCACTTCCTGCTCCGGCGAGTGCTGCCGGTGCGTGGGAGGGACAGCGAGCTCCTCCGTTTCCTCCATTCCGATTGCCGTCTTCTCCAGTTCCGCCTTCTCTTCCTCCAGCATTGCGATTTCTTCTCTCTGCGCAAACGGCGTGATTGAACCCGGTGAGCAGTGCGAAATCGGGTACTCCTGTCCCACAGGGTCTATCTGTACCGCAAACTGCACGTGCACCGGCGGTCTGTCCTCCTCTTCATCCTCCTCGCAGGCTTCCGGGATTTCCGCGGCCTCCTCTTCCTTACAGCAATCCTCCGGTGCATCCAGTGGCGCGTCTTCTTCGACCTCCTCTCCTCATTTTTCCTCTTCCAATTCTTCCTCCTATTCCTATTCTTATTACTCCTCTTCTTCCTCCGTCACGAAATATGCGCTCTGTGGCAATGGCCTTCAGGAAGGTTCCGAAAAGTGCGAGGTGGGCATACCGTGCCTCACGGGCCAGTACTGCTCAAACTGCGTGTGCATGACCGCAAACTACTGTGGCGATCAGGTGGTGAATATCGAAAATGGCGAGGAGTGCGAATCGGACAACGATTGTTCCGAAGAGGAATTTTGCACGCTCAACTGCCTCTGCCACGAAGCTACGAATGGCAACTGCGGCAACGGCACCATGGAGGCGTTGGAGCAGTGCGAGGGCAACCATCCCTGTGAGAACGGGTGGCAGTGTCAGGCGTGCGTGTGTGTCGAAGTGCCGCGGTGCGGCAACAACGTTCTCGAGCGCGGAGAGCAGTGTGAGTTGACGAGTCCGTGTCCTGCAGGATCGGTCTGCACGAATTGCCTGTGCCAGCAGGGCGGGAGCTGTGGGAATGGGGTTCTGGGAGCAGGGGAGCAGTGCGAGCAGGATGGTGACTGCGCGTCCGATCAATACTGCGACCGCCTGACGTGCCAGTGCGAAGGGACATCGGTTGTGAGTTGCGGGGACGGCATACTCAGCGGACAGGAGCAGTGCGAACTGGGGCAGCCCTGCCAAAGTGTCGATGGAAGTTGCGACCTTAAGAATTGCAGCTGTGTCCTGGATCTCGTGACATCGCTCTGCGGCAATGCACAAGTGGATGCCGGAGAGGATTGCGAAATCGGCTCTCCCTGCGGAGATGGCGAAATTTGCAATTTTGCCAGCTGTCACTGCATTCCCTGGGAACAGCGCTGCGGAGATGCGGAACTGAATACAGGAGAAGAATGCGAGATTGGAAGTTCATGTACTGACGCAACGAAGGTCTGCGATCTCAGTCAGTGCACGTGCTCCGCGCCGTCATCGGATGCCGTGTGTGGCAATGGTCGTTATGAAGCGGGGGAGGAGTGCGAAGTCGGAATGGCCTGTCCGTTCGGCTGGTCCTGCGACTATCCGCATTGCCGCTGCCTCGACCAGTCGGTCTGCGGGGATGCCGTACGAAGTTTGGGCGAGCAGTGTGAGGTCAATTCACCCTGTTCCGGCAGTGACCAAACCTGCGATTTCTCGCGGTGTCGCTGTGTGGGAAACAATAGGAATTGCGGGAATACGATTCTCGATCCGGGAGAGCAGTGTGACGACGGCAACAAGACGGATGGCGACGGATGCAGCCTCATTTGCCAGCGTGAATGGCAGACGATAGTAGGTGGCGAAGAAACCTGCGGCAATGGCATTGTGGAATCGTCGGAGGAGTGCGAAGACGGCAACCGTACCGATGGCGACGGCTGCTCGCACCTGTGCCGGTGGGAGGGGATGGCAGGAGCTCCGCGTCTGGAAAATGCGGAAGGGACGATGGAATCGGGTCATGCTGCGGGACAGACTTCTCGGGGAGACGTGACCTCCAGTGGTACGCAAGTTCCGGGTGGAACGCAGGCGCAGGGGTCCGACTTCCAGTCGCAGACCATCGTTTTTCCGGGTCAGCAACAACCATTCTTCCCCTCTTACTACGGATCGGCGGTGTCCTCTATTCCTGCGGGAGGTCCTGCGGGCAGCACCGGTCCGGCGGCTGTGGCCGTGATTGCGGCGGGTGCGGCTGCCGGTTGGGCGTGGACGCGAAGAAGACGGAAAAAGTAATCGGTGATTTCTCACAATCATTCACCCTCTATGCGGAGGAGATCGTCATGGCTGCCTTCGATGATCCGGACGACTGATCGAAGAGTCTCCCTTTCCGTGCCATCTTCCATGGATGCGATTGCCCTTCTCAGGTCAGTGAGACTGAAATGTGTGCCGCATTGTTCGCGGACGAGCCGAAGACCATCGTCTCCTACAGCCGCGATTATGCCCTTTTTCAGGTTTTCCTCTGAAGGGGGTAATGGGGAGCGAAGCATGGGAATCGCTGTTACTCCTTTTCCGTGAGTGATTGGAGGATGCTGTGCGCGCCTTTCTTCTGCGTGTGCCTAATTATTCCGATGTTGATCAACAAGCGTCTGATGGGAGTGGGACGCCGTTCAGGATCGGGAGCGGAGGACGCCGTTTCCATAGGCGGTCTTGGTGGTGGAGAAGGAGGAACGCCGTCACGCTGGGATCCGGTGAGCGGGATGGGTTGTTCTGCAGGACCGGAGGTGGACATAGTAAGGTGGGAAGAGCATTCAACGCTACTACAAGCCAATCTCGCTGGCAACCACTTTCATTGCTTCCAGTGTCATGGCAACGAAGTCGGAGAGGGGAATTCCGAGTAACTCCTCACATTTCCTGATCTGCTCGCGGTTCACTTGTGCCGCGAAACTTTTCTCCTTGAACTTTTTCATGACACTCTTCACCTCGACGTCGGCGAGCTTCTTCGATGGCCGCACGAGCGCCACGGCGATGATGAAACCCGTGAGCTCATCGGCGCAGTAGAGGCACTTGCGCAGCATCGAGTCCAGAGGATGTTCGGCGCCATACTTCTCGGCGTAGTGCGCGCGGATGTCGGCGAGGAGCTCGGCCGGTGCCTTAATAGGCGCGAGCAGTTCCTCCAGCGTCTTGCCGCAGTGCGCTTCGGCGTCTTTTTCCAGCTTGTCCCAATCCAGATCATGGAGCATCCCGGCGACTTTCCACGTGGCGCTATCGCCGCCGTACTTCTTGGCCAGCGCTTCCATCACGGCGCCCGTGGCGACGAGGTGTTCCTTCGTCTTATCCGCATGCGCGGCGAGGAGCCCGTGCGCGGCGGGCAGCAGATGTCCGTACTCGGCATGTTGGAGGAGAGTGGTCATGGGAGAGGGAATAAAGGAAGCAGAGGAAAGAGAAGAAAGAAGGAACGAAAGGAAATAAAGAAAACCAAAGAGTCCGAGGAGAGAATTCTAGCAGAACCGCTCATTCAACGTAGCAGCCGATACGCCGAAGGATTTCCTCCTTCGGCAAGGTCGAGAGCAGCCAGCCCATTTGCGGGCCGTCATTGCGTTTGAAGAAGAGCTGGTAGAGCGGCGCGAATATTTCCTTCGGCGGCATGTTCAATTCCGTTTTCACCGCATGGAGCACTTTGTGGATAGGGTCGCCTTCCCAGACTGTCCCCTTCAGTTGTTCAAGGATCATCCCGAAGGCTTTCTTCTGTGCCGGGAAGATCGCGGGCAGATCCTTCGGCGCAAAGTCCGCATCCTCGACGAATGTGAAGCGGAACTGGGCTGGCGCGCACGAATCGAGCCAGCGCCGGGCGTAGTCCGCGCGTTCCTCGATATCCGATTTTTCGGCTTCAGAAAGGGCTGAACCTTTTGCCTTCGCTGCTTCTTCCATGAGGTCTAAGTGTGGCATCTGCACGATGAAGGCCACGAGCGAGAAGCGCATGTGCCAGAGATCCAAGGGCTTTTTCGGAAAATCCGTTTGCGTGAGCGCGAATGTCCGTGCGAAGTCCGGTTCCGGTTTTTCCTGTCGGTCGAAGGCGTAGTCCGAAAGCCGGTCATACTCATCGAACAGCTGCGGGATCGTCACACCCTCGGGATCGAAATCGATCGGCTGGTTCGGCTGCTTGCGGATCATCAGGAGCTTCAGGATCTTTGGAGGCAGCAGGTCCGCCACTTCCTTGGCCGAAGCGCCCAGTCCCTTGCTCGCGCTCATCTTCTTGCCGCCGATATTGAAGAATTCGTACGGGATATTCAACGGCTCCGGATAATGGAAGATCTCCTCGACGATCCGCCGGCCGATGTCGCGCGATCCGCCGGCCGCGGAGTGATCTTTGCCCGCGCCTTCGATCGAAACATTCATTACTTTCCATTTGGCCGGCCATTCCACTTTCCATGGCAGCTTGGCGTTGCCATCGAAGGGACTCACGGTACCCGTGTGCCCGCATCCTCTGGCCCACTTCACGAGATCCGGTTTGCAGGCGTAGGTGACGAGTTTTCCATCCCAGCTTGTGACCTGTGTCGTGCCGACCTTGCCGCACTTCTCGCAGATCACCTGCAGCGGATACCAGTCGTCCGGCTTCACGCTCCCGCTCACTTCGCGATAGATCGCCCGGATGTCGGCGGCATGATCCAGCGCATCGCGGATCACAGAGTTGAATTTTCCTTCCTTGTAGAGCGGCGCGAGCGGGTAGTACTTGATCGGTAACTGGAGGTTGCTCACCACTTCCTCGAGCTCGTTGCCGAAGACCAGAGGGTAGTTCGGCGCTTTCTGCGTATTTGGCGATGGAACAGTGAAGAGCGGCTGGCCCATGTACTTTCGAAATTCCTCGCGGTTGGTCAGTGTTGCCGGCAACTCGTCCATGGGATCGAAGTCGTTGAGCTCGAAGAGGAAGTCGCACGCAATCCCTTTCTCCTTCAGTACCTGGGCGATCACGCCATGAATCACGATGCCCCGCAGTGACCCCACGTGCACGCGGCCAGAGAGCGTCTTCTCGTCGCGCAGGATCAGCGGTTTCTTCGCTTTAATCTTCGCCGCGAAGCGCTTCTCGATCTCCCCGACGATGGAATCGACCCACTGCATAGTCAATAAGCAACTGCATCATAAACCATCGACCAACCAATTACATGAGCACTCACTCCGATATGTTTCCTCATCTTCTCTCACCCAGAGAAGGGGGAGAGGGTACCCGCCCGAACGTACCCGTTCGGTACGGGCGGGGGGTGAGGGGCCAGGAGAGGAAAACGGTGTTAGGGAAGATTTCGGTGGGGTGAGGATAGCGCGAATGGGCGGGGAATTGAATGCGTGCATATTGGACATTCGATACGGAAAACACGGGAAAACCGTTTGACGCTTCCATTCCCTCTCCTTACACTCCCCCCGCATTCCGATTCATCCTTCGGGGTGAATCGAACAATTTGCGACGTTCCAGCTCGACGCAGCGTGTCGCCCTGAGCTTAAGTCAAAGGGCACCCACCGCTTCCAACCGAGTCAGAAGAACCTCCCGCACCTATGCCCTCCGGTCTCATCGCACGCAAAGTCGGCATGTCCAAAGTCTTCCTCGAGAGCGGAGAGGCGATTCCAGTGACGTACCTGAGGGTTCCCATCAATATTGTGGTGCGCACGAAAACCAAAGAGAAGGACGGCTACGATGCGATTATTTTGGGGATCGACCCCAAGAACTGGAAGAGTCGCAAGGGGAAGGAGCACGTGCGTTACGCCGTACAGAAGGAGTGGGCAGTCGAGTCCCTTGATGGACTCAATCCCGGCGCACAGGTGACGCTAGAGTCCGTCCCGGCCGAGAGCCAAGTCACGATCGTCGGTACCAGCAAAGGAAAAGGATTCCAAGGAGTGGTGAAGCGGTACGGATTCACCCGCGGTCCCATGTCGCACGGATCGCACCACCACCGCGAACCGGGTTCCTCGGGCATGCGTGAGAAGCCGGGACGCGTGATTAAAGGAAAGCGCTATCCGGGACACATGGGTTTGGATCAATTGACACTCAAGCACCGCCCGGTGATGGCGTGTGATACGAAGAGTGGCGTTTTGGCCGTCAAAGGGCCTATTCCGGGGCCTTCCGGCGCAGCCGTCTATGTCACCATTGAATCCGCCCCCCAGAAGAAATGATCATTGATGTCTACACCGCCACCGGCGAAAAAAAAGGGACAGTAGAGTTGCCGTCCGCACTCTTCGACGTCCCGATTCACACCGGTCTCATGCATCAGGCGGTGATGCAGCAGCAGGGCAACCGCCGTGCCGCCATTGCCCACGTGAAGACGCGCAGCGAAATCCGCGGGTCCACGCGCAAGATCCAACCCCAGAAGGGGACAGGTCATGCGCGCAAGGGTTCCATCAGAAGCTCGCTCCTCAAAGGAGGCAACAAGGCGTTTGGTCCCCGCAACGTGGCAAACTTCAGCCGCTCGATGCCGCACAGCATGCGCCGCGTCGCGCTTCTCTCAAGTCTTTCGTACCAGGCGAAGCGCGGAGTGATCGTGGGTCTCGAGAGTTATCCCGAAACCGTGAAGACGAAGCAAGCCTTCACGCTCCTCCAGAAACTTCCCGTCTCAATCGGACGCCCCATCCTCTTCATCCTGCCCGAAAGACTGAGCGGCCTCATGCTCTCCGTGCGCAACATTCCGCGCGTGAAGACGCTCCTTGTGAACTACCTCAATCCGGAAGATATTCTGCATGCACAGCACGTGATTTTCCTCACGGAAGCACTCAAAAAAGCGGAGCAGATCTTCACGGCCAAAAAGCAGCGTGTCTCGCAGGAGATTCCCGCGAAAGTTCACGCAGGGAAGAAGTCAGAAAAGTCTTCTACGAAGCCAAAAACAGTGAAGAAAGCTCCCGCGAAAAAATCCGCCAAATCCTCCAAGAAATCTTGATGGACTTCGCCCGCATCATCCTCGGCCCCGTCGTCACAGAGAAGGCAGAGCGTCAGAAGGCCGCTGACAGGCACGCCTACACGCTCTGGGTCGACAAGTCGGCGACGAAGATCGATGTGAAGTCCGCGCTGGAGCACTTCTATGATATTGATGTCGCTTCGATTCGCGTCATGCGCACATTGAGCAAGAGCCGTTCCTTCGGAACCGACGCACAGACGATGGTGAAACGTGCCGCGATGAAGAAGATGATCGTTACGCTGAAACCGAAGAGCAAGTCCCTCGATCTCGCTTCCTTCAAACACGCTTGATTATGCCGCTTCGCGCTTGCCGCCCAACGACTCCCGGACGCCGTCAAATGACGATCGCGGACTTCTCTGGCCTCACGAAAAAGAGACCCGAGAAGGGGCTGACCTTCGGTCAGCAGACGATCAACGGCCGCAACAACGTCGGACGCATCACTGTCCGGCACCGCGGCGGAGGACACAAGCGTCTCTACCGTCTCATTGATTTCAAGCGCATCGACAAGTCCGGCGTGCCCGGCGTGGTCGTCTCTATCGAGTACGATCCCAATCGTTCGGCGCGCATCGCACTCGTACACTACGTCGATGGCGACAAGCGCTATATTCTCGCTCCAGATGGGCTCACAGTCGGCATGCAGGTGGTCTGCGCCGACCGCACCAAGGTGAAGGTGGGCAATTGCATGCAGCTCCAGTACATTCCCATGGGCTACAAGATCCACAACGTGGAGATGAAGCGCGGTCGTGGCGGGCAGGTGGTCCGCTCGGCAGGGTCATCTGCGACCCTCATGGGCTTAGATGGGGACTACGTGCTCGTCCAATTGCCAAGTACCGAGGTGCGCAGAGTTCAGAAGGACTGCTTCGCTACCATCGGAACGGTCAGTAACCCCGAACACAATCTGATCTCCATCGGCAAGGCCGGACGCAGTCGCCGGCCCGGCCACCGG
>JAQVMW010000007.1 GCA_028703445.1 Candidatus Peribacteraceae bacterium
GCTTAGTCTTCCTCGAGCAGCTCTACCGCGCGACGGAAATCAACAAGGGGAGCGGGTACCACCACGCGTAATTCATGCGTGTGTCCCCAGCATGCCTCTGCGGATCATCCACTTGCCGGTTTCCAGAACGGGGATCACCGAGGCGGCGAGGGCGAGGATGATCGTCCAGTCCTGCGCCGTCATGGCGAAGGTGCCGAAGGGGCGCTCCAGGATTGGCACGTACACGATGCAGATGAGCAGGATGACTTCCCAGAGGATGGCGATGTTGAGCCACTTATTGGCGAAAGGCCGATGCAGGACGGAGATGCGGTCGGACCGGAAGTTGTAGGCCTTGAAGAACTGGATGAACACGAGCGAGAGGAAGGTCATGGTCATCGCCTCCGCAGCAGGACGTCCCGATGCCGAAGCCCAGACGAAGAGGGAGAGATTGACGACCGCGGACCAGATTCCGCCGATCAGCATGAGGAAGACCACTGGCCGGTTGAAGATGGTGCCTTTGGGATTGCGGGGCGGGCGGCGCATCAGGTCATGCTCGGGCGGATCGATTGCGAGTGCGAGTGCGGGCAGGCCGTCCGTGGCCAGATTCACGTACAAGATTTGCACGGCTCCCAGCGGCAGCCCCGTGCCGAAGATACTTGCGCCGACCATCAGAAACAGTTCTCCGATATTGGAGGAGAGCAGGTACATCAGGTATTTCTTGATGTTGCCGAAGATGGCGCGTCCCTCCTCTACGGCGGCGACGATGGAGGCGAAGTTGTCGTCCGTCAGTGTCATATCCGCGGCCTCGCGGCTGACATCCGTGCCCGAGATGCCCATGGCGATTCCCACATCAGATTTCTTCAGTGCGGGCGCGTCGTTCACGCCGTCCCCCGTCATGGCCACGATGCGGCCGTGCTTCTGCAGAGCGGTGACCACGCGCAGTTTGTGCGTCGGCGAAACACGTGCGAAGACGTCGACTTTTCCGATGATGGATTCCAGCTCCTTTTCATTCATGGCATCCAACTCGTTGCCGGTGAGCACGCGATTGCCCCGCAGAATCCCCAGTTCTTTCGCCACGGCCTGGGCGGTGATGGGGTGATCTCCCGTGATCATCACGACGCGAATGCCGGCCTCTTCGCAACGGTGCACGGCGGCCAGCGCTTCAGGCCGCGGCGGATCAATCATGCCCACGAGCCCCAGAAAGGTCATGCCGTGTGCCGTACTTCCGATATCGTCCGTTGTCTTCATCGCGATGGCGATCAGCCGGAGTGCGTCATCGGCCATTGATCGGGCGATATCCAGAATTCTGGATTTTTCCTCCAATGAAAACGGAGCCACTCCCTCTGCCGTGCGGATCGACGAGCAGGATTCCACGATGACTTCGGGAGCGCCCTTGGCGTAGGCCATTATTCCCTGCGGTAGGCGGTGCAGGGTCACCATGCGTTTCGATTCCGACGTGAAAGGGATTTCCGCCGTGCGCGGAGATTCTTCATCCTCCTGATCCTTGTGGATGTTCGCCTTCGCCGCGGCGACCACGAGCGCCCCTTCGGTGGGATCGCCTTTGATTTCCCATGTTCCGCCCTCTCCGCGCACGAGACGCGTATCCGAGGCGAGCACGGCTGCACGCAGGAGCTCTCGCAAACTTTCCGGCGCATCCACGTGGTCGTTTCCCTTGCGGAAGGCGCCCTGCGGATCGTAGCCGCTGCCCGTGATGTCGTACATTTCACCTGCCGTCCAAATTCTGCGTGCCGTCATTTCGTCCCTGGTGAGCGTTCCGGTCTTGTCGGAGCAGATTACAGAAGTACTGCCCAGTGTCTCCACCGCCGGCAGGTGACGGATGAGAGCGTGCCGTTTCGCCATGCGCTGCACGCCGATGGCGAGCGAGATCGTCACCACGGCCGGCAATGCTTCGGGCACCACCGCCACAGCCAACGCCACGCCGAAGATCACCATGTCGAGGATGGGCTGGCCGCGCGCGACGCCCGCACCGGCGACGAGTACCACGATGGCTCCGGCCCACTGGGCGAGGCGCTTACCCACCTGATCCAGGTTCTTTTGCAAAGGCGTTGCGCCTTCCTGCACCGTCTCCAGCAGCAGGGCGATTTTACCGAACTCGGTCTGCATGCCGGTAGCAGTAACCACCATCGTGCCGCGTCCGTATGTGACTACCGTGCCGGCGAAGAGCATGTTGTGCCGGTCTCCGATCGGCAGCTCTTCTTTCGCAATGGGCGTATCGATCTTCGCAACCGGAATAGATTCACCGGTGAGCGGCGCCTCATCCGCGTGCAGGTTTACGCTCTTCGTAACGCGCCCGTCCGCAGGGACGCGGTTGCCCGCAACGAGAAAGACCAGATCACCCGGAACGATCTCCTTTGCCGGAATGTCTTGTTCCTCACCGCCGCGCAGTACGGTGGCGAGCGGGGCGGTCATTTTGCGCAGAGCTTCGATGGCGCGTTCCGCTTTATATTCTTGAATGAATCCCAGCAGCACCGCAAAAACGACGATGATGCCGATGGTGATGGCTTCGATTTCATGACCCAGAATCGCCGAGAGCACGATGGCTATCACTAAAATGATGATGAGCACGTTCTTGCACTGCTCGAAGAGGATTTTCCAGGGCGAGATGCCATCTGCTTTCTTGATCTCGTTGGGTCCGTACTCTTTGAGTCTGCGTCCGGCTTCCTCATCACTCAAACCGCTCTGAAGGGGCGTATGCAGCATCTTCAGCGTCTGTTCCGCGGAGAGCGTGTGCCAGTTTGTTTTCGTGAAATGATCCGGCGAAGGAGGGAGTGTTGCAGAGAGATTGTGCATAAGTCTATTTTCGCGGAAGTTCACAGACTCGCAACGTAATCTTTGCTTTCTTTAAACGGTCATCTCGCGCGACACTATGTTGTCAGGTAGCCGCCGTCCACGAAGAGAGTTGCGCCAGTCACGTAGCTTGCTTCGTCGGATGCGAGGAACACAACGGCTGCGGCGATCTCCTCCGGCGTACCCATTCTCTTGAGGGGGACACGGTCGGTGATCGCTTTCATCGCTTCGGGGGAGCTCTTGATACCGGCGACCATGGGGGTATCGATCGCCCCCGGACCGATGACGTTTACCGTGATGCCGAGCGGCGCCCATTCCAGAGCCATGGTCTCGGTCATGCCGATCACTCCTCCTTTAGTCGCGCTGTAGTGCGCCGAGTTCAAAAACCCGATGCCCACTTGTCCGCAGGCGATGGAGGCGATGTTGATGATGCGTCCCTTCTTCTGCTTTGACATTTCCTTTGCGGCTCGCTGCGCGCAGAGAAAGTACCCCTTCAGGTTGATGTCGATCGTCTGTTGCCATTCTGCCTCCGTGAGCTCGAGTGCGGGCTTTGGCTTAAAGATGCCGGCATTGTTCACGAGGATATCCAATTTCTTGAATTGTTTGATGACCGCGTCGAAGACAGAGTCTATCTGCTTCTTGTCCGTCACGTTCAATACGAAAGCTGCCGCTTTTCCTCCTGCCGCCGTGATTTCCCTGGCGACCTCTTCGCACGCTTTGAGATCGATATCGGTCACGACGACCGTGGCTCCCTGTGTTGCCAGTGCGACGGCGTCCGCTTTTCCCATGCCGCGCATCGCGCCGGTGATGAGCGCAACTTTTCCGGTAAGGTCGAACATAGGTATGTGGGGAAAGGACGGGGAGGAGTATAGAGGTCTTTCTCTGTGGGCTGAAGCCCGTGATCTTTTCCACCTTTGTCGCGACAAAGGTGGAGCCAAAACGCTGGCGCGCCAACGCCCCTCCACCCGGCCCTGTGCCTCCTCGCCTCGCCTCCAAGGCTTCGGCTCGTCTCGTCGGCATTCCACGCTCCGCGTGGCAGGGCCTTCCCCTTCACCCCCCGTGTCGCGCCCCTTCCACGTTTTCTGTTTTGTTTAGTGTGTTTTCCAAGATGGAATGGATAAATGAAGACGTCTACAATGGAAACAATGTCATTGCTCCGTCCCGAGTCGGTTGCAGTCATCGGCGCATCGGCCGATGAACACAAAGTCGGGCATTTGATTTTGCGAAACCTCCTCACGCAGGGATTCAAAGGCAAGGTCTATGCGGTGAATCCGAAGGGCGGAACCATTCTGGATCACGAGGTGTATACCTCGATCAATGACATTCCGGGCCTGGTCGACGTGGCCGTCGTCGCCACGCCGGCCGCCACTGTTTGCGCGCTTGCGGAAGAGTGCGGTAAAAAGGGTGTGAAAACGCTCGTGGTCATCAGTTCCGGATTCCGCGAGATCGGCGTGGATGGCAAAGCCGTTGAAGAGAAGCTGAAGCGCGTCATCGGGCGTCACCGCATGCACCTCGTAGGTCCCAATTCGCTCGGGTTCATGCGGCCGGGTATCGGACTCAACGCCTCTTTCGCCAACCGGCTGCCAGAGGCGGGGTCCGTGGCGCTCATCAGCCAGTCGGGCGCGCTTGCCGACGCGTTCATCGACCGTTCCGCTTCCATCGGCCTCAAACTTTCGCTCTTTGTGAGCCTGGGTAACAAGGTGACGATGGACGAGAGCGATTTTCTGGAGATCTGCGAAAAAGATTCCGAGACCAAAGTGATCGGCCTGTACCTTGAGGGCATCGTGGATGGGCTGCGGTTTCTCGCGCTCACGGAGCGCATCGGGCGCACGAAGCCGATTGTCCTCCTCAAGGGCGGCATCACCGAGAAGGGGAGAGCGGCGGCTTCGTCCCACACGGGGGCGCTGGCTGGTACGGATGCCGCGGTCGAGGCGATCTGCGCACAATCAGGGATTCTGCGCGCGCACTCCACGCGTCAGTTTCTCGATTACCTTCGCACGCTCTCGCAGCAACCTCCACTTCTTTCGGATCGCATCGCGATCGTCACGAATGCCGGCGGGCCCGGCGTGCTAGCCACGGATGCGGCGGAGCGGGAGGGGCTTCTTGTTCCTTCTCTGTCGCCCGAACACGCGTCCGCACTCGAACGTGAGTTGCCTCCCTCGGCGAGCGCGAAGAATCCCATCGACGTGTTGGGTGATGCACTCGCTGACCGCTACGAGCATGCTCTCAATGCGGTTGCGCAGGATCAAAGTATCGACGGGGCGCTGGTGATCCTCACACCGCAGATCATGACGCCGGCCAAAGAAGTGGCTGAAGCGGTCATTCGTGTAGAGGAGCGCTACCCGCTCTTCCCGGTCATCGGGTGTTTCATGGGCGGGGAGGGTGTGCGTGAGGCCATCGCTCTGCTGCACGCGCACGGCATTCCCAATTTTTCCTGTCCCGAATCCGCCATGCACGTCTTCGTTTCTCTCAGGCGGGCGCGGAAGGCGCAGGGCAAGCAGAGGCCGGTCGCTTTGAATCCGGGGCGCGCTGCCAAGGCCGGACGCATCCTTTTAAAGAGCGGCGGGCTCCTCAATGAAGAGCGGACGGCTGAGCTTCTCTCGCTCTACAAAATTCCGCTCCCGCAAGGCCAGGTGGCCAAGACGGCCGATGCTGCCGTCAGAATCGCGCGTGAAATCGGCTACCCCGTGGTCGCAAAAGTGAGTTCCAAAGACATTCTGCACAAGATGGATGTGGGCGGCGTGATCGTCCACCTTCAAACAGATGTACAGGTGCGTTCCGCCTTCGCGAAGATCATGAAGAGTGTGAAGTCCAGGGCACCCAAGGCGCGCGTGGCAGGCATTCTCATTCAGCAGTCGCTGCCGCCGGGCAACGAGTTCATCGTGGGGGCGATCAAGGATGAAACGGCGGGGCATCTCGTGATGGCCGGACTCGGCGGCATCTACACGGAGCTCTTCAAAGATACTTCTTTCCGCGTGGCGCCCGTGTCGGTCGAACAGGCTTACCACATGCTTACGGAGCTCAAGAGCTGGAAGCTCCTTCTGGGGCTTCGGGGCAAGCCGCAACTCAATATTGATGCGCTCGCGGAGCTCGTGTCGACCGTGTCGCGCCTGGTGAAGGAGTGTCCGCAAATTCGCGAGATTGATTTGAACCCCGTGCTGCTCACCGAAAAAGACTTCATCATCCTCGATGCGAAGGTGGTGGTGGGGGAATGACGGCGTGGAATGGCCACCTATACGGTGTCCCTCCCACGAACCCACCCTTCCCTCAGTGGTGCGGCTCCAGCGCGGGAGCCCGCGAGACCCGCGCTTCGCCGCGATTGTTTATGACGAAAATGGTTGATTCCTTTGCGTATCAGCCGGATGCCCTCGTATACTGCGCCTGCGTTTTCCTGCTCTTTTGGCCCTATCGTCTAACGGTTAGGACACTTGGTTCTCATCCAGGAAATCGGGGTTCGATTCCCCGTGGGGCTGCCATTCCATTCTGAGCATTCTGGACATCGCGAACAGCCTCGTACACAGAGGACATTTTCGGAGTTTGTTTACCGAGAAGCGCGTCGTAGGTGACTCCATCGGGCAAAACCAGCGATTGGAGCCTGAATTTCTCTTCGACAGGTGCTTTCGCCCAGAGTTTGCTTACGTTTTCCATGAAGAAAATACAGTGGGTCACGACCTTCTCCGCGTCGAGGTGCTCCACCTCCTTCTTGTTGCGGCTCCCCATTGCGTGCTCGTACTCCCCGCTGGCTCTCTCAAAATCCTTCTTCAGCTCCTTCATCAGTTCCGGACTGTCGTAGTTCTGCTTCATCAGGTTCACCAGCTTAGCCTTCTCTTCACGGAGCCCATGAACCTTCTTCCCCCAATCAGCGCTCTCATGTGTGAGGAGCCTGTAACGCTCATGCCACTGCTCCAGCACGATCTCGCGGAAGAGGTTCAGCGTATCCTTTGTCGGCGTTACCTCACTCATGAACTTCAGGAATGCCCGCTGTCCCTCGTCCCTGCTGATGCTGAAGTGGCACTCCTTGTGCGGGCAGGAGTAGTAGTGGTAGATCTTGCCCATCTTTCCGCGTGAGGGGTAGCCGGTGGTGGGAGCGTTACAGCGGGGGCATCGGAGAAAGCGGCGCAGTGGATACTCGGGATTGAGCTTCTTCCTCGGCATCTTCACAATCGCCTTCTTGCCTCCATCTAACGCCCTTTGGAGCTCATGCCACTCATCAGGAGTAATCGGTCCGTCGAACTTTGCGCGTATTGGCATTCCTTCGATCCATTTGCCTCCTATCAACCCCCCGTAGAGCGGGCTATGGCAGATTTTTGTCCATGTCTGCGCGCTCAGGCGTTTGCCCTCACGAGATACAAATCCTTTGCGCCGTAGCTCGCGTGCGATTTCGTTGATCTTGTAGGCACCTGTTGCCTGCTTCTGGAGTCCATAGCGCAGAAGTTCCCACTGTGTCTTATCTTCCGCAATCAGGATCGGTTTTCCAAGCGTGTCCCTGCCATTACGGAACCCCGTCGGTGCTGGTCGGCACCAGTATCCCTGCTGCGTCAGGATTTTCTCCGTACCTATGGTGCGGTCTATATGGGTTCTGTTAGTGAAGCGAGCGACTCCAGCCAGCACATATTCAAGGAGTTCGCCAACTGAAGAGTCGTCGATCTCTTCCGTGGAATATTCAACAACTAATCCATTCTTGATCAACAGTGCTTTTATCACGAAATACTGACCTCCAGCACCGCGCGACACTCGGTCAGATTTATAGAAGATGACCTTTTCAATCTTCTTCCGCCTCTTGAGGTCAAAGATCTTATTAAGCGCACCGTCTAGGTCATGGCGCTCCTTAAATTCCAAGCTGGCAGATTCCGCGATCACGATCTCATCCACTTTCTCGTATCCCTTACGCGCAATATATGCATTATTAGCACGGCGCTGGTTTTCAAGGCCATCACCATCTTCCATCTGCTTTTTCGTTGAAACGCGCAGTATGGACACAACATTGATTGGCTTCATCTCGCGGAATTTTTCTTCCGCTTGCCGCTGCTGAAAAGGGGTAGCCATTATTGCTTCGTAATATCTTCAATACGGAGGTAGTCATCGATACAAAGCCGAGCAAGAGCGGAGAGAGTGTCGCGCACTTTAGAAATCTCCCCATCGCTCATGTCCTCTGCCTGAGCACCGAGCAGCCGACGGCAGCGCTCGATGGTCAGCATGGGGGCGTGAGAAGCGAGATGCCTGACCGCCTTTCTATCAATGCATGGAATGTTGCCGCGCCTTCCTCGCGGATGAACGAACACACATCCACCTTCTTCTGATCAGGAAAGCGGGGTAGGCGGACGCACCGCACGTCCACGCCTCTCTCCGTAAGCTCCTCCTTCATGCGTTCCGCGCACCGCTCACCTGTGCCGCTTTCCTCGCTGTCATTACAGATGATTACCTGCTTGCCGCGCAACCTCTCTGCGATCTCATCCAGCTTGTCCCTCTGGAACGCGGTCGTGACGGGAGAGATGGCGTCAGCTCCGGCCTGACACGCTGCGATGGCGTCTGTGATGCCCTCAGTAATCAGGACAACGCGAGCCTGATCAATTACATCAGGATTAAAAAGGGGCGGGTTCTGTAAGGGAAGCTGTTGCCCATTCAAGGCGCTCTTCTGCTTAAAATATTTGCAGTGTGCGAGGTTGCAAGGCGTGTATTCCGTGAGCCGCCCGATTGCGTATACAGACCTCCCTGCAAGAAGGTACGGATACACGACGCGCCCCGCTATGACGCAGACCATGCCGTTATTCCCGTGTCCACGGAACAACCCCGTTCCAATGATCGTTTCATTTGAAAAATCTTTGCGTAGCTCGCGAACAAGATCGATATTCGAGGGAGACGCGAAACCGATATGGAAGCGTTCAACGGTGGCATCCGTGAACTGTGGGCTGGTGTACCGGTGAGACTCTTCGCGGATCGTTCCTGTGGATTTGCTGAAGATATGGGTCGTAAAGACGGCGTCGTATGGCTCACACACCAAGCGGCGGTACGTGGGATTGTTCAGAAGGAGCTTATGCCAGTGGTCAATAGCCTTCGCATGGCAGGCTGCAACCGCTTGGGCATCCACGGGGACTTTGAGTAGCTCTGTCCTGCGCCGCAGCTCCTGTGTGAACTTCTTCTGCCCTAACTTGCTCAGCGTACTCGGATAATCAACGGCAAAGCGTTTGGCCTCCAGCGCATGCGCGAAGTGCTGGATGTATCCGTAAAGGCCACATCCGAAGCAATGGAATGCCCCCTTCTCTGCATTAAGGGTGAAAGACGGCTTCTCATCCTGATGGAAGGGGCAGTGTGCGTAGTACTGCCCACCGCTGCTCTGACGCGGCTGGCAGCTCAGCTCTTGCAGATGACGCAACATCCACTGTCCATTTGCCCGATTCTGGTTCGTCCAGTCAGGCGTCATATGAATCCAAGAAAAGAGCCTTGTCACGGGGATTGGCATTTTCAGCATTCCATAGCGAAAGTTGGTCAGGCCGGACGACCTGTTTTCTCACACGTTTTGATTTCTTTGGCCTGTCAGAGTTGGGAACTATAGAGTCACGGGCGGCGACGAAAGAGGAGAGGGAGAGAGAGGCATCATCTTCATGGGTGGGTCGCTGTTCGACACCCAGACTCTCTCTGCCATCTGACTCCTGCGGGGTTGGGCAATAGTGCATGCTTTTACCCTGCCGAATGTGACATCATAAATCATTGACACAATGTGTCACCCTCCCTACCGTGGGGGATATGGGTGTGGCTACCCCAGCCGAAATGATGGCAAAGGCTATGCATAAGGGCGACTGGAGCTATCGCAGGCTTGAAGATGCAATTAATCGCAAGGTTTGTTTCAAGACCATTGCACGCTATGCAAAGGGCGAATCGGTCATCAATCCCGAACATGCGCTCGCTATCGCAACACCGCTCTGGCATTCGCTTACTGACAGGCAAAAGTTCATCCAGAGCTGTCAGCGGACACATGCGGATTCAGACAAGCTTCTTAATCGTGCTCAAGAGATCAAGAAAGCGTATACGCAAGTGAAGGGTCGGTATGGGGCTTTCGCGAATTGGAAAGGCTCCTATGACTGCTCGATGATTGGCGGAGAGCGCGGACTCATCGGTCAGATAAAGATTACACCTCGTGATCTCAAGGCATGCGTTCGCATCTACCGCAAAAGGTATCCCGATGAAACCCTCATTGAAATAACCCCTGACGTTGGCATGCTTTTCTATGGGGAAGATGAAGAAGGTGATGTGTGCCTGCGCGAAATTAAGGCAATGGAGGCATATCATTCGTACTGCCGTACTCGTGATATTCATCCGTACGGCTTACTTGAACTTGCCCGACGCAGTCTCGATGAGCCAGGCACGTTCGATGATCTTGAGATCGAGCTCGGCTCCACGCGACTTATGGATGCGGGAGAGGGAGAAGCGATTCTGCATGCTCTCGAGCATGCCGAGAGAATCATTCGTCTGAAGAACGCAACGCCCAAGGAGAAGAACGATGCCCTCTATGAAATCCTGCTCACGGCTCGGATGGTCAGGCGCGATCCTGAACATGAAGAACGTCTGCAAGAAGCCAAACAAGAAATTACGAGGGTAATTGATCGGCTTATGCAGAAAGTGGGATAGCTGCACCGTCTGGTTGGGGTGTCTTCTTCCTTGCCTGTATCCGTGCATACATTGTCGCTATTGCCTGAGCAACATTCCCCTGCACAGTATTCTCCTCCTTCTTGTTCCACCCAAAACGATTCATCATCTGTAACGAGTACAGGCGTTCACGGAACGATCGGTTAAAGAGGGCATCTGCGCCAACCTTGCGCCAGTGCACTTCCGCGAGTTCGCGCATGTACGTTACGGCGTCCCCGAATTCTACATGTGTCTCCATCCATGCATAGACTGTTTTGCGTGCCACTCCCAGTTTGGCCGCGAGTTCTTCGATCCCGCCACCGTTCTTGCCGAGCCTCATGGCGACTGTGCAGTACTTCGGATCATAATCCGTCCTAGTATTGCCACTGTTACCGAGCGCGAATCTGTTTCCTTCGGGGGCTGGCATCAGAAAAAGTTTGCTTCAGCCATTGCTTCTGTAAATCGGGCAAGAGCACTTGCTGTGGTCCCGTAGAGAGTTTACTCAGATCAGGATCAGAAACGCTGGAGAGACGGATTGTCGCGCCACAAGGGCGTTCTTGAAATCTTTTGGCAAAAGGCATCCCAAGGGTAAAATGAGCATGACCCAAGTTACCTGCGGACTTTTCGTGTCCGCCCATTCTCCCTAAGGAGCGCAGAAAGGGGCAGCTCTGCCTCGGTTCAAGCGCTCCAAAGGGAAACCTGAGGGTAGCTTGGGTCAGCCGAGCAGGCTGCCCCTTCCTTTCTATGCTGATCCTCATATTCTCGATCGCAGCGGGCGTCGCACTCGGATATTTTGTCATACTTGCAATCTTGTGGATGGTTCAGAGTCCAGAAGGTTCTATTGGACAAATTCTGCTGCTCATTCTTCTCTTCATTGGGGGAGTATGCGCTCTGGCCTATTTTCTATGAGTTATCTTCATTGTTCAGCCTGTTATGAAGCGATGGACTTCTCAGCAACGCGACGAACTGATTGGATTCTTGGGACAAATGAAACTTGTCGCGGATGGAAGCACCGAAGACGGCGTTAATACGTATGACATTGGAGATGCAAATTTTGTAATGGCTACCGTTCACTTTCTTCTCGGGAACCGCGAACAGACCAAGAAACACTTAGAAGCAGGAGTTAAGCTTAGGCATGGGGAGTGCCAGCAGTTATTTGGTACTTTTTATCAGCGAGGGTGGATCGTCACAAAAAATAGCCGAAAGGCATATGTGCTCATCCGCGATTCTGCCCGACAGGGGACACCCGTTGGGTTATTTGCCCTTTCAGAGTTCTACGAGAATGGATGGGGCGACGTTTCCAAAAATCTTCCTGTGGCTTTTGTACTCCGCAAGCTGGCGGTCGTCCGGGACGGCACAAGCCGCTTTGCGTTCCAACTTGTCGATCTCGTGCGAAGGATGAATGAGGCTGAACATGAACAGGTCGAGAAAATGCTGACAAAAATCCACCAGACAAGTGACTGCTATGCAGAGAAGCGCATCGCAGCATTCGTATCACGATTGTGAAGCATCTTATTTCTTTCCCCGCTTCCATCGTGTCTGCGTTGGTTATGGCGGGAATCCGGCTCTTCTCTTCGGATCACAAAGAATGGCAAGTCCACAAATATTTGATTGTCGGTGTTCTCTTCTTGGCATGCGTGAAAGAACTTTGGGATGTGGCGTGGCGCATGTCCATCGAGTTTCATACGACAATTTGCTGCTCAGGAGTGGCATACATGATTAGCGGAAGAGGCATTCTCAACGGACTCATTCTCTACAAGGATTTGCTCGACGTGAAGGCACCCGGAGTGATCTTACTTGCAGCTCTTTCTCAGCTGATTACAGGCGATGAAAGGTTCATTTGGATACTGCAAATCATTGTGCTGCTTGCAGTGCCAGCCATCACGATGGTTCTCGCATACCATGAAACGCGGACTTCTGATTGGTTCGAGCGATGGACACTGATTGCCCTCTCTTTCCTTGTCGGGTCTGCCTTCCTGCTTTATGAGGTCGAACGTGCTGGGCGATTTGAAACTGAATCTTTCGGAACATTCTTCGCACTTCTTTATCTTCTCGTAATAGCTTGGGATAGGCAGAGAATGTCCTACCTGCGGCTCGGACTTACTTCGCTATTGATGCTTTGCACGATAGGAATGAAGGAGCCGTTTCTGTTCATCCTACTGGCGATGAACCTACTGCTTTCTCGTGACATCTATTTCTTTCTTCGCTCTTTCCTCATCCCCTTCGTTATCTCTTTCTTGGCAGGTGTGTTGATTCTTGCAGTTCTTGGCTATCTCTGGCCATATCTGACCATTTACTTGCCCACCGTCATCGCTGATCGTCTTCCTTCCGATCACGGGCTTCTCTTTCGTGGAATCATCATTATTCGCGTACTGAAAGATGTGGCGTGGTTTTCTCCGGTTCCGATGTTCGGCTACGCGATCTTCTACCTGTGGGCTGCCCACCCGTTCTTCAAATATCAGGAACGATGGAAATATCTGATTCTTTCCGTGGTATCTATTGTCCTTCTCGCATCTTTCTCTCATTTCTCTTCGCTCTACTGGCAACTGATTGAGAGGTTGCACTACTCGTTCCCACTGAAAGACGCATTCTTCATGCAACTGACACTCAAATACGTTGCATCAATCGTGGTGGTACTCATTTCTCTTGGGATTCTGTTCTTCAGATCGCGGGAACTCTTTTGGGGTGTTTTATTTTCATGCATCGCCGGATATCTGGTCGTATTTGCTATTGGCTCAGGCGACTTCCACCTCAATCACTATCTTTTGGCTATCCCAGCATACGCAGCGATCTTCCTCATTTTCGTCGGTAATCGGAATCGAACCATCTTTGCCAAAGCCCTATTTTACCTTGCCATTTTTCCCATCGTCCTTATTCCGTTCTACCATCCAAAATTGCAGTACGATAAGAAGGTACAAGAAGCAAAAAGTCAGTTCCAAGCCATGCAAAAAGCAAAAGTGGCTGCCAAGTATGCGGATGAAGTGATGTATCGCTGCAATCTCGCCCAATATTCTTCTCTTTCTACGGCTAGTGCCATCACGCCATTTACAAAGCATTCGCCCACCGATCTTGGTTTCACGCAGTCATCTTTCGCAAAAGATAAACCAGAACTACGAAAGAGATTTCTTGAGCGTTTGGAGGTGGCTCCCGTCGTCTTCGTCCCACCGGATTTTTTCCAAACCAATGACGATAAGGCCGTTGCTGACTACCTACAAAATCATACAACTGCGAAGCTGCCTTCCTGTGCTGAAAATATCGAACTTGATCGAGAGGGCATTACACCGCTGTTCAAAACAGTTATGGAATGAACTACCGCCAGCTTACGCAAGCGGTTTTTCGGTGGAACGATAAAACTTCACAAAGTGAGCCTACTTCGGAGCAGATATGTATTTGAGGATACCAGGTCTCTTTATTGCGATAGCAGCTTCATTCGCTGTGACAGCGTAGCGTTGTTGGATCTGAGACAGCGAAGGCTTGGTCTGTTTACAGAAAATGAGCAAATCAGTTTGTGGTATGAGCAGGGCTCCAGCGAAAGTATCTGCCTCTTGTTCTTGATGCTCCGGCAGTTTTCCAATCGGCTCTCCAAACGAACTTACATGACCCATACACCAATGACCAATCTCGTGAGCAACTATCCACTTCTTCGATTGGGGCGAACCTTCTTTGTACGCAATGCCGCCCCTGCCTGGTTCGATTTCTATGCAAATGCCTTTCACATAGGCGGGGAGTTCTGTTGTCTTGTGCCTTTCCAAGCCGATGGACTTGATGATTTTTATTAGATCGACGGGAATGCTTTTCTCCCCATGCTCCTTCCAAACCTGTTCGGCATTGTGCCGAGCCTCCGTGAAACCAGCGACCTGCACGTCGTCGAGATCAAAGTGAGTCATCGACTGATGGAGAATCTTTCTGTCCTTCTTTCATCCTGTTTATTAGGTGAAACAGGATCTTCTTGTCTTCAATCGACAAGCTTTTATCTGCCTTCAGCGCATATTTGATATCCGGTGCGGCTTTTTCCTCTTCCCCAGTCAGGAAGGACACGCTTGTCCCCAATGCCTCTGCGATCTTGATAAGATCAGCTGTGCTCACGTTCCGATCTCCGTTTTCGATGAGTGCAATATATGTAGCGGACTCCTTTTCTGCATGTTTTGCAAGCTCTAGTTGAGACATCTCCAGTTCAGTGCGGCGCTCTTTTATTCGCTTGCCGATGAGGTTTTTTGAGAGTTGTTCATCCATGAGATGAGTATATCTCATAGAAACACACGGTGCAATCCCCTTGAAAATGTTTCTGTGGGATGGTATACTGTTTATCGTATAGATTTCCCCTATATCACTATGGCCATAGGAACAGCTACAAGCATCTTCCAAGAAATCGAGAATCACCGTCACAAGTGCGGCGGCTCACCGTCCAGTTGGTATGCTGGCATT
Organism: Candidatus Peribacteraceae bacterium; assembly: GCA_028703445.1. Taxonomy (GTDB): domain Bacteria; phylum Patescibacteriota; class Gracilibacteria; order Peribacterales; family Peribacteraceae; genus Peribacter. Next base: position 14,836 of record JAQVMW010000007.1, read on the forward strand.
GCCGCCGATCCAGAAGATCGGCTGTTCAATGAGCACGGAGTCACCAAGGGGCAAGATGCTTGGATATATCGCGATGCAGGGACAAGTTCTGCGTCACGAGCAATTGAGAAGGCGTTGCTTGATCTTGGATATGACGGAGGTGGTGGCGGTGGTGACGGCGACACTCGCTACATTTATGCTTACAAGAAGTCCTATCGGACTAATCCGTAACCGTGTACTTCTTTCCAATATTGCCTATGCCTCCAAAGAGCCTCAGGAACTCCGGAAAGCATTGGTCATCAGCAGACGAGAGGCAGCTTGCGCAGCTCGCTGCCGGTAACACGCCAACGCGCGTCATGGGGTTGAAACTCGGACGCTCCGAGGACGCGATCTATAACAAGGCTGCCGAATTGGGCGTGTCACTCGACCCGACGAACCAGTCTCCCTACAACCGCAAGTAGTTTCCCACCATTACCATGTTTGAGATAAAGGGCTTGGACAAAGCAATGCGAATGCTTGAGCGGTTGCAACACAATGCCGCAACTCTCGATGGCACTCATCGTGTGCCGATGAACAAGGTATTTTCTCCAGCTTTCATGAGAGCGCACTCTCGCTTCCCAAGCTTTCAGGCCATGCTTGATGCGAGTCCTTTTAAGGACGTGGAATTCGAGAAAATTCCCGATGCAGAATGGGACATCTATGTGCGTACCAATACCAGCTTTTCATCTTGGGAGGCCATGAAGGACAAGGCTTCGACGGAATGGATAGATGCTAAGCTAATGGAAGGGGTCTGATCGGGCGAGGGGCATACTCACTGGCTCTTTGAGGTGTCTGCCCAACAATCCACCGAAGGCCTTTGAGTACCTCATACCAGTCCATCATTCCTTCAATCACCGAGTTTTTGATCCGCACGCCTCGGGCTGCCAACCGTCTCCGTTGCCACGCGGCCAGTTTGCGTTTTTCTTATTACTGATGGAATCTATCTTTTCTTGCTTTTGAGTTCATCGCGAGTGATAGAATGAACACATGCGTAACTATCTTCTTGCCGTGACCATCGGAGCATTTGCTACCGTTTTGGCTTTGCCCATTTCATTGGGGATAGCAAAAAATGAATTGTGCGAGCCGTACAAATGTGCGGATGGCATGCGTGTTGGGCGTTGTGATGCGAATGGAACAGTGATCGAGTATTTGGTCGATCCATGCAACCAACACGGTGGACAAGTGGATACACTCCCCATGAGTTTTGTCGATGTTTCCTCCACCCATCCCAATGCCGATGCCATCGCTTTCGTGAAATCCCAAGGCATTGTCAGTGGTTATGCCGACGGTACGTTTCGTCCCGACCAATACATCAATCGTGCCGAACTTCTTAAAATTCTTGTTCTGAGCATTCAAACATCCAATCCAGATTTTCACTGTACGTTTAAGACGCATTTTTCTGATGTGGATGAGCAAGCATGGTACGGGGAATATTTGTGCAAAGTTTTATGGGATCCGGATGCATGGGTTGAAGGATATCCGGACGGTACATTCCGTCCCACAGCTCCCATCAATTTCGTGGAAGCTGCCAAGATTTTAGATAGAGCACTTGATTTCACAGGGACTGAAGGAAAGACGTGGTACGAAGGGTATGCTCGCCAACTGGCAAATCGAAATGCCATTCCGCTGTCCATCAAGAGATTCGATCAATCCATTACCCGCGGAGAGATGGCAGAGATGATTTATCGTCTGCGAGCGAATATTCAGAGCCAACCTTCAAGAACATTCGAGGAGCTGTCGGTTTGATCCATTGGCCATTTCATCCTCATCCTCTGCACACAAGGAATCATGATTCGTGGGTTGCGGCAGTGACGCTTTTTTTAGGACGTGGAACCAATGGATTATGGTGCCGAAGAGGTTCGCTTGATGACCGCCTCGGGCTGCCAGTTTGGACAGGAGCTATAGCATTGGGTTTACTGAAGCAGATCGCTATTTCATGGGTTCGCAATTCAAATGCATGGGGAAGAGCTTTCTCTTATCGTAAAATTACGATAGGATGCCCACGACCTATGCCGACCACTGCAATTTCAATGGACGAGGAGCTAGCGATTCTCGCGAAGGCTCTCGGACACCCTGCCCGCGTCCGCATCATCCAGTTTCTTGCGAAGAGGAGTTCCTGCATGTGCGGGGACATCGTAGATGAGCTGCCGCTCGCACAATCCACCGTATCCCAGCACCTGAAGGTGCTCAAAGATGCTGGGTTGATCTGTGGCGATGTCGATGGACCCCGCGTTTGCTACTGCATCGAGCCTTCAGCTCTCAAGCGCCTCAAGACGCTTATCACCGCTCTTCCGTCTCCTATCTCTTCCCCACACAAGGTATGTCGAAGCGCATAGCGGATGCCGTACGTTCCAAGTACGGATCTATCGCCACGAGCGGCCTTTCCAGCGATCACAAAGGAGTACGCGCCGTCGCTGAGGCATTCGGCTACACGCCGGAGGAGCTCGCCTCAATCCCTGCTGAAGCCAACATGGGGCTTTCGTGTGGGAACCCTATCGCACTCGCCAACTTGCGACCCGGAGAAGTGGTGGTTGACCTCGGATCGGGCGGAGGGATTGACGTTCTCCTCGCCGCTCGGAAGGTTGGACCGGTGGGGAAAGCCATCGGCATCGATATGACCGAAGATATGATTGAGCTTGCGCGAATGAACGCGAAAAAGGCGAAGCTTGAAAACACAGAGTTTCATAAGGCGACCATCGACAAACTTCCGCTTCCCGACGCTTCTGTGGACTGCATTATCAGTAACTGCGTGATTAACCTCGCGCCCGACAAGGTCGCTGTCTTCCGTGAAATTGCGCGCGTGCTGAAGCCCGGAGGGAGACTGGCCGTGAGTGACATCATCCTGAAGAAGACTCTTCCCGATGAACTAGGGTCTGATCTCATGGCCTACGTCGGCTGCATCGCGGGGGCGATCCCCATTTCCGAGTATCAGAAGGGCTTGGTTGATGCCGGTCTGTCGCATGTCCAGGTTATCGATAGCGGCGCGGACTTGAATGCGTACGCAAAGGTGGAGAACCAGTGTGCTTGCTGCTCGCCGACAAAAGAGTCAGGAGGGTGCTGTGGCTCTTCCTCGAAGAAAGACGAGGATGCGCTACATAGCCGTCTGGCTGATTTGCTTCGCCGCTACGATGTGAACGCCTACGCGGCCAGCGCAAAAATCTTCGCGGTGAAGCCCCTTTGATCTTCCCTCTCCTTCGTTATGCGCCTCTCCTTCCTCGACCGCTACCTCACACTCTGGATCTTCCTCGCCATGGCCGTTGGCGTCGTTCTCGGGAACATAGCACCCTCCTTTGTTTCGGGAATCACGCGATTTTCGGTCGGCACCACGTCCATTCCCATCGCCATCGGGCTCATCCTCATGATGTACCCGCCTCTCGCGAAGGTTCGCTACGAAGAGCTAGGAAAGGTCTTCCGTAACGGACGGGTGCTCGGCCTTTCACTGGTGCAGAACTGGATCATCGGTCCTCTCCTCATGTTCGCGCTCGCTCTTCTGTTCCTCGCCGACCGCCCGGAGTACGCCGTGGGGCTCATACTCATCGGCCTCGCCCGATGCATCGCCATGGTCATCGTATGGAACGAGCTCGCCGAAGGCGACACCGAATACGCTGCGGGGCTCGTGGCGTTCAACTCGATCTTCCAGGTGCTCTTCTACTCGGTCTATGCCTATATGTTCATCAAGGTGCTGCCTCCGCTCCTCGGCTACAGCTTCGGTGACGTGGACTTGTCCGGCATCACGATAGTGACTATCGCGCGCAGCGTGCTCGTGTATCTCGGCATCCCGTTTGTGGCAGGGATCTTGACCCGAATTCTGCTTCTGAAGGCGAAAGGCAGATCTTGGTACGAACAGACATTCATTCCCCGCATCAGTCCTCTGACACTGATTGCGCTTCTCTTCACGATCATCGTCATGTTCTCGCTGCAGGGAGCGAATATTCTTCGCATCCCGTTGGATGTTATTCGCATCGCCATTCCGCTCCTCATCTATTTCGTCGTGATGTTCTTCGTCTCATTCTGGATGAGCAGAAAGTTAGGAGCGGACTATGCCAAAACAACAACCCTCTCCTTCACTGCCGCCAGCAATAACTTCGAGCTGGCCATCGCAGTAGCGGTTGCAGTCTTTGGAATTGGATCCGGTGCAGCCTTCGCTGCTGTCATCGGACCGCTCGTTGAAGTGCCCGTTCTCATTGGTTTGGTGAACGTTGCACTCATGTTTAAGCAGAAATACTCGTGGCAGTGAATCGTCGAAGTACGTCGTACCACTCAACCATCCCTTCAATAACCGAGTTTTCGATCCGCATGCCTCGGGCTGCCACTACGCGCACGTGACCGTGCTGCCTATACGCTACAAATCCCTCATCGTATCCAGGTTCGACTTGTCCGACATAGCCCGAGGGCGAAGTCGGGTTCCCTGTTGGGCTGACCTACTGTCCGTGGTGCTCGGCAGCAAAAATCGATATGAATTCAAGAATTGGATGAGGAAGTGTCTTGAGGGAAGCTTCTTACGAACATCTCCATATCTTCGAATACTTCGGGAATCATCCTATCGGCTTCTGTTATTGGTAAGTTTTGGAGGGATGTGATGATGGAAGACCAAGATCGGCCCACCAGATACAGACGCATCTTATGGCGCAGCGAATGGGTATAGGCGAGGCACCAGGCTGTGAAGACTTCCGCCATCGTTCCGAGTGAACCTTCCTGTGCCACGATCAACTCGCTGTCCGCGATCAATTCCCGCATACGATCGAAGAGATCCGGCTGTTTTCGTTCTTCCGTGATGTGGCGGTTGGCGGCCTTGGGGTCGAAGGTGGCATTCGTGATCCCCAGTACCCGCCCGCTTACGTCTCTCACCCCTTCGGCAACCGCTTCCATGAGACCGTAGTACCCGCCGCACTTCACGGTGTAGCCGCGTTCGGCGAGGAATCTTCCCAAGCGTACGCCGTCACGGTACTGCTCCGTATTAGGAGCGTAGCCGGAACCGCCGAAGGTCGTGGCGAATTTTTCGTTCATGGGAGGATAACGGGGAAGGTACGGTACACCACTGATGTCATGAGTCGAGGCCGATAACGTCTTTCATGGCTGCGGAGAACTCACGCACAAAACCGGCAGTGGTGAAGAGTCCGGATGGGAGCGATATGCTCCCGGATGTGTACAACTGTTCTGCAATCCCTGCCGCAAAGGCTTCGGGCTCGGGAACTCCATAGGGAAGCTGATATTCGTAACCCGGGAGTAAGCGTGTATTGTCATTAAATCCGTAGGGTTTGTACGTACGGAATTTCGTGGTTGGAACGAGCTTCGCATACGGCCGGAAGACATCATTGAAATTCAAGTCACAGGCTACAACGCGGCTGCCCATGAGCAGGGCATCCATGGGAATGCGCGGTGTGTAGTCGGTTCCGCTCGGAAAAGCGAGCACATCCATATGCGTGAGAAGAGCGAGAAGATCCACATAGGGAATCTGCCTCTCAAGCAGACGGATGCCCTTCGCATCTTGGACAATCGAGCGGATTTCATCCGACTGCGTTCCTGTTCCCATCATCACAAGACGCGCGGATGGAACCAGCTTTTCCACCAACGGCCAAATTTCCTGTGCCAGAAGAACCGCATTCTTTTCGGGGTCGATGCGCCCGAAGCATCCGACTACATGCTCTCCTTCTCCCACAAATTCAGCGATCCCCAGTTCGTTGAGTATATTCGGCGCTCTCTTCCGCGCCTCGGAGAGAAATTCGTGGTCGACGAATTTGTGCACCACATGAATTTTATCTTCGGCCTGAGGATAACGCCGCCTGATGAGCCTCGCGTCATTTTCCTGCAAAGCGATGATGCCGTCCGCCTCTTCAAGTGAACGATCATAGTCGCGATGATAGCCGGAAAAGATGTTCCTCTGATCCCCAGACACAAGCGCCATCTTCGCAAGAAGCAGAGTTTTCGCACGAGTTTGTCCGACTGCCTCAATGAGTTTCGCACCGCACAACGGATGGTAGGTGAGATATAAAACGTCCATTCCGAATTCCTCCATCAGTTTGTGAATGCGCCCCAATCGTATGTCATATCCATCGATGGCATCTTGCACATTGGCAACTGGAATGTGCGGATACGGAAGAGGATGCAAAATGTTCTCCGCATGGTATGCAACCAGACCTTCATCGAGCATTTGAACGGGGGGACGTTCCGTCGATGCGGTGACTCCAACGACATTTCGGAACTGCATTTGTTGGAGTGCACGCACCGTAAAGGCTGCCTCAATGATGTGTGCACTGTGCTCGGGAGGAAAACCCGCGAAGACGCCGATGGTTGCATCACGCCGTTCCATCGTCAATCGAGGTGCTGTTGGGCGAAGGAGAGAGCTGCCGAGTAGTGCTGTAGGAGAGCCTCGAGATCGACGGATGTTCGCCCGGCAATCCAGAGGAACCCATGGATATCCTCTTCGCAGAATCGGGCAATCGCCGCCAGGAATTGCTGCCGTGACAACTTCTGCATTTCCCCCAGGGGAGAATGCTCAACGTACATCTCCAGGTGTTCTGCGGACTGCTGCGGATCGCAGCAGGCATGGTTGAACGTTGTATGAGCCCATTCCTGCTGCACCGTGCCGATGCCGAGCGCATCGAAGTCGAGAATGGCAGTGAGGGCATCCCCACAGAACAGCAAATTCTGCCGTTCGAAATCGCGATGGACGAGCGAAGTCTGCGGTGCAGCCGGCGCTGCCACTCCTTGGTAGCACTCCCTGCATCGCGCGATCAGGGACTGGATGGTTCTCCCCGGAGGAATTTCCGTTTCTTCCTCCGCGCTCCCCGTTTGAAACGGGCGGATGTCCGCTCCTTCTGCAACGATCCGTGAGAGCTCCCGGTGGAGTGTGTCGAACCCACGGATCACCTCACGATGCTGCCGCTCGGACATCGGGTCTTTCTGATGGTGCTGCCAGCCGACGAGTGACCTTCCCTCGACCCATGGAGTCAACCACGCCGGACGGCCGTTCATGTCGATCACACGATGACCGCTCCTGGAAAGGAGAGGCTGTGCAACAGGCACCGCGCACACCTGCCCGACGACCTCTGCACGCGCTGCGGCTTCTCTCGCAGTCCTCTGTTGAAATTCCGTCAGTGCGAAGACTCCCCGGTCAGTCTCGATGCGGTAGGTCGTGTTCACGAAGCCGTGCGGATGCCGTTCGCAGTGACGGATGTTTCCGATGTCATACTGCGATGCGGCGGTTTCCCCTGCGAGCAGGTGTTCAGCGGGCATGGTGGCGGAGAACGGATATCAGAGAGTCCAGCGTTGCCTCGACGCAGTACTGAATCTCCTGGGAGGTCGAGACGTAGGGTGGTACGAGGATGATCGTGTTGCCGATGGACCCGGCGAGGATGTTTGACTGCTTGAGTTTTTGGCATGTCTCCGCGGCGATCGCGGGTGCGTGTTCCCCCATCTCAGGCGAGAACACCTCGATGCCCGCCATCAACCCGCGCTGGCGCACGTGGACGCGGGGATCCTCACCGGAAGCGGCGCGTAGCGATGTTTCAAACGCGGACTGCAAAGTTCGGATCTGCGTTTGCATTTGTTGCGTTGAGAGAACGTCGATGTTTTTGAGGGCTGCGGCGCAAGCGAGTGGATTACCCGAGAAAGTGTGTCCGTGCATGAGAGGATCGCAACCGTGGGAACGGGCGTACATGTCCCCCACCTTCGGGTGGATCAACACGGAAGCAAAAGGTATGTATCCTGCGCTGATTCCTTTGCCAAGGAGCAGCATATCGGGTTTGAGGCCGAGGTCCTGGTAGTGAAAGCGACTCCCTGCCCGGTGAAATCCCGTTGCCACTTCATCAACGATGAGCAGACATCCGGTTTGATCGCAGATCTGCTGGATTGCAGCCAACTCTTCCGGCGGGACAGGCACGATGCCGCCCGCTCCATGGAGCGACTCGACGATGATGGCCGCAATATCGTCCGTGCCCTTCCCCGTGGCTTCCGCAAGGGAAGGGTGGCTGGTTCGGCGGAGGTGCTTCTCGCGTTCGGTGACCGCTTCCGATGCCACGAGTTCGGTCCGGTACGGTCGCATCTGCCGGAAATCCTCGTATTCGTCGCCCCCATTCACGCTCATGGCCCCGATCGTTTCGCCGTGGTAGGAATTCTGCAGGGTGATGATGCGCTTCCGTTTGTCTTCCCCCACCCGATGCCAGTAGTCCAGCGTGAGTTTCAGCGATGCATCGACTGCTTCGGAGCCGGAGTTGCAGAAGAAGGAATAGTACCCGTCGAGGCCGGCAAAACGGGGGAGACGCTCCGCGAGCTCGATGGCTCGTCCGTGCGCCTGGCCGTGAAGGGAGGTATGCGCGATGCTGTCGAGCTGCGCATGGAGAACTTCGGTGATGTCCGGGTGACGGTGCCCCAAATTCGCCACCCAGAGGGAAGAGGTTCCGTCGTAGAACTTCCTCCCGTTGGTCGTGTGGAGGTAGGGCCCCTCGCCATGGTCGACGATGACCGGATTCTGCATGTCCTCCGCTCCCGTGAAAGGGAGGAGGAGCCGATCGGGAATGAAGGAGAATGCTGCCATACGTCATCCTAAAGGAGTGTTCCCGATGGAGCTGTAGGGATAGAAACCGCAACGATGACAGAGATTTGTCCGTTCGAAGAGGTCATGGATGAATCGCCTGCAGAAATCGATGACGCGCTCGCTCTCCCAAATCTGTTGCAGCGTCTGCTCTCTCGTGTCTCCGAGGATGTGTTCTCCGTTGTAGTCCGCATTGCAGGGGACAACCCGGCCATCCGAAAGGATAGTGAGCGACGTGAGAGGGATGCGGCAATCATGCTGAAACACGGTGTCGCCCTCGGTAACCAGATCATGGGGGACATCGGGGTACGGAAAGAACGGCTTGATATGGACATGGACTCCCGGCACCGCTCCCCAATCCTGCACGAACGAAACTTCGGGGGCGTTCGCCATCTGTATCAGCTGTACATCGAGTTTCGTCTCCGTCCCCAGGACGGACTTGGCTTCCACGATGTCATGCATGCGCTGGATCATGGTGTCGAACGAATGGACGCGCACGCCCCTCACCCGCTCGAAATCTTCCGCCGTCGTGCCGTCGAGGCAGACGATGAGCCTGTCCAGTTGCAAGCGGAACAATTCCCGCGCGGTATCGAGCTGCATGTTGACGATCGTGTCGGAGAACTGGACGGGGAACGACGCGTGTTCTTTGATGTAGCCGACGCGCTCGAGCAGCTTCGGATCGAGGGTCGGACTGCCGAAGTGATGCAACCGGAGTCCCGTCACGTCGTACGCGCTCCCGGGCCACACGAGGGAGGGCGGCGGGTCCCGGAGGAATGTTGCACGGCCTTCGTCCCGTGCGTCCTTCTCCCTCTCTGTGTCTGCGATCTGATCGACGAGGGAATGGAAGAGCTCCGTCCCCATCGCCTGGACCTTCCGCGTCATCAAGTTCGGTTTGCCTCTCGGGCACATCACGCACTTCATGTTGCAGGCATTCGTCGTCTCGATCTGATCGATGGAAGCGAGGGGGGAGCGGTTCTCCATGACCATGTTGAACACCTCATCGGGCTTCCTGCTACCGTCGAACATCGTCCGGATCCCGTCCTCTTCCGTCTTCCGGTAGAAGGCATGATCGATCATGTCAGGAAGGGGGAGAGATGCCCCAGCATTTCCCGCGCCATGGCGGGCGCATCGTACCGGCGGACATTGGCCTTGTACGTCTCGGGGTCGGCCTGTCCGTTCCGGTCGAGTGTCGCGGAGATCTTCTCCGGCAGATCGGATCCGTCCTCCGCGAACAGTAATTCCGGCGTGTGGGGAACCAGCTCGGGGAATGCGCCGACATTGGGACAGAGCACGGGGTTCCCCGTTGCGAGGATGTCCGCAACCGCCATGCTCCAGAGCGCCGACGGCTTCACGGGGGCGATGCCGAGATCGACGCGGGAGAGGAGTGCGTGGTACTGCTGCCGCGTGGAGCAGTGGATGCGATCGACGAACGGAAGGTTGCCGAGATCTTCGCGAAATTGCCGCACACCAGGATCCAGCCGGTTCCGCTCCAGAGAACGTTCGCCCGTGGGGTCCGTCACGACGAAGTGGATGTCCCTCGTGGATGCCACCTGACGGACGGCATCGATGACCTGCTGCGTTCCGTAGTGCTTGTAGAGTCTCTGGTTGTAGAGGATATGTGGCATGCCGTTCTTCCTCTTCGGTTGCGTGAAGAGCTCGGATTCGATGGGAGGCGAGAACACTTCGAGCTGCGGATCGAGAGCGGCTCGGTACCGCTCCCTGTAGGCGCGCAGGAGGATGTCTCTCCCGAAAGCGCTCCCGATGAATGCCTTGTCTGACAATTCCAGCGCCTCGAGGTTCCTCCCCAAGATGGGAACAGCCGAGAACCCGTGCAGGTTCTGGCTCGGATCCAATACCATCCCCTGCGCATCGTAGTGGAACGGGAGGTAGTGGTAGTACGAGACCGCGGGAATTTCCTTTCCGTACATGGAGGATAGCAGCGTCTTGAAATTCAACGTGCTCTCCGGCTGGTTATTGTAGAGGAGGTCGACTTGCGGCAGGTGCTGGAACCGATCCTTCAAAGCATGCCAATCGAAGTGCAGCCGCGTGGAGAATTTGTCGAACTTGGTATGGAACGGAATCATGGAGATATTCGGATGCCACTGCTCCGTGTTCAGACGGTGTCCGAGGAACAGCACACGAAGGTTGCGGCGCATCTCGCAGAGGTGCGTCCACAGGAGCTTCTGGAAGATGTAGCCGCTGTCCGCTTCGAAGTTCGAATCGTTGCTGACGTTGAGATTGACGAGGACGGTTTTTTCAAGCATAAAGGCATTAACTTTAGCACCAGATACCGTTCATGCAAGCTTCGTTTTTTGTGTTCTACTAGCGCAAATTTGCTATTCTCTCTCCTGAGAACGCGCGAGAATGCCAGGAAGATCCCCGATGGATGCCACGATGCGACATCGTGGATCGAACGTGAAGTGCCGCGAGTAGTCGGTGGGGATGATGATGACAGGTATTCCCGCCCGGAGCGCGTTCTGATCGGTGGGCGTGTCGCCGACATGGAGACATTCCTGCGGTGAAACGCCGTAGTGCCTCATGATCGTGCGGAAGTACTCGGGATTGCTCTTCCTGCCCTTCACCAGTGCCCCATGTCCGATGAACGAGAAGTACTCGGCAATGGAGAAATTGTGGAGGTATCGTTCGAGTTGCTCCTTCGTCTCCCCGGAACCGATGGCGAGCGAGAAGGATGGGGAGAGCGTCTTCAGCGTCTCCAGCACGCCCGGTTTCATGCGGACGCGGGGGAGGATGTCGTCCGTGTAGTAGCATTCTCGTACCATGCGAAGGATCACTTCCCTCTGCTCCGGAGGGATATCCAGTGCGTCGAGACAATCGTCGTAGCCGTTCCTCGCGTAGAACACTTCGTCGATCGCAATGCCCGAGGGCGCCAGCGCCCGTTGCAGCTCGCGAAACATCAGTTCATCGGTGTTGAATAGAACACCATCGACATCGAAGATGATGACTTTTGGCGTCAGCACGTTGCTGTCGGGTTTTCTGAGCATGGGATTGCAATGATACATGATTGAGTATGAGAATTATGGGGTAGGACCAGCCACCACGGGTACCCGACCGTTTGGCTATGTATGTACAACCCCAAGGTTCCTCGAACGGTTCGATTCCTTTCGTGGCTGCCACTACGCGCACGTGACCGTGCTGCCTATACGCTACAAATCCCTCATCGTATCCAGGTTCGACTTGTCCGGCATAGCCCGAGGGCGAAGTCGGGTTCCCCGTTGGGTTGACCTACTGTCCCTGGTGCTCTGAAATATTAACTTTATAAGTTCTTGTAAAGATGCTAAACTTTATATAGTTCTAAAGTACCCATGACCATTCCTCAAAAACTGCAGGCAATTCAGCGGCTCTCCGGCGAAAGCCAAACAGTGATTGCGGCGAAACTCGGCGTCACCTTCGTGGCATTCAACCGGTGGATGAATGGCAAGGCCGTACCACGAAAGAAAGCACAAGAACGCATTGATGCTCTGTATCGAGAGTACACGGGTCTCACCGTGATTCCTGAGAAAGAACTGCAGGCAAAGAAGGGTATTGTTCTCCTCAAAGCGAAAGAAGTGGAGAATGTTCTGCATACCATTCTCGTGAATCCGGATATTCGCGACCAATTCATTCTCACTCTGACGTATACCAGCAATTCCATCGAAGGGAGCACGCTCACAAAAGCGGAGACGGCAGTGATTCTTTTTCAGAACGCGGCACTGGCGGATAAGACTCTGACGGAGCAGCTGGAAGCAAAAAATCATCAGACGGCTCTCCTCTATCTCTTCGATCATCTTCATGGACACAAGGCTGTTGATGAGCATCTCTTGCTCAAGCTGCACGGGATGCTGATGAACGGCATTCGTCCTGATGCCGGTTCCTATCGTCATCACGGCGTGCGTATTGTCGGTGCCGATCTTCCGACGGCGAATTATTTGAAGGTGCCTTCTCTGATGGAGAAGCTTGCTCAAGACTTCATGATTTCCCGCGGGGATATCATCGCGGATACCGCGGATATTCATGCTCGCTTCGAAAAGATTCATCCTTTTTCGGATGGAAACGGCAGAATCGGACGACTTCTACTACACGCCATGTTGCTCGGGAAGAATCTTCCGCCAGCCGTGATCCGACCGGAGCGCAAACGTCTGTACTATTCCTTCCTCAACATCGCTCAGAAAAAAGGCGATACGAGCCTGCTCCAAGATTTCTTTTGTGATGCCGTCCTTGATGGATGGGATATCGTCGACAGGAGGTGAGGACGCAGACGTGGTTCGACCGCACTGTTCTGCCACCCTTTCATTTTCCCTGTGTGGTACACTTTCCCTCATGGAAAAAATCCGCATCGAACAACACAGCTTTACGGGCGGTCTGTGGCTTGCCCTCTGGCTCTTCACCATCGGCTTTTTGCATCTCAGTTTCTGGAAAGGGGTCCTCGCTGTGATTATCTGGCCGTACTACATCGGGATCGCCGTGAGCGGGCTTCTGGGATAATCGTTCGGTTCCTGCTCTGTGGGGGCTATACTGTGTCCATGCGCATCTTCGCCCTCGAAACGGATACGGAAAAGCTCAAGAAGCGATTTCTTTCAGAAGGGGAGCAGGAGGTCATGATGACGTACTACCATGGCCTTTCTTTCTTTTTCGCGAGCCTGCGCGAAATGATCCTGACGATTATTCTCGTTGCGATCGGGATTGCTGCGACGGCATGGGGAGTTCCGCTCGGATGGACGGTGGGTATCCTCTTTCTACTGTGGTTCGTATTCGTGTTCTTCAATCTTCTCCGTGCGTACATCGACTGGGCGTACGACTTCATCCTCGTCACGACCGACAAGATCATTTTCGTGGATCAAACCTCTATTTTCCGGCAGGAGATCAAGCCACTCAATCTCGAGAATGTGGGCGGCGTGAGCACACAGACGCAGTACTGGAATATTTTCCCGTTCGGAATTGTGAGTGTGCTCCTCAAGGAGGGATTGGGCGGAGATCGTATCGTCAAGAAGTTCGTGCCGCGTGCGCAGGAAGTGGCGGCCAAGATCAGCGAGGTCGTGACCAAGTACCAGCGGTTCGATCATTTGCCCGAGAAGCAGTGAGCCTCTCTTCCCCTCTCCCGCGGGGAGAGGGAATATGTTTGTGTCCACGATTTACTACGAAAAATCCGCGAGGGACACTCGCGGACTTGTTGTTCATTCGAAAGGATGGACGTGATCGTTAACGGACGATGTCCGCCTCCAGCATGTTGTTCCCCTCATTGCTCTCCTGGGTCTGGTTCGTCTGATCGACCGTCGCGCGGATCCTTTGAGCCTGCATAGGAATCAATCCCGAGGAGATCGTCAGGATGCGCGGATAGGCGGTGTCTGCAGGATCCAGAGCGCTGTTGCCGGTGGATCCGAACAGCAAATGTGCGCTGCCCGCAGCGTCGATCCACTCGAAGCGCATCTCTGCCTTGTTCGATGGAACGATGACAGTGCCGATATTGGCGAGGGTGTAGCTGAAGTGCGTGCTGTCGGGCATGGAGAATTGTTTCAGCCAGAGATCGGGGAGTCCTGCAGCAGCGCTTGAACTTTGGCTCGACGCCTGACGGGACACAGACGAAGAAGACGATGCCGCGCGTGAGGAAGAGCTTAAGGATCGGGAGGAGGCAGAGGATGTTGCGCGCGAAGAGCTGGAGGATGCGCGGGGCATATCTACGCCTGTTGCAGAGTAAGAAGCCGAAGTGGAGGCCGCAGAGCGGGGATCCACAAGGAGGTACATCCATCCGCAATTGTCGTTGTAATTGCTTTCGGGGGCGATATGATGGTCATTGACGCAGGCCGTCACGCGGTGCGCACCGGGAAAGACGTTTTGCGGCAGATCGTCCGTCGCATAGCGCGTGCTCCAGCTGAACGAGAACTGTCTGTTGGGGTTCAGCGGAGGAATCACGCGTTCCAGCGAGGAGGTGAAGATACGGGTGCTGTCATTGAATTCGTAGAATTGCAGGCGGACGAGCGCTTCGGCGGAGCGCACGCGACCGATATTCTTCACTTTCCCCATCGCTCCCCACTGATTTCCCTCTGTGATCGTCGTCGGTGAGGTGACGAAATCGACGATCGTGAGGTTGGCTGCATTGGTCGAGGTGCTTGCGGTACTTGCTGTAGAAGAGCGTGCCGAAGAAACTGCAGAAGACGACCGTGCAGAAGACCTGCTGGACGAGACGGCGGAAGAAGATCTCGATGACGAGGAAGACGATCGTGAAGAAGAGGAGAATGACGAGCTCGATCGGGAGGTCGATGCCGGAATCGTTACCATCACGTACTGTGATGCGTTGTTGCGCTCATTACTTTCTGTGACGTCGTGCGCAAGGTCCGCGTAGGACCGGAATTGCCAATCTCCTGCGTCGAACGGCCTGTCGGTCGAATATTGTCCAGCGTTCGTCCATGTCACTTCTCTTGTCTCATCCGCTCGCAAGCCGGAAATTGGCTGTCCAACTCCGAGGAAGTTGCCGACGCCGTTGCGCCGGGCATCGAGGGAAACTTCGAGCGTCGTGGTGGAGGTCGCTCCAATATTCTGAACAATTGCACGAGCATTCACTCTTCCGTTCCCCGACGGGGTGACAGTCAGAGAGGTGACGACGTAGTCGGAAAGGGAAACCTGAGAGGATGTGGAGGATGACGAACTCAATCGGGAGGTCGTGGAGGACCGCGCTGACGATCGGGCAGACGATACTGCAGAAGATCTACGAGAGGAGATGGCAGACGATCGTTCGGAAGATCGTGCAGAGGAAACAGAAGACCGTGCTGACGACCTTGAAGAAGCAGCGCTCGAAACGAACGATCTCACACTCGATGAGCGGGAGGCAGCCGAAGTGGTGGTTCCGTACTGAGGAATGATCACCGTCATGGGCGGGTAACAGTTATTACCCTCGTTCGTTTCGCGGAGACTTTCCCATACGTCCGCACAGATGTGGAATTCGTAGGTACCGGGAGTGTAGGGCAGACCGGAGTAGTCTGCGAAGTTCGTCCAATTCATCTCTTCCTCTGCCTCGGGGCGAAGTGCCGAGACGTAGCGTGCCTGCATGATCCGCGTCCACGCTGTCACGCCCTGTCGGCGGTACTCCAACGCGGCATAGGAGTAGTTCTGGGAATTTCCGTTGCCACTGTTGCGCACCACAGCCCAGGCGTTGATCCGGCCGTCGGTGCCGCTGGGCGCGACATTCATAGAGGAGATCACGTGATCCGGGAGGCCGGAAGTAAGCGCGCTGGACACGGATGATCTCTGGCTGGAGGCCACGCTCGAACGGGCGGTGGAAGCAGCGGAAGAGGCGCCAGCCGCAGTACCCTGTGCGGTGAAGGTGATCGATTTGCAGTCGTTTGCGGCATTGCTGTCCGCCGGACTGTCATTTTCATTGTCGATGCAGGCAGTCGCGCGATGCGTGCCAGTGGTTAACGTCCAGCCGTTCCGCGGCGCGAGCACCGAGCTGCTCCACACGGCGGTGTCCGTCGCGTTCGTCGAGAGCGGCTTGATGCCGTAGGTCATCACATCCCTGACGTTGTCGATATCCAGACGCGCGTGTGCCCACTCGTTTGTGGATGCTCCAGTATTCTTCACGACAACCGTCATGGCATAACCCGTTGTGTCCTGATAGAAGCGAAGATCCTGTAGCGAGAAATCGGGAACGGCGACGCCCGCCTGCGGGCCTTTCATCGCGAAGGTGATTTGTTTGCAATTATTCGCCGCGTTGCTGTCCGCCGGATCCCCATTCTCGTTGTCGATACAGGCGATGGCCGTGTGGTATCCCTCCGTCCCGACCCAGCCGTTCTTGGGTGGCAGAGAGGCGCTGCTCCACACGGCGGTGTCCGTCGCATTCGTCGAGAGCGGCTTGATGCCGTAGATCATCACCCCGCGGACACCATCGATATCCAACCGCACCTGCGCCCATTTTGAGGTGGAAGCGCCGTTATTCTTCACGGCCACGGTGATGGCGTACGCCGTGGCATCCTGGAAGAAGCGCAGATCCTGCAGCGAGAAATCGGGGGTCGCACTCACGGAGCTGGCCCGCGAAGAAGTGGCGCGGGAGCTCGCAGCGGAAGAGGATGATCCTCCGACGGGTACTGTCCGGAATACCAACGTGGAGCAGTCATTGGAGGCATTGGCATCGTATCTGTACGCCTCCACGTCTGTGCTCGACGGAAGATGGAGACACACCTTCATGGCATGGGTGCCGGCAATCCGCGACCACCTGATAGGAGGAGTGGCACCCGATGTTCCCCATTGGACAATGTTGGTGGCACCTACGGACAATGCTCCGACGATGTTGAGTGTGGAGGTGTAATCCCAGGTGCCATTGTTCCCCTCATCGATTTGCAATTGGACGAAATCACGATGCGTCCCTCGCGTCTGTCCCACGTTCCTCACCCGGCCGTGGAAAGAAACTTCCTCGCCGGCTTCCGGGAGAGCGGGGGAGACAAACAGATTTTCCACGGCGTAGTCGGGGAGAACGCTGCTCGTCTGTGCCTGGAGAGGGGTGCGCCCATTGAAGAGCACGGTTCCGGCGAAGACCGCCGCGAGAGAAAGGTAGACAGACAGGAGTGTCTGCATGCGCGATGGGACCATAGGAAGGTGGGGAAGTGTGTTTTATGTATATTATAGAACGATTGCCTCATTTATACCAGATCCCCTTTTGCTCTCGGCAGAGAGGTTAAACGGCTTCCCGTAGTGCCCGTATTTGTGACGCCGAGAGGATGTGTGCCAGTTCCTCGTCCTTTATCTCCTTCAGGGCTTCGAGTGAACCGAAGCGTTTCAGGAGCTTCACCTTAGTCTGCGGCCCGATGCCGGGAATGGAGTCCAATACAGAAAAAACGGCGCGTTTCTTCGCCCGTGTTTCGCGGTGCGCGTTGGCGAAGCGGTGTGCTTCATCACGCAGGCGCATGAGGAGGAAGCGCGCGGGCGAATCTTTTGCAAAAGTGACGGGGTTTGGATTCCCCGGGACGAAGATTTCCTCTTCCTTCTTTGCGAGTCCGATGACGGGAATCGGCTGATGCAGTTCCTCCAGGATTTCCAAGACCGCGCTCAGCTGGCCCTTGCCGCCGTCGATCAAGAGGAGGTCGGGCAGAGCGGAGAGCGAAGAATCGGCTACATGTTTGGCCACTTCGAACATCATGAGAACACAGGACGTATTCTTCCCGAAGCGCTTCTGGCAGCGCCTCATTTTTTGCAGTACGGGCGCAGGCGCCGTCTGAATCACGCGGAAGCCGAGCTCGGCGTAGTACGCTTCGAGCGGGGGATCGGTGACCAGGTACACCTTGCCCCGCTTCACGGACTTGAGGAGCTTATGGATGATGAGGCGGCCGAGGGAGTGTCCGCGTTCGTGCCGGTCGACGAAGAGCGAAGCGAGCTCCACAGTATTGTCTTTGTGGCGGTGCAGCCGGCCGAAAGCGATGATTGTCCCCGCGCGTTCCGCCACCAGAAATTCTTTGAATGTGATGCTGGCACAGTCGAGTCCCGCGGAAGGATGACGCATCATCTTCTCGAT
The DNA here is from genome assembly GCA_028703445.1 of Candidatus Peribacteraceae bacterium. Classification (GTDB taxonomy): domain Bacteria; phylum Patescibacteriota; class Gracilibacteria; order Peribacterales; family Peribacteraceae; genus Peribacter. The sequence goes on from JAQVMW010000007.1 coordinate 32,883, forward strand.
GGTCTTCTGGTCCGCCGTGCGCGCTCTGCGGATCGTGATGCCAGTGTTCTTGAACATTTGTTCTTCGCGCCTGGGGTCCTGCATCAGGTGGAGTAAGCGCCTCTTGATCACTTCTTTAAGCGCGCGGTAGTCATCGATTTCTCCTTCGCGGATGGTTTTGAGGGTGAACGATCGGTACTGATCGTTTTTTGGCTTGCCATCAACGAAAACGGACATGCTCCCGACCGTTTCGGTGCCACTTAAATGCGAAATATCGTACCCCTCAATGCGCTTGGGGGCGGTCGGCAGGCCGAGTGTCGTCTTCAGTTCCTTCAGAGCGTCCGACACGTTGCGCGCGGCGGCCTCCCAGCTGGTTTCGAAGTGCTGCACTTTCTCGCACGCGTTCTCTTCGGCGAGGCGCAGGAGCGCGGGAAGCTTCCCACGCTCCGGGATACGCATCGTCACCTTCGATCCCCGGCGCTCCGAGAGCCACTCTGTGAGGAGTTTGGGATCCTCGATATTCTCGGCGAGGATCAGGAGCGGCGGCACGTCCGGAGCATCCACGTAGTACTGCGGCAAAAATTGCGTGAGGGCATCGGCTGCATTTTCCGCATGACCAAGCAGCGTAAACGATGACTCGTCGATCACTTTTCCGTTCCGTTCTTTCAGCAGCACGACGTGCACGCGGTTTCCCTCCACGGCGACGCCGAACACATCGGCATCCTCGCCCGAAGTATCCGAGACGATCTGCTTCTCCGAGAGGCGCTGGATCGTCTGCAGCGCGTCACGAAGTTTTGCCGCCTGCTCAAACTTGCGTTCACGCGCAACGGCTTTCATCCGCGCCGAGAGGAGGGCGAGAGCATCCTCAGTTTTCCCTTTTAGAAAATCGATCACACCTTCAATCGCCATCGAGCCGTAGGCATCGGGCGTCACGCAGCCGATGCAGGGGCCGCAACACTGTTTGATGTGGTAATCGAGGCAGGGCGTGGGGCGGTCGCGATGGGTGACCCTCACCCCTACCCCCTCTCCCTCGGTCCCTCCCCCGCGGGGGGAGGGAAGTTTGCCTGTCACAGGCTCAATTCCCATCTTGCACGTGCGGTACGGAAAGACGCGCCTAAGCAGCGTGAGGGTGTCGCGGATTTCGAATGCGCTGACGTACGGACCGAAGTATTTGGCCTTGCCTGCCCGGCGAAGCCCGAAGGGCGACGTCGGGTCTTCCGTCGGCTTGCGCACGAGGTCGATGCGCGGAAATGGCTCCTGTAGCGATATTCGCACGTACACGTAGTTCTTGTCGTCCTTCATCAGCACGTTGTATTTGGGCTTCTTCTGCTTGATGAGATTCGTTTCGAGAATGAGCGCCTCAAGCTCCGAGTGGGTGACGGTTACCGAGATGTCGGCTGCTTTTTCCATCAGTGACTGCTTCCAGGGTCCGAGTTGTGCCTCCTTAGTGAGGTAGCTCGTCACGCGCTTACGCAGGTTCAGGGCTTTGCCGACGTAGAGCACGGTGCCTTTGGCATCGAGCCAGCGGTAGACGCCGGGTTTCGTCGGCAGTTTCGCAACGCGCTTCTTCAGCTCCGATTCCTTTGGATTCTTCTTCTTGGGCACGGGACTATCATGCCATGAAACGAGGAAATAGAGGATTGAAAGGAAATAGAAGAAATAGAGGATTGAAAGGAAATAGAAGAAATAGAGGATTTTCTCTTCATGCCTCTTAGCAGCCGATCTTTTATTTCCTTTCATTCTTTTATTTCCTTTATTTCTTTTCTCTACGCCATCATTACTTTTCGGTCTACGATATCTCCGTGTCTGCGCAGCCGCTTGTCTCGGCCATCATCGTCACCACCTGGTCAGCGCAGGATGCAGTGAAGTGCGTGCGGGCGCTTCTGCAGCAGACCGTTGCGAGCGACATTGAAATTCTGGTCATCGACAACCATTCCGAGGATGACAGCATCGGCACGCTGCGGGCGCATTTTGGCCATCATCCGCATGTCCGGCTGCTCGAATCCAACCGCAATCGCGGATACGGTGCGGGCAACAACTACGCGGCGAGATTTGCCAGCGGCGAGTATTTGTTGATCATCAATCCCGATAACGAGCTGGAGCCGACGGGTGTGGAGCGCATGGTGCAGATGTTCCGGGCGGATCCTTCCATCGGCATTCTCGCGCCGAAATTGGCGTATCCCGATGGACGGGTGCGCGAGTCCGCGCGGGCGTTCCCCACGCTCTTCGATGTCCTGATCAAGCGGACATTCCTGCAGCATATTTTCCGCCAGAGGCTTCGGCACTACCTGCAGACGGATGTGCCGGATGCTCCCGTCCGCGACACAGATTGGGTGGTGGGGGCGTGCCTCTTTTTCCGCAAGGATTTCTTCGATCAGCTTCAGGGGTTCGATGAGCGGTTCTTCCTCTTTTTCGAAGATATGGACTTGTGCCGACGCACGCATCTTAAGGGCAAGCGGGTGGTTTTTGCTTCCTCTATCGTGGCGCGGGATCGCAGGCAGCGCCTGAGCGGAGGGGGCTTCTTCTCCCTTCTCCTGCGCAGGACGGGGCGCATTCACATCGCAAGCGCACTGAAGTACTTCTGGAAATGGAGGTCGGAGGCTTGAGAGGTTGAACCTATCTGGCTTCCCTAACCTTTCAAACTTCTCCAACCCCAATAGAATCCCCAAAAAGTCCTTGGTACAGTTGACCATATCTCCCTCCTCCCGTACCCTTTTCGGGCTTTATGGAGATGGTTGTGCTTAAAGCAACGGCCCGGGGGGAGCAGTCCCCCAAAGAGCTTCGGCGTGCGAACGGTGTTCCGTGCGTGTTGTATGGCAATGAGGTAAAGAATACCCAGGTGCAGTGCGTCTCGATCGAGCTCACCAAGGCCTTTACCAAGGCAGGTGAGAACACACTGGTGGATCTGGATATCGACGGCAAGAAAGTTCCGGTGCTCTTCCACGAGCTCCAGTACGATCCCATCACGGGGCACATCACTCATGTGGATTTCTACGCGGTGAACCTCAAGAAAGAAATCGAGGCTCCGGTGCCGATCCGCTTCACGGGCGAGGCCCTGGCGGTGAAGGAATTCGCCGCAGTCATCGTGACGGTGCAGAACCACGTGACGGTGCGCTGTCTGCCGATGCTCCTGCCGCACGATATCGAGGTGACGCTGAGCAAGCTCGCTCAGGTTCACGCTGTTATTAAGGTGTCGGATCTCATTGTCCCGGCGGGAGTGACCATTTTGGATAGCCTTGAGACGGTGCTCGTCACCGCGCAGGAGCAGCGGAAGGAGGAAGAAGTCGTGGCAGCTCCGGCGGCCACGGTCGAAGGAGTACCGGCCGAAGGAGTGGTTGCCGGTGCGGAAGGCGCTCCGGCAGCGGAAGGCGCTCCGGCAGCTTCGGCAGCTCCGGCCAAGAAAGAGAAAAAGGGGAAGGACGAGTAAGCAATTCATTCTTGTTTCGATGCACAAACGTCTTCTTACCAAAGCGCAAATTCGTTCACTGGGTGTCGCGGTCGGTATTGTCTTTGCGGTATTCTTCGCGAGCGCTTTTCTCGTGCGGCTCATCGTACCGGGATCATCCGCTTCTCTGTCCGGTTGGGAGCCTGCACGACATCGACAGTCGGGGAGTGCTTTCAGTGACGCGACGATTCTTTCTAAACTGCGGATTCCCAGCGACGTGCCGCGCAAGCGCCTGCTCGCGGTGATGATCGAGAACCACGAGAGCGCACGTCCGCACCAGGAGGGCATCGATGATGCGCTCATGGTGTGGGAGTTCCCCGTGGAAGGGTTCATCTCGCGTTTCGCCGTTGTATTTGACGCGGATAATCTGCCCAAGCGCATCGGGCCGGTGAGGTCGCTTCGGCCGTACTTCATCGATGCCCTGCAGCCGCTCGTCTCGACAGTCATTCATGCCGGTGCGAGTCCCGAGGCGTACGCAAAGGCGCGTCGCGGCGACATTGCAGCCATCGATCTCCTCTCGCATTACGGCAGCGCGGAGCGCGACGAAACGATTCCCGAGCCGCACAATCTCTTCATCCAGAGTTCCGAAATCATGAAATTCCCCGGTGAACCGATTACAGAAACCCCTTGGCCGCCCTATGCAATCGGCGGCGGAGTCAGCGTGCCGGAAGCACTCACGGTGAAGCTCAATTTTCACAATCCCGACCACGACGTCGTCTACCATTACTCCCGGATCAGGGATGCCTACGTGCGCTCCAGCGGTTCCGTTGATGATCAGGGTCATCCGCGCAATGTCCTCGTGCTCGAGATGCCTGTGACGGGGGTCGGCGAGGTGGGACGTCTGACGATTCCGGTGACAGGCAAAGGCCGTGCACTCCTCTTCAGCGGGGGAAAAGTGCAGGAAGGATTGTGGCGCAAGAAAGGTCTGATGAGTTCCTTCGTCTTCGAGACAGAGGATGGTTCGCCGCTCCTCTTCGCTCCCGGACAGACGTGGGTGACGTCGCTTCCCGGTTTTGATCGGGTGAAGTGGGAATGAAAATTTCGTGGAAGGGCAACCCTTGGTTTCCCTCCCACGAACCCACCCTTCCTTTAGAGGTTTGTCCTCCAGCGCTGGGGCCCGGCGCAGCCACCCAGCGCTTCGGACAGCTTGTTTTATTGACGAGTCCCTTCCGGTTTCACTTTTCTGCCCGCATCTTTGCTTTGCCGATCTTCATCTCTTTGTAGCGCTTCACCCGGCTTCGTCCGTCGAGACTACGCCGAGGTTTTGCTGTGTTCTCTGCATACGAACTACTCCGCTTTTCGGGCCTTTGTTTTGGCGAGCCGCTTCTCTTTGTACCGCTTCAGTTGCGGTTCCAGTTTTTCGATGCAGCGGTCGAGTGCCTCGATCATATCGGGCTTGCGCGATTCCGCACGCAGCACTTTTTCGGGCAGCTCCACGGTGACGATGACCATGATCTGATCGCGTTCTTTTCTCGTTTTCTGCCGTTCCACCTCGAGGCGGATGGCCGACGCGGCATCCTTCACGCGCTTGCAGTAGGTGGCGATCTTGCCGATTTTGCGCGCCACGGTGGGCAGTTCCCTGCCCGTGAAGCTGAAGTTCTTCTCGAAGTGCTGGATGTTCATGATAGGGTTAGGGTTAGGGTTAGGGAGTACCCCTCTTCGCTCCTAGCGGAGCTTCGTGGGGCAGGGGAGGTAGGAAATGTGGTCTTTGCACTCTAGCAGATACCGCCATTCTGTGCGCGTTTGGAGGTTGAGGGAAATGGGGTTTTTGTGGTAGAATAGTAGTAAATTCCCCAAAACAAACATGACTGGATTAGAGAACAATCTGTCCGCTCGATCTCCTGATGCTGAGCCAAATAAAACGGAGGCTTCGAAGGGAGATAAAGTAGGAGAGAATGCCGTTCCTCGCGAACGGCCTGAACAGAAAATCCAACAGAAAGAGAGTGTGGTTGGGATGACAAAAGACAGACTGGAGGCCACAAAAATTGAAGTTGGTGGTTTTGCTACCCCTCAGAAGACGGAGACACAACCAGTGGTACCAACAACCCCTGAGGAGGAAGACTTGGGCACGAGCAAAGGTGCGATGGACAAGATCAGCGACGGGATGCAAAAGGTGTTCGAACTGATTCAGAGATTCATGAAGCAGATCCAGGCGATGGGTTCCTCCACCCTGCGCGGCATGGCCAAGACGCTCGGCATGCTCGGATTCAAGCCGGCGGCGGAATGGCTCAACGAGATGGCGGGCGCCGACTACGCGGAACTGATGTCCGCCCTGAAGAAGGGCAATTTGACGCTTTCTCCGCTCAACCTGGAAGATCCGAATGCGAAGGCGCAGACGGAGCTCTCGGAAGGCGCGCAGATGCTCATGGCCGAACAGTACAAAGCACTCGCGCAGACGCGCGGCCCGGCATTCACCCGCGAGGTGTTCTACAGCGAGACCGTGACTGCGTGGAAGAAGCAGGGAGGCAACGGCAGCAAGACGCAGATCACCGTGGAGGATCTGCAGGCCATGGCCGCTGCCAGCAAGGAATTGCTTCCCACTCTTCCCGGTCAGGTGGCGCAGGCACAACAAATATTCGCTTTGGCGTTGGAGAATCTGCCACCCACTTCTCTGCTCAGTAATCAGCCGACGAATGTCGATGTGGATGGGCAGGTCATCGGAGTTCGCGTTGTCCAGGATGGCACTGTGATGATTCATAAAGGAGCGGATGTAACCCGTTACCGGTTGGTACCGGCAGTTGAACGTTTCGGTATCACTGACATGAAGGTAGGCACTGCTGCCAATCTGTCGGTTAGTCGTGCACTTTGGACTCCTCAGGGAATGCTGGTTGATGCTGTGGTGACGTATCAAAAAACTGATGGAAATTCCGGCATTCTTCCCAGTCAAACGAAAACTCTGCAGATGCAGGATATGAAGAATTTTCTTGCAGCGGTTGCCACGAATGCTCCTCTGCCCGTCACAGTGGCTGAATTGAAGTTCGAGAAGGCGTAGAGCTTTGAAATCTTTTTTACACAAATATTTCCATGGCAACAGAAACACCAGCAGAGGCAGTCAAGACGTCACCGGAGACTTCCCGTGATGTCACTCAGCAGGTGAATGATTTCCTGAATAAGCTCAAGACAGATGTGGAGCAGAAGACCACTCCGGCAGATAAAAAGGAGATTGTTAGGTTGGGTGTTGGTCAGTTGAGCACGGAGCAACGCGAAGAGCTGAGCAAACGCATGGAAGAGCACAAGGAAGGAATCCCGCGTGAACTTCTGGAGGATCTGATCGGCGTTCTGGATGTGACCGATGAGCGCAAAGCGGCACTCAAGGCGGATATTGAATCCGGTTCAGACAAGAAAAAGCCCGAAGGCTGGATGGTGTGGGCGGGGGATCAGATGAAGAGCGGAACGGAAAAGGTGGGCCAGTGGACAGATTGGCTTATGGGCAAGACAAAATCAGGTGTGGGTTTTGGGTGGGATAAGACCGTCGAGGGACTGAAGACTGCCGGCGAATGGATGATGAGTATCTGGAGCAAAATCGAAGGTTCAATCGGGAAAGTGCGGGCGGGAATTGCCATCGCACTGGGCGGGGTGGTCGCCAAGATGGAGAAGTTCCTTCCGGTATGGCTGAAGGATGGTTTCAATATGATTGTGGGGAATTACGGTGTCTTCTATGCCACGATCAATCGTCTGGGCGTGAAGATCAAAGAAGGGGCAACGCAGGTTGCTCAGGGTGCCCAGGAACAGGTGCAGGCATCCGTCGATACATTCTCGAAGATTTATGACCAGGCGAAGGCATGGGGCAATACGGCGCTGGATTTCCCCAGCTTCATTCTAGAAGTGGCCAATCGCCTCAAGGTTCAAAAGACATCACTTGAATTCACCATGGCCGAGATGGTCGCTATGGCGGGCATCGTCGCCGGTGAAAAGCAGGTCATACCTGCAGCGCCTGTGGTTGCTCCGGGTGTGGCTCCCAGTGCGGCTATTGCCGGTGTGGCTGCGGCTCCGGGAATCGCTCCCGCTGCCGTTCCTGAGCAGTTGGCACGGAAGGAAGTACAGTCCCTCACGGTCAATGGCGTTGACATCTCGCAGGTGGAAGAAAAAGGCGAAAAGCTTCTGAAGATGGGTGAAAAGAACTATCGCGTCAATGCGGGTGTTCCTGTCTCTGTTACAAAGATCGAAGAACTGAGTGACGGCAGCGTTGCTTTTACCGGGACAGTGGCTGAATTTTTGCCCGACACGATCAGTGTCACCAAGAAGCAACTTGAGAGCGTTGTGGACGAACTGAAACGCACAATAGGCAGCAAGAAAATCGAAGTGACCTATAGGAATTCCAAGAATGAGGAAATCAAAAAGAAAATAACGTTCGAAGTTATTGTTTCATAATTATTCATTTCTTCTTCTCCCATGCCCGCAAAGAAACTCGAACACAGTCTCTCTCCCGATGCCTCGCCCGTCGAACGGATGCAGCACTGGATTCACGGGAAGTATGACCGCGTCATCAATCCTCTCGTGGTCGGCGGGGCCGCCGCGACCGGAAGAGGCCTCAATACCGCAGTGCGTGGCACTGCAGAATTCCTGCGCTCGGTTTTTTCCCGTTCCTAAAGGTATTTCATGATTTCTCATGCTCATTTCGGTTGGCAATCCGAATCCCTGTGCGAGAAGAGGCTCCTCTCCCGAAATGTGGAGGTTCTTCCCGATCAGGTTCTCGAAACATTTTTGCAGCCCAATCAGAATGTCGAACAGATGGAGCAGGCCGTAGGAAAGCTGGACGAACAATCTCCTGTGTATCAGGCCATGGTGGAGCGCAGCAAGGCACTTTCCGAAGACCAGCGGAAGGTGATCGATTCCAACTGCGAACGACTTCGGAAAGAGACACAGATGAAGACTGAGACACTGCAGAAGATCAGTCTTCTGCAGCGCGACATCAAAGCTTCCCGCCAAACAGCTTCCGCTGCTCCTGTGGCTGCAGCCGAGCCAAATGCTCTTGAGCGAACGTGGGACTGGACGAAAAACAAAGCTCAGGCCGGATGGGAGTGGACGAAGGATAAGGCGAACGCTGGATGGGAACGGACAAGGGAATTTGCAAAAGAGCATCCGACCCTGACGATTGCTGTCGGGTCCACACTCGGAGTGGCATTGATCTATAAGCTCTGGAAGTGGTGGAAAGGCGAAAAAAAAGGGGAAGAGGATACGGGGAAGAATAAGGAGAAATCGACAAAGAAGGAAAGCACCTTCTGGAAGATTGTGAAGTGGATTCCGGGTGTGGGACTGGTGGCGTTGCTTGCGGCTGGAGCGGGGTATGGAATCTATGAAGGCGTCCAATGGATGAAAAAGAATCTTAGCTCGTTGGATCAGGCGAAGGCATTGCTCGCGAATGCAGAAAATCGTCTAAAGTCTATGGTGGGATTGGGAAACAAGGCCGAACAGTATGGGTTGAGCGAAGAGAATTATCACAAAGCCGTACGGGCATACAGGGAGGTCTATCAGGAAAATCCCGAAAAAGGCGCAGAGATCATTCGGTCAATTTCTGGTCTGAAAGACGGGGAGACAAGCCCTGATTACCAGAAATTTATGGAGGATATGGGAAGAAAATTCGAGAGAAAATCCGAAAATGGCATTCAGTATGCTCACATTGATGTAGTCATTGAGAACTACGAACAGCATTTTGAAACAGCGCTGAAACATCTTGAACAATGGATTGTGGGGCATCGCTACGAGGCTCTGTTCGCGGCGTACATTGCGAATAGGTTCGGGTTGCTTCTGCCGATCATCAGGGGCGGAGGTTCTGCGGCGGTACGGGCCGTGAAAATTTCAAAGGAAATGCTGACATGGGGCATCAGACATCCGATTATTTCCCTCTTTGCCGCAGGCGGCGCCATTTTGGGAATGCGCGCAGCAGTGAAGGCGGGCAAAGAACTGTGGATGCCCGAAAATTTTAAGCAATTGGGAAAAGCGTTCAGTGAGAACAGGCGCATTCTGCTGCCCGCAGAGGAAAGTGCGATTGTGGAAAAGGCAGAGGAACTTAAAGATCATGTTATTGAATTTGCCCGGTCGGGCGAGGACTTCGGTCCATGGGTCATGAGAAAACTTGGCCAGTATGTCAAAGAGCTGGATGAAAATGTCCCGAAATTGCTCGGTGCTTCGCGCGAGAAGATCGTATTTGAAAACAACAGTGCGGGGCTGGGGAATTTGCAGCGTTGGCTCGAGGAGAGAAAAGAGAACGCTCCAACTTCTACAGAGGATATCCAGTCGAAGATCGGGGAGAAGTGTGACAATGCCTTGGCGCAACTGGCAGTTTTTCAAACGGTATTTCTTGCCGATCGGTGTGGTGCACAGGTGGTGAGCGGTAACCGGCTGCAACAGGCGCAGGAATCGCTTCGTCAGTCTCTTAAAGCTTTGCAGATCACACTCGTGACCGGTGCAGATGGAATTTTGCGTTGGAAACAGCAGAGTGGAAATGTGATCGATCTCTGCGTCGATCCTGCAGTCACGAGCAAGGATGAAATTTTCCGGATTTCCAGCCGCATGCGATTTGCAGAAGAGTCTGGTCTCTCTCATTTTTGTTCGAGGATTGTGCAGCATAGTCGGCTGCTTCTGGGAGAGAGCACTGAGGTAGGAAAAAAACTCCCGTTTGCGGGGCGCAGCGATGTCGTGGCGATGGTGATCGGTCCATTCCTCTACGTCGCGGATCTGCGCCATATTCGGGATTTCGTCATCTTCAAAGTTCCCCGTGATGTGGTCGGTGGGCTATGGAACGAACCCACGAAGTGGGACAAAGCCGCGACTGTGGCAACGGGTATGACGGAAACAGGTCTCTTTTCATTAAGCGCCAGCGTGCTTGGTACCACCATCAAGCGATTTGCCGTAGGCGGTGGGCCGATCTTTCGGTTTAATGCAGGGGAAATCATTCAGGGGAGTATTCCGGGTTGGGCACAATGGAAGATGCTCAGAGATACCTATCGTGGCAGCAAAGATGTGAGCCTGATGAAAAATTTTATTTCCGAATACCAGTTGGGCTCCGGCCTCCTGAACAGGTTTTCCGGTTATCGACGTGCCTGGTATATCAGCACGGTATTAGGGAAGGCTGGTGTTAAAAATATTGCATGGATTGGCATCGTTGAACATAGCCAGGATCTCAATGAGTTGAACACCATTGCGGGTAAGTTGGGATTGAGACATCTCATCACGCCCGGACTGACGCCCGATGATGCACGAATTATTCTGAAAAAAAGCATCATTGACAACATGAAGAAGGTGAAGATGCGTGAGTTGTCGTTGAAAAACTGGGGGTCGCGTCTCGCTGTATCCGGGCCCGTTCGTGACTATCAGGCCATATGGAATGATGTGTTGACCTGGTACAACGCAAAGGCGGGTCTTCCACCGCCTTTGCCCATAGCGCCACCACCTGTTTCTGGTGGGGCCGCCGTTCCGCCGCCGCCTGCTCGTCCATCGGGCGTGCCTCCGCCACTTCCCAAGGCGAAGGCCACTCCGCCTCCACTCCCTGGTTCGAAGACTGCAGCTGCGACTGCTCCGACACCCCCGACCAAACCTGTTGTATCTCCTCCTCCGCTTCCGAAGAAGACCGGTAGCCAACCTCCACCACTTCCCCAGTCTCCCTCTGCGCCCGTTTCCTCTCCGGTTCAACCGTCAACCAAGCCCGCATCATCTCCACTTTCACCTCCCGAATCGAAACCCGTTCCCTCAACGGCTACAGCCACGGAAACTCCTCCATCGAAACTCACTCCGGCCGATCGCGGCGTACGTCCGAACGTGCCGGATGGCGAAGGGGCGAGCGCGCTCGATGGGCAGCCCGAGGGTGTGAAGCAGGTGGCACGGCAGGGGGCGGCTGCGGAAATGGCAGAACGATCCGTTGAGACGCTCGATGATCTCAAGAAACAAGTGCGCTCGGCGCAGCAGGCAGGAAATCATGCGGAAGTCGCGCGTCTTCTCCATGAGAACAGGGCTGCTCTCAAAGCAGCGGAGGGAACCGACGAAGAGGCGAAGACGCTCGTGCGCGCGCTCGAGGGAGCCGAAAAAGTTCAGGCCAAGTGGGCAAGATTTGTGGGTCGGGGATTGGCGGGTCTGGGCGTGCTCGTGGACGTATTACTCGTTTCTCTGAATGAGTGGGAAATCTCTCGCGCCCGGCAACAGGGCAACGCCGGTCTTGCGGAAGCACTGCGCAAGAAGCGCCAGTCGCTCGTGGGAGCGGGGGCGGGGGGACTCGTGTGGGGGACAGGGGAATATGCGCTGACGGCTGCCGTCGGTGCGGAGGCTGCAAACGCATCCATTCCGTTTCTCTCCGTCGGGTCCGTCGCCGCGTCGGGATGGCTTGCGGGCGGCGTGCTCGCCATTCCCGTCGCCTGGGCCGGCATCCACAGCGAAGCGATCTTCGACGCCGTGAAGGAGTGGAACAAGGATGAGCAAGCGTATTTGCAGGAAGATGGAGCCGCGCTCCTCAGCGAAATTCAAAGGAAAGAGACGGAGCGGACGGTTGGTCAGGGTGCTGCCTATGGGGATACCACGTTCCAGTGGCTGTGGAAGAAACTTTCACCGACGTGGTCAAAGAAGGAATACGAGGACTACTACCGGAAGATGTACGAAAACTCGGAGCACATCAACCGGAACATGCGTGAGAAGATGTTCTCGGCCTACTTCTTGCAGTACACGCAGCCTCTCCTGGCGGCCGGTGACCTCGCGCTCGCACAGGAACGCACGCGCACGCTCATCCAATCACAGGGAATCGACGATGTGCAGAAGCAGAAAGAGCTCTTCCAGCAAACTCTCGCGGCTATCGCCAAGCCGCGGTTGCAGGAAGCCGTGGTCGCCAAGCGGCACTTCCTCCAGAGCGTGCTGATATGTGATTTCTGGACCGTTCCGCCACTGGAGCTGGCCAAAGCGGACGCGTATGCGGAGCTTGTGCAACTGCGCCAGCAGCTTCAGAAGCAAGGGAAACCGCTCGCCTTCCGGTACAGGACGGCGAACGGCGAGGAGCGCATGCTTGATCTCGCGGAGTTCGGCAAGAGTGGAGACCTTCTTCCGGAAGTGCGCAGGTCCATCCAGGATGTCGTTCTGAAGTATCACGAGGAAACGCAGGTGACAGATTTGTTCAGGAAACATTTCCAGAAGGGTGCCCTTATCGATGCCGCCGACGGGTCGCAGAAGGAAGTTGCACAGTCGGCGTTCCGACACGAGGTTCGTGCGGATGTGCTCCATCGCATTCGTCATTCCATTTTGCGCGCGGAACAGAGAATTCGGGATTCCGCTCTTTCTGCGGAGAAAAAAGATGTCGTTCGCCTGCAGCTCAAGCATGAGTTCGAGGAGAAATTCAGCACGTTCATGACTCTCCTCTCCAATCCGGCATGCAGCTTTGAGGACTACCGTCATACATTGCATGGACTGGAATTGATCTGGGAGGATGCGAACAGGCCGGAAAATGTCTATCAGAGGAATCAGTCGGCTCTCAAGGAAGCCATCGAACGGCCTGCCGCTCCGGTGGCCATTCCCTTTGGCATCGTCGATACCAGTTTCCCTGCAATTCAAGCGGCCAAGAGGCAAATCCCGTCACAAGACTTGGCAGGTTTCGAACATTTGCTCGATGAGGTGGATACACCTTCGCAGGAGGGACAGGGAAGTTGACGGCGGCACGGGTCACTCTGTCCATTTTCGGCTATTCTGTTCAGCGTGTCCCTCTCGTATTCCCAACTCAGGAGGTACAGGACCTGTCCCCGCCAGTACGAGTTTTCGAACATCAAAAAAATTCCGTGGGGAATTTCCGAAGGGGAGAGTTTCGGGGCGAGCGTGCACAATGCGCTGAAGAGGTGGGGGGAGGCTGAGTTAGGGTTAGGAGTAGGGTTAGGGGGTAGGAAGAAGAAAGACGGGACGAGGGAGGATCAGTTGGGTCTCTTCATTCCGGAGGAACGACCGCAAACCGGACTTCTCACGGAGGAGAAACTTCTCGAAATCTGGCACCAGTCCTTCGTGTTCAATACGTTCCCCACGCAATTCGAGGCGGATTTCGCGCGCAGGCGCGGAGAGGGGCTGATGCGGCAATTCTTTCTCTGGTGGTCTCAGGCTCCGCATTCGGTTCTGGCGGTGGAGAAGAGCTTCACACTGGAGATCGACGGAATGCACATCGCGGGACGGCTGGATCGTGTCGAGCGGACGGAGCAGGGAGTACGCATCGTGGATTACAAGACCACCGCACCTTGCACGCAGGAGGAGGCCGATGCGGATTTGCAACTCTCGCTGTATGCGCTGGCGGCAGAGCAACTCTTTGAGAAGCCCTTCGACTCCGCTCAGGGTAAACCTTGCACGGAGCTGCTTCTCCTCTTTCTTTCGGATGAAGGCGTAGTGGAACGCTCTACAATGCGGTCAGTTTCCCAGCTCAAGGACGCACGCACACAGCTCAAACTCATTCGCGAGCGCATTTGGGCGAAAGACTTCCGGCCGACGCCGAGTGTGCATGCGTGTAAGCGATGCCCGTACAGAGGAGTGTGTGATGTGGCGGCTGTTTGATTCATGAAAGGAAAACCTAGCGGTTTTCCTCTCATGAGCTCTCTTTTCCCTTTAATGGTGTGCCTCCAGCGGTGGGTCCCGTCTAAGCCACCCACCGCTTCGGCACAAATTATTTCATTGGCTCTCAGATCGTTTTTCTCTCCATAGTTGTCACGATGCACTATCGGATCGATTTCCTTTATACTCCTAGCATATGACTCCTCTCTCCGACACGCTCCGTACCTACCTCTTCCTCATCCCGCTGGTCGTACTCGTGCTCTCGGAAATCGTGAAGTACGTTGTGGAAGAAATGAAATCCGGTGCCGGGCATCGCCACCTCTTCCAGCAGGGCGGCATGCCCAGCAGCCACTCGGCTTTCGTGATGTCGCTTCTCATCATTGTCGGCCACAAAATGGGCACGGATTCCGTCGAGTTTGCCATTGCCACGGTCTTCGCCTGTATCGTCTGGTACGACGCCATCGGGGTCAGGGCGGTTCTGGGGGAACAGGCGCGGGTCCTCAACGTGCTCCAGCACTTCCACCGGCTTAAGGAGACTTTGGGGCATTCCTTCACCGAGGTGTTCGCGGGGATCGCCTTTGGGGCTGTGGTGACGATGATTGGCATAGCGGTGAGTTAGTTCATGAGAGAAAAACCGTAGGTTTGTCTCTCACCCCTCGACTTCGCTCGGGGTGACCAATTGATAATGCTTCTTTGATGAATTGAGGTGACCCTGAGCTTGTCGAACGGGTCATGAGCTCTCTTTTCCCTTCAGTGGTGCGGCTCCAGCGGTGGGGCCCGTCTTAAGCCACCCCGCTTCGCCGCGGTTTTTTTGATTATGGCCATCGCTTGTGTTTTTTCTGGTGTAGGATGTGTTCATCCCGTTTCCTTTCATGCTGCTTTCGAAACTCTTCACCAAGACCTCCAAAGATGCCGCGGCCGATGCGCAGAGCATCAATGCCGAGCTTCTCACGCGCGCAGGGTTCATCCACAAGAGCATGGCGGGCGTGTACTCCTTCCTGCCGCTGGGACTTCGGGTTCTGCGCCGGATCGAGCAGATCGTCCGCGAAGAGATGAATGCCATCGGCGGTCAGGAAATTCTCATGTCGGCGCTTGCTCCGCGCGAATACTGGGAGAAGACGGGCCGGTGGGACAAGAAAGTCTTCGAGCCGCTCTTCCATGTTCCGGCTTTTGGCGAGCAGGAGTACGCCCTCAATCCCACGCACGAGGAGGTGGTGGTGCCGCTGGTGCAGCGGTACGTGCACTCGTACCGGGATCTCCCCTTCGGCTGCTACCAGATCCAGACGAAGTTTAGAAACGAACTCCGGGCCAAGTCGGGCATCCTCCGGGGGCGCGAATTCCTCATGAAAGATCTCTACTCGTTCCATGCCGACAGTGCCTCTCTGGATCAATACTATGAGCAGGTGCAGGGTGCCTATGACAGGATTTTCGAGCGACTGGGTCTCGCGAATCGCACCTACCTGACCTACGCCTCCGGCGGTTCCTTCTCGCCGTATTCCCACGAATATCAGGTCCTCCTGCCGCAGGGAGAGGATGCCATTTTCGTCAGCGTCGAAGCGGAAAAGCAGGGAAAGCGCATCGCGGTGAACCGCGAAATTTTCGACGCCAAGAAGACGACCTGCCCCGTTACCGGCGGCCGGGAATTCCGCGAGGAGCGCGCCAGCGAAGCGGCCAACATCTTCAAACTCGGCCAAAAGTTCTCCGATCCGTTCTCTCTCACCTTCACCGACGAGGGCGGCGCAACTCATCCCATCATCATGGGCTGTTATGGAATCGGCATTTCCAGGCTCATGGGTATCATCGCGGAGGCATTTGCGGACAAGGCCGGTCTCGTGTGGCCTCTGTCCGTCGCCCCCGCGCAGGTGCTGATCGTGCCGCTGGCGAAGGACGATCAGGAGGAGCCGTACACCGTGGCACAGGACCTCTACCGTTTGCTTTCGAAGAAGGGGATTGCCTGCCTGCTCGATGACCGGCTGAAGGATTCGGTCGGCTCCCGGCTCAACGATGCGGATCTTCTGGGCATTCCCACGCGCATCGTCGTTTCCTTAAAGAGCCTGAAGGCGGGAGGAGTGGAGGTGAAGGACCGCGCGTCCGGAAAGGTGGAAGTGATTGCGAAGGGGAACGTGATCGAGTCTCTCTCTGTCCACTGATTGCCTGACATCCGCTTCCCGGGCTGCTTCTCCGGACTCCAAGCTGCCGGCTATCAACTTCTTCGTATCGGGGTTATACTTCCTGCCGTTTCCCCTTTCTCAATGAAAAAACTCTCTCTTCTCATCGGCACGCTCGGCGGAGCGATGGCGGGGTACCTCTTCAGCAATCAGAAGCTGCGCAAAGATCTTGCAGGGGCCAAAGATGCCGAAACCGCCGCGCGCCTGCTCGGCAAGCACCTGCAGCAGGATGGCAAGAAGCTGGCTGCCCAGGCGCAGGAGTTCGTCGAGAGCGATGAAGTGCAGAAGAATTGGAAGAAAGCGAAGACGTATGCGCAGGAGTCATTCGATGTGGCGCGCAAAGAACTCACAAAGCTCGTGAGCCGTGCCGAAGAGGCGACATCCGATGTCGCTGGTGAGGCGGGGGCCACTGCGCGAAAGGTCGCCAAAAAGGCCGTGCGCAAGGCAAAGAGCACGGCGCGTCGCATGCAGACGAAAGTGCGGAAACTTCTGTGATCTGATCCGCCCGATCTCAGGTGAGGAATTGCCAAGTACAAAATTTGTGGCGAATTCATTGGTCTCTCATTCGATACTGATACTTTTCTGATTGACTTGCCCTGTTCTCACAGTACCCTGAGATTACTTTTGCATCTTTTCCATTCGATTCTATGAAGCCCATTATTTCACTCTCCGCTGCAGCTTTGCTGCTTGCAGCCGCGGTGCCAGCGTTCGCAATGGTCAATTCCTCCGCCGTGACCAATCGTATGTCCCGCCGTCTTCTCGAGGATAAGACTCTGTCCGAGCAGCGTGTTCCGGTTGGGGCCGTAGAAACCACAGTTCTTCTGCGCGAGCGCAAGGAGATCGCGCCGAGCACCTCTGGTTTTTCCAGTCTGAGCCGTTCGCGCATCATGACGCGCATTCACACACTGCGTGGCGCACGCACGCCGGAGTCACGAGGCGATCGTCCGAGTCGCCGCAGCATCATCAAGGATGCGGAGTCTATGCTCGTTCTGCCCCCCGCATTGGTGCAGACCGGCGATGCCGAGGCCACGGTCACGATCACACAGAAAGTCACCCGCCGTACGCTCATCAAAATGACCGAGGATGTCAATCGTGTGCAGGTCGGCCAGTAATCAGTGTTTCACCGGCAACAAAGACACCGTTTGAAAAAGCGGTGTTTTTTATATTTTTGAAAGAAGGAGTTCCTAGGCGTTTGGATCAATGGATAATGACCGCTGCCTAGGAACCCCTCATTTTCGGAAGGAAAAAGGGTCCTTCCTTGTGTGCAATTCTATAAATCTCCCCCTTTCTTGCAAGGGGTTAATCGGATATTTCGGGAATGAACTCACTTGCCCCCACGCGTCCAAAGGGTAGAATGTCCGGCGGGCTCCTCCCCCGATCACCGGAAGGATTGCCCACTTTTTGTATGATTCCATCGAAAGGTTCCAATACGCAGTTTCCCAAGTTTTCCGCAGGGAAGAAGCGCATGGAGACCCGTTTCATCGTGGTCACGGGCGGGGTCTGCAGTTCGCTCGGCAAGGGGATCGCAATTTCCTCCATCGGGGCGATCATGAAGGCGTGCGGTTTCAAGGTCTTTGTGCAGAAACTGGATCCCTATCTCAACGTGGATCCCGGCACGATGAGCCCGTTCCAGCACGGCGAGGTGTTCGTCACCGACGATGGCGCCGAGACGGATCTGGATCTGGGGCATTACGAGCGTTTCATTGATGAGCCGATGAGCCGCCATTCCACGGTGACGACCGGTCAGGTGTACTTAGACGTGCTCGGCAGGGAGCGCAAAGGCGACTTTCTCGGCGGAACGATTCAGGTGGTGCCGCACATCACCGACGCGATCAAGCGCCGGATCATGGAAGCGGCCGAAGCGAGTGGGGCGGACATCATGATGGTCGAGATCGGCGGAACCGTCGGCGATATCGAGGGACAGCCGTTCCTCGAGGCCGTGCGGCAGCTCAAGTCCGAGCTCGGGCCGACACGCCTTTTCCATGTGCACTTAACGCTCCTGCCGTACCTCAAGGGCTCAAAGGAACTCAAGACCAAGCCCACGCAGCATTCCGTCGGGGAGCTGCGGCGTCACGGTTTGCAGCCGGATATGATCCTGGCGCGTGCGGACTACCGCGTGTCTCCCGAGCTTCTCGCCAAGATCAGCCGGTTCACGGATGTTGCGCCTGCGGCCGTGATTCCCGCGCTCACGGTGAGTTCGATCTACGACGTGCCACTCAATTATCAGAAGCATGACATCGCGCGCATCATCGGCGAAAAGCTGCAGCTTGGTCCCCTTACACCCGACATGTCCGAGTGGGAACGCGGGCGGGAGCGCCATGAGTCTGCCGTGAAGCCGGTGACGATCGCGCTTGTGGGCAAGTACACGGAGCTTGAAGACGCATACCTTTCCGTCATCGAAGCGATCAAGACGTCCGCGGTACACACCGGCCACAAGGCGGAGATTGTCTGGGTAGATTCCGAATTGCTCGAGAAGCCCGTTTCCGATGCCGACGCTGAGGCGCAGTTGGCGTACAGGGAGGAGTGGAAGAAGCTCGAGTCTTGCAAGGGCATCGTCGTCCCGGGAGGCTTCGGCATTCGCGGTACCGAAGGCAAAATCGCCGCGGCGCACTATGCGCGGATGAACAAGGTTCCCTATTTGGGTCTCTGTCTTGGTTCGCAGATCCTTGCCATCGAGTTCGCGCGTGCGATGCTCAAGGATCCGGAGCTCACGAGTGAGGAATTCGACG
This sequence comes from Candidatus Peribacteraceae bacterium, assembly GCA_028703445.1. Classification (GTDB taxonomy): domain Bacteria; phylum Patescibacteriota; class Gracilibacteria; order Peribacterales; family Peribacteraceae; genus Peribacter. The sequence goes on from JAQVMW010000007.1 coordinate 51,704, forward strand.
AAGCGGGCGAACTTTCCAGATCCAAGTACGTGGTGCACTTCCTCCCCGGGCAGCATGCCGGCAGGGCCAAGGGCGGGACGCTGCGTCTCGGTGCGTACAAGTGCACGCTCAAGGAAGGCACGAAGGCGTTTGAAGCGTATGGATTCGACAAGCTCACCACAGGTGGCGTCAAAGAAATCTCCGAGCGACACCGCCATCGCTACGAGTTCAATAATGCGCTCCGCAAGAAGCTCGAAGAAAAAGGTCTCGTCTTCTCCGGCGAGTGGGAGGAGCAGGGCATCATGGAGATCGTGGAGCTCAAGGGGCATCCCTTCATGCTGGGGAGCCAGTTCCATCCGGAGTTCAAGAGCCGCCCGCACCGCCCGCATCCGCTCTTTGCCGCGTTCATGAAGGCGGTTGTTTCGTGAAAGAGAAACCTGCGGTTTCTCTCTCACGGACTCTCTTTTCCCTTAAGCGGTGCGGCTCCAGCGCGGGAACCCGCGCCCTTCGACTTCGCTCAGGGCGCCCTGAGCGACGAGAGACCCGCGCTTCGCCGCGGTTTTTTTGAATTCACTGAAAAGTTACTTGGCTCTGAGCGCCAATACAAATAATATTTCTGCGTAGAATGTGATGTAAAGGAGTATATAGTTTTGCATATCTTTCTCTCATATTTTCATGGATTCTGTTTCCCCGTCGGCATCCGCCCGTCCCGTCTTCGACCGCAAACTGGTCATCGCGCTCACGCTCTACCTCACCGCGCTCTTCGCTTCGAATACCGTGGGCATCAAAATCATGCCGTTCATTTTCGGCACGCATCTTTCCACGGCCATCTTCGCCTTTCCGCTCGTCTTCCTCACGACGGACGTGGTCGGCGAAGTCTACGGCAAGGCCCATGCACGCGCGTTCGTACGCATGGGCTTCTACAGCATGGTCGTCTTTTTGATCTTCAACGCACTCAGTAACGTCATGCCCACCTCTTCCGAATTCCGCATGCCCGAGGCCTACAACCAGATTTTCAGTCTGTCGCTCCGCTTCACGTTCGCCTCGCTGATGGCGTTCATCATCGGGGAGTACCAGGATGTCTTTTCCTTCTTCTTCCTCAAGGCGAAGCTGGGCGGTCGTGCCTTCTGGCTCCGGTCCAACCTCTCGAACCTGTGGGGGCAGTTCATTGATTCCTCCATCTGGTTTGCCATCGCGTTCATCGGTGTCTATCCCTTCAGAATAATCGTCCTCATGATGATCCCCTGGTGGCTCTTCAAATTCGGCATGGGGGTCGTGTATACGCCTTTGAGTTACGTGGGGATCTGGCTCCTCCGGCGACCGGAACGCTAGGACACAAACGCGCCGTATCACTGGAACCGTCCGCGGTTTTGCTGCATACTGCCAGCCGATGAATCTTTCCCAGACAGTCCGCGGGGTCACCTTCTTTAACCCCACTGTTCTCGCATCGGGCATCTGGGGCATCACCGCATCGAGCTGGCGCCGCGTCGCGGCAAACGGGGCGGGGGGGATCACCACGAAGTCCCTGTGGCTTGCGGAACACAAGGGGCATCCCAATCCCACGATCATTTCGACGGAACACTGGACGCTCAATGCCGTCGGTGTGCCGGATGCGGGGATCGAAAAGGCGCGCGAGGAGATCGGTGATTTTAACAAAAAGAAACTGGTCCCGCTCATTGCGAACATCATCGCGAACACCGTGGATAACTACGGAAAGACTGCGGTGGAAATTGTGAAGCTCAAGCCGGATTTCCTTGAAGTGAACATCAGCTGTCCCAATGTGGAAGATGAGTTCGGCAAGCCATTCGCCTGCTCGGTGCGCGATGCTTCCGCGGTCACGAAGGCGGTAAAGGCGGTCAGTGGCAAGATTCCGGTTTTCATCAAGCTCTCGCCGAACGTCGATGATATCGGCTCCATCGCTTCGGCCTGTGCAGAGGCCGGTGCCGACGGTTTCACCGTCATCAATACCGTCGGGCCGGGCATGGCGATCGATTTGCGCAGCAGGCGTCCGATCCTCGCCAACAAGGTCGGCGGCATGTCGGGACCGGCCATCAAGCCCATCGCGGTTCGCTGCATCGCGGATGTCTACCGGTCCACAAACGGTAAGCTCCCCATCATCGGCACGGGCGGAGTGATGACGGGCGAGGATGCCATCGAGTTCCTTCTTGCAGGAGCGTCGCTCATCGGCATCGGCACTGCGATTGCCTACCGGGGCGCCGAGGTCTTCCGCCTGGTCTGCGAAGAGATGACGGCCTGGTGCGAGACGGAAGGCGTGAAGAAGATTTCCGAGCTCACCGGCGGCATGCACAGGGAACGCGCGTCTCGCTAGGAGAATGGCCACCGTGCTAGAGTGGAGTTCTGCTTTGCCTATGCGTGAGCATCTTGATCGGTGGTGGCTTGGTTTCTCCTTCCTGATCATTCTTGTCATACCGGGAATGGCGAGTGCCCATGACTATTTTCCGGGTCTCCTCACGCTCTCCCATTGGCAACTGGTGATTGTAGATTTCTTCATCGAAACCGTGGTTCTCGCGGTTTTCCTCCGGCTTTCCGTGGTGCGGGCATTTGCCATTTCGATGTTCATGAACGTCGTTTCAGTGATTCTTGCCGAGTTGATTCTCTGGGGAACGCTGGATTTCCTCTATTCCATCAGGGGATTTCTTTCTTTTGAGGAGGTACTCCTGCTGGCCGCAATCATCATCATTGTTCTCGTGGAGTGGGTGATCGTGAAGGGAGTGCAGCATCTGCGGTGGGGGAAGGCATTATCCACACTGCTGATCGCGAATGCATTATCGGTCATCGTGGGTGCCGGTTTGCTGAGGGTACTGGGGTCTTAGCGTCATTATTCCATTCCTCTGCCGGCGGAATGGTCTCTTTTATATTTGTGTCTTATACTGCTCTTGCCATGACAGAGATCTTGCGCCGCTGTAGCCGTTCCTCTGCGCAGAAAAATCTTCCGAGGACATATCCCGTTGCCGGTATCAGGAAGGAAACAACACATGTTCACACATTCACGTTCAACGTTTCGCTCGGTGCCAAGCCCGGCCAGTTCGTGATGGTGTGGCTGCCGGGAGTGGATGAAGTGCCCATGAGTGTTGCCAACGATGACGGCAAGAAGCTGCAGATTACGTTCTTCGCGGTCGGTGATACGACGAAGAAGCTGGCAACGCTTAAAAAAGGGGATCTGGTGGGTTTGCGCGGCCCCTTCGGGACGCACTACGAGTGGAAACCCAAACAACATTTGGCGCTTGTGGCGGGTGGCTATGGCGCGGCGCCGATGTTCTTTGCCGCTTCCGAGGCTGCGAAGGACGGCTGTACGCTCACGGCGATCGTCGGTGCCAGAGCCAAGGAGCACCTGCTCTATCTGGACGCCTTCAAGCGCTTACCCCGCACCACACTTTCCGTGGCGACGGACGACGGTTCGCAGGGTCACAAGGGCTACAACGTCGAGCTGCTCGCTGAACTCCTCAAATCGAAGAAGAAGCCTGACCAAGTCTTCGCCTGCGGGCCGGAGCGCATGCTCGTTAAAGTTTCCGATCTCTGCTTTCAGCACGCTGTTCCCTGCCAGCTCTCACTGGAACGGTACATGAAGTGCGGGTACGGGCTCTGCGGGAATTGCGTGGTGGATCCGTTGGGCATCCGCCTGTGCACCGATGGCCCGGTTGTGAAGAATGATCTCGCCCGCAGTATTACGGAATTCGGTAAATACCACCGCGATCATCTGGGAAAGAAGCATTCTCTCTAGAGTATTGGCAGAGAAAAGGGGAGAACGCGAAGCCCATGCTCTAGGGAAAAATCAAGCGAAATTGGCACTCATGTATTGAGAGTGCCAGTCTGTTCTGTTATGATTGGTGTCTTCTACTTCTTCCCCCCTTTTCTATGGTTGGCGGTGGTAAAGGAGGTTGCTGCGGTTGCGGGTCCTGCTAGGCACGACCTTCGCACATTCTCCCGGGAAGAGGCGGATCTCCTTTTGGGGCCGCCTTTTTCAAATTCATGAGAGGCAAACCTGCCCTTCGGCTCCGCTCAGGGCCTTCGGCGGTTTTTCTCTCACCCCTCGACTACGCTCGGGGTGACAACGTTGGAAATTCTTTCTTGTGACGATTGGGTGACCCAGAGCTTGTCGAAAGGGTCATGGGCTCTCTTTTCCCTCAAAGGTGCGGGGCACCCACCGCTTCGCCGCAATTATTTCGATTTTTGACAAAACTGAATAAGTTTTTCTTTCTCCGTCTTTGTCCACGTTTTCACCTGCGCTTCACGTCTGCGGGCATCGCCCAGCGTGGCAAACTGTTCGTGGTAAACGAATCGTACGGGACGATGCGCACGCGTGTACTTGGCGCCCTTTCCCTCGTTGTGCAATTGTTCGCGTTTCTTCAAATCAATGCACGAACCTGCATACAGCGATCCGTCACAGCAGCGGGCGAGATAGAAATAATGGGGCATGCGCCGGGGAAGTATAGAGGATTTACTATCGTCTCAAATTCGCAGATATATGAGAAATACTGACTAGAATCGGATATTCGAGTAGAATTTCGTTAATTGTACATACTCTTAATATGGTTTATAATAGTCATTAAGCCCACACACCTATGAAACACCAATCATTCCTGCAGTGTCTCCCACTGGTAACTGTCACCGGATGTTTCACGATGTTTTTCATCTTTCTCGCTCTGTCGTGGCAATCCGCTCCGTCCCTGCCGGCGTATGTGAACGGTGGCACGATCACCAACAGTCCTTTCAACGATGCGATCCCCGATTGGGCCGCAGAGTCCATCCTCTCCCTGCACAAGCAGGGAATCATCCGGGGATATGACGACGGACGGTACGGAGCGGGCGACCCCGTCACGCGCGGTCAGGTGGCAACGCTTCTTTTTCGCATCCTGCAGGCCAGAGGTCTCCTGGTATCCGATATATCCGGCTGCAATCAGGAATTCGATGACGTCGATGAAACACACTTCGCCTTCAGCGCGCTCTGCATACTCAGACTGAACGACCTTGCAAAATCAGCCAGGCACTTTGCACCGGATAGTCCCGCGCCGCGCGCCGTGACCGCAGCCATCATGGTCCACACGCTCGGCCCGACACTCCTCCAGTCTCTGAACGAATCGCTTGATGATGTTCTGGCCAGGGGACAGATATTCCCGGATGTCTCTCACTATTCCCCGTATTATGAAGACATCGCGGTCGTGAATGAGACAAACATCATGACGGGATATCCGAACGGAACATTCGGCCCCCATGATTCCCTGAATCGTGCGGAGGCCGCAGTGATCATGCACCGTCTCGTCCAGTGGATCGATACGGATCACATTTCGACCATCGTTCCCGACAATCAGCAGAGTTCCGCTTCGGTCCATACGAACGGGCAATGCCCCGGTGCGGATCTGCAGACGGACCCGGAAAACTGCGGTTGGTGCGGAAACGTCTGCGCTTTCGATCACGCACAGGCCACCTGTATCGACGGAGGATGCTCCATCGCTTCCTGCGATTTCGGCTGGTCGAATGCAAATTATGCCCCGGAAGACGGTTGTGAAGAGAAGTGGGATGGCATTACTCCCCCCGTTTCCGCAGCGTCTTCCTCGGTGCGGACTTCCAGCAGATCTTCTGTCGCGGCTCGTTCCTCATCGAGCACGACAAGCCGGTCAGCGAGTCATTCCAGCGCAAGTCCGCTTCCGGATTACACCGTCGAGAACATTACCGCCGGGCCTTCGGGGGCCCCGGGCGGTGTCATCTATCAGGTGACGGTCGGGAACCGCGGCAGTGTGAACGGCACGCAAACCACGCAGACATCCCTCGAAATCTGGTTCAACGATGACAGCCACGATGTCGACGAATTGGGAGTGCTCTCTACCTCGCCTGTCGGGACCATGAGTTCCCGGGCACTCTTCTGGACCGGGCACTCGATCGTGCTCCCCGGAAGGCACCGGATCATGGCCTGTGCGAACGTTTTCAGCGCTGCCGGTTCCGTCATGCCGGAATCAGACCGGCAGAATAACTGTGCGGCGATCTACGTCACGGCGAGCGGCGCAGGCGCCGGCTCCAGTTCCGCGGTGTCCGCAGGAGGATCAAAATCGGTCATGCCGACGCACTCGGCCTCGTCCTCGGTATCATCGGGCCTCCCCAGCTTCATTCAGTCTTCGAGCAGCTCTGCCGGCGCGGCGAAATCGGTCATGCCGACGGGTTCCTCTTCTTCGAGTTACCAGAGCAGTGCCCAATCGTCATCCGGCGGTGCCTACTCCGCTCCCACGCAGTACCAAAATTCATCCTCCCCCATGGTTCAGATGCTGCCGAACCTCATCGCACGGGATATGACCATGCACCAAGGATCACAGCTGTCGTTCATGCCTGACCTCTCCGTAACGGTGGGAAATACGGGGCATTCAGCGACAGGGCCGTTGAAGGTACGTCTGTATTTGGACAAGGAAGATGATGGTTCCTTCGATACCTGGGCGACGACATCGATCATGAATATCGGCCCGGGTACCGAGCAACAGGTGTACTGGACCAACGGTTTGAGCGAAGCGGATTTCGTGTGGGTTCCCGGATCGCAGAAAGCATACTTCCGCGTCTGCGCCGACGCCGACCGTATGGTTCTGGAGTCCAACGAACGGGATAACTGCACGGAGCTTGTGTACGATCCGAGCGATATCCAGTAAATGATGACAAATCGGGTTAAGTGGCAGCCTCACGGGGAATCGAACCCCGATTCCAGGAATGAAAATCCTGTGTCCTAACCGTTAGACGATGAGGCCAGAGAGAAAGAAAGAGCGAGGAAAGGGTATGGCAGAGCGCGGAGGAGCGCCAGAGGGTAGTGGCTGAAACATGCAGAAAATGCTATAATAGCGGTGAGAATACCAACAGCCCCAATGGTCCTCCGAACGCTTCGTACCTCCTTCATCCTGGCCGGCCTCACGATTCTCGTCTCCACGGCAGGGAATGTTCACACTATCATGCGCGCGAACCTGACGGAGCAGGGATCCACGCTCACCAATTTGAAGATCGAACAGATGTCCACTGCGGAAATTCGTCAGCACCTGAGTGCGCCGGAACGGGCAAAGCGCAGCGTCTCGGCCGAGATCGCCCTCGGGAGCATGCTGCTGCTGCTCGGGCTTGGATTGCATGCGTACATCAAGCGCAGACTTCCGGATGAGCGTGCCGTAAAGGTCCACGCCGCTCCGGCTGCATTTGGGCGTGACAAGCGAAAAATGGACCGGTGGTTTCTGTGGATGACGGTGCGGATGTAATCATTCCACCCACAGGAGCAAACTCTTCAAATAATCGCCTTCGGGGTGGTACAGATTGACCGGATGATCCATGGCTTGGCGGTGGCGGCTCAAGATTTTCACCGAGCGCTTGGCTTGCCTAGCGGCATGGAAGACGAGTGTTTGAAAAAGTTCCGGGTTCACCTGGTAACTGCAGGAGCAGGTGAGCAGGATGCCGCCGGGGGGCAGTGCCTGCAGCGCCATGCGGTTTAAGTCGGTGTAGGCCTTCTTTGCTGGCTCAAGATCAGAACTTCGTTTGGCGAAGGCGGGGGGATCCAGAATGATGTAGTCGTAGGCGTGCGGCAGTGACTTTCGCCGCAGGAAATTGAACACATCTTCGCTGAAGATCTGCAGCCGATCCGCCGGGATGCTGTTGATCGCGGCGTGCTCCCGCGCGCGTGCCAGAGCAGCGCTGTCGTAATCCACCGCGTCCGAAGCGAGCGCGCCGCCGACGAGCGCGTTCACCGAAAAGCCTCCCACGTAGCTGCAGCAGTCCAGGACAGTGTGTCCATTGGCCGTCTGGCGCACGAGGAAGCGCATTTCGCGCTGGTCTAAGAAGAGGCCGGTCTTCTGACTTCCTTCCAGTGTGATCAGGTACTTGATGCCGCGTTCTTTCACTTCGATCGCCTGGTCGGTTTTGCCGAGTATCCAGCCTTCCTTCTCTTCCAGCCCTTCTTTCTTGCGCGCGGACCCCGTGGATTTTTCAAAAATCGCTTTTGGCTTCACGATATCCATCAGTTGGTCTTTGACCCAGTCGCGCATGCGGTCGAAACCCAGCGTCGTCATTTGAATCACAAGCACCTCACCGTACTGGTCCACGATGAGGCCCGGCAGCGCGTCGCCTTCGGCATTGATGAGGCGGAAGCAGGTGGTTTCTTCCTTCCTGAAGAGCGCCTTGCGCAGCCGTACTGCCTGCTCCATGAGGGTCCGAACATGCGTCAGAGGATCGCCTTTCTCGAAAGCGATGGCGCGGCCGCAGATGTAGGCTTTTTGGTTCCAGTGGGCGAAACAGAGGAAGTCCCCTTTGCTACTTTTCACTTCCACGATGTCGCCGTCCTCTGCCTGCGGCAGGCGATCGACGGCACTGCGGAAGATCGCGTGGTGATGGTTTCGCAGATGCACTTCGGCGTCGGGTTTGAGCGTGAGGACGGGGTAGGATGGCATTGCAATGAGTTGTGATGATCAAAAACCCAAATGAGTCCGCAGTATACCTAAAATGTCATATATTGACAATATATAAAAATATGTTTACAATATAACTATGTCCACCAATTCATCTCCGATACCCGAGAGCCAGCATACTGCGGGCGGGGATCAGGCAGGTAATCCGGGCAATAAGGATCCATCATTCTTTCAAATGCTTCACGATGTGAATGCTCAAATTTCCCATTTGACGGAGCAACATTTGAATGTCACTCGTCGCAGAGAGTTCATTCAATTGTGTGAAGCGCGGGATGCGTTCGGGCGGGGGGAGATTTCCTCTGATGTATTGAAAGTGAGAATGAAGGAAATATCACAAGAGATTCAGAAGAGCCTTGCTCGTTCGCGGGCGATTGCTTTTCGGCAGGTGGAACAATATGAGGAAGGGCAGGCGGTGATCCACACAAGGCTTGGAGAGGAGAAGTTCGCTGTTGTCATCGGAGTGCGGTACGTACGGAAAGAGTCACCGCGTGTGGATATTGAGTACCTCGACGGGGCAAAAGCGAAAGCGCGTCATCAGGAACTGAGATTGCGCTCCCCCGATGATGTTCCCTCCGATCATGACCGTCAACGCGAACACGTTGGTGCGTACTGCAGAAAGCTGCTCGAAGATGCGCCTTTTGCGGCGCTGGTGCAGAAATGGGGACAATCACCTGATACGTTGGCTGTTGCCCAAGGTTTCGCGGAGGAGCTTTTGCGTGATTATCCGGATCACAGAGAGAGACAGGACGCCCGTTCGATTGGTTTGCAGATCATTGCGCTGGCGGAACGAAAAATGACGAGTAACAGAGTGTTTCGCAAGCATGTGATTCATGGATTTGGTGGGAATATTCGTGAGGAAGTATATGCACTTCCTGCCGGATTCACCGATGAGCAGGCCGATTACGCTGCAATGGCGCCACTATCCCGGAACGCGATGCAGTTTTTGCGTGATGCGAAGAGGGATTTGTGGATGCAGTGGAGGGCTCCTCATCGAAAGTGAGTCTGCTGTGAATCTTGTAGCAGGATAGAAGAGAGGTGATTTTTTATGGCTTCGAAAGTTCCAGGCCAAGTTCAAGATGGATCTGCGCTTCATCGGTTCTGCCGGTCTTCGCCAACACGGGGGCGATGCCGCGGTGGGCTTCCATGGAATTGGGGTTCCACGCGAGTGCAGAGCGGAAGGCCTGTTCCGCTCCGGCCAGGTCGCCATTGGCGGCAAGGATTCGCCCGATGCCGACGAGCGCGGGAACATCCGAGGGATCCAGCTGTGCGGCTGTGCGGTAGTTTGCCAGTGCCGACTCGGCGCTTCCGGTTTGTTCCTCAATCGAGGCGATCGAGAAAAATGCGTCGGCGTTCGTCGGATCCATCTGTTTCACCTTGTTGAATTGTTCCAGTGCGTCAGGCACCTGACCGACACGGGCGTAAATGGTTCCAGCCATCAAGTGCAGGCGTGCATCGTCTCCCTGCTTCAGTCCTTCCTTTAAGATCGCGAAGGCTTCTTCGGGCAGGTCGGTATCAAGCTTGGTCTGCGCGAGGGCGGTGCGTGCGGCGACGGAGCGCGGCGAGACACTCAGGGCATGCGTGAAGAGCGCGTCAGCCGAGTTCCAGTATTTCGTCTGTTGGATGGAGAGCAGGCAGAGAAGTGCGATCAAAAAGCCACTGGTTCCCGCGATCACGGGTTTCGGCGGTGTCCACCGTTCGCCGATTCCTTTCAGCAGCAGCACGAGCAGAAGCAGCAGTCCGAGGCTCGGCAGGTAGATGTAGCGGTCGGAGGCGAGGAAGACCGTTCCCGCTTTGCGGAAGGTGAGAAAGGCGGGAGAAAACAGGATGAAGAAGATCCAGAACGAAACGAAGGCTCCATTCCATCGGCGACGGAAGAACCAGAGGAAGCCGACAATACCGAGAGAACCGACGAGTGATGCGCTGATGATGGGATTGGTGAGAGCGATCGGATCCGTCATCTCATAGAGAGGGCTGAAATTTTGCGGGATGAAGGATTTTCCGACCAGGAACACCATGCTCCACGGTGCCAGCAGGAGCGTTTCCATTCCTCTGGATGTCTGAACGATTCGCTCCTTTCCAAACAGCGCGAGGAGAACAAAGGCGATGGAGAGCAGAAGGAAAGGAACAATGGAAAAGAGAGTATTCCTGCTCCATTTTTTCCTTTGGAATGAAAGGAGGAGCGGGAACACGATGGGAAGTGGGGCGACCGAGACTTTGGCGAGGAGGGCAAAGAGGAAGAGCGCGATACTCAGGAGCACGCTGTAGCGTGTCTGCTTCAGAAATGCGAGGGTGGAAGCGACCGCGAAGAACGTGGAGAGCAGATCCTTGCGCGCAGTGATCCAGATGACGGCTTCCGCATGGATCGGATGCACGGCGAAGAGCGCGGCCGCGAAGAGCGCAGCACGCGGTGCACCGGTGATTTTTTTCAGGATCAGGAAGAGCAGTGCGGCGTTCATGCCGTGCAGCAGTATATTCACGAGGTGGTAGCTCCAAGGACTCAGACCGGAAACCAGATAGTTCAATTGAAAGCTCACGAGCGTTGCCGGAATGTAGAGTTCGGGATCGAACGTCGTGAAAGCGGTTTTCAGATGCTCCCATGTCGGCCCGCGGGTCGCGAGATTCTTCACGACGACGAAGAGGTCATCAATCGGGGCGTAGCCCTGCAGGAGCGATTGGCCGAAAGCGAAGAAGGGGATAAAGATCAGGAGGGCGATCGCCCCTCTCTGCCACCATGCGGCGCGATTGGCTGTGATCATCATGGTGCCAGTATATCTGCAAAACGCGTGCCACACCTTAGGCGTTCCGTGTGACACGCGTTTGCGTAGAGGCCTCTCTATTCCTCCTCGACTTGAAGAGTCTTTTTCGCTGCCTCCTCTTTCTTGGGGATCATAATCGTCAGCACGCCGTTTTTGACCTTGCAGTTGGCCTTGGATCCGTCGGCATAGTCCGGCAGGCGCACCTGCCGCGTGAACTCGCCGTACGCAGATTCGCGGCAGATCCATTCCTGATCGTTCTTCTCTTCAGTTTCCTGCGCATGACCCGAGATGGTGAGCACGTTATTGTGCACGTCCACCGTCACGTCTTTCGCTTCGAATCCCGGAACATTCACGCTGACCGTGAGCTCCTTTGCCGTTTCGGCGATGTTCATCGCGGGGAACGATCGGCGTGGGACGAACGGGGAGCCGAAGAGTCCGAACGGATCCCAGAGTGCGTCGTCGAAGAGGGCAGAGAAGGGGGTGATGCCCCTCGTTGGGCCGTTATCGCGTTTGATCATCTGCATAGATGAGGGGGGAAAGGATAGAAAAGTGCGATTAGCACTCTCTAGTATAGAGTGCCAGCATGGAGCCAGTCAAGGCATCAAGACCACTCTATTTGGTGTTTTGATTTTTCCGAAGCGGAAGAAAAGATCTAGTCATACTCTGAAAATACTGTTGCCATGAACATCAAAGATATTTTTCCGGCTCTGTGGGTGATTCAAGTTTTGTTTTGCCGTCGTGGTCGTGAATGCTCCGTCACTGCAAGACGACTGACCGCCGAAATTTTTCCTCATGTATGTTTACTTGCGCTCGTCGGATGACGCGCATAGTCTTCGCACGTCATGACTGATGTGGCGAAGAAATTTCTTTTCGTTTCCTATGACGGCACCACCACCGATCTCGCTTGGACGGTGGCGCGCGAGGGTCATCAGGTTCGTCTCTGTCTCGAGGCTTCCGGTTTCCAGGATGTGGGCAAAGGATTTGTGGATGTGATCACCGACTGGAAGAAGAGCGTGGACTGGGCGGATATCGTCGTCTTCGACCACATTGGCAAGGCTGAGGAAGCGCAGGCAATACGCAAAAAGGGCAAACTCTGCATCGGCGGCACGCCCTACACGGATCGGCTGGAAAATGACCGCACGTTCGGACAGGAGGAGCTGAAGCGCAACAAGGTGCGCATCATTCCGTACCAGGAGTTCCGCTCCTTCGATGAAGGCATCAAGTATGTGCAGGAAAATCCCAGCCGGTACGTCATCAAGCCTTCCGGCGATGCGCAGAATTTGAAGCAGCTCCTCTTCGTCGGCAACGAAGACGACGGCAGCGATGTCATCCGCGTGCTCGGCGCTTACCGCGAGACATGGAGCGACACGATCAGCGTGTTCCAGCTCCAGCGCCGTGTGACAGGGGTGGAGGTGGCGGCCGGCGCGTTCTTCAACGGGAAGAAATTCATGGAGCCCGTCTGCGTCAACTTCGAGCACAAGAAGCTCTTCCCCGGCGAGCTCGGGGTCTCGACCGGCGAGATGGGGACCAGTATGTTCTGGACGCAGCGCAGTCCCATTTTCGAATCCGTCCTCCGTCCATTCGAGTCTAAGCTCGCGGAGGAGGGATACATCGGGTATATCGACATCAACTGCATCGTGAACAGTAACGGCATCTACCCGCTCGAGTTCACCTGTCGCTTCGGGTACCCGTTCATCTGTCTGCAGGAGGAGGGCATCACCGAGCCCATGGGGGAACTGCTCCTCCGGATGGCTACTGGCGAGGGAAATGGGATCAAGGTGAAGCGCGGGTACCAGGTGTGTGCGCTCATCGTGGTTCCGCCGTTTCCGTTCAACGACCCCAAGACGTTCGAGTCCTTCTCCGAAGACGCGGTCGTGGTCTTCAAGAAGAAAATGCCCGACGGCATCCACATCGGGGACTTGAAGCAGGAGAACGAGGAGTGGCTCATCACGGGGCAGGAGGGAGTGGCGCTCGTGGTGTCGGGTTCCGGCACGACCATGCGCGACGCACAGAAGCAGATGTACACGCGCATCCAGAACATCTTGATCTCGAACATGTACTACCGCACCGATATCGGGGACCGGTGGGTGGATGACTCGGATAAGTTGCGGTCGTGGGAGTATTTGTGATTCGTGAAAGGAAAACCTGCGGTTTTCCTCTCACGGGCTCTCTTTTCCCTTCAGTGGTGTCGCTCCAGCGGTGGGTCCCGGCGGAGCCACCCACCGCTTCGCGATGGTTTTTTGATACCAAATCGTAACGAAAGCGATAGCAATGTAATACATCACGATGATCGCAATGTTCGCGCGCTCGAAGTGGAGCGCTGCGAAGGGAATGCGTGCGCATGATTCCGCGACCAGAATGATCCACTGCAAGCTTACCCAGCCGGCGAATGCGAGCAGTTGCCCCAGAGGGAATGCGATGTAGCTTGCAAGTCCGGCGAGTGCACACAGGAGCATGGCAATCGGGATAGCCGGTGCCACGAGAATATTGGCGAAGGGAGAGATGAGCGAGAGATTGCCGAAGAGCAGGATCCCCAGCGGCATGGCTGAGAGTTGGGCGGCGATTGTCGCCTCCAGTGCCTCGCGCATGCCTAGCACGTTCGGCAAACGTGAGAGATAGGGCTTGATGAGCGGCGAGAGTTCCGAGAGACCGATGACTGCCGCAAAGGAGAGCTGGAAGCTGCCGTCGTACCACAGGTGCTTGGGATTGATCATGAGCATGAAGAACGCCGTCCACAGAATCGCGAGCCGCACATCGGACCGGCGCCCCGCCGTGAGGGCGAAGAGGCCGAGGATGCCCATGATCGCGGCGCGCACCACCGAGGCGCTGGCCCCCACGAACACCGTGAAAGCAATGATCGCCGCCGCGGCGGGGACGAGGCGCCACTTGAGCGGCAGCCAGAACAGCGCACCCAGCACGATGGAGATGACGATGGTGATGTTGAAACCCGAAATCGCCACGATGTGCGTCAGGCCGCTCCGCATGAAGCTCTCGCTCAGGTGCTTTGGAATACCGCGACGCGATCCCGTGAGCAGCCCTGCGGCGAGCGAGGCGTGCGGCTCGGGGAAGAGTTGGTTTAGCCGTTCCTCGAAGTGTTGCTTGAGCCAGAAGAGCGTACCAAACAGGATATTCCCACTGTTTTCCCCTGTACTTTCGATGTGGGCACGCATCATGACGGCGGTGATGCCGGAGATGCTCAGGTAGCGGTCGTAGCGGAATTCATTGATGGTTCCGGGCAGGGTCAGCTGGCCTCGCGCGGTCACTTCGTCGCCGTAGGATCGTTCGGGCCATCCCGTCGGGTCGGTAACCAGCACACGGCCGCTCACGGGTTTCGGGACGGTACTTCCGCTCTGCGTGAGTGATCGGACATCCAGCGTGTAGCGGACGGCGGGCGGACGGCGGTCCGGTTCATCGGCAATCGTGCCCAAGAGGGTGACCGTCTGCCCGCGTGCGAACCAGGTCACCGTGGATGGCGAGGGCCGGTGTGTCGTCCGCGTGACGGCGGCAAACGAGAGTGAGATGCCCAGAAGGATCGCGCAGAAGTAGGCGCACATGGTTTGCGTTTCATCCGTCACCAATCCCACGATGGCAATCGAGCCGAGGAGAACGAGAATGATCCAAAGCTCGAAAGGATACGCGGCACGCTGCCACCACTGCAGCAGGAATGTCGTAGTGAGGAAACAGCCGAGAAACGTCGATGCGAGACGGGAGGGTCTCATGCATCCAAATCTTCCGGCCATACCCTGGCGAGTGCGATCCACTCTTCGACAGAAAGTGTCTGGGGACGCCTCGTCGGCTCTATGTGAAGCCCTGCAAGGCGTTCTAGTCCCCCATGGAACGCCCCCAGGGTATTCCTCAGCATTTTGCGCTTCTGTCCGAAGGCGATTTTCGTGAGTTTAAAGAGCTGTTCGACGGTTGCGGCATCCGCCAGCGGGCGCTCAAAACATTCGATGTGCAATACGGCGGAGTCCACCTTGGGCGGCGGCAGGAAGGCATCGGGCGGGACGCGGGCGACGATTTTTGGTTTGCCGAAGAGTCCCACGAGGATCGTGAGCATGCCGGCGTTTCCTTTTACACCTTTCGACTCCTCCTCGTCTCGCCTTGCTCGCTCAGGGTCGCTCAGGGTCTTCGCTGGCGCCTGACAAATTCTCTCAGCCACTTCCCGCTGGATCAGGAGCGTGAGACTCGCAGGCGTTTTTTTGGATTCGAGGAAGAGATGCCTGAGGAGTGGAGAGGTGATGTGGTAGGGAATATTCGCGACGACTTTGTACGGGGTTTCCGGCATGCCGGTGTGGAGAGCATTCGCATTGATGACGGTGAGTTCCCCCACCCCCGGCCCCTCCCCCTTCGGGGGAGGGGGGTTCCTCCGGACAAATTCACGTAAGGGCGGAATCATCCGCTCATCCAGTTCGATGGCGATCACGGAGCCGGCACGCTCCAGGAGTTTTCTCGTGAGCACGCCGATGCCCGGACCGATTTCCACGATGGTGTCCGTCTTTGCGATCTCCGCCGTTTCGACGATGCGATCCAGAATGGAAGCATCCAGCAGGAAGTGCTGCCCCAGATCCGTATTGAGCTTGAGGCCGTGATTCCTGCAGAACTGCCGGATCTCATCGGGGAGCGAAACCATGCGTGGCTGACATTGACAGGAACATGAATCGAAGTAAAGTGTGCCTGTACATGTCCATGCAGACGTTTGTATTCGGCTTCTTCGCTTTCCCGTTTAGCGCGGGGCAGGAGCCGATGTGTCTGAACTAAATTCACTCAGACGTTCGGAGCCTTCCCCAAGCAGCGCCACGCCTTTCGCGAAAGGCGTGGCAAGGAGGGCTTATTTCCTGATTTCCCTTTTTCTATGATCGCTCCGTCACTGCCAGATCACACTACTCGCGATGTGCGCTCCACCGAGCCGTTCGATGCAGGACTCTCTCTGCTCTATCGGGACGGCGGAACACTCACAATCGACCGGCAACTCTATCCGGATTTCCATTCCGCGATGGTTGCCGTGCTCGTGCTGGATGATGCCCGGCTTCCCGCCATTGCTCAGCAGATTTCTGACGGCTTGCGTCAACGTGTCCGTGTCACCTGCGAACTCGATCGCGGACTGTGGAATTGGATGTGCTCCGATAACGGAAACGGTCACACGCATTGACTTTTGCGGCTCCTGCTCTACAATTCACACATCTCATGGCGCAGCGCCGATCCTATTTCTACGGCTTCTTCTTTACCCCCTATCTTGCGGGGAAGGAGCCGTATGATCTGAAGTGATCTTCGTCGACATTCAGATGCATTCGAGCCTTCCCCCAGCGAAGGCCCGTCGTTCGCGAACGACGGGCCGGAGGCGTTTTTTACTTTGATTTCCACACTCTTCCATGAGTATCGCTGTCCTCTCTCATCCGCCCGGCGTATCCGAATCTTGTGCCCCTCCAGAAGAAAATATTCCTCCGGATCAACTGGGGAAATACTCCGTTCGCCATCAAAATTTCATCCGATGCGCGGCGCATGATCTTATGGAACGCTGTGAACGGCATCATGTCGCTCTTCCGGATTCCGTCGTTTCCGCGCTTCAACTTGCGGAGGGCGCGCGGGATGAAGACGGGATGTTCAGGGCGCTGCTTCACATTGAAGATCTTGCAGAGCGCAGGCGAGCAGTCTGTCAGATGGTCCATGCAATCGTTCGTCTGAAATGATTTATTTCTTTCTATTCCCCCTTTTTATATGACGATAGTCTCAGAGTCCGTTCCCACGGCATCAGAGTCCGAAAAGTCTCATTGGCAGGAGATGTCCGAAAGATTCGCCAGGCGATGCGTAAATGGCAATGCAGCCCTCTCACGACATATTACGAAGGAGCTTGCCGTTGATGATCCGACCGATGCGGAACAGGTGCACCATGCGCTGACGGCCATTGAGGATCAGCAACGCAACCGGGTCATGAGTATCCTCATGAATGCGGTCCAGTACGGCGTATAACCCCGTATCTCTGCCCGATGGAATTGGAGAATTTTCTGGCGCTCGTCCGCTTCGCGCGCTACAGTAGCCTCACTTTGATTCCTCGAGTGATTATCCCCGGCAGCAACTTCACTCCGCCGCGTGCGGGGGAGGTGCTGCCTGCGTAAACTTTTCTGAAGTTTGCGGGGGCATCTGCCCCCAAGCCGCGATCCGGGTTTCCCCCGGGTTTTTTGTATTTCATTCTTCCCTTTCATACCATGGAAACCATTCAATCAAGTAACGAAACATTTCAGACCTCCGAAGCGTCGCGGCGCGATCCCATTGAAGAATTTCAACGGGACATTCGTGCTCTTCTCGGGACAATCGGATTCCAGGACATAAAGTCTCTCGGTTCCTCGCGCCTTTCGCGTGATGGATTTGAATCCCAGGCCTGCACAGATGCCGAGTCGACAGCGGCACATCTGCTTACGATTTATACTCAGGCAAAGCGCCGTAGAGGGAAAATCCGCCATGTCGTCTGCAATGCCATCGCAGGCAAGTATAAGAAATCGTTCCATCGTTGAAGAAGATGATATGAGCCAGTTTCTTTTGTGGGGGTTTAAGGAACCTTGTTCGCCTGCCTGTCGGCAGGAAGGGTTCTCTCAGTCCCCAAAGCCCTATACTCTCTTCATTCAGGAGTAACGGAATCTGTGCTAGAGTGTCTGCTCTTTCCCTCCTCCCTTCATGCGCCGCATCTTCGGACTTCTTCTCCTCGCACTGCCGCTCGTCGCGCTTGCCGCGTACGACACCGCGAGCTTACCGTATTCCGATGCTCCGCAGGATCGCGTGACGGCGGTGGCAACCAGCTTCCTCACGCAAGAGGGGATAGTGCAGGGGTATCCGGATGGCACGTTCCGGCCGGACCAGCCCGTGAACCGGGCGGAATTCCTGAAAATGGCCATGAGTGCAAACACGGCAGAAGTACTTCCTTCGGCGGATACCGCCTGTTTTCCCGATATTGATCCTGCCGCCTGGTATGCGCCGTTCGTCTGCGCGGCCAAGCGCGATGGCATGATTTCCGGCGATGCACTGGAGGGGATAGACGCGTCCCAGTGGCGGTTTCATCCAACGCGCACGGTGAACTACGCGGAAGCCGCGAAGATGCTCGTCCTTGCATTTGATCTCACCGTACCTCCGATAAAAGCGAATGTGTGGTATGCGCCCTATCTTTCCGCTGTGGAACTGGAGGGCATGTCTCTTCCGGGCATCGCGCCTGATCATATGCTCACGCGCGGCGAAGTGGCGCAATTCGTTGCCTCGTTCCTCGCCTTTGCTCGCGGGGAGCTTCCGGAGCTTCGGTCTGCTCAGGAGGGACGGGCATTCTCCTGCGAGCCCTACGTCTGTCCCGATGGAACCGTCATCCAATCATGCACCGCTGACGGCCATCCCATCGAGTATTTCGCCGATCCCTGCCTCACGCATCAGGCCAGTTCCTCTTCGGCCTCCTCAATATTGTCGGTTTCCTCGGTATCTTCGGCTTCCTCTGCGTCTTCCGTCTCCTCCTTCGTCACTGATCCCGGACCGGATTTTTCGCAGAAAGCCTCTTTCCTGCGTCTCGGAACCACATCACCCATCCTCGGTGCGGCGAAGATCTTCAATAACTCCGAACCGTTCACTGTGGAGGATATCACCGTCACATTCACCGGAACGGTTCCCTCCATCGATCAGGTGCGACTCTACGCGACTGCCGACAGTCGCTACCTGGGCGGTGCCTCGCGCGATTCCAGTGATCCTTCCTCGTTCACGCTCCACTCATCGTCCGGGCTCGTCTCTATGGCGCGCCGGGTGGAGACGTCCGTCTACGCGCGGGCAATCACGCGCGGTTTTGATCAGGGCGGCGAGAGCGGCGAGGATATTCAGATCGATCACTTTTTTATCGAAGGCCGCGGAGACTGGAGTACCCGCCGCTACAACCAGTCCACCACCGATACCTACCTGACCTTCGAGACGTCGCGTTCCACGTTCGCAACGATCACCAATGCCGGTCCGAGCGAAGATACATTGGTGAGCGGCATCGGCCGCACCATCGGACAGTGGAGGCTTAATGGTGTACGCGGCGACGGTCGGGCAGATCTGAAGGTGACCGATGCGACGTTTGCGCTCGGAGTCAGCGGCGGCGTCATCCTTGCCAATGTCACGCTCGGCGCAGATGGATCCACCGATCGCACCACCTGTTCCGTAGCAGGAGATGCCATTACGTGCGCGGCTATTCCCGAGAGTATCGGCACCGTTTCGGGCGGTACGCGCATCCTGACGCTGCGCGGCGATATCACCGTTCCATCCACTTCGCAGAGTGCGGGGCTGCAGGTCTCGATCACTCCGGCGGGCTCCGTCTCTTCCGCAGGGGCGCTGACGTGGACCGACGGAACGACCAGCTTTTCGTGGCTAGCGTTCGATGAATCACAGCTCCGGGGGACGTTCTACCGGTTCTAGATCCTTTCTTTCTGTGCATAACCTCCATCCCCCCAGCCCCTTCCTCCCGAGGAGGAAGGGGAGAACAATTACAAACATGAACATTCCCCCTCTCCGCGGGAGAGGGGGCTAGGGGGAGAGGTTAATTGAGATATGAAAGGGGGTAAGGGGGAGAGGGATGACTACAAAATCTTCAGCGGCGCGATACTGAGTGCAAAGCTCTTGCGTACGCCCGAGTCGAACGCGATATCCGCTACTCCGCCGCGCACTGCAGCTACCGTTCCCTGGCCGAATTTGGGATGCTCGACGCGCGCGCCTTCTACCATGGGTTCCTGCGAGGCGTCATCCATGATCACATCCTGATTGAATGAAACGCGCAGGTTTTTTTCCTGATTGTACGGTTCGATGTGTCCTCCGGTGAGCGCTTCCTCAAGTCCGCGTTCCGCTGCCCAGGCGAAGGTGCTTAAGACCGAATCGCTTCGGCGCTCGATGACGCCGTCCGGCAGGTCATCCAGAAATCGACTGGGGGAATTTGCCTTGGTCTCGCCCCACAGCATGCGTGATCGGGTGAAGAGGAGCGTGAGATTCGTCTTGGCTCGTGTCATGCCGACGTACATCAACCGGCGTTCCTCCTCCAACTGCTCGCGGTCATAGACGCTGCTTGCGTGCGGGAAAATGCCCTCCTCGCATCCCGCAATCGTCACGTGTTCGAATTCCAGTCCCTTGCACAAGTGCACGGTCATGAGGGTGACGGCGTCATCCTTCAATTCCGCGAGGCGATCCACCTCCGAAACCAGGGCAACTTCTTCGAGCAGGCTTAAGAGCGACAGTTGCGGCTCCAGACGGTCGTATTTCCGCATGACCGAGAGCAGTTCCTCCACGTTCTGCCACCGTTCCTCCCCCTCCTCGGTGTCATCTTTGAGCCATTTCTCCAGACCGATCTTCTGCAGCAGCCGCACGGTGAGGTCCGCCACGGCGAGGTGACGCAGGTCGCCCTGTAGATCCGTGATGATCTTCACGAATTCCCGGATGCGGTTCTTCGTGCCCTCATTCAGGTCCGCGATCTCATCCGCCCGAACCAGCGATGACCAGAGCGATGCATCGTTGACGCTGCTCCAGACGCGGATGCGTTCCAGCGTCGTCTCGCCGATCTTGCGTGCCGGCACGTTGATGATGCGAAGTAACGAAACAACGTCCGCGGGATTCAGGATCACATGCAGGTAGGCGAGCACGTCCTTCACCTCTCTGCGCGCGTAGAACTTCACGCCGCCCACGATGCGGTAGGGGATGCCCTGATGCATGCAGGCCTCCTCGAAGAGGCGGGATTGCGCGTTGGTGCGGTAGAGGATGACTTGGTCATTCAGCGGAATGCCTTCCGCTTTGAATTGCATGATGCGCTTGAGCGCCTCCTCAGCTTCTTTGCGCTCGCTCTCCACCTCGTTCACGAGCACTTTCGGGCCTTCCTTCCGCTCGGACCACATTTTCTTCTTCGGGCGGTTGGGATTTTGGGCAATCACGGCATCCGCTGCCGAGAGGATCAATTGTGTGGAGCGATAGTTCTGCTCCAGCTTGATCTCGGTCGCATCCTTGTACTCCCGCTGGAATTCCAGAATATTTCGGATATCCGCGCCGCGGAACGCGTAGATGGACTGGTCCGGGTCGCCGATGACGCAGAGGTTCCTGTACTTCTGCGCAAGCAGGGTCGTGAAGAGGTACTGCGCGTGATTCGTATCCTGGTACTCGTCCACATTGATGTACCGCCAGGTCTCCTGGTAGCGGTCGAGGACTTCGGGCACTTCGTGGAAGAGGCGCACGACCTCGAGCATCAGGTCATCGAAATCCAGAGCATTGGCCGTGCGCAGCGCTTTCTCGTAGGCGGCGAAAGCCAGGCAGATCGTTTCCATCCGCGGGGAAGTCGCGTCTTTCAGGGCATCTTTGGGCGAGAGCGCTTCACACTTGAAGCGCCCGATGGAGGAAAGCACGGCACGCGGCTTCAATTCCGCTTCTTCCACCTTCATCTCTCTGAGGACTTGTTTTGTAAGCCGCTCCTGGTCGTCCTTATCGTAGATGACGAAGGAGCGGTCGCGCCCCAGCTTTTCGATGTCCTTTCGGAGAATCCTCGCGCAGATACTGTGAAATGTTCCCATGACGGGCAGGCGGGCGCTCTTCGATCCCCATGCGGAAGGATCTTCGCCTTCCGTCAGGTGCAACAGATTCTCGATGCGCGATTTCATTTCCTTCGCCGCTTTGTTGGTGAAGGTGACCGCGAGGATCTGCCACGGAGGAACACCCTGCGCGATCAGGGCGGCGATGCGGTGGGTGAGTGCGCGTGTCTTGCCGCTCCCTGCTCCCGCCAGAATGAGGAGCGGCCCTGAGGTGTGTTCCACGGCTTTGCGCTGCGGCTCATTGAGTGTGCCGAGGATGAGTTCGGATTTTTTTGCCGCATGCGACGCGGTGTCCGTTGCCTTCACTGAGGCATGGTATCAGAGGCCGTCGTATGCGCAGAGACATTTCTCCGGATACTGAGCGAAAGTTTTCCGATCTCCGCAAGAATGCGGCGCAGAACAGCTTCATTGGTTTCGCCGTTCTGCGGAATGTCACGGACGACGATCTGTTCTTTTGTATCGTGTACGTAGACTGTGGGGTCGCCGTTTAACGGGAACCACCAGACAATTTCTTCTTGTTGGCCGCTAGGGTCGCGATGCGGCACAACTTCTTCCGTTATTCTTTCCATGATATGGAGAGGGAAAGAGAGATAAAAAAATCCCCGCTTCTTTTGGTGCGGGGTGCAAATTATGAACATCAGCACACCCGCTACCTCTTCGGGGTATTGAGGACCTGCTTCATGGTGTAAGCAGAGGAGTGCGACATGACAGTGCGAAGAGTACCCGTTCATTTTCCTATGTCAAACACCACGATTTATTGGCTTCCACTGGGCATTTCTGATGTGTACGAAGACATCGTATTCGCCTAGAGAAGGCCCAACTCTCTGCGGAGTGCATTCTCAGCCTGCAACCGGTTCATAGGAATGCGTCGGTTCCCTTCGATGAAACGGAAAATCGCCGTGCGGATGGTTCCGCGCTCCCGATCAACGATCTCGGCCGAGAGCGATTCGAGACCGCGTCCGTTTTCGTGCGTACGGAAGATCGTCCACGATCCGCCGTAATTGGGTTCCGCGAAGCAGAATTTGCCGTTCGCATCTTCTTCATTGATGCGTATGCCCTGGAGTTCGATTGCCATGGGTGGAGGGGGAAATACAAAAAACCCCGCTTGGCACGTCGGTCGCGACCGACGTGCCTTGCGCGAGGTGGATTTATGCCGAGGATACGGAGGAGTCAATGGTGCTCATATAACTAACAAAAACCCCGCTTGCGCGAGGTGGTGATCTCTATCAGCACGCCCGCGCTATCCCTGGGGGACGACGACGAGGACGAGGCTGACGACGATCTGATGCTGTTGCATCTGAGGACTATGGTAGGACGTTCTTTACCCGCGTCAATGATTCCTTCTTCGTGGCTTTCTCGAAAGCCTGTTCGATCTCTGGGACATGAATTCCGCGCTCCAGCCGCAATTCTTCGATCTTGGTGAGCTGGCGGTCCAGTTGGCGCTCCCGCGTTCCCGTCAGTTCCTCGTATCCTTTGTGGACGAGTTCGAAGCGCTCCTTCACGGTTCCCATCTGCTCCTTGAATTTTTCCCATTGCTGCCGGAATGCACCGAAGATCGTGAGCATCTCCTGCGACTTGCCCTCCACGCTGAAATTGTCGATGGATTGCCGGATCACCGCGAGTACGGCGTACAACGTCATGGGTGAGCAGAGAATCGTCTTGGCTTTGAGTGCATCATCGATGAGCGTGCGGTCGATCTCGTTGATAAAGGTGTAGATCTGCTCGTTCGGGATGAAGAGGAGCACGTAGTCGGCGGTAGAGTCCTCCGGATTGATGTAATCGCGCGTCTGCACCTCTTTGATACGATTTTTCACGTCCTTGATGAAGGCCTTCTTGTGCTCCTCGCGCTCGCGTTCGGTCTTCGCCTCGGCGTAGAGCTGGTAATTGTTGAAGGGGAATTTCACATCCATGTTCAGCTTCATGTTCTTCGGCAGCAAAAAAGTGAAATCCGGCTTGGATCCCGCGTTCCCGAGCTTCGTCTGTTTGATGTAGTTGATCCCCTCAATCAGCCCCGACAGCCGCAGCACGTCCTCCGCCATGCGTTCCCCCCACTGCCCGCGCTCGGAATTGCCGGCGAGAGCTGTTTTGAGATTTCCGGTTGTTTCCGTCAGCTCCTTGATGACCTTGGCGGCGTTCTCGAGCCGTGTATCCATCTTCGCATTGCCGCTGCCGATTTCACGCATGAGGGTTTCGACCCGGTCCAAATCTTTCTGCACCGCCTTCAGCGACACGTCGATCACATCTTTCTTGCCCGAGAGTTTACTTTCGGCGAGCTCAAGGATCTGCGTCGCCTGCCGCGCCATCACCTTGGCCGACAGAGTCTCGGCGGTGGATTCCGCATCTTTCGCAGACTTTCGCAGGAAGAAAGAAACAAAGACGCCACCGATCACAAGACCGATGGTGAGGCCGAGAGAGAAGGAGAGGGCATCCATGTGCGGCATCCTAGCACAGGGTGAACGTATGTCCACTCCCTCTTTGATTTCGCTCATCTGCACTGCGTAAATGGGAAGTGGCTAAATACCTTGCATTCCTCAAAATTCCGCTTAGAATTGGCTCCTGTCCGCGCTTCCCCGTTTGAGCGAATTGTCGCCCGGGCGGCACGGCTCGTCATCTTTTTTTCGCACGCCATGTCGCACACGTACGACGTGACACGTTCCCACTCCTTCCCATGACACTCAAGCGCGTCTCCAAGAAACGTCTTATCACCAAGTTCCGCACGCACGATACCGACACCGGGTCCGCCCCCGTGCAGGTTGCGATTCTCACCAAAGAGATCGACCTACTCAGCAAGCATCTGGCCGAGCACAAGAAGGATTTCTCCGCACGGCGCGGGTTACTCGGCAAGGTCGCGCAGCGCCGCAAACTCCTCAACTACCTCAAGATGAACAAGCCCGAGGAGTATCAGGCGGTGCTGGAGGCGCATGAGCTCAAGAAATAGGAGTACTCTTTTGGCATGGCGACAGCAGGAAAAAGTCTTTTCATTGGGGATGTCGAGGGAAACATTGAGCAGTTTGACGGGCAGATGACAGATCAATACGTCGCAATAGATCGGTTCATGCGTACTGCCCGGTATGAATTCCCTTCCGGTTTATTCGGTTACCTGCGTGAACCGGTGGAGATTCCAATTTCTCACCGAAATATTCTGTCTGCTCTGGGCTATACGTGTGCCGCTCTCCTCAGTACCAGTTATTGTTTCGAGATGGTGACGGGGAGTGATCGAATCCTTCATACGCTGGAAGGTGAATTTCGCGCAATGCTCCAACGCATTGTCGAGAATCGCTCTCGCTCCGCACGCGTCATCGTTGTGAATGGGCATGCGGGGAAGTTCCAGCAATTGGCGGAGGAATATCCGAAAGCCCTGAAGGTTGTTCCGGCGACGAGCAAGCGTCCCGTCTCACATTTCTTCACTTCTGATTTTGCCACGGCCCGTGATGAAGCTGTGCATCCTCCGCTGACGGATGATATGGATTCGAATGTTCTTTCTGCAGAGTACTTTCCCAATTGTTGTGCAAGAGTGAAAGTATTACGAATGCTCTTCGCTGCGGAATGGAAGCAGGTGACGGGAGAGAGCGAGCCGGAGCCGCCGCGACGCCGTTGGTGGTCGTTCGGGAAGTAGAGGACGAGGGAATAGGATTTCTATCTTTCATGAAATTCCCTTCAAGATTCTTTCCGCGCGATTTTTCCTGTTGTGGTTTGCGCTGTAGGGACAATAACAATCTGCTGGATATTGACATGTTTGGGACGGCTCAATGCGTACCAGATCGCTTCGGCGACGTCTTCGGCATGGAGCGGCTCGTAGCCCTGGTAGACCTTCTTCGCTTTCTCGGTATCGCCGTGATAACGCACCACACTGAATTCCGTATCCACGTTGCCCGGATTGATTTCAGTCACCCGGATGCCCGAACCCAGCAGGTCGATACGGGCTCCTTGATTGATGGCGTGCACGAAGTGCTTTGTACCACAGTAGGTGGCTCCGTTCTCATAGATCTCCAGGCCCGCAATGCTCCCGATATTGACCAAATGACCCTGCGTTTTTTTCAGATGAGGAATGCTGAGCAGCACGACCCGCAGGAACGCGGAAATATTCAGATCGATCATTCCCTGCAAATCCTCATCAGAGGCTTTATCCAGAGGATCACGGCCAAGCGCCTTGCCTGCATTATTGATGACTGCTTCTAGAGGGAACTCCTTTAATTCATTGAACATTTTTTCGAGAGCCTTGCGATCAAGCAGATCGAGAGGTCTGAGTACAACTTTCACTCCCTCCGGCTTTAATTCCTTTTCGAGAGCGCTGAGTTTTTCCTGCCGTCGTGCAACGAGGATGAGATTCTTCTTCTCCTTCGCCAAACGGACTGCTGTTGCCCTGCCGATACCGCTGCTCGCACCTGTGATGAGAACATATGACTCCATCGGTTCCATTGTAGTACGTTGGCAGAGAAAGGGTATACTTTCTTGAGATATGGCGATTCCCCAAAAACATCTCCGGGATCTCTACGCGCTTTTTTCCTCTGTACGAAGCCAAGTGGAGGCGGAGAAGCTTCTTGCCGACATCCTCACGCCGCAGGAGCTCGCGTCGGTCGCGGAACGCTGGCAGCTGATTCAGGAGCTCAACAAGGGAACGCCCCAGCGGGATATCGCGAAGAGGCTCAATCTCAGTATCAGCAAGATCACGCGGGGATCGAGGATGCTGCAGTACGGAAGCGGGGGATTTGGTCTTTTTCTGAAGAAATTGAAGAAGGCGAATCAGAAATAATTCGAAGACTCCTTCTTTCCATCTTTGTCCGGCGACAAAAGAGGGTGTGTGTGGTCTTCTCGTTGAGAGTTGTTTGAGTCTGTTTCTTTTGTCAGAGGAGGAGGGAACCTTGTCCGGTTCCCTACCCCCTCCGACACCTCTCTTACCCTCCTGACGGCCAAGCTTAGGTGGGAAACCTGCGGGTTTCCCCCCACTTCCGTTCCCCCCTTCCAACCGGTTTTGTCCGTTGTTTTTGTGTTCTGTGAGCTGTTTTGTTCTTTTCTTTGAAAAGGGATTGATCAGGGAAGAGGGGTGGTGTACCGTTGTAACGGTACAAAGGTATTTCATGCCCATCATTCGTTTCTCCTCATCGGCAGGTGAGTTCGCCACCGGAGTTCCGGATGTCGCAGCTTCCTACATGCGCCATCCAGAGCAATTCGGCTATCGATTTAATCCCGCGCTCACCGCACAATTGAACGGAGAAACGGTTTCCACACTCCTTGAGCGTATCCGGCTTGCGGCGGAGTACATTGATGGACAACGCGTGGAGATTGCCACAAGTATCCAAGGACTTTTTGTCTGTATTGAGCCGACATTCGGAGGAGGAAGCACGCCGTGGCGCGGGCATGCGTGAGTTCGCAGTACCTTTGAATGACTGATGTTCAGTCAGGTGTGCGTCTCACGTCATTGGAGCGTATTTTTTTGTATTTCGCATTTTCCTTTCATTCCCATGAAATCTTCTTCTCTCTCATCATCGGCCCCAATCGAAGACATACTCCACGGCACCGATCCCTTCGTCATGATACGGCGAGGGGCTGAAGAGGAGGTGCAGGTGCTCTCGGGGACGCAGCGGCTTTGCCACTCTCTTGCGGATATACAGCGGAGCGTCGGAATGCCGTATTCCGATTCCATCGTTGATACCGTCTGTGCGATTCCTTTCTCCCAGATACGCGAGCGGGGGTACGAGGCGCATTCGGAGCATGAGCCGATACGTTGCATCGATATTGTTCAACAGACGAGAGTTAACTTGGAGGAGCTGCTCACTTCCATTCCTTCAGATCAGGTAGCACTCAAAAACGGTATTCAGTTTGATATGACTCCGGAAGAGTATGCAGAGGTCATCCGGAACATCATTCGCGATGAAATCGGTCAGGGAGAGGGGGCGAATTTCGTCGTCGCGAACACGGGGAGGGGAACGATCGTCGAGATGAACCGGGCGAAGGCGTTGAGCATCTATCGGTCGCTTCTGCTCTCAGAGCACGGGAGCTACATGACATTCATATTCTTCGACGGGCAGAAGTACCTCATCGGGGCTTCGCCCGAGAAGCATCTCACTGTTCAGAACAGAGAGGTGACGATGAATCCGATCAGCGGGACCTTACGGAAGAAGCCGGATCAGCCCGTTACGAAGGAGGAGCTTCTGGAATTTCTCCGCGATGACAAAGAGATCCTCGAGCTTTTCATGGTGCTCGACGAGGAGCTCAAGATGATGTCGCAGATGTGCGCGCGCGGCGGGACGGTCGAGGGTCCGCTCCTCAAGAATATGTCGCGGCTCATCCATACCGAATACCTGCTGCGCGGTCGCAGTGATCTGCCGGCCATTGATCTGCTGCGTACATCCATGTTCGCACCCACGGTCACGGGCAGCCCCATGGGCAACGCGTGCAGAGTATTGAAGGAGTACGAACCCGGTTCCCGCGGGTATTATGCCTCTGCACTCGCTCTGTTTGGACGGGATGCGCAGGGCGGGGAGAACCTTGATAGTGCCATTACGATTCGCACGGCGGAGATTGATGCCGACGGCACGCTTGCTGTCCGTGCGGGCGCCACTCTGGTCCGTGATTCGAATCCGGAGAGCGAGGTCAAAGAGACGCAGGCGAAGCTCAGTGCTCTTCTGGGGAGCATCCTGGATCCGGCTCAGAAAAGATCCGTTCCTTCGGATACAGCTCTCCTTTCTGATGTGAAGATTCTTCAAGTGCTCGAAGAGAGGAATCTCGATCTCTCCCGCTATTTCCTCGAGGATCAGGAGAGGGTGAACAATTCGCTCGAAGCCGTTCGGAGAAAGAAGATCACCATCATCGACAATGAAGACAACTTCTGCCAGACGCTCAAGCACATGATGACGAGCATGGGCGCGCGCGTTCGTGTCGTGAGTTACAAGGAGTACGACTGTGCATCGGATAACGCCGATCTTGTCGTCGTGGGGCCCGGGCCCGGTGATCCCAATGATGAAAAAAATCAGAAGATGCAGAAGCTCCATCATGTTGTGCATGAGCTTCGCGCATCAGGAAAGAAGTTTCTTGCCGTCTGTCTTGGCCATCAGATCTTAAGCAGGGAGCTGGGTATGAAGGTGTTGCCTCAGGAGACACCGTCGCAGGGAGTCCGAAAGCAGATCGATCTGTTTGGCGAGCAGCAGCTCGTCGGTTTCTACAATACGTTTTCCGCACGACATGAGAAGGAGATTCCCGGGGTCCGGATGTCCTACGACGGGGATTCTCGGTGTGTCCATGCGCTCCAGGGCGACCGGTTCGCCAGTTTTCAGTTCCACCCGGAATCCGTACTGACGAAGAACGGGTTTCGGATTCTTGGTGAGTCGCTCACGCGGCTGCTTTCATAATTTTCCTCATTATTCCCATGGAACAATATTTCCCTTCTCCGGCCAGATCCTTCTATCTCGACGTCAGAGGCGGCAGAGACGATGTACAGAGGAGACTGAACGCCTCGGTTCAAAGGATGCGGCTGGTCGCGACAGGACAAGAGAAAATTCCACCGAAGCGCGATGCTGCACGTCTGTTCACTCCTGCTTCCGATCGGCTCAAACATGCCAAACTTGCCGAGCTCACGGAAGGCGGAGGCGTATACCGCATCGCCTCTTTCGCATCGGATTACGAGAGCAGAGATTCCGTTCCTGTCGTTCGGAACATCCTCCCTCGCCTTGGAGGAACAATCTATGAGGATCCGCAAGGTTACGGCGTATTCACACTGCCGGAGGAACCACCAATGGAATTCGATCCATCGGGACGTATCCGGAAAGCAAACAATGTTCTGTTGCATGGTGCTGACCTCCTCCATTACGTGGCATGTCATATACGGCAGGATCTGGCTGCCGTGTTGGTCAAGAGTGATGCGATGCGGTACATGGCTGACATTTCCGTGTTCGAGAAAACACCGAAAGACGCGCAGGGGAGGAACACGTTCATCGGGAAGGATCTCCTCGACTTTCATGCCAAAGCGCCAAATTTCGGTCCGGTCCTCCGTGAATTCTTCCCATTGCTGATGCAACTCTTCAGAAAAGATCTCTTGGATGTGTTGACGGTTGATTTGAACGGGCAGCAGCGCTATTCCCATGGTGAAGGAGGGGACGTGTGCCGCTTTGAGCGCGATCGGTTCATCCCGCTGCGGAGAGCGGATGCATCATTCATGGGCATTCTCGGGGTGGCGGATGCGTTCTTCCAGCACGAAGGGGAGCACAGCCCCTATGAGGGCGGGAACTTTGTGCGAGGGATCGAGATGCAATCTGACCTCGGGAGAAAGGAGGGAAAGACGAAGGAAATATTGAGGATCAACAAAACCCCGTATGCGGATATGTTGAGGAGGAATGCCATTCCGCACAGCGAAAGAATGCAGATTCTCCAGAGGCTCCTTTCTCAGAAGGAACGCTATTTCGACGCAGTCGTTGAGAGCGCTTCCCGCGTCAATCGTCTCGTGTTTGGAGATAAGCTAAAACTCTACGGTATCAGTTACATCTCTGACGAGTGCGTGAATGATTGTCTGTACTGCGGCCATCGGGCGTCTTCCGTTCATCAGCGATCCGCGTTGACTCCGGAGCAGATGGCGGAAGATTTTTCCGCAGTGGTGCGGCATCGGCCGGAGGAATTCTGCATTCTCGCGGGGGATCACCCACGTGCGGTGCAACGGTGCTGCGATGCCCTTCGTGTGTTGCGTTCGGTGAACGAGAAGTACAGATCTCCCCTGCAATGCGTCACGCTGAACATCGCGCCACAGACCCCGGAGGATTTTGAAAAGATCGTGGCGGCGGCGGATCCGGTAGTGCGCCTGCAGTACCGCATCTTCCAGGAAACGTACGACCCTGCGCTCTACGAACAGTATCACGTCGCCGGTCCGAAGAGCGCATTCCATGACAGGATGACTGCGCAGGAGCGCGCACTGCAGGCAGGTTTTTCCGATGTTGGCATCGGGGCGCTCATGGGCCTCAATACTGCAGGGCATGATTTTGAGATTATTTCTCTCGTGCAGCATGCGGATCGTATCAAGCAGATGTTTGGCAGATATCCCAAAAGTCTTTCCATACCGCGTCATCAACGTGTTGAAGGTTCCGATTTTACCACGCCCAATCCGCTCGATGATCGGTCATATATTTACTACCACGCACTTCTGAGAATATTTCTGCCAGAGACGGAATTGATGATCACAAGCAGGGAAACTCCAGAGCTGATTCAAGCTCTTGAATCACTGGTGAATGTGAGAGACCTTGCTCCCCGTCCCGGCGTAGGCGGAAACATTTGTCCAAGCGTACATTTTCAAAATGAGCTTGGGGATTGTCGATCCGCAGAGGAAATTCTGGAGGATTTATCACATCGTGGAAAGAGGTGACTTCGGTATGAATTCAAATGAAAGTTGAATTTGCAACCTCTGCCCCCTGGTTCGTCGGTTCCAGGGGGCATTTTCAATGCAGAATATTCTTTTGCACTGGCACTTTGGCGGGTACAATAGCCCTGCTCTTTCCTTCCGCAGGTCCTCTTC
>JAQVMW010000015.1 GCA_028703445.1 Candidatus Peribacteraceae bacterium
CAACTGCAGATCATCCAGAACCGTCTCAACAACCGTCCCCGCAAAGTGCTTGGTTTTCGCACCCCTGCCGAAGTATTCTCTTCCCACTGCAAACGTCTAGGTGTTCGGATTTGAACTAGAATTCGGGGTTTTCATGCATTTTGACAAAAATAACATATTTCTTTATAATATAAGCACATGGCAACTGAAGGTACAGAACTACCATCGAAAGGCACTCAGACGCCCGAAGGCGCGAAGTCAAAGTGGCCGATTGTTACCGCAATCACAAGTAAAGTCAGAAATGCCTTCGCAGCCGTCATGCCCTCGCAGGAGGATCTCGAGGCCATTGCGGAGCGGATGAATGCGCAGCCTCCTTGGGGAAATACGACGTTTTCATATAAATTGCAACTTAAAGCGAATGAGCTTGAGTTTGGTCAACCGGACACTCCCCCTCAGAATGAACTGGACGCAAAACGTGAAGAGCTTGTGAGAAAAACAGTGGAGAGCCTGCCGCAGGGAGATACCGATGCGGAGGTGCTGAGCCAAGCAATGAAGCAATTTAATAAATGCATCGCGGCAGTACAGGCATTCGCGAAAGTCTATGCGAATAGTAATGTGTTGATGAACACGGAAAGACAGAATCTGTTTCTGAGGAGATCATTCGATACACTCATCCAAGCGGCCGAAGAGACAATAGTCAATTTTGAAAAGTACATCACTCCGAATGAGAGCACGGTTGACAGTGCAACCGAAAGAAAGGTCCTGCAGGAACGACTACAGTGGCTGGAGGAGTGTATGACTGAAATGCAGAGTACAAGCAGTTATAAAAAAACCATTCCGGGCACGGGCGTCCCTGTGCTGCCCTTCGTCTTCAAGTCACTGGCACATAATGCAGGGCACTCCGGGTACAAGGACAAACGAGCACGCCAGGAAGCGGTTCACCGTCTCCATCGCGTCGTGCGGGATCTGCAACACAGCCTAATAGAAAGCAATACAATCATCAGTTATGCAAAAAGAATTGGCGAAGGGACTTCTGAAATAATCACAAGACCCATAGGAAGAGTTTGGGAATACATCTTTAGCGCGAGAAACAGTATTTATAAGCTCCTCGTGGGTGGAGCAGCTCTCTATGGAGGCTACCATTATTGGACGAACTCACCCGCACCCACACCCCCTCCTGCGACCCAGACTCAGACTCCCGTCACAACGCAACCCACGCAATCAGTTGAGGTGGAAGAGTACGAGATGTCTGCCGCCGACAGGCAAGCATGGATCGATGAGACTCAAAAAGGCCTCAAGCTCGAAAAGAAATAGAGGGTGATTTGTCTGAAATACACGGTTAGGTGTTATTACAATGATGCCTCTTTCTTCTGAATCTGCTTGTAAGTCCCCGTGGGATTGCTGACTTCAAGCTCAATTTCCGCCCTTCTGAAACGATAACCACCTGGGAGCACCGGTCTGCGGCCAACAGGCAAAAGGGATTGATTGACAAACGCAGGAGCACCTGCAGCGAATCTGAATACACGAGAAGGCATCGCTATCGCTCGTGGAGGCGGCTGGCCTCTCAAGCCGGCGAAAGCCGGATCTAGCTCGGGAATCAATTGGATTCGGAGATGGTATTCATATCCGACAAGGATTGTGCGCGGATCAGCCACATCACCCAGACTCCACTGAAGATCACCAGCGGCATTGGTTGACACCTGAAATGTGCGCAGAGAGTTGTGCATATCGCTGGACTCTTCCAACCATTTCCCCAGTTCCTCCGCCTCATCGATCGTCATCTGCACCGCATCAGCAGCACCGATGCCGATCTGCTTGAGCACTTGTGCGATGCGGGAATTGCGGATATCGAGGATCACTTGACCCCCCCTCGCTTTCGCTTGATCGATGAGCGGCTGCACGTCGGTATCGAACCACGTCTTGATTTCGCCCAGATCGTCAGCCCTTCTGCTCAAGAACGGTTTGATCTGTGTCGCCCAGGCCTCGTTCCAATAGAGCGGCACCGTCTTCACGAAGAATGATTCGATTTCTGTCCAGGCCTTCTTACCACCCTCGCCGAGTGCCGTGAGCTTCTCTTTCGTCGTCGCCCAGAACACATTGGCCGCCGACTCGATATTGCCGTACGTCAATCCTGGACCCTCATACGTTCGCAGCGCCTCCATGTCTGCTTCGAGCATAAGCACATCCATGAAATCAATGGAGCCGCTGCCTTTTTGCACGCGAAGCGCGAGACCCTGGTAGAACTTTTGCGCATCATTGCGGATGCCATCGATCTGGTCCCGAACCGTTTTCTCATGATATTTCTTCTTCAGATCATCCGAGAACGCGTCGAAACGTTCCCACATCTGATTGAAGTACTCCCCATTGATGTACTTCTGTTTAAGGAGAGCAAGGCCGTCATCCACTGTGGCTTTTCCGTTCCTCTGTGCAATATGCAGAAGCACACGATCCGTCACGCCAAGGAGGAGCTCTGTCATCTTCGATGAATCTGCCCGCTGAAAGTGTGTCGGCAAATTGTCGGATGACATCATCTTATCCACCAGGCGAACGGCGGCTCCCGTGGGTTCACCACCACGTCGCTCCACCTGCCACTTGCGAGCCGCGTCATACCAATCCAAAAATTGCGTCGGGTTCTGCTCGAGCAGAAAGCGGAATGCATACTTTTCATTGTCACGATTGAACTTCAGTTTCTCTTCGTAGTATCCGTTCAGCGTGCCCTTGCCTTCGGGACCGAACAGGCCTCGCTTGGCTGTATCGCGAATGCCACGAATGCCATCGGCAACGGATTGCAGACCGACCCTCTCGGCAATTTCGGCGGCTTTTTCAACAGGCTGCACTCCAAACTTGTCTTTCAAGAATGCACCGGCGACAGTGATGCCTGCCCCCCACTTGATGAGCGTCCACAATTTCTTTCCCTTGATCATGTTGTAACACAGGTATCCCACGACCACGAGACCTGCGCTCATTTCGGGATGATCCCAAAATTCGTCCCACACGTATTCCTTGGTGCCACGAAGAACATCTTCGACCATGTTGAGACCTTTGGTGGCATGCAGGTTACGCTCGGTGTTCTCGAGCACTTCGACATTCGGAGAGAGCGCCGCGTAGATCGAACGAACTGCATTTCCCGTTTTCTGTTTCTTTTCCGGATTTGCCTGCTCCCACTGCTCGCGGGAACGATCTCCGCCTTTCGCTGCTTCGGCCCATGCACGCAAGTCGTCGAGGACATCCTGCCCGAATGCATCCACGAGTACTGCCGCAAAATTCGTTCCAAAATTCTTGAGATGCTGTGCATCCACGCCCTTCTTTTGCGCTTCAGCATTCGGCTTCGTTGATTCATCCGCCGCAAGAACTCTGCCCTCCAGAAAATTTATCACCATCCACGGCTTTGACGGCCAATCGGCGAAATCCGAGTGCTTGATTTCTCCGTCACGAATTGCATGACGCAATTGAGAGGTCAGTAACGACTCGTTCACCTTGCGCATGGGACCGCGATCGTAGGGGATTTCCGATGGGCGATTTGAAGGGGTGGGCATGGGGCGATAGAGGAATTACCAGGAAGGAGAAAGTAACCATTTTGCGGCATCCACGGGACTGCGCAGAATTCTGCCGGCCGCATACGGAAGGGCCCGCCCAAGCTTGGCTTCGATGCCCTGTTTATTATCGAGATCGGACGGAGGCGATTTGGTGATTCCGTTAATTGCACCACGAACCATTCCGCGACCAAAGCGGTATGCCGTGCGCATGGGCCACCACACGGGCGCCGTGACCGCCTTCACCGGAAGGCTCTTGCCCGTGAACATTCGCTTAACCGCATCCACATTGCGAGCAACCGCCCTCTTGCCACCGCGATACAGGGCGCTGGTCGGTTTCCAGAGCAGCCACGCAGGGATAGTGGCCGGTGCCATTGCCCCCCGCAGAAGATTTTTGAAAATCCCCGTCGTCATTGAGCGGTTCCACAGCCATCCCTCAAGACGCCCAAGGCCGTACACGCCTGCTGCCGCAGATGCGGTCGTCAGGAACAGTGAAAGGGACGAAGCGAGAGCTGCCGTGCTCGCCGTTTCAATACTTGAAAGCAATGTCACAGGAGCGGTGAGCGCATTTGCTCCGCCCGCATAACCAAGAAGAGCCGCACCACCACCCGATGAGAGAGCTGCAATGGTATTGAACTTCTTGTTCTTGATCCCCAATATTTTGCTTGTAAATAAATAGGTCAAAATACCGGCACCTGTGCCAAGGCCGCCAGCAGCGCCGTACTTGAGTGCCGTTGGAGCCGCCGTATGAAGAGCAGAAATATAGCTCTCGAGACCACCGCCCAGCATTTTCACCATGGGAGGCGAAACAACGCCCGCCATGCCTCCCAGAGCCGGCCCCATCTTGGGATGATTGGGCGCAAATTTCTTGCCGAGCCACGCACCCACCGCTCCAAATCCTGCGCTGGTCAGGAACGGCGACATACTCCGCATACTGGCCAGATAACTCACAAAAAACGGCACGCTGCCGATTGCAATCCCGCTGCGCACGGCAGGGCCTACGAGTGGTTCGGTGTGATGTGCCAGATCGACCTGGCCGTGCTTTTCTTCGAAGCTCTCGATTACCTGTTCCAACTGCTGCTGGGCTGTATCTTTATCCTCCGCAAAAGAAACCGTTTTCTCTGCGCCAGCCGATTTTTTTTCGGGAGAAGACGGCGTCGCACTCGTTTCACGGAGCTTGTCGCCGTAGCCGCCTACCAGCTTCTCAATCTTCTTGCGTGCAGCATCCCGCTTGTCAGCAGGAATGTCGGCAAGAACCTCATTCGGCACTTCAATTTTGGATTCTTTATTGGCCATAAAATCCAACTATTGTACCAAAAATCGCGTTTTTGTTCAATGGAGTACGAAGCCTGTATCCAAGCCAAGAACAGGCTTATTCTACGTCTGATAGGCCTCTCTGCGATGGGCAACGGCGAGAACGACAATGTTGTGCTGCTCCAACGTTACGAGCACACGATATGGTCCGACCCGGAAACGGTGTGTCGCCCCAGACGGTCTTTTCTTCAGAGGTCGCGCGAAATAAAGAGGATCGTCCTGACTGGTATACCACTCCATCTTGTCGAAGATGCGCGTTTCAATGTTCTTCGGAAGTGATGCAAGATCGCACAGAGCCTCTTTGGTGTAGGCAACTCTCAGAGACCCAGCATCTTGCGGGCTTCTTGAGGCGTGTACCATTCGCCCCGAGCATATTGCCTCCTCGCTTCGGCGATGTCCGCTTCGAGCTCCTCCATGGAACGCACGCGCTTCTTCACCGGCCAGATGTGCGCAATCGGCTCGCTGTGCCGCATCACGACGAAGTGGATGTTCTTCTTCTGGGCTTCCTTCAGGAGCTGCGTCATGTTGGCTCTGAACGTGCGGATACTGACGGTGCGGGTCGAGCCGCTGCGAGATCCTGAGCGCAGCCGAAGGATCTTTGCCATGATATGAAGGGGAAGAACGATCCATAGTGTACACAAATGTGTACTCAATTTCCAGCGAATATTTAGAACGACAGCCATTTGCGTCCAAACCACATCAGGGCAACCGAAAGCCCTGAAAGCGCCCCAAGCGTTCCCACCTCGGGGACGGAGGACTT
The DNA here is from genome assembly GCA_028703445.1 of Candidatus Peribacteraceae bacterium. Classification (GTDB taxonomy): domain Bacteria; phylum Patescibacteriota; class Gracilibacteria; order Peribacterales; family Peribacteraceae; genus Peribacter. Next base: position 5,587 of record JAQVMW010000015.1, read on the forward strand.
TTCTGCCGTATCCCCTGCAACTGTGAGAGAAGATGGAAGTTCGGACAGAGCGTAGGACATGACGAAGGAACCGGATTGAAAGGAAGAAAAGGAAATAGAAGAAATAGAGGATTGAGAAGCCACGACGTAGCGTGTTCGCGAAAAGGCAGGCGTGGTCGTGACGACGGATTTATTTACGCTTGCGATAGATGGGGCAGGTGACGACACCGTTGTCTGACAGGCATTCGGTAACTCCGGAGTGGGGTTGGAACTTCTCCATTCTCCATCGCAGAAACTGAACGATAGTCCCGACTTCAGTTTCGGAATCATGACGTGATCCGACCACGCATCATCGGGTGCGATGAGCCACACGTCGTCACCGGAATCATTGAGCTGGAGTTTGGTTTCATTCCTGGAAAAAATCAGATACTCCCCTGCTCCGATGCGGGAATCTGCGGAGATGATAAATGGCTTACTACCGCCATCTTTAAGGTCATCGATGACCCAGCCGGCAAGGGAAATTTCGTGGTCGGTCGGGTTGAAGAGCTCGATCCATTCCTCTGTCTCCCATGCTTTTTCACCATTCATTTCCTCTCCCCCTCCCCCCCTCTCCACAAGAGAGGGGGCATGAGTTGTGAGTTGGACTAGCTCCCCTTCCTCCCGTGAAGGAAGGGATCGGGGGATGGAGGAAATTCCGCCGAGAGAAGATTTTTTGATCGGTACCGCATACACCTCGCTCAGAATGATTCCCGTCTCAACGGGAACATTCTCAATCAGACTCATAAGCACAACACTGGAAAAACTGGAAGATGCACTCGACCGCGAGGAATTGCTGGATGAAGAAGAGGATACCGAGGAGGCCGAAGAACTCGCTGTTGTTTCTTGCTCCGGAAGAACGGTGACCGAGAGCGTGCTCACCGAAATCCCTCCGCAGAAATCGCGCACGGTCAGCCGCACCGAATAGTCACCGGCATCCGAAAACGTGTGCGAGGGCGGATTACAGACACCGCTCACCGCGTCGTCACCAAAGTCCCACGCGCACGCGGCGGAAGCGAGGGAACCCGCTCCCACTGCGGCCTGCAGGTTGAGCGTCACGTGCTCCGTACCCACCACAAATGCGCTGCCAATGGAGGCTGATCCGGCATCCTGAATGACGATGCGGGAAGGCAACGGCGCAACAACGTTGCGCCCGCCCTCCGTGGGAACGCAGAACGCGTGAAGGGCGAACGGCGCATCGGCGTCGCGACCGAAACTCACCTCTTCCGCCGTCAGCGGATACTCCCACGCATCGATGAGAAGTGACCCGCTCATCAGGCTCACGCGCTCGCCACTGTTACTTAACGAAAGACCGGTGACGGATTTGCGGAAAGACACATGCTCGCCCGGCACAAGAAGAAAGCCGGAGCCGGACCGCTGAGGAATGTGGTAGACCGCTGAGGAATTACCGTCATCGAGCGACCAGCCCGCGATGTTCACAGAATCCGCTCCCAGATTGGCAATCTCGATCCATTCATCGGTATCGGCGCCGATGGGATTGGCGATGACCTCGGTGATGAAGACGGAAAGAGAGGAGGCCGAAGAGACAGAGGATGCCGAGGAGGCCGAGGATGGAGAAGATGAAAAAGAAATAGAGGAACTAAAGGAAACAGATGAAAGAGAAGAATCTGAAGACAGAGATGACTCGCTGCTCACGGAGGAGCCGGACAGGGAAGAAACGGAGGAGGCCGAAGAAGTGAGGGAGATCTGCGAAGAGAAGGAAGAAAGCGAGGAAAGCGAAGCAAACGAAGAAAGTGAAGAGCAGTGTTCTGATGAGGAAGACGACTCGCCTGACGACTGCGCGGAGGAGGATGCGGACGCCGTCGGCAGGAACCCGGGCGTGCCGAAGATGGGTGAACCATCTTTGAAGCCGAGAGACACCGTGGCCGTCCGCCAGTTTTCCGCGCTGCTCCCCGGAACGGAGAGATCGATGCGCTCCATGCTGGCTTTTAGACCACCCGAGGGATTGGCTCCGGCAAAGGGATTTCCGACACCATCATCCACCTCGTCACGCACTGCCCCGTCGGCATCGCGAAGACGCAGAAGTAATTTGGAATTCGGCAAACTCATGCTCGGCGTCGTTATCCACGGTTCAGCCACCAGCCGCGAGGAAGACAGCGAAAAATTACTGATCACGCGCACTTCTCCGGCCGGAATCAGCGCGCCCGTCGCGAACGACACGATCACCGCTTCCTCTCCCGTGCTCTTAAGACTCGTGAATGTCCAACCCGAAAGATCGCAATCACTTGAGACCGGACACGCGACTTCCACCCACTCATCGGAAGTGGAGAGATCCGATCCCATCCACATCACCTCACTGATGACCGCCGTTCCAACCGGAGCACCGGCATCCGCGAACGCCCGATGCATCGCCCGCCCGGGCAAGAGGCAAAGCAGCATTCCTGCCGGAAGCAGGTAGGTGAGAAGCCGGTACAGAAACCTGTTCGGTTCCAAAGCACACCATTGCAGCGCAATTCATTGACCATGGCAGCGGCTCCACGGGAACAAAAATGAGGAGGAATGTCTTTTTTGGCTTCACTAAAACAAAAAACAAGTTCTATGCCCCCCCAGAACGCGCAGGCATCAGCCCGTGAATATTCCTTCTCGTTCGTCCCCGCTCTGCGTCAGTTCTTTCCTGTGTCGCTATCAAGAAGTCGTATTCAACCCTAGGTTTCTCGGCAGCGAGCGACCGATTCGGCGGTAACCCATAACTATCGTAGATCGGATTACCGAATCGTGTGAACCCTACGACTTTTGCGCATTCTGGCATTGGCAGTTCGGAGGTATTTCGACGCATGTAACCGCATTGTATGCATGCATCACAATCAGTCAAGAAAAGCTCTTTCTATCCTAAAGCTCCCATTTGTCAACAGAACCTTTTGGCTTCCGGCTTATGTGGTGGCTTCACAAAGCGCCGACTTTCTCTCTTCGCACGGAAGCCAAAATCCGATAGGATATGTACAAGCTTACTCAAGAAACTTTCTCTTTTCATTACACGCATCTTTCCCCTCTGCTCCCTTCCTTTCGAACTTTTCTCCCTGTGACGCATCTCTCTCCATTCGCGGCATTATCCTTCCTGCAGAGAAGGATAGACAGGTAAGAAGCTCAAAGCAGGAGCAGGGATTTTTTCCTGTTCCCCATGATCTCATGGAAAACATCATTGTGTTCCTCGCCCTCCTCGGAGGTTGTTTGCTCGGCGTACTCGCCGGCTGGTTCTGGTTCAACAAAGGCAAGCATGTCAGCGCCTCGCTTCAGGCGGACATCGGTAAGAAAGAGCAGGAGCTCGAAAGATTAAGCCTGCGCATCGCGCAGTCGCAGAGTCAGATCAAGACGGCGGAAGCCGAGGCGCGTATTGCCGCAAAAGAAATCCTCTCGGAGGCGAAAACACAGGCCGCCGAAATGGAGGCGAAGCTGGAGAAGGAACAGGGACGCATCGAGGAGAAAGAGAAATCCCTCGACGAGAAAGTCCGCGAAGTCGAGCGGCAGCGCGCAACTGTGCAGAAGCAGGAACAGGAGGTCGCTTCGCTCAAAACCGAACTGACCGCCGCGAGCGCCTCTCATCGCGAAGCGCTGGAGAAGGTTTCCAAGCTCACGGAGGAACAAGCGAAGGAACAACTCAAGGAGGAGCTCGTGCATGAGTTCTCGAACTTCTACGCGGGGCAGGCCAAGCTCGTCAGAGAACAATTTAAGGAAGAGGCCGAAGAGGAGGCGAAGAACCTGCTCGCCGAAGCCATGCAGCGCTATGCCTCCGAAGTGGCTACGGAATCCACGGCCACCGTGGTGCAGCTGCCCTCCGATGACGTGAAGGGCAAGATCATCGGCAAGGAAGGACGCAACATCACCGCGTTCGAAGCGGCAACGGGCGTCGACATCATCATCGACGACACGCCCGGCGCCATCGTCATCTCCGGCTACGATCTGGCGCGCCGCTACGTGGCCAAACTCGCGATGGAGAAGCTCATCAAAGACGGGCGCATCCAGCCGGCGCGCATCGAGGAAGTCGTGGCCAAGATGAAGGAGGAGGTCGGCAAGATGATGCTGGAATTCGGCAAGCGCGCCGCGGAGGAGCTGAGCATCACCAACTACCCGCAGGATCTGCTCAAGATCATCGGACGGCTCCGCTTCCGCACGAGTTACGGACAGAACGTGCTCAAACACTCCCTCGAGATGGCGAACATCGGCCGCATGCTCGCCGAGGAGATCGGCGCCGACGCGAAAGTGGTGGCGGAAGGTTGTCTGCTCCACGATATCGGCAAGGCGCTCGACCACGAGATCGCCGGCACGCACGTCGAGATCGGCCTCGAGATCGCCCGCAAGTTCAAGGTCCGCCCCGAGGTGCTGCACTGCATCGCCTCGCACCACGGCGATACGCCCATCGAGTCCCCCGAAGCCTTCATCGTGGCGGCGGCGGACGCGATCTCGGGTGCGCGGCCGGGTGCGCGCCGCGAATCCTTCGAGGCCTACGTGCGGCGCCTGAAGGAGCTCGAAGAGGTGGCCAAAGGGTTCGAAGGCGTGAAGCGCGCCTTCGCCATTTCCGCGGGCCGCGAAGTGCGCGTGTACGTGGATACGGAAAAAGTGAATGACCTGGGGCAGGCAAAACTCGCCAAGGACATCGCACAGAAGATCGAGAAAGATCTCACGTATCCGGGGGTCATCAAGGTCAACGTGATCCGGGAACGAAGGATTGAGGAAACCGCAAAATGACCCTCGGTAGCAATGTTGATCCCAAGCGTAGCCGAAGGATGAACGTGATCCGGGAACGGAGCGTGGAAGAAACGGCGAAGTGAAGAGGAAACCGACGATTCCGACGATGCCGAGGATGCTGACGAGTCTCCTCGGCTTCTTCTCCTTGGACTCTTCGGATTCCTCGGCATCGTCGGCCTCCTCCCTCCGACGTGCCCTCACTTCCACAAACATCAATACCAAAAGTAACCATCATTCCGTCAAGCCATCACGGATGCGCCGGAGTCCAGCAATGGTACGATTTACTAAATACTTCTCCCGCCCTCTCCTATGGTTTCAAAGCGATTTGTACTTCTTGGAATATTTGCCCTCAGCATCGGGGCAGCTTTCGCTGGAACGCTCCTCAACCTGCAAGGGGAGACGCTGCAGGGGGAACTCGTCTCGGGAGGGTCGGTGGTGGTGGACGACGGCGATGCGGGTTTTTCGACGATCGGCACGGGGTGGCAGAGTTTTTCCCATGCACTCGGCTACAAAGGAGATTTTTCCTCGCCGACTTCCCCCTCTGATCCCGCACTCTCGGCCACATGGACATTTTCGAACGCGACTACGGGCAAGAAGTGCAGCTTCTTCGTCACCTTCAAGGCATACAGCCTGCTCACGAATCAGGCCCCCTACACCATCCGGGACGGAACCAAAACGATCGGCTCGAAGACGGTGAATCAGAAGGCCGACCCCTTGGGCAATACCTATGACGGCAGGAACTGGACACTGCTCGGTACTTACACCGTGAATGGCTCCAGTGTTTCCATCACGCTCACGCGCCCGCAGGGGCTTACGGCGAACGGGATGATCGCGGATGCCGCACGGATCGAGTGTACGGGCTCAGCCGCCAGCAGCATCGGGACAACTTTTATGTGCCCCTCCTCCATGGATCCAACGACGTGCGCTAAGTTGAACTGCGAGTACGCAGGCGGGACGTACCAGGACTGGAGCGACAAATGTATTTTTCCGTCCGACCCCGGCCCTGTTGCCTGTACGCAAGGATACCACCTGGATCCCGGTGATCAGTCCAAGTGCCTTCCGGATCCGGTCTACTGCCCGAACGGTGCCACGGATTGTCGTTCGTGTCCTCCTCCGATGACTATGCTGGACTGCTATCACATGAACTGCGCGAGAGATGGCAAGTACTACGACCAAGGGACCAATCAATGCGCTTGTCTCTGCCCGGACTATAGCCTGGACCCCTCCTGCTCGTGTCTGCCCGCCGACCCCACCTGCCCGCAGGGATACCATCTGGATTCCCAGCGTACCACGTGCATCCCCGACACGGTCTGCGGCGACGGCTACATCGACGCTGCAGGCAGTCCGCAGGAATTCTGCGAGCCGCAGAATAACCAAGGCTGCCCTTCAGGTCGCACGTGCAGCGGTTGCAAGACCTGTCTGTTCTGCGGCGACGCCGTGCTCTCCGATACGGAAGAGTGCGAAGCGGACTACGCCTGCGCCTCCGGAAAATCCTGCAGTCCCGATTGCCAATGTATCGACTCTCTCACCCCACTCACCGCCTCTGTCACCACGACCGTCAAGAGCGACAGCCGCCTGGTGACCAAGTCACCCGTCTCGTCCGACATCACTCGCACGAGCTGGTCTCTCCCCGTGCGTTCCGGAGAAATCTATGACGTTTACGTCTCCACGCAGACAATGTGCACGCCGACCTCCTGTCCGTCCACGGCATGCCCATTGAGCTTCTGGCGAGTGTACAACGGTTCCCAACAGGTCCGGCCGCTCATCGTGGAGTACGGCAATCCCCTCTGCTCCACCTGGCCGGAAACCGGCAAAGATACCGCATGGATCCGCCTCGTCCAGGTCCAGGCGAATTCCGCTTCAATCAAAGTGGAACACGAGCCCTCTCCCCTCCCCACCACCGGGGATTCCGCCGCTCCCGCGCGCGCGCTCGCCCTTGCCGACGCTGTCCGCCTCGTCAAAGTGGCGACCTCTACCCCCGCTCCGCTCGGCGTTACGCTCATCGATGACGGGGATCAGGGTTTCAAGGTATCGGGAGAACCGTGGCTCTCCCGCTCTTCCGCTCCTTCTCTGCCATGGACTTCTCTGGAAGGAACCCTGCCCCTCTTTGATGATGATTTCAGTGTTCCGTTTCCCGGACAGTCATCTATTTTTGCCTCCTGGAGTTTTACGGTTGCCCCGGGCAATTACCAGATCTTCGCGACGTACAAAGTGAATCCTTCCTCCGATTTCGCAAATATCAATGCAGTGTATTCCATCCGCAACGGCTCCTTGTTCGACTCCAATAAAGAGGTAGGGAAAATAACCGTGAACCAATCCAAAACGCCCAAGGGTCCGCTCTACCGTAACGCCACGTGGGAGAGCCTGGGGGCTTACTCCATCACAGGGAATCGCCTTACCGTCGTGCTCTTGAATCCCTACGGTTTGAGCGCCGATGCCGTGCGCATTGAGCGAAAAAGCGACTCTGTTTCCTCATCTTCCTCTTCCTCAGCCCCGTCTTCTGTCGCCAGCTCTTCCTCTTCTACCGTGACCTGTGCTGCAGAGGGAACAGTCGTCTCAGAGGCGAACATGCGTCCCTGTTGCTCGGGCTTGTTCCTCAGGCCCGCTCTCGCTCCAACCAACAATCAGTGTCCCGATCTCTCGCTCTACGGCGTCTGTACGCGGTGCGGGAACGGGCAATGTGGAGTGGGCGAAAACTTCTGCAACTGTCTCGCTGATTGTCCGCGACCAAGTTCCAGCTCATCCATGAGTTCGCAAGCATGGACAGAGTGTGCGACTGGCTACATGTGCACAAAAAAATGGACGAGCAATCAGTGCGCTTCCCTCTCCATCGACTGCTTCTCCGGCTCGCTTCTGTGCGACTCCGCCTGTGGAAATTCCGCGTGCTCCGGTCAGTGTTGCAAGTGCGTAACGGGAAGTTCCTCGTCCTCCAGTTCTTCCATCGCGGCAGTCACCTGCACGGATTCCGACGGCAACGATTACTTCACTGCCGGAAAGGTGTGGGTCGCCGGTACGGTCAACGAGGATTCGTGCGAGCAGTGCTCCATCGATTCCGCAGGCAATGCGGCGTGCGCTCTTCTAAAGGAGTGGACGTGCGTCGGCCCCCAGATGGCCTCGGAGGTGAAGAATTGCGACGACGTGCAGGCCGGATTCATTTGCAAGGCTGGCCGCTGCATGGCTCCATCGCTGCCCACTGGCTCCTTCGTGTGGCAAACGGTGGGAAGCTCCTACATCATAAGCACGCTCACCGACTACTCCCTCTTCGGGTACGATTCTTACCTCTATCTCGCGGGAGGGATGGATTTCTGGGGCGCGACAACGAAGAGCGTGTTGCGCTCTTCAGACGGACTCAAGTGGATCAGTCTCGTTTCTCTGCCTCAGCCTCTTGCGAATGCCGCCTCTCTCCAGTTGGAGGGAAATGCCCTGCTGCTTGGCGGACTGACCAACACCGACAGCGTGGTGCAGTGGGCATTTTCGACTCCTGACTTGTCCTCCATCTCATTTAAGTCCAATTCCACCTATGCCCTGCCCGTTCCACGCTACGACGCCGCGGCTTTGCGCGTGGGGAACAGCACCTACCTGCTGGGCGGCTACTACAAAGCCACTCCGCTCGGCGGTTCGCTCTTGGGCTCGCTCTTGGGCGCGCTCATCGGGGAATCGGTCGTGCCGTATCCTTCCAAGGAAATCTATGTGCATAACGGCACCAGCTGGTCTCGCATTCAGCCGGACCTGCCGTTCCACGTGACGAAGAATGACGCATTCACGCTCGGCGGAAAACTCTTCATTCTGGATGGCTCCTCCCCCCGCAAGGTCTTCGCGTCTGAGAACGGCGCTGTATGGAAACAAGTGTCTACGCTTCCGGCTGCCACTTCCAACATGATTCTGCTCAAGCCCACCCTCCATAAGGGCTCCGTCTGGCTTATTGGCAAGACCGGCTCCTTCGCAGGGTCAGCTATCGTCACGACTGATGGCCTGCAGTGGACGTCTGTCACGGGAGCGTTCCCCTCCGATCTCGACGATTTCACTCCGAACACCGCCATCTCCTTTAAGGATGAGTTGTGGGTACTGGGCACTGTGAGCGATTATTACGGCAGCGGCTACAACGGCAAGGTGCTCAAGTCGGGTGTCCTCGCCCTGTCGCTCTGCGGCAACAATAAATGGGACAATGACGAGGAGTGCGATTCCACCGCGGAATCGCTCGTGAATCCCTGCGGACAGGGAGGAATATGCGACAAGGACTGCCGCTGTCTGCACTCTTGTGCGCAGGATGGCCAGAAGGTCTACGGTTCCGCTCTATTCGGTCCCGTCGTCTGCTGCAGCAAGAATGCCGGCATCAAGCCAAAAGCTGTTCTGACCGGTGGTGAATGTGCCATCACGAACGACGCCTCCATAGGTACGTGCGTCGACAATTGGTGGCAGACCTGCGGCAACGGGACGTGCGCGACGGGCGAGGATACGTGCAACTGTTCGCAGGACTGTTCCAGCGCCACCTGCGGAAACGGCAAGTGTGAAACGGGTGAAAAGTCTCTAACCTGCCCGACAGACTGTGCAGCGGGCGGGCCAACTTGCGGCAACGGCGGCATCGAAGGGACGGAAAAATGTGACGACGGCAACATGGTCAGCGGAGACGGTTGCTCCTACCCCGCCTGTCAGATCGAGAGCGGATGGACGTGCACAGGCCAGCCAAGCGTCTGTAATCAGATTGCAAACTCCACCAGTTCCTTCTCGAGCAGCAGTTCTTCCCGATCGAGTTTTATGAGCAGTTCTGGCAACTCCGCCTCTTCTTCGTCTCTCGCCTGCGCCCAAAACGGCCAAAAAGTCTACGGTTCCGCTCAATTCGGTCCCGTCGTCTGCTGCAGCCAGAATGCCGGCATCAAGCCAAACAGCGTGCTGGCCGGTGACCTGTGCATGGCAACAAATGACGGCTCTAAAGGAACGTGCGTCGACAATTGGTGGCAGACCTGCGGCAACGGGACGTGCGCGACAGGAGAGGACAAGTGCAACTGTCCGCAAGATTGTGCGGTCGCCTGCCCCGTCTACACTCCTCCGCTCTGCTTAAACGGCATTCTCGTGCCACAGCTTGGACCCGATGCGAATGGGTGCAAGCTCTCTCCCGTCTGTTGCAATGGAGCCACCAATCCCAATATCAAATGTACCATGGATCTAAAGTGCAGCAATGGCTCCTGCATCATCTCTACCTGTACGTGCACGTAATTCCCCATTCTCCTCTAAGTCTCTCGATACCCCCTCTTTCTCCCATGATGTACGCGTGTGTCTTTCCCTCTCTCTAACGCATGAAAAAACCTCTTCCTTTGCGGTCGCCTCAAGCAGGCTTCATCAGACTTCGGTGGATCGCACTAACAGGAGTCCTCGTGGCGGCAGTGGCAGTCGTCGCGGTTGTCGCCGCTGCTTCATCCTCCCAACGGTGGAGAGCGAACGTGATAGCTGATGCTCTCGTGTCACCTGACTCTTCCGTGGTACCTGGTTGCGGCAACGGTATCCTGGATGTCGATGAGTCATGCGATTTCTCCCCCTCCTACGGATCCTACGTAGGACAGTGCTTGTGGTCGGAGCAATACTGCACTCAAGGCTGCTCTTGCGCGAACATCACGGACTGCGGCAACGGCCTGCTGGATTCGGGAGAGATGTGTGACCTATCCGCTCCCAGCGGGTGGCGGTGCCCGACCTCGAATGACCAGTGTACTGACCAGTGCATGTGTTTTCCTGTGGAGGACTGCACGCGGAGAAGACAAAACCCCTGGGTTTCGGGTCTCTCCTGCTGTGCCGGATTAACGGCCGTGGATACTTCCGTCAAACCCCTCCCGAACGGCTCGTGCTCCACGGCAGTGTCCCCGCTCGACGTGATCTGCACCAACTGCGGGAACGGGACATGCGAACTCGGGGAAAACTACTGTAACTGCTCGGATTGCCCTCATCCCGTCGTTTCCTCCAGCTCCCGGTCATCTTCCTCGCAGCAAGCCTGCATACAAGAGGGGCAAGTTATTTCTCGATATGATGTTGGGCAGAGAACGTGCTGTAGCGGATTAACCGCTGAGACTGTTTACAAGGATTCCTCCATTGGGTTCAACCCTGACGGCTCGTGCTACCAATTCGGAGGACAAACCGATATGGTCTGCACCAAGTGCGGAAATGGGATATGTGAATCATGGGAAGGTCCCTGCAACTGCAGAGTCGATTGCCCTGTCCCCGTCTGCGGCGACGGCATCACGGAAGACGAAGAGGAGTGCGGAGAACCCGGGCGTCAGTGTCCGTCCGACTCTATCTGCCAGAACTGCCGGTGTCTGGTCATGTCTTCTTCTTCCTCCTCCAGTTCTCTACCCCCCGTCTGCGGGAACGGCATCCTGGAAGCCGGGGAAGACTGCTTGGAACGCGGGCTCTTGTGCCCGTCCGGCTCCACCTGCCAGAACTGCCGGTGTCTGGTCATGTCTTCTTCGTCTTCCTCCAGTTCCTCCAGCTCCCATCCTTCCTTTCCGCCGCAAGCCAGTTGCAGTAACGGCGTCTTGGATCAGTATGAGCAATGCGACTGGTCCGTTCTCAACGGTGAGTGCACACAACCGGGGTATCGGTGCACTTCCTCCTGCAGTTGTGAACGGAATCCCATGATGCCGAATTGCGGCAACAGACGATGGGATACCGGTGAGAAGTGTGACCCGCCGGGACTCGTCTGCGGTGGCGGCACGTGCAACAACACGTGTCAATGCGTCGCCAAATCCGGGCAGTGCACCGAAGAGATGCAGTACGGGCAAGTGCTGGCGCTGAGCGCGGCGGAAGATCTCAAGGCCTCCTGGCCGGGCACGGGCGATACCTCCTTCTTCGCCTCCCGCAAGAACAAAATGCTCTCCCTCTCGCGCATCACGCTCGCGGGACTCACCGTGAACAAGGCAAGCGATATTCAGGTTTCCACCAATGCCGCGGATTTTGACGTGGTGGCGCTGACGACTTCCGACGCCTTCGTGGTCTACGAAGACACCTCGTCGCACCGGTGCAAGGCTGTCCTCGTCCGCTGGTCGGGGAACCCGGTCATCGGCTCTCCCGTGACCACTCCGACGACCCTCTACAACTCAGGGTGTTCCCGGCCCCTCGTCGCCCGCAAACTTTCGCAAAACAAGGTGGTTCTGTTCTGGGGAACGTCGTCGAATACCGGCGATCGTCCGACGAGCGTGGCGGCAGCGGTGGCGACGGTGAATCTTCAAGCCGGCACCATCAGCTTCGGTCCGGTCAGTGCGGAGCTCTACTACAGCGTCGGTGATTGGCAGCAGTCTCCCTATGGCGATGCGGCCAAGCAGATGGAAGTGGTGGTGCGCAGTCCCACGAGTCTTTCCCTTATCGGCAGGAGCCCGGGCGTCATCGCCGCCCGCCCGTCGTGGTTTGCACGGCTGCTGGCATGGATCAGCCCGAACAATGGCGGGTATGGTTCATCACGCCTCTGGGCCGTGAACTGTACGGTGGGCACGACGGTCACCTGTCCCAACAGTATCCTCAACAATTGGCTCTCGGCAGCGGGCTTTGAAGTGAGCGGCGCTCTGCGCGGTTCCTCCCTGCTCATCACTCCGACTGTCCTGTCTCAAACAATGGGCGTTCTGGTCGAGGGGAAGGGAAGCACCCTGCCGCAGAACCCGGATGGGCCTAAATGGGGAGGCTCGGCCCTGGCAGGATGGAACAGCCTATGGTCGAATTACTACTCCATCATCACTCTGCCGGACGGAAAGTTCCTCGTGACGAGCAACAAGAACCGCACCCCCGAGGAAACGCAAATGGTGAAAGGCTCGATCGGGGGCGCGGATATCGCATGGATGCTGCTCAAAGGTCCGCCCTTTGGCACCAAGACTTCCCTGCTGGCCGGCTCTGCCTCCCGCCTCCTTTTCTTCCGTTTCCCCGACTCCGATCAGACAAGCGGCCAGACCAAGGTCGTCGCCGGCCAACTGACCACCCTCTGCGGACAGTGTGGCGACGGCACGACCAACTCCGGCGAGTTGTGTGGCGAGCCGGGACTTTCCGCATGTCCGAACGGCAAGACGTGCCAGGGCTGCCTCTGCGTCACCGTTTCCTCAAGCTCTTCTTCCTCCTCTTTTTCCTCTTTGGGACAAGCCTGTGGCAACGGCATTGCGGAGACCGGCGAAGTCTGCGGCGAGCCGGGACTCTCGTGTCCAAGCGGGAAGAGTTGCCAGAGATGCCAGTGCATCCTTGGCGCATCAAGTTCGAGTACTGCCCCTACTCTCTGTCCCGTGAGTATTCTCCCCGCGAATCAGACGCCATCCTGGATGACAAGCGCAGATTTCAATGTCGATGGGCACACTGATCTTGCAGTGCTCTCTGCGGCCATTGCGTCTGCGGGAAATCATCAGATTCTCTCTATCTACATCAGCAATGGCAACGGGACATTCCAACCCAAAGCTGACTACTTCCCCGCTGGCAGCTATCGAGGCATCGCCGCCGGGGATTTCGACCGGGATGGTCATCCGGATCTCGCCCTCTCCGGCGGAGGAGGATTTGTCTCGATCCTCCGCAACAATGGAAACGGCCAGTTCTCCGCAATTCCAGAAATCATCGCGTTGACTCAGTCTTCGTGGCTTCCACAACAGATCACCGTGGGCGACGTCAACGGCGACGGCGACTTGGACATCATCGTCGGATTATTCTCCGACGGTGCACAGATTCTCTACGGCGCATCGGGCGTGGGCTTCACTCTCGGGCCTAAGCTCGGGACAGTGGGAGGCAACCAGCTGAATCCGACTTTTGTGGATGTCAATGCCGATGGGTTTCTGGATGCCGTCACGACGCCGGCAGGGACAAACGGTCCGAAAATGACGGTCTACCTCAATGACCAGACGGGGCTCTTCGGCAGCGGAACCTCCTACGACTCCACAGGCAATAATCCCTACACCCTGAACCTCTTCTCCGGCGACGTGAACGGGGATGGAAAGGCGGATCTGCTCCAGGCGACGAACAACGGAGAGGAAATAATCGTCTGGCTGAATAACGGCAACGGAACGTTCTGGAAGGCAAGTACGTTCGCTGCAGGCAATGGCAACCGGGACGGAGCCCTCGCCGACTTCAACGGGGATGGAAAGCGCGACCTCTTCGTTGGTACTTACGTGCGGGGATTCACTCTTTACCAAGGAAATGGGAATGGAACCTTCGCACCTCCTGTGAACATCGGTCTTCCCGTTGTGGGAAGACAAGTCGTGGCAGAGGATTTCGATAGAGACGGGCATCTGGATTTCGCTATGTCCCTTGCAGAGAATCGCAATGGAATTCTCGTCCTCCTCAACAAGAACTCCTGCCTCCTCGGCGGCACGGTCACTTCCTCTTCCGCTTCATCCCTTGCCGTTTCTTCTGCACTCTCTTCCGCATCCTCTGTGCAGGCCGCTCCTTGCGGCAACGGCAGAGTGGACGCCGCCGAGAACTGTGACGACGGGAACACCGTGAACGGTGACGGCTGTTCCGCTATCTGCCGCTTCGAGTGCACCGATACCGACCCCAACGATGACCCCTCTATCCGCGGAGTAGTCCGCAGTTTCTACTGCCCCAACGGAACGCTCTCGTGCGGAGAAACCGTTCAGCAGGATTCCTGCATTCCCGGCACGACGAATATGATTGTCGAATACTCCTGTTCACAGATCGCCACCTACTACGGTGCGATCAGCGCACTCACGCATTCCTGTGCAGGAAACCAGGTGTGCGATAACGGCATTTGCGGCTACGGAACCGCCCAGTCCTCCTCTTCTTCTTTGCCTTTCTCTTCGTCTTCGTCCTTCTCTTCAGCTGGACCAGTCGACTGCGGCAACGGTATCAAAGAAGGGAACGAGCAGTGTGAAGTCGGCATCACGTGTCCGCCGATCAACTGCCTCGTCGCCCCCTGCCCCCAGCAACATTGCAACTATCAGTCATGCTCCTGTGTCCTCTGCCCCGTTCCCACTCCCCCCGCCTGTCCGGGCGGCGTGCTCTTTCCGCAGCTCGGAGTGGATGTGAACGGCTGCGAGCAGCCGCCGGTCTGCTGCGAGGGAGCCGCGAGCGGCGGCCAGTGCACGACGAACAT
>JAQVMW010000008.1 GCA_028703445.1 Candidatus Peribacteraceae bacterium
CCCGTCGGAAGAGGCTTCTTCGCAATAAAATCATGCATCGGAACCTGTTGAGACCGTTCCAGAGGAACCCCCCCTTCCACCATCACCCGAAACTGCCGTCCCTCTGCAGGAGGTTCCTGCGCCCGCCCCCGTGGACGTCACCCCCCCGCCCGTGCCATCGTCGGAAACCCCGCCCGAAGGAGCGGTGACGAAAAAATCCGGGTTGGACCCGATCGCGATCGCACTGAAGCTCAATTTCACCGCGGAAGAAACCGACCAGCGAAGCCTGCTCTCCGCCGTGGTGAAAGATCCGTCATTCGTGTCCACGCGCGTGCTGCTCCTCAATGGAGATCGCGCCGGGCTCCTCGCCTGGATCGAGACGCCGGACGTCAAGCAGGTCTTCTTCGTCCTCAAGGATTCCCTTGCCACCCTCTTCTCGCCCGAGGTCCGTGATCTCTTAGACGAGATGCAGTCCCCCGCCGGAAAGCCCCCGCGCAATTTTCTCACGTTCCTCGATCCTGCGTTAAGCGAGGAGCGATTTGTATTCGTACGCGTCCGCGAGCGGCTCTTTGAGTTTCACATCGCGCCGGGGAAGGATGAAACGATGTATACGCTGGTGGAGGCGCTGACGGACTAGGGATGGCTCCATTGGCGATTTACCCATTGGCAATTGGCGATCGAAATCCTGCGCCAAGCAAATTCGGTGGGAAAATCGCCAATCGACAAATCGCCAATCGACAATAATCTTCGTCCCCTTCTTCATTGACGCCGAAAACCTCAACACCTAGAGTAGCGCGGCTATGGCGAAACAAGTCGCAAAGGTCATCAAGGCTCAGGCACGCGGCGGGCAGGCCAATCCCGCTCCCCCGCTCGGACCCGTTCTTGGACAGGCCGGGATCAACATCCAGGAATTCTGCACCAAGTTCAACGACAAGACGAAGAATCGGATGGGGCAGGTGGTGCCGGTGATCATCAAGGTCTACACCGACCGCAGCTTCTCGTTCGAGCTGAAGCAGTCCCCCGCGTCCGC
Source organism: Candidatus Peribacteraceae bacterium (assembly GCA_028703445.1). GTDB lineage: Bacteria > Patescibacteriota > Gracilibacteria > Peribacterales > Peribacteraceae > Peribacter. The sequence goes on from JAQVMW010000008.1 coordinate 1,010, forward strand.
GCTCATCATCGAGCGCGCCAAGATCGAGAAGGGCAGCGGCGAGCCGAACAAGAACAAGGTGGGCAAGCTCACGAAAGCCCAAGTCAAGGAGATCGCCCAGGTGAAGATGCCGGACCTCAATACCAAGAATCTCGATGCCGCCATGCGGGTGATCGAGGGCACGGCGCGCAGCATGGGAGTGACGATCGAGTAATTTGCGCATCTGCAAGCCAGGCTCTCTTCTACACGAGGAAAAGTTTTTCGTTGCGCCCACGAAGAGCATCCCTAGTCAGATCATTCATTTCTTTGTTCTGCAATGGAATTCTCGTGCGGTTGGTAACTTCGAACCGTAAGCTTTACCAGATTTCTCCCCTCTTCGTCTATGTCCGTAGCCTCTCCCCTCACGTTCTTCTTGAGCTCCATCGGAATTTTCTACTCCGTGATGGTTCCCGTGCTTCTGCTCTTGCTGCTCGCACTCATTCTGCTCGCAAGCGCCTCGACGCCGGGCGCGAAGGCCGGTCAGGTGACCCGCGCCGCGTTCCACTACATCATGCAGGGCATCGGCATCATCCTCATGACGGTGGGAGCGATCCCCACACTGACGAGCGTCCTGGGCGGCCCCCCCTACCCCGGCCGCGTCTACATGAGTCTGCTCTGGGTCTTCTTGGTCGGTGGAGCGCTCTTCCTGTGGAATGAGCAGTGCACGCAGAAGATTGAACATGCTTCTCTCACTGTGGTGCATGTCCTGTTCGTCACCACCGTGAAGACCATCGGGTACGTGGTAGCACTCTTCTCCGGACTTGTCCTGCTCATCCAGACCGCTCTGGGGCAGTACCCCGCGCACTGGTGGGTCTCACCGGTAGTTCTGCTGCTCTACGGAATCCTGCTCTTCTGGAGTGCACGAGAAAGCGAAATCGGCGATCACTCGTTCCAGTCCGCCCCGCTGCATGCTTCGCATAAGACCGTGAAAAAGGCCAAGAAACGGAATGGGTGGTTTGGCTTCCGGCTCTTCGGCAAGCGGGCGTAAAACCAGCGGATTTCACTGAAATCGGTTGCGGCGTGAGTCTGTCGTAGGCACACTGTACGTACTTTTAGAGGGAGCCCCGCATTCGCTGGGCGCCTGCACCTCTTCCCCTCCCACATCATGACCAGCAAGCGCAGTCCCGTTGCCCGCAAGCGCGGCAAGAAGTATGCCGAGCGTCTGGCGCTCAAAACCAAGAGCCGTTACGAGATCGCAGAAGCGATGGAACTTTTGCCGAAGCTCTCGATGACGAAATTCGATGCGACGGCCGAAGTGCACATTCGCATTTTCGCCGATACCACGCAGGCCGACCAGCTGGTACGCACGACCGTCGCCCTCCCGCACGGAACAGGCCGCACGGTGCGCGTAGCAGCCTTCGTGCCGGATGATCGGATCGCGGAGGCCAAGAAGGCCGGCGCGGATCTGGCGGGCAAAGAGGATCTGATCGCACAGATCGAAAAAGGCGTGATCGACTTTGATATCGCCGTTGCCGCACCCGAGGTGATGAAGGAGCTCGGCAAGATCGCCAAGACCCTCGGCCAGAAAGGTCTGATGCCGAACCCCAAGTCCGGCACCGTCACGACGAACATTTCGAAGACCATCGCGGAGCTCAAGAAGGGCCGCATCGAGTGCAAGATGGACAAGCAGGGCATCATCCACGCGACCTTCGGCAAGATGTCGTTCGGCGCGGACAAGCTCAAGGAGAACCTGGAAGCCCTCCTCCACGCCGTGAAAGAAGCGCAGCCCTCCGGCATCAAGGGCGAGTACATCGTCTCCGTGGTCGTGGCCCCCACAATGGGACCAAGCATTAAGATCGAGCTCTGATTCACACGAAAGGGACTTTCCGCTCACAAACGAGACCACCCTGAGCGCAGCCGAATGGGTGACTGTAGCGCCAACGATGGGGCCGGGAATCAAGCTGGAGCTGTGATCAGTACGCAGCAAGAATCTGCCGCACATCCTCCAGCGTCTCCACCCGCACAAGCCGGGCCCGAAGCTCCTTCGCACCATGCATCCCTTTCACGTAATGCGCCAGGTGCGTGCGCATCTCGAGCATGCCCTTGCGCTCCCCCTTCGTCTTCACCGCAAGCGCGCAGTGCTCGAGGATGAACGGAATTTTCTCTGCGAAACTCAAACGCTCAACAGTTGGAATGAGCTTGTGCTTCTCTTGAACTCTCTCTCCTTTCTCCTCCGGAGGAAGGGGTCGGCCCGCCCGATCCGTACCGAGGATCGATACAAGCGGGGGGATGGAGGAAAACGCATCACAGACATCCCTGCAGAGCCACGGATTGCCAATCGTGCCGCGGCCGATCATCACGCCATCCAGATTCCCGATCCGGTCCAGCGCATCCTGTGCGCAGCAGATGTCGCCGTTGCCGATGATCGTGATCGTGGGCAACGCGTCTTTGAGTGCATAGATGGGCGCCCAGTCTGCGCTCCCCGTGAACTTGTCTAAAAACCTGCGGCCGTGGACCGCCAGCGCCTGCGCCCCCGCCTCGACTAAACGCGTGCAGAACGGGATGAGCGTCTCTGCCGTGTTCCATCCGAGGCGCGTCTTGACGCTCACGGGGATGGAAACGGACTTCACCGTCGCATGGACCAGTTCCGCAGCGAGCTCGGGTGTCTTGATGAGGGCCGATCCGTGACAGGAAGAGACGACCTTGGCCGCGGGACATCCCATGTTGATGTCGATCCCATCCGCACCCATCTGTTCCACGATCTTCGCCGCCTCGAGAAAGTGCTCGGGCTTCTTGCCGAAGATCTGCACGATGAAGGGACGCTCCAGCTTGGGATCGAAGTGCATCATCGCCATGGTCTTCTTGCCGCTGTACGCCAGCGCATCCGTCGAAAGGAATTCCGAGTAGACGACCACTTCGGGTGCAAGTTTCTTGATGAGTTGCCGGTACGAAGCATCCGTCACGCCGGCCATGGGTGCCAACGCAACAATGGGACGCGGGATGTTCTGCCATCGGAAGTTGGATGGATTTGGCATTATGGAGGATAGAAGACCACAGATTGAGGAACCTGACGAGACTAAGTTGCAGCGAGTCTATCGCACGGAAGACCGCTCTTGCAGCAGAATGGGGCAGATATGTGGATTTCAAAAGCTGCCGCACAGACATTAAGTCTCATCCCGGAAGAGGGTGTTGCCGGCTGTGATTTCGCTTCGGGCGACCTTGCCGCCAAATGCGTGCCTCTCTTCATCGCGCATGTCATCAAAGTGGTATTCGGTTTCGTCGGCGGCGTGTGCCTGATCCTCATTCTGATTTCGGGTTACCGTATTCTGCTCGCCGTGATCACCGGCGGAGACAAATCCACAGGCTTTGAGATGTTGCGGTGGGCCATCATCGGCTTCATCACTTCCGCCCTCACCTTCTTCATCATCGATTTCATCATTTCTACCATCGCTGGCATATGACCCCCTCTTCCCATTCCGACGCTTTCTCGTCCTTCCGCATCATCGGCAAAAAGGCACAGCGCCTCTTCGATCGCGCACGGAAAGGCATCGCACAGACGCCGAAAGGGAACAAACCGCACCTCAGCAAGTTTCCATCCGCTCTCAAGCACGAAGAAGTGACGATGTACATCTCTGTCGCCAGCGTCGTGCGCAGCTTCTTTGCTCTGTTGGCGGTTCTCTTCGGTGTGTGGCTGGTCTTCCAGCTGCGCGACAAGCTCATCCTGTTGTTCGTTGCCGTATTCATCGCCGTGGTCATCGACCCGAGCGTGCAAGCCCTGCATCGCATGCACATTCCCCGCGGCATTGCCGTACTTCTGCACTACCTCGTGGCGATCCTGCTCCTCCTTTTCCTCGTCGTCTCTTTCATTCCGATCATCGCCATCCAACTTCAGCAACTCTCGCTCTTCCTGAGTACGGAGGCCAATGTGTTCTTATCCGACCCGCAGATCCACCTGCCCCTGGTCTCAGCCGAAGTGAATCTCCGTCTCACCTCTCTCCTCAAGACCTCCTTAGAGCAGCTCGCCATCCATGATTTCACCGGTGCCATCGAGCGCGCAGGATCGAATCTGTCCGAATTTGCGGGCGGTTCGTGGGAAGTGGTGAAGACCGTTACGGGATCGGTGGCCTCCTTCGTCACAAGTTTCATCATCGTGCTGGTCCTTGCCTTCTTCATGCAGATGGAGAAGGAGAAGATCCTGCACTGGATCCGCGGTTTTCTTCCCGTTCGCTACCGCAACTACACCAATTTGAAACTCGAGGCGATCCACACGAAAATCAGCCAGTGGGCACGCGGCGAGTTGCTGCTCATGTTCAGCATCTTCGCCTTAACACTCGTCGCTCTCGTCATTCTGCGCATGCCCTACGCACTCACGCTCGCCGTCCTCGCGGGATTCTGCGAATTCGTACCGGCCGTCGGCCCGTTCATCGCCGGCGTTCCCTCGGTGCTCATTGGCGTCACACAGGGAGGCTTCATGTGGGGCGTTGTCCTCGCGGCGGTCTACTACGTGATTCAGTGGTGCGAGAATAACCTGCTCGTGCCTCTGATCATGAAGCGTGCCGTCGGCCTTTCCCCCATCGCCATCCTCTTCGCCTTGCTCGCCGGCATCAGTTTCTCCGAAACAATCCATCCGGTCATCGGGGTGCTGCTCGCCATCCCCACAACCACCATCCTCGCGATATTTCTTGAGGATTTGCGATCCGCACAGGAACGGAAGGAATGATTTTGCGTGGAAGGCAAACCGAACGGTTTTCCTTCCACGAACCATCCTTTCCCTTCAGAGGATGCGCTCCACCCCGCACTCTTGCATTGCAAAAGTGCTGGGTTCGCGCGTTTGTTTCACAAATTTAAGGATGGATATTCTTCTTAACATCTCACCAAAAGACCATGCTCCTGCTCTTCGCACTACTGATCGATGAAGAAATTTTTGGTAGAATAAGAAGAACTCCAGAGTGGATTGGCACTCAAAATGGAGGAGTGCTAAACTAGACTTCCTAAGTCCTAAGTCCTAAGTCCTAAGTCCTAAGTCCTAATCCCCAATCCCCCGTATGCATCCATTCGATAGATTCACTCCCAATGCGAAGCTCGCTCTGCAGATCGCCGAGCAGGAAGCGAAGAACATGAAGAGTGCCTACATCGGTACGGAACATCTGCTCTTGGGTCTTCTCTCGATCCCGAAGTCGCTCGGCTTTTCGATCTTCACGGGAGCGGGCGTGACACTCGAGAACGTGCGCATCCTCCTCAAGGCCTCTAAGACGCAGAACATCGAAGGCTCTCAGGTGCGCCACGGACTCTCGGTCTTTCTGCACAACGTCATCGAGCAGAGCGTGATCACCGCGCACAAGTTCCGGCACGCCAATGTGGGCACGGAGCATCTGCTCCACTCGCTCGTCTCTACGGGCAAGAACGCCGCCACCGTGCTTCTCGCGGAAATGCAGGTGGATCCGGATGACTTAAAGGCGCGCGTGGAGGAAATGTTCGGCCAGATCAGCCAATTCAAGCAGCAGAACCGCAACATGGAGCAATCGCTGGAAGCTTTCTTCCAGGGACTTCAGGGTGCAATCGTCGGTATGCAGGGTGCTAACATGATGATGGAACCGGATGGCCTCAAGCGCAGGCGCAACGGCGAAGCCAAGAGCAAAACGCCCGTCTTGGACTACTTCACCGATGATCTCGTCGAGAAAGCCAAGCAGGGCAAGATGGATCCCATCATCGGACGCGATCTCGAGATTGAGCGCCTCATCCACATCTTGAACCGCAAAACAAAGAACAATCCCGTGATCATCGGCGAGCCGGGCGTTGGCAAGACAGCTATTGTGGAGGGTTTCGCCCAGCGCATCGCAGCCGGCAAGGTACCGGTGAGCCTCAGGAACAAAAAGGTCCTGCAGCTCAACATGGGCTCGATCATCGCGGGGACCAAGTACCGCGGCGAGTTCGAGCAGCGTTTCGACGACATCATCAAAGAGGCTCTCGAGAGCGAAAAGGAGGTGATCCTCTTCATCGATGAGCTCCACACCGTCGTGGGCGCGGGCAGCGCTGAAGGATCACTGGATGCTGCGAATATCCTCAAGCCTGCCTTGAGTCGCGGAGCAATCCAGGTGGTGGGCGCCACGACCACCGAAGAGTACCGCACCATCGAGAAAGATGGGGCGCTTGAGCGCCGCTTCCAGTCCATTTTGGTCGAGGAAACCAGCGTGGAGGATACGATCAAGATCCTGCAGGGCATCCGCCCCACCTACGAGGAATTCCATCACCTGTCGATCACCGACGAAGCCCTCGAGAAGGCAGTGGTCTTAAGCAAGCGTTACCTGGCCGACCGCTTTCTGCCCGACAAAGCTATCGACCTCTTGGATGAAACCGCAGCCGGCAAAAGCATCCAGCAGGACATCTCGCCCGACTTGAAGAAGATCGAAGAGAAGCTCGAGAAGATCGTCGCCCGGCAGCAGCTCGCCGTGAAGGAACAGAAGTACCACCAGGCGCTCAAGTTAAAGCAGGAACAGCAGCAGCTCGCGGAGAAGCTCAAGGAGCTGCAGGGACAAGTAGATGGCGACCGTCGCACGCCCATTCAGATCACGGGCGATGATATCGCGCACACGCTCGCCCGCATCACGGGCGTCCCCGTGACGAAGATGCTCAAATCGGAAAGCAAGCGCCTTGCCAACCTCGAGCTCATCTTGAAGAAGCACGTGATCGGGCAGGACGAAGCCATCCAGAAAGTCGCCCGCGCCATCCGCCGCAGCCGTGTGGGCATCTCGGACTCACGCAGACCCATCGGCTCCTTCCTCTTCCTCGGCCCCACGGGTGTGGGAAAGACCGAGCTCGTGCGCACCATCGCAAGCGAAGTCTTCAACCGCGAAGATGCACTCATCAAGATCGACATGTCCGAGTTCATGGAACGGCACAACGTCTCGCGCCTGATCGGCACGACTGCCGGATACGTGGGCTACGAGGAGGGCGGCCAGCTCACCGAAGCCGTGCGTCGCAAGCCCTATTCCGTGGTCCTCTTCGACGAGGTGGAGAAGGCACATCCCGAATTCTTCAACCTGCTCCTGCAGATTATGGAAGACGGAACGCTGACGGACGGACAGGGAAAGCAGGTGGACTTCCGCAACACGGTTATCGTGCTCACAAGCAACATCGGCGCCGAAAAGCTCACCAAGCAGGCTGCCAAAATCGGCTTCCAACTCGAGAGTGAAGCATCGACCGAAGAGAAGAATTACGAGGCGAAGCGCGAAGAGGTCATCGCGGAGCTGAAGGACAGGCTGCGTCCCGAGTTCCTGAACCGCCTCGACCACATCATCGTCTTCAATGCGCTGAATCAGGAACACATCCAGAAAATCGTGAAGATGCACTTGGATCTGCTCGCAGAGCGCCTGAAAGCGCAGGGCCTCGCCCTCAAGGCGGATCAGAAATCCATCGCCGTGTTGGCCAAGCTCGGATTCGACCCGGCCTACGGGGCCAGACCCGTCCGTCGCATGATTCAGGAGAAAGTGGAGGATGAAATTGCCGAATCAATGCTCAAAGGCATCTTCCGACCAGGCGATACGATCGTCATCGCCCGCAAAGACGATGATCATGTGACCATCCTCCCTGCAAATGCGGCGAAACTGGAGGAACCCGCCAATGAAGAGCAAAAGGCGGAAGTTGCATGATGCACGAATTGTTAAATGGTTACATTATTGTTATCGCTCACTGTACTGAAGGGAAAAGTGCAGTGCTCTGTAACAATTTAACCATGTAACAATTTAACAATTGCACAAGATCCACACCCATTCAGAAAAACACCAAAACATGCTACAATAACAGGATTTATGCCAATCGAACCCGTCAAGATTCCGCAGAACGTCTACATAGAAGACCGCATTGTCGGTCCGGTGACGTTGCGACAACTCATCATCCTGATGCTCTCGGGAGGACTCAGCTACGTCTTGTGGACTTCCGTCAAGAATCAACTGGGAGTGGCGAGCATCCCCGTCACCATCGTTTGCTGGATCCCGTTCATGGTCGGCGTGGTATTCGCATTCGTGCGGATTCAGGGGATCGGCCTCATGCGGTTCATCCTGCTGATGGCAGAGAAAATGGAAAAACCGGCGGTCAGATTATGGTCCCCGCGTCGCGGCATTTCAATCAACTTCCAGTACTTCTCCGGCGTCGAGGAAAAAAAGAAACAGATCGTCATGCAGCCGCACCGTGAAAAGCTTGAAGAGCTGAGCGCTCTCTTGGACCAGGGTCCGATCGTCACAGCGAAGAGCGCAGAAAAGGAATCAATCGCTGTTCCGCATGAGGAATCCACAACGCCACGCCCGGTGGACAAGGGACGTATCCGCGCAGAGAGATCCGCAGACGCTCTCCACTTCGATGACATCAGAACGGAGCACGCACCCACAACGGCGGAAGATCCGCCTCAGACTATCGGAGTGACAATGCAAGATATCCTTCCCCCTTCCGGAGCCCACGCATGACACCCGATGTTTCCGAACACATGGCCACCCCCGCGGATCACGCACCCGATACCCCCCACGGCAAGAAGCCAAAGGATACCGTGCGCAACCGCAAAGGACTCTCCAAGGCCCAAACCCAGCGATTCCTCCCCATCGCAGAGATCCGCAACGACACCGTAGTCCTGAAGAACGGGGGACTGCGGGCTGTCCTGGCCGTGGAGGCGCTGAACTTCAACCTGAAGAGCGAAACAGAGCAAAAAGGCATCATTGCCGGATATCAATCGTTCGTGAATACCATCGACTTCCCCATACAGATCTCCATCCGCTCGACGAAGATCAACATCGACCCCTACATCGATCAGCTGCGTGTCCGGGCAAAGGAGCAATCGAACGAACTCCTGCGGGATCAGACCGTGGAGTACGCCAAATTCATCGAGCGCATTGTGGAGGCCGCAGACATCATGCAAAAGCGCTTCTACGTCGTGATCCCCTTAAACGATCATCCTAAACGGAAATCACTCATCGCCACGTTCCTCGAGTGGATCGGCATCGATGATTCAACGGGAAAGGCGCTCGCTCGTCACCAAATGTTCGAGAAACGCATCATGCCCCTGCGCGACCGCATCAATTTGGTGGAGGCCGGCCTCAACAACATCGGCCTGGTCACGCGCCGGCTTTCGACCCGGGAACTCTTGGAGCTCTACTACCAAGTCTATAACCCGGGAACCAGCCAGGAGCAGAAACTGAATAAGATCTCGGATTTGAATACGGCAGAGTTGGTACTCTGAGGAAGGTGAGGGAGGTAAGGGAAACATAAAGAAAAGGAATGAGAAGAATCAAAGGAAATAAAAGAAATAAAGGAATGTCCTCTCATGCCTCTTGTTTACAATCTCCTATTTCTTCTATTTCCTTTCCATCCTTTGTTTCTTCTCAATCATCTATTTCCTCTATTTCTTCTTTTTCCTTTATTTCCTCCGTTTCATCTGCGTTCTCTGCTTCTTCAAACAGGCCTGTTTTCTTGACTCTGTGAGTCCGGAATGGGAAGCTGACGCCGACGTCATGGCTCGTGCGGGCATGACCGAATGTCCTGAGCTTGTCGAAGGACATTCCTCCTTCCTTCTCCCCGCACTCCCTCTTTTCTATGGCACGCCCCGCTCCCATCGCAAATCCCCTCATGGAACAGCTCCTTGCGTCTGCTCCGCCCATCGTGCGTGTGCGTCCCGGCGAGCTCATCGAGGGTACCGTGGTCTTCAAGGCAAAGAACAAACTCCTGCTCGACATCGGAGGGTCGCAGACCGGCATCGTCTCGGGACGGGAACTGCGGGACTCCTTCAATACCTTCCGCAGCCTGCAGATCGGGGAAGAAGTATCTGCCCTCGTGCTCGAGGAAGAGAACAACGAAGGCATGATTGTCTTAAGTCTGCGGATGGCAAGCCAGCAAAAAGCCTGGGAGCGCTTTCACAAGCTTGTGGAGGCGGATGGCACTATGGAATTCGCGGCGCAGGAGGCGAACAAAGGCGGACTCCTGGCGAACATCGACGGCATTCGCACGTTCCTGCCGGTGAGTCAGCTCGCCCCCAGTAACTACCCCCGCGTGAATAACGCCGACGCCTCCGAAATCATCTCGAAATTGAAGAAGTTCATCGGCCACACGTTCACCGTAAAGATCATCACGATGGATGAGGAGGCCGGGAAGATCGTCGTGAGCGAGCGCGAAGCCATGGCCGAGGAGCGCGCCAAGGCACTGGAGAGTCTGAAGGTCGGCGATATCAAAGAAGGCCTCGTGAGCGGCATCGTGAAGTACGGCATCTTCGTTTCCTTCGACGGAGTGGAAGGGCTCGTGCACATCTCCGAAATCGCGTGGGGCCACGTGCGCAATCCCGCGGAGCACGCGGAGCTGGGCGACAAAGTGACTGTGAAGATCATCGGCATGGACGGCGACAAGATCTCGCTGTCGATCAAGCAGCTCACCAAGGACCCGTGGGAAGAGGTGGCCGAGCGCTACCCGGTGGGCAAGCGCGTCCAGGGCACGATCGTGCGCTTCACCGAGTACGGCGCCTTCCTCAAGCTCGAACGCGACATCAACGGTCTCGTCCACCTTTCCGAGATCGCCCACCACAAGGTGACCGATCCTTCGGAAGTGCTCACCATCGGCCAGAAGATTGACGCGCAAGTGATCAACATCGACATCGACGAGCGCCGCATCGGCCTCTCGATCAAGGCCCTCCTGCCCATCGACAAGGAAACCATGGAGCGTATCAAGCGCGAGCGCGAGGAGGAGGCGGCGAAGGAGAAGGAAGCGGCTGTTTCCAAGAAAACGCCGGTAGAAAATCAGCAGCAGATGGAAACACCTGCTGCCGGACCCGAAGGGTCTGCCGTGCAAGCGAGCGCGTCGCCCGCGAAAAAGGAAAAGAAGCCAAAAGCATCGAAGCAGGAAGCCCTCTTCCCTGTAGAAGAGCAATTGGAGAAACAAGCTTCGCCTGCCCGCCGTAGCTCCGAGCGGAGCGAGGAGCGAAGGTGGGTGGCCTCCAAGACCGGCAAGAAGTACTACGAGCTGGATTCCGCCGTGGGCCAGAAGATCAAAGAGGAGAACCGCGTGTACTTCAAGACGGAAGCCGAGGCGAAGAAAGCGGGGTTCAGCGCGTGATCAACTCACGCGTCTTTGTCCTCGACCCTCCACCCCAGCAACTGGGCGTACTGCGCCGCTTGCAGTCGCTTTTCTTCCGAAAGAAGTTCGTCCGCATCCCCGTTGTTGCCCATCGTCCGCAGGGAAACGGCAAGTGTATACAAGCTATCAACCACTCCATTGCGGTTCGTCGACGGAACTTTGCCTCCGTTCAACACTTTCCACATCCAATCCTCCACCTGCCGGCCGATGCTGGGCAATGGAATGACGCGCTCAAGACGCAGAGAGGGTGACTCGGTCGGGACGGTGCTGAGATCAGACATGGTATGGGGGGAAAGGAAGATGCTTCCTTCTAGGATCGTCAAGGGACAGTGTCAACTGCCGTAGTCGACGCACGCGTCCGTTGTTCATTCTTGCGACAGAACGGGTACTCCCTTCCATCGGCGCTGCACGTCGCGCCGTGAACGGCAAACGAACGGACGTCGAAAAACGTTACATCTTGCGTCACGGCTTTTTTTATTCATTCAGTGCTTGCCCGCTCAGAAAATGCAGATGGAGGTAGAACACCTCCTGCCCTCCGTCCCTGCCCACGTGGAACTTGAGCTGGTAGCCGGTGATGCCATGTGCCTTTGCGAATGCTTGCGCCTTGCGGATGAGGAGGCCGGGAACGTGCGCCGTCTGCTCCGTGAGATCGTCGATGGACGGCACGAAGTCGCTGTCCTTCTTCGCAATGAAGAGCAGGTGTGTCGGAGCCTTGGGATGAATGTCTTTGAACGCCAACACCTCGTCATCCTCGTAGACGATCGTCGCGGGAATTTCTTTGTCGCGGATACGGTGGAAGAGGGTGCGTTCAGCCATAGATAATGAGGGATGCCTTCAGCATATCGTGATCCTCTACCGGAGCCAATTCGCACTGTTCCAGAAAGCAGGAATCTTTGACTTTTACGCCATTTTGAGAGATAATAGAAACGATGGCTGGGAACACTCCCGACAGACACACCGAGACCGCCCCGTTGGCACCGAAGCCCGTGCTCACGGTCACGCAACCCGAGAAGATCGGGAGCCTGCTCGATACCCTGAACCTGATCGATCAGATGAGTGAACGCATCGGCGAAGACAGGTCGGGCGATGCGGCGGGGAGCGGCGGACAGATGCAATCCGGCTCTGCGGGGGCCCGCGCGGTCTCTCCGCGCGATCAGGCCATTGCCGCTCTGCCAAGCGAGCAAGTCATGCAGACGAAACTTGCGGAGAAAATCCGCACAGAGGTCAGTACGCTCCGCAAGCAAATTCACTCCATCCCGGGAAGCAGCCATCCCGGAGGCGCCTTTCACCTCAACAAGCTCTACGCGCGCATCCGACTCCTGAACCGCCTGCTCGCGAACCTGTTCGAATCTTCCGTGGACGTCATCAAGCGCCTCTTCATTCGCGTGTTCATCGACGAACAACCCATTTTATAGGGTTAGGATTAGGGCTAGGGTTAGAACAAAATAGCGGCGGAAATTTCGCAAACCTCATCCAAGTCCTAACCTTATCCCTAACCCTATTCCTTCTTATCGTGCTTCTTCTTGCCGCTTTCAATCGTGTCGAGCACCCACTGCAGGATGGCATCGACCATAGAGAGCGGTTTCATGAGAACATCTTCCAGCTCCTGTGTGAGCCCTTCCACGCGGCGCATCACCTTGCGCAGATCCACGACGATGAAAATCACGTGGTAGAGCACGATGAGAACCAGGATGGCGATGGCAAATTCCATCCCGAGCAGGAGATCACTTGCAGAAATCATAGGGAGAGGAGAACGTAGCGCTGAGCGTAACGCTTCTGACCACCCGTGCGCAATCTCATCTCAACCCTCTGGCTTCTTCCCCGCAAGACGATTGTCGCGGCAATCACGTTGTACCAGCACACCCTCTCGCCCGATCATGGGCCGCTCAAACACCTGTGGCGATACGGCTACTGCCGGCATGATCCGACGTGTTCCGAGTACGGCAGACAGGTCATCTTGGAACGGGGCGCGATCATCGGAAGCCTGCTGGCCTTCAAAAGGATCCTCACCTGCCATCCGTGGAGAAAACCCTCGCCACAGCGGATCATGCAGGCTTCGCACGAACGCGGAGAATGATGGAGCGGGTAACGGGGATCGAACCCGTGTCCTCAGCTTGGAAGGCTGATGCACTACCATTGTGCTATACCCGCAATCGTCGGAGAGAATAGCAGAAAATCTGAGGCGAGCATGTCACTTTTCCACTCACGACACGCACATGTCCTTTCCGCTATCCTGCAACACAGCGTCATGCGTACACGGGAACGCCGCCTGCTCTCGGCCTTCGTAAGTCTCCTCCTCTTCCTTATCGCCGTGTGGGCGATCCGCAAAGCATTGGGGGGACATCATCTCGGTGAAATCTTCCGGAGCATTCTGGAGGTGCCGGCCTCGCAGGTGGGATGGGCGCTTCTGCTCATCGTCGTGAATTTTCTGCTCGTCGCGGCGATGGACACCATCGCCGCCCGGTTCGCCGGAAAGAAGGTGCCGTACCTGCACATGATCCTTCCCTCCTTCATCGGAATCACGTTCCAGTACAACGCCGGTTTCTTCGGCGGCTCCGCCATGCGCTTCCGCCTGTTCTCATCGCTGGGACTGGATGCCAAACAAACCGGCAAGATGCTCCTCCTTTTCTCGCTCGCATTCAGCGTCGGCTTCTTCCTGCTGACGGGGCTGACGCTCGTCTTCGACCCGCTCGAAATCTCCGAGCAGGCATCCTGGTTGCCGGAGGTTACTGGCTCTCTCCTGCTCACCGGGTGCCTGCTGTACTTCTGGCTGTGTGCGCGTGGAAAACCACTTCGCTTGCTCCGCTGGCACTTCACGCTCCCCCGCCTGCGCGCCAGCCTGCTACAGACGCTCATCGCCACCGTGGATTGGGTCGTGGAGGCCGGCATCCTCTTCGTGCTCCTGCCGCCGGAGGGGCGCGCATCCTTCCTGATCTTCTTGAGCGTTTTCATGCTGGCACATAACCTCGGTGTGCTGAGCAACACGCCGGGAGGACTGGGCGTATTTGAGGCAACGGTCTTAAGCCTGCTGCCATCCGCCGCTTCCCCATCCAGAATGCTGGGCATCCTGCTGGCCTATCGCGGGATCTACTACGTTCTTCCCCTCCTCATCGCTACCCCCCTGCTAGGGGAGCGCATGCTCGCCGCCCGTATCGCACGGAAACCGTTGAGAAAGGAAATGATGACATGATTTCCCAAGAGTTCCATATTTTTCGCTTGGGCAGGTTTTGACACGGAGGAAAAGACATGGCAGGATTCACCCGTGAATTCTGCGTACGTCCTTTCCTGCTCCCCTGTGTCCTCCTGCTGCTCCTTAGCAGGGGATGCACGCGCATGAAAGAACGTCCGTAGTCCACATGCACGCGTCACCCCCGCCGAAAAACCGGGGGTGATTTTTATTTCTTTCCCTTCTCCTCCCATGACATCAGCAGATCATCATGAAATCGTGGAAAAGTTCATTCCCAACGAAGACAGGAAACTCCATTCCGTCACGCCAGCGGTCATTCGTGGAGTGAGCGGCCGGCGTTACCTCGCGCTCGTTCTCGGCGGTAATCACAGAGAAGTGCAGGAGGGAGAACACTATCACATCAACTCCATCTTGCAGGAACTTCCGCCCGCAAAAACCGCCGTGCCGGATACCGCTCCAGTAACTAAGCACGAACCCATTCTCATCTGAACTGTGCGTCCACGTCGAAAAAAGGGGCGGCGTGGCCGCCCCTTTTCGCAAAAGTCTAGAAAATCACTTTCCCCTCTTCCCGTACCGTCTGTTCATGAGAACTCACCACGCGGTCCTTCCCGACAGTCACGAGGGAATCCCCGATACGTACGATCCGCTCGATATCCTTGCCGTAGAGGGAGCTCCCGGACTTCAGGATGTCATCCTCGCCGTAGTGCGTGATCGTGCCTCGGAGCTTGAGGCCGCTCTGCAGATCCACATCATAGACATAGGCACCCTGGAACGTCGTCTCGCCGTACGCGGGAAAATCCCACGAACCCTGTTCCTTCTGCGCAACAGAGACCTCTGTCACCTGCACCGGGAAGGCGAGCAGATTGCGCTCGCGATCGAAGAGCAGCGCTTTGTGGTTCTGGAGGAGCGGGCTATCGGTGCCGCGGTCTCCGATGACCACCTTGCTCATCTCGACGGGATTATTGGGGTCCGTGACGTCGAAGAGCGCGACTTTCATGCCCTGATACCAGGCGAAATTCCCCTCTTTGGCATCCTCCGCGTCCTTGCCGAAACCAAGAATATGATTCTCGTCGTAGGGATGCAGGTAATCGCTGTAGCCCGGGATCTTGAGCTTTCCGACGATGCGGGGATTGCGGGGGTCACTCGTATCGATGACGAAGAAAGGATCGATCTTCTTGAAGGTCACCATGTAGGTGCGGTCTCCCACGAAGCGCACGGAGTAGATCTGCTCGCCGGGAGCGATATCTTCGATCGCCCCCACGCGCTCCATGTCGAGATTCAGGACATACAGGTTATTCGTGGACGGACGAGAGGAATCCCACGACTGACCCTGCGTCGTCGAAACGCGGAAGGACTGTTCGTGCTCATCCATCGAGAACTGGTTGAGAATATGGCCGGGCACGGTTCCCTTCGCCCTGAACGAAACACCATCATCCGTGAGTGTGAAACGATAGAGGTGCGTCTGTTCTTCGGAGCTACCGATGCCCCCACGCCAGAAGTACGACCACTCGGTGGCGGCGACGTAGAGATTCTCAGTCGAGACAAACAGGTTCTGCGCGGAACCGACGACGACCTCTTTCTTCACCTCTGCCGTTTGGCTCGCAAGCGGCACAACGGCCACGATCAGGTATTCGGGCCGTGGCGTGTGCGGCAGGATGGTCACATCGGCGCACTTCGAAACGGGCAAATCGCTCTCGCCCCCTGCGGAATCCGTGTACGTGGGCAGCACGTTCTCCTCGCGGTACAGCGGCATCGGTCCGACCCACGTGAATCCCTGGTTCATAACGAGATACATTTTGTCCCCGATTCTCCGGCTCGAGACCAGTGACCCGTCAAACGACAGCTCCCGCCTCAGTTTTGGATTGGCGCGATCGGACACATCGTAGATGCGCACCTGCGTGCGCTGCCGGCCGTAGGGATAATAATCCGGTGCGATCTTCTGCATGATGCGGTAGGGTTGCTCTTTCCACGTGGATCCTGTCACCACCAGACGGTCTCCATCCAGATAGAGTTCGGAGGGCGAGAACGACGAATCATGGAGATCGATCATGCTCACAATCTGCATTTCGGAAGCAGGCGTGGCCCGGATGATGCGGACGATATCGTCCTGAACGGCATAGATATACGTCCCATCCGTCTTGACGATGTCGGATTCATCAACGCCCTCGACCTGCACGTTTGTCTGTGAGAAATTGCCTGTTCCGCCTCCTCCGCCCGTCAGCACCGTCTCGGACTTCGCCTGTGGGGCCATAGTCCCCGTCGGAGCGATCATATCGAACATCTTGCCGCGTTCACCCCACGTTCCCGTCTGCTGCGACTCCTCCGCGAATACGGCCAGATCGGCGCAACTCTTGGCCACCTGTGGCTGCTCCGAAGAAAGGTTGATCGCAAGGGATGGATATTTCACGTTCAGGAATGCCTGTGTGGGCTGGTCGGTGACCCCTTCCGTGAGGCGCCACATCATCTCAGCCATTTCCCCGCGCGTGACGGCGTTCGTCAGCGCCCCCACGGAAGGAGGAATAGCTTTGGAACTCTCGAGTGCCCGCGCGTACCCCGCGTACCACTCGCCACTGGACTCAACCTGCTGGTCGTACGCCAGCGAAAGGATTTTGGCCGCTTCCACGAAGTTGATGGTTTGCTCGGGCTTGAACGTGCCGTCGGGGTACCCGTCGACGATCCCCTCCTCCTTGGCCATACAGACGTACGGCGCGAACCACTCGTCCTCTACGTCGGGGAAACAGTTGCTGCCCTCTGCAGTCTTGCCGCGACTCTCGAGAATGATCTTCAAAAACTCGGCGCGGTTGACTGTTTGAGACGGCCGGAAAGTGCCGTCGCTGTACCCTTCGATAATTCCATGCGCCTTGAGAGACTCGATGGCGGCGGCGTAGGGTGTGATCCCCGGCCGCACGTCCTGAAAGACGAGCGCGAGGGAGGTGGACGGCACGCTCACAAGGAACATTGCACCGATGAGAGTGGAAGAAAAGACAGTGCGGAGTGCGCGCATAGAAATGATGGAAAGGAATCGCAAGTTTAGCACAAAGTTGCTCAACCTTTATTGAGCGCCTCATTCACACGTAATCCCCAGCCACGTTTTGATGCGCCTGAGGATAATGGCACGACGGGGGGAGGACAGGGGGATCCACTTGTCCACACGGGCACAGATGCGCTGGGTGCGTGCTGAAGACAGGGATGAGGATGTCATGCCTCCGGAAGTGACGAGCGTCGAGGGGAGGGAACCCGAACGGAAACGTTGGTGGGAGGAAGAGGATGAAGCCGAAGATGCGGAGGGACGGAGAGAAGGATTGGTGAGGAGGTGATAGGGATCGAGGGATGAGAAAGAGGAAGCAGAAGAAGCAGAGGATGTAGAAGAAGCAGAGGATGTCGAAGATGATGGAGTAGTACCCTCCCACCACTCCACGAAATCTGCGGGGGCGAGGCCGTCTTCGTAGAGGCGGCGCCAGTAGGTGGCACCGCCACCGGCACCGGGGGTAGCAGAGGCCGTGCTGAGGGTATAGCTGAGCGCCTCGTTGGTGTCTGCATCGTCTGCATTGGTGCCGTCGGTGCAGGCGATGTATACGGTCTTGGTTCCATCACTTCCGAGGTTGGGGGTTTCGCAGGAGTGGGACTGGGTGCCTCCGCCGGAGCAGAGGGTGTCGTCACTCATCTGGGCGTACGTTTCATCACCGTCGAGAGAGAGGCGGCAGGTAGCGTTCTCATCGGTCGTGAAGGTGATGGTCTGGGTGGAATCGGTGATGGTGGAGGCGGAGGCGGGGGAGAAGCTGGAGGGGACGGGAGGGGTGGTGTCAAACCCCCAATTAACAGTGTTTCCGCCGTCTAAAAGATCAGTATATGTGGGCGTTAAACCGCCGGAAGCGTCTGAATCAGTCACCTCTGCATAATCAATGGCAAAAGTGCCATTGGCAGATAAAGACCACTGATTGCCTGGACTGTCAGAAACAAGATTTACCCTGTCATCATCATCAATGCCGTTAATAGTAAGCAATCCTGCGACAGTGATAGTGCCGGCATTATCAAAAGTGAATATTGAATCTGCGGAATCATTGGCAGCATCAGTAAAACTAAGATTATAGTAATCCATCATAGCCACGGTGATCGCGGTACCAGTGTAACTAACTGTGCCGGATGTAACACTAAACGCTCCGGTATCAACGCCATCATATTGAGAAACTGTCACTGGCGTGCCAGTAGCGCGAGACAAGGTAAGAGTATAAATTGAAGGATCAAGTGTTGCACTATATGCATTCGTTGTCTGGCCTAAAGTTAAGCCATAAGTAACAGTAGTATCACCACCAAGAGTATAAGTGCAATTTGCGGTAGGTGTCGCGAGATAAGCAATTCTAAGCATATAATAGCTCGTTCCCGCAATCGTTGTTGCGCCATCACCCCTATAGATAACGGTAATGCTTGTTGAGGTGCTAAAAGCGCCCGTAGGATTGCCACCAAATGAATTAATCACCACAGGCTGGCCGCCTGTGCTGGCATCTGTGCCAGTTAAAGCAATAATTTTATTTGTTCCTGCAAGCGTTACAACAAATGCATTGGCTGTTTGGCCTAGAGTAAGAACATTGGTAACCGTAACATTGCCTGCAAGGGTATAGACACGGTCAGCAGTTAAGGCAGCGCCAACGCCAATACCAAGATTATAATAGGTGGTAGCTTTAACGTTTTGGGTTAAATTCCTTCTAAAGTTTACCGTATTACCGCTCGCTGTTGCAGTCAGCGTGGGCGTTATAGAACTGGCTAAATAATTAAGTGTGGAATTCGTCCCTTGCGTCCATGCGCCGGTGCTTCCCATATTTGTAACAGTAGCCGTTCCGTTATTGGTAACAGTTTTTCCTGCGGCAATTGCGAGAGTGCCCGATAAAGCAATACTGGCTGTGCTGTCTATTGTGTGGTCATCGCTGATTGTTATGGGGGCGGAAATCGTGCCCGAGCCGTAAATTGTCTTTGACGCACCGGAAAGTACGATGGCGGTTGCTCCGGAAATTGTGCCATCCACCGTGAGGTCGCCGGCCACGGTAATTCCATTCGTGCTCGTTGCAATTTCAATGTTTGCGGATGAATCATTTAAATCAACCACTGTCACGCTTCCGGTGTTAATTGTTACAGTGCCCGAACCCGAGTTTGAATCAAAATACACGCTTCCTGTGCCATCGGGCACGCTTGCCCCTCCGCTTCCACCCGTGCTCGTCGACCAATGCGCCGTGTCGGTCCAATCTCCGGTTCCGCCTATCCAGTAGCGGTCAGGCGACTCCGCAAAGATAAAACTGGCGTTGTTTAAAAACAACGAGCAAACCAAAACAAAAATACTAATCGATTTCACTGATTTAAAAAATAATCCCATGCTTTAGTTACAGTATTGTATAAAAGAGAATAGGCATACCCGACGGGAGGAGTTGACTCTCGGCATTGGCGGAAGTGTAAGGAAGAAACCTGCGCGAAACGATTGACGTTAAACTTGTATGCAGGGCTGGTTTCACTCATGCTGGAGCCGATGCCGAATATCCTCCTCGTCACCGAAGACGGTACTCCGATGGGCACGGCGGAGCGGGAAGCTGCGCACGCATCGCCCGGCATGTTGCACCGCGCTTTTTCTGTGTTCGTCTTCCGCGGTGGCCGTCAGGAACTGCTGATTCAGCAACGAAGCAAAGAGAAGACTCTCTTCCCTCTTGTATGGGCCAATACCTGCTGCAGTCACTTGCGGGAAGGCGAAGTGCTCCCCGATGCGGCTCAAACAAGGCTCCACCAGGAACTCGGCTTCACCTGCCCGCTGAAAGAAATAGCTTCCTTCGTCTACCGCGCCGAAGATCCCGCAGGACGGGGCACGGAGTACGAGTACGACACGATCCTCATCGGGAACATCCAGGGGAACCCGCCGCTCAAGCCAGACCCACAGGAAGTAGCCGCGACGAAATGGATCGCAACCGAGGAGCTGACAAAGGACATGCATGTGCACCCTCTGCTCTACGCGCCGTGGTTCCACTTGGCTCTTCCCATGGCAATGCGATGGCCACGAAAACTACACTATTAAAAAAAACGGAACGAAATGATTAAATTGTTAAATGGCTCAATTGATATTGCACCGGCTCCACTCTCGCTTGCGAACAATGTAACCATAGAACAATGTATCAATACTCCTCCGACGTGATTCCAGCACCATCCTCATCCTCCGGTCTTCACATCGCCATCATCCCCGACGGTAACCGCCGCTGGGCTCGGTCGCGCGCCTGGTATCCCTGGCAGGGCCACGAAAAGGCGATCAAGAACTTCCGCACGATCACCGACTGGTGCCAGGCCGATCCGCGCATCGCCGTGGTCACGGTCTGGTGCTTCTCGACTGAGAATTGGAAACGCGACCCGCAGGAAATCACGAAACTCATGAAGCTTCTGGAGAATTACCTTGAGAAAGAGCGACCCACATTCCAGAAGAAAGAGATCCGCCTGCTCCATTCGGGACGCAAAGACCGCATCCCCGCTTCCCTCTCGTCATTGATTCAGACCATTGAGGAAGAGACGAAACACTTCTCCGATTTCACCCTGCACATTGCCCTCGATTACGGCGGCAAAGATGAAATCCTCCGAGCATGCTACCGTTCCCAACAAGCCAACCCTTCGACTTCGCTCAGGGCAGGCAAGCCAACAACCGAACAAGCCAACAACCGAACAAGCCAACCAGCACACACGCACGATCAGGATTTCCTTCGTGCCTTCCTCGATCATCCCGAACTTCCGGACATCGATCTCATCATCCGCACTTCCGGCGAGCAGCGGACGAGTAATTTCTTCCTCTGGCAGAGTACGTACGCCGAGTGGGTCTTTTTGGATACGTTCTTTCCGGACTTCACGACGGATGATCTAAAAAATGCCGTGGACGGCTTCGCGAAGCGTTCCCGACGATTCGGAGGATGAAAAATGTTGTCACCACTATGCGTGTCATCCTGAGCCCTGTCGAAGGACGACACGCACTGATCCGGTGCCATGGTTCGACAGAGCTCACCATGACACCTCGCATGCAAAACACTCCATTCCCATGAAGCACACCGCCGTCGCACACGGCAAAATCATTCTCACCGGCGAATATGCTTTCGTGAAAGGCAAACCTACGGTTTTCCTTCCACGGACCATCCTTTCCCTCTATGGTATCGCTCCAGCGCGGGAACCCGCGAGACCCGCGCTTCGCGATGGCTACTTTCATTTATGAAATATTCCTCCGTTGCGCATGGGAAGATCATATTGACCGGAGAGTATGCGGTTGTGTTTGGGCATCCCGGCATCGCCGTTCCCGCTCCCCTCGCCATGCAGGCAACCTTCGAGGAGAACGCTGCAAGTCGTGACCTCACGCTCAAGTGGCTGGGCATCAGCGGAGGGGAGGCATGGGAGGACTACGCGCGCAAGATCATCCTGCATGTGGAACAGGCAAAGAGCGCTTCCTTCCGCGGGACGCTGACGATCCGTAACCAGCTGCCCTTGAAGAAAGGCATGGGTTCCAGTACCGCACTCGTGATCGCACTCACACGCTGTCTGCTCGGACAGGGAAAGCGTATCGAAGCCCTCGCGATCGAAGATGCGATGAACCCGGGACACAGCGGCATCGACTTCGCCGTGATCTGGGAGGAACGGCCGCTCTACTTTAGAAAAGGGCAGGAGCCGCAAGTCATCACCCTGTCCCCGCATCTGCTCAGGGGAGCACTTCTGGTGGATACCGGCACGCCCGACCAAACAACACCAGAGCTCGTTTCGTGGGTGAAGGAGCGGACAGACGATCCTCGTGTGAAACAAGCCCTGATTAACATTGGGAAATGCACGGAGAGGCTCCGGAAGGGCGAAGACATCCGTACGGTCTTCCGCGATCATCACCGGTCCCAAGTGGCTCTGGGAGTCGTCCCGAAGCCCGTGCAGATTCTCATCAAAGAGATCGAGCGGCTGGGCGGAGCGGCCAAAGTGCTGGGAGCGGGCGGCAGGACAGGTGGCGGAGGAACGGTGCTCGCGCTCCACAAGAATCCTGATCTCATCCTGCCGGTCATTCGGAAGAATGCGCGTGGATTTTTGCCGCTATTCCATCTCTAGGAAAACTTTGGCGCTCCCATGAGTTGCCTCAATTTTTCAATGATGATACCGCGTTTTTCTTTGTACCATGAGACGAGATTCTCCATCTGAACTCGAGCCTTTTCCTCATCTGCCGAGACCGAAGCTTGATTACCCGTTGCCTGCGAAAGTGAATGCTGAGCGTTAGTCAAAATCCTCGCCATGCGCCATGCTTCACACTCCTCATTGAGATCGGGGCTTCCAATCGTTGCCAAAATCTTCATCGCAGTTTCATGAATGAGACGGGAAACGAAATGCTCCCCCGCCCCACTCCTGAAAAGCTCCTCCTGCTCACGATTCAAAACAAATCTCGAATCTGTCCCAATCATCCGTTCCACCGCAACTTGGAGATCTGAATATCGAACCTGAAGGGGATCAATGAGTCCTTCCGCATCTGAAACAATGCGAATGAGGCGCCGCTCTGTATCTGTCTGAATGAGCAACATGTGCGAACAGATAACATCCCCGGCTCTCTCCAAGAGAACATCCATACTGATCCCTCTCGTCGCCATTGCCTTCGACATGTTCGGTTCGAGAGCTCTCTCAAGCTCCGCTGCAGGGAAACGCAGCGTTTGAGAACGAGCGAATGCAACCGCATCGAAATCCTCCTTGATTGCATTGACCCTCGCCGCCGCCTCAAGTAATTCTTTGAAATCCAGCAAAGGAGAAAATGGGAAAAGGGTCTGGCAGTATAGAAAAAAACCACTATTCTGAAAGGAGTTTCCCTCACTTTTTGTGCGCTCCAAAGCCATTTCCACGCCCAATATCGCCTTCATCAAGTACTGGGGCAACCGCAATGATGAACTCCGGCTGCCCATGGCCCCCTCCCTCTCGATGACTCTGGACCGGCCGACAGTGAAAATCACCGTGGAAGATGCGGACACATTTTCGGTGCGCTCGTTCCTCGTCGATGGATCGGAGAAAACACTCAAAGAGAAAGACATCGATCGTTTTCGGAAAGTCGTTACGCTCATGCGACGCTATTTGGGAACCATCGGCGCCGAGGATGTGCTTTCGGAATCCATCGCAATCGCCGTCCGTTCACACATTCCGCCAGCAGTCGGTCTCGCCTCCTCCGCTGCCGTCTTCAGCTGCCTCGCAAAAGCGATTGCCGGATTCATTCGTGAAAAAAAGGAGCTCACGAACAAACAGGTGAGTATCCTTGCCCGGCTCGGATCTGGTTCGGCGGCACGGAGCATCTTTGGAGGGTTCTCAACACTCGAAGAAGGGAACGGGATGGAGATAGAAAATTCCTGGAGTGAGCAAATCGCCGACGAACATCACTGGGCTCTGTACGACTTCGTGACAATTCCTGCAATGGAAGAGAAGAAAGTGGGATCCACGGAGGGCCACGCTTCGTCTCATTCAAGCCCTTTCTATACGGAGCGCGTGCAAGCTATCCGCTCGCGCCGCCAGCGGGAGTGCATCGAAGCGATCCGGACAAAAGATTTTGAAGCACTCCAGCGCGTGACGGAGGAAGACTGCCTCGACATGCACCATGTGATGCAGACGCAGATGCCTCCGCTCCAGTACCTCAATGCGGAAACGCATCGGATCGTCGATGCCATTAAAGAATTACGCACGAAGGAGCATCTGCCAGTGCTCTTCACCATGGATGCGGGACCAACAGTCCACCTGGTATGTCCAGAAGAGGGCAGATCAGCCGTTCTCTCCTTCGCCCATGCACAGAAGGGATGCACGATCTTCGAAACGAAAGTGGGATCTGGTGCATCGCTGATCGGATAAAAAACTGCAGCGGAAGATCGCGATCTTCCGCTGCGGAAAGATTACAATGGCCCTATGGATCTCCGTTCCCTTCCTGCCGGCCTGAATCCTGAAGAGCACTGCCGCGAACGGCGGGCGCGGGTCGAGAACGAAACAGTAACGGACCTTTCGCTCCTCCACACCGATGCCGGACGAATCGGTCAGGCCGACGAGAAGAATTGCGAGCAGATGATCGGCTCTGTTCCCCTCCCCGTCGGCATCGCCGGTCCGCTCGCGATTACCTTCAGCTCCGGCGAAAAATCCAACGTCTTCCTTCCTCTTGCCACAACCGAGGCGGCACTTGTCGCGAGCGTCAATCGCGGATGCAAAGTTCTGTCGACAAGCGGAGGCGTTTCGATAAAATCCGTCTACCATGGCATGTCCCGATCGCTAGTATTCAAGCCAAAAAACAAGAAAGGACAAACGTTCACCTCCGCAATCAAAACTCTGGAACAAGAATGGAAACGTATCGGCGAGGCGACGAGCGCACATCTCAAAATTCTCCGTTACGATCTCGATGAGTCCGACGGCTACACCTTCCTCACGATCTTCTGCGACACCTCGGAGGCCATGGGCATGAACATGACGACGATCGCCGCACAAGCCATCGGCAATTTCCTTGCTCAAGAGCTTGATGCCGATCTCATCACCATTGCGGCAAACGTCGACAGCGACAAGAAGCCGAGCAGCCGCACGCACGACCGCGGCCGGGGATACGAAGTCACCGCGAAAGCGGATATTCCTTCTTCGATCATCGCGAATGTGTTGAAGACGACACCGCAGCAGTTGTGCGCCGTCGCGGACGCCAAGTTGCGCGTCGGATCCGCACTCGCAGGAGCCATCGGAAGTAATTTGCATGTGGCCAACGTGATCGCGGCTCTGTACCTGGCAACGGGACAGGACGGCGCACACGTGGTGGAAGGATCGCTGGCGGATACGAAAATCGTGCCTTTGTGGACCTCTCCCCCACCTCCATCTCCTCCCCCGGTGGGGGAGGAGCGTCCCTTGATCCCCCTTCCCCCTCCGGGGGAAGGGTTGGGGATGGGGAAGAAACTTGCAGGCATACGAATAGAAGTCCGCCTGCCCGCCCTCCTCGTCGGCGTTCGCGGCGGCGGAACGGCTCTGCCTGCCCAAAATCAGTGCCTTTCGCTCATCTTAAAACCGCAACGCGGGATGCTTCCCGCGCTGCGGCGACCGCAGCAACTCGCGGAAACGATCGGCGCGGCCGTCCTCGCCGGGGAATTGAGTCTGCTCGCGGCACAGGCGACACAAACGCTTGCGTCTTCGCACAAAAAACTGGCACGGTGAGAGTGAGAGTGGTTCTATTGCGAGATAGAACGGGTAAAATGGCTTTTTTAAGAGCAAAAAACGTCATGAGCGCAAACATTCCAGCGCGGGAAGCTTCCCGCGCTGGAATAGGACAGGAATGATAGATACCCATGACCCAGCGGCACCCTATTCAGAACGGACAGATGATGCTCGTAACAACGAACACATGTAACCGCATGCGAATCTTCGTGGATTCCGCTTGCGCACGTCAAGTCATCGAAAGCCTGTACCGTGCACAATTGCATCATCCATTCTTTCTCCATGGATTTGTCGTCATGCCGGATCACTGCCACATACTGCTCCATATTCCGGAAAACGGTTCCATCTCAAAAATCATGTATTGCTTCAAGCGATCTGTGTGCTTTGAGGTGGGAAAACCGATCTGGCAACGACGATTCCATGTCCGTCTTGTCGACAATGCATGGGAAGCTTTGCGTTACATCCACCTGAATCCAGTACGGCAAGGCATCTGCGAAGCGCCAGCAGATTATCCATGGTCATCCGCTTCTGGACGATGGGATGTCACTGATCTTTCAGAATGGTAATACAACCCAGCGCACGAAGCTTCGTGCGCTGGGTTTCTATGGCATACTGGCTACGTGCAGTCCACCTGCAGAAATCCCTGGTGCTCTCAACCCTTCGAAGTCACCAAAGATGACCTCGCGTTCTACGACAAGGTCAGTCCCATCCTCAATGGGGGAAAATACACTATCCCCCCTCCGACACAGTGTCCCACATGCAGGAGACAGAGGAGACTTGTCTGGCACAATATCATGAACTTTCATAAGAGAAATTGTGACAGAACCGGAAGAGAAATTCTTTCAAACATCTCACCGGATAAGCCGCTCACAGTGTATGACATCAACGCGTGGTGGGAGGATTCTTGGGATCAGCATGAAGCAGGTCTTCCTCTTGATTTTCAAAAGACATTTTTCGAACAATTTGCAGAATTGCTTCTGGGAGCTCCGATACCCAGTCTGCATGCGCAACCATCCACGGACGAGAACTGCACGTACACGAACTACGCGTTATTCAATAAGAACTGCTATTTGATATTCCATGCAAACGGCAATGAGGATTGCCTGTATGGCTTTGGCGTGAAGTTCAGCAAGAACGCGGTTGATGTATTGAATTCATTCGATTCGGAAATACAGTACGAATGCATCGATTGTGAGAAATGTTACAACTTGTACTCCTGCAAGGATTGCGAGAACTGCGCCGACTCGCTGTTCCTCGATGACTGCATCGGATGCAAGAACTGCATCGCCTGTCACAACCTCCGCAACGCGGAGTTTTGCATTTTCAATAAGAAAACCTCCAAGCAAGAATTTGAAAAGCTGCGCGCGGCAATCCTGAACGGCTCGCATGCAACACGCGAGGAATGGAGGAAAGAATTCGAAAGCTTCCTGCTCCAAATGCCCCGACGCGCCACAATGATCCGGCAATGCGAAAATTGTTCGGGCGATCACCTGTACCGTTGTCAGAACGTTCACGAAAGCTATGACATAAAGGATGTACGGGATGGAAAATTCTTAGACAGAATATTCAATGGGCCAAATAGTGATTTGTATGATGTCTACCAATTCGGTGTTAAAGCGGAGATGTGCTACGAGTGCTCGGTGGTGGGCATCAATGCGAACAACGTGTGCTTCAGTGCACTGTGCAGGAACGAAGTGAGTGACATCCTCTACAGCTTCTTCTGTCAGACATGCAAGCACTGCTTTGGCTGCGTGGGGCTCCACAATCAGGAATACTGCATCCTCAACAAGCAGTATTCAAAGGAGGACTACGAAACACTTGTGCCGAAGATTATCGAACACATGCAGCAAACCGGCGAATGGGGCGAGTTCTTTCCTGCCGAGCTGTCACCATTCTCGTACAACGAAACGATCGCACAGGAGCACTTTCCCATGACGCAACGAGAGATTGAGATGCGGGGATGGGAGTGGCGCGACCGGACGGATGAGATCCCCAAAGTGAAGAAAACCATCCCAGCCGAAAAACTCCCCGACAACATTGCGGATATCCCCGACGACGTCATTCACTGGGCAATTGAGTGTGAGATAACCAAACGACCCTTCCGGGTTACCAAGCAGGAATTGGCATTCTACCGCACAATGAGGCTGCCGGTTCCGCACCTGCATCCCGATGAGCGACACAAGCGGCGCACAGCAATGAGGAATCCCCGCAGGATCTGGAAGCGCCAGTGCGCAAAGTGCAACAAGCCGATCGAAACCACCTACTCGCCCGAACGACCAGAAATTGTGTATTGCGAGGAATGTTATCTGAGGGAAGTGTATTGAACGATCCTAGCGCACGAAGCTTCGTGCGCTAGGGATGCATTCCGAATACTGCTTACTTTTCGCAACACGCGAACCTACACAGGTATACTCACTTCATCCAATGCCTTCTCCTCGCTCCGCCATCGGCACGTCGATCGCGACCGACAGTGCCATCGTCGGCTTCGGCATGTACATCCCCAGTAATCGCATCACGGTCGAAGAAATCGCGAAGCATTGGGGGCGTGACCCGAAGGAAATCGTGAGCGGACTCGGCGTGAAAGAAAAAGCAGTCGCGGGAGCCGATGAAGACAGCTTCACGCTCGCGTTCGAAGCCGGAAAGCAGGCCATCGCAACGGCGGGCATCCGCTCTTCGGAAATCTCGGCGATCTTCGCCGGTTCCGAATCTCACCCCTACGCGGTCAAACCCACAAGCGGCATGCTGGCCGCCGCCCTCGACCTGCACCCGTTCTCGTTCTGCGCGGACCTGGAATTCGCCTGCAAGGCGGGTACGGCCGGACTGCAGATCGTGGATGCCTTCGTCCGCAGCGGACAGATCACCTATGGAATGGCCATCGGTACGGACAAAGCGCAATCGAAACCCGGTGACGCACTGGAATACACCGCAGCCGCGGGAGCGGCGGCGATTGTGGTCGGATCAGACACCTCCGAACACGCCATCTGCCGCATCGAACACACCATTTCCTTCACGACCGACACTCCCGACTTCTGGCGTACCGCGGATGCTCCCTATCCCGCCCACGCGGGGCGCTTCACGGGGGAACCGGGCTACTTCCTGCACGTGCGCCAGGCTCTCACCGGAATCCTCGACATCACGAAAACGAAATTGAGTGACGTCGATCACGTCGTGCTGCACATGCCAAACGCCAAGTTTCCGAACAAGATCGCCAAGGAATTCAAGATCTCAAAGGAGCAGATGCAGACCGGATTCATCGTGCCTCAGATCGGCAACACCTACAGCGCCTGCTCTCTGCTCGGACTCGTGTACGTGCTGAAACAGGCGAAGAAACATCAGAAGATCCTGCTCGTTTCGTACGGATCGGGTGCGGGGGCTGACGCCTTCCTGCTCACGATGCTCCGCGATGGCCCCGTTCTGCCCGTAGATGAGCGAAAACTTCGCTACATTTCCTACGGAGAGTACCGCAGAAATACGGAGAAAACAGCGGTTTCGTGAAGAAAGAAGAACATGTAGAATCCTTCAGACATTCCATGCAAAAGAACATCTCGCTTATTGGAATCGGCCAGACCACATTCGGGGAATGGTGGGGCAAGAGCCTCTTCACCCTCATCGAGGAGGCAGTGGATAGCGCCATTACGTCCGCCCCCTGCTCAGCACTGGATATCGACTTCATCATCGTGGCCAACATGCTCGGAGAAGTAGTGAACGGTCAGGCACATCTGGGCGCAATCGCCTCCTCCCTGCTCCCCCATCACCCTCCCGCCATCCGCGTGGAGGCAGCCTGCGCTTCGGGATCGATTGCGGTACACACTGCCTGCGCTTTACTCGAGAGCGGACGCGCCGAGACCGTGCTCGTGGTGGGAGCTGAAAAGATGACCGATGCCTCCGGCGACGAAATCCAAACCGCGCTCATGGGCGCGGCAGACAGCGAGAAAGATGCTCCTTGCGGCCTCACCTTCCCCGGCATTTTCGGGCTCGTCGCGCGCCGGTACATGCACGAGTACGGCCTCACCCGTGACCAACTCAACCTCGTAAGTGCGCGGCACCACCTCAATGCCCTTAAAAATCCCTTCGCGCAGTTCCGGCAGGAAATCAGACCGGATCAGATCGGCGCGAGCACGATCGTGGCGGATCCCCTGCGACTCCTTGATTGTTCCCCGGTGAGCGACGGAGCAGCCGCCTGCATCCTCTCGACAAAACACCGCTCCCCTATCCGCATCGCTGCCTCTCAGACGAGCACCGATTCCGTGAGCATCACTGACCGACCCACGCTCACCTCCTTCGCCGCCACCAAGGATGCTGTTGAGCGCGCGCTGGATGAGGCAAATATCTCGACGAGCGATATCGCGCACGTTGAACTGCATGACTGTTTCTCGATTGCCGCGGTCATTGCGCTGGAGGACATGGGGTTTGCGGAACCCGGCGAGGGAATTCAATGGTATGAGAAATTGCAATCCATGACCGTGAATGCCAGCGGAGGACTGAAGGCCTGCGGACATCCGGTCGCGGCAACGGGCATTAAACAGATCATCGATGTCAGTAAGCAACTGCAGAACTCCGGTAAACGTTTCGGTCTCGCCCACAACTTTGGCGGCGTTGGCGCCACATGCTGTATCCACATTCTGCATCACTCCCCATAAATAATGCGATTGAACAACACCTTCAATCTCCGGCTCCTTCGCTATTACCAACTGCCTCTGTTCGATTCCATGTCTCCTCTCCACCCGGAGGGGGGAGAGGGTAGGGTGAGGGGGCAAAAGACAAGAAAAGCATCATCTATTCCCCAAAACCATGCATACTCCTGACTCCCCCGCCGTCACTGCGCGCTCCCTGGCCCGCCAAAAAAACCGCATGCTTCCAGGCACGTTGCTCTCCTTCACCACCGTCACCCATCCGCCCAAGGGATTTCCGGATCGCCCGCGCCTGATCGGGCTTATCGAACTCATGGATGGGCAGCGTGTCCTTGGAACACTCGCAGGAGTCATGGAACCGAAGATCGGGCAGATGGTGATTCCGCGCATGCACTTGAGCCGCGTGAACGCAGAGGGATTGCGCCTGTACGAAATCGCCTACGAACTCACGGAGCGTGTGCGCGAACCGGAATCTGAAACAAAGAAATTCCCCGGATACATCCTCGCGCTCACGGGTCCGTCGGGCGTGGGCAAGACCACGGTCTCGCTGCTCCTGACGAAAATGCTCAGCGATTTCACAACCAAAGTACCCATCGTCACGAGCCGTTCTCCGAAGGAAGGTGATGATCAGGAGTACGACTATGTCACTCCAAAAGAATTTGAGCGAATGGAGAAGGGCGGAGCACTCGTCGCATGGACACATCTGCCCTCGGACTCAGAACAACGCTCCTACGGATATCGCAAAGCAGATATTCTGGCAATTTGGGAGCAGGGCAAGCTGCCGGTCGTGGTGACGGAAATGCATCTGCTGCAGGGACTTGCCGGGCACTATGGACGTCGCTCCATCCTCTCGTTCGGACTGCTGCCGCCGGGCGAGAGCAAGCGCGCCATGCTCAGCCACCTGCTGCACCGCATGCGTGCCCGAGGTCGCGAAACCGACGCTCAGATCGAGGAGCGGCTGCTCAATGCCCAGGCGGATTTGGACTACTTCACACGCGCCGCGCACCTGTTCGATTTTGTCCTTGTCAATGAGGATTTGGACGCCGTACTGCAGGTCATCAAGGGCCATGTTTTGGAGCTTGCGAAAGCCTAGAAGTCCACACCATCATTTTGAGTTCATGCAACGCTCACACCATTCAGCCCGAAGGGAGATTGTGGTATAATCATGAGATTATTCGCGTGCGTGCGCGAAGAAACAAACATCCATGTCATTCCATTCACTTATGTTCGGCTGGGAATACCCCCCGCGTCACCTGGGTGGGCTTGGCGTGGCCTGCCAGGGACTCATTCGGGGACTCGTGAACCAGAATGTGAAGGTCACACTGGTGCTGCCGTTCGCCGCCGACGGATCGGAAGATCAAATCGACATCCTCTGCCCACAGGAGCATCACATCCAGAAGATCCGGGTCGCCAGTCTCCTGCTCCCCTACGATTCCGCCGAGCTCTACGCACAGCGCATCCAGTCCATCCCGCGTGAAACGGCGCAGATCTACGGCGCAGACCTCGGCCATGCCGTCCATGTGTTCACCGAAACAAGTGTTGAAGTGACGAAGCATCTTCAGCCCGACATCGTGCATGCGCACGATTGGATGACCTACGAAGCGGGACTCCGTTCGGCGCGCCACCACGGCAAGCCCCTCGTCACACACATCCACGCTACGGAACTGGATCGCACGCATTTCCATCCCAACGAGTGGATCTACGGACGCGAGCGGTGGGCATTTGAACAGGCGGATCACGTCATCGCCGTGAGTAATTACACAAAAAATATCCTGGTGCAGCATTACGGAATCAATCCGGATAAGATTTCCGTCGTGCACAACGGCAGTGACGAAACTTATCACGCCGATACGGCGCCGACACAGATCACACCCATGTCCGGAAAGAAAAACCCGATGGTGCTCTTCCTCGGACGCCTCACGATTCAAAAAGGCCCGATGCACTTCCTGGAAATGGCATCCATGGTGCACCGGCACGATCCGGACGTGCAGTTCGTTATCGCGGGAGACGGCCACATGTTCCCCTCTCTCGTCCATCAGGCAGTCAAACTCGGACTGCAGGATTGCATCGTCTTCGCAGGGAAAGTTTCGAGCGACGAGGCGCGAAAACTCTACACGCAGGCAAGTTGTTTCGTGATGCCGTCGCTCTCGGAGCCCTTCGGACTCGTGGCACTGGAAGCAATCGCCCAAGGAACTCCTGTCATCCTGAGTAAGCAATCCGGGGCGAGCGAAGTGATCGGACACGCCTTCAAGGTGGATTTCTGGGATACCGAAAAAATGGCGGACTGCGTACTCACGATCCTCCGCGAGACACCGCTTGCCTCTCAACTGACAGCCGAAGCCCCGCGCGTGCTGCAGCGTCTGACGTGGGAGAACCAGGCAGACAAAGTCGTCTCGATTTACAAAAATCTGCTCCATTCCTAATCCCCCTACGCCCTAATCCTAACCCTAACCCCTAACCCTCAATAAAATGCCTCCCCGCATCTGCCTCTACTTCCAGATCCATCAGCCGTACCGACTCCGCGATCTTCGGATCACGGAAATCGGGAAGGGAAAAACCATGGACTACTTTGACCACGACAAGAACCGTTCGGTCTTCCGCAAGGTCGCCGAAAAGTGTTACCTGCCGGCGAACCGCCTGATGCTCTCACTGCTGCAGCAGTATCCGGATTTCCAAATCGCCTACTCGCTCTCGGGCGTCTTTTTGGATCAGTGCGAGGAGTACGGACAGGATGTCCTCGAGAGTTTTCAGCGCCTCGCCAAGACGGGCAGAGTGGAATTCCTCGCCGAAACATACTATCACTCGCTCTCATCCATTCAGGATACGGAGGAATTCTGCGAGCAGACCACGCTGCACATCCGCAAGATCGAGGATCTGTTCGGGATGACCCCGACAGTCTTCCGGAATACGGAACTCATCTACTCGAATGAGCTGGCCCAGACGGCGCGACTGATGGGATTCAAGGGCATTCTCGCCGAAGGCACCGATCATCTCCTGCAGGGGCGAAGCGCGAATCTGCCCTATACGCCTCCGCGGTTCCGTCTTCCACGCAGGAAGGAAATGCTCATTGCCCGGCACCGCCCGCTGCCGCAGAGATCGGAAAATATTTCCGTCCTGCTCAAGAACTATCGTCTCTCCGACGATGTGGCTTTCCGCTTCTCGGACAAAAGTTGGGTGGGCTTCCCGCTCAATGCGGAAAACTTCACCGACTGGCTGCTCGGCGGCGGCGGACACAGCGTGAACTTGTTCATGGATTACGAAACCTTCGGCGAACACCAGTGGGAAGACACCGGCATCTTCGAATTCCTCGCAACGCTCCCTCACATCTGGCAGGAACGCGGCATCACGTGCGCCACACCCTCTCAGGTGATCAATGCCTGGAAACACACCGATGCCCCTGTCTACGACGCACATAATGTCATCTCATGGGCCGACACCGAACGCGATCTCTCGGCATGGCAGGGCAATCAGATCCAAACCTCCGCGCTCAAGGCCATCCATGCTCTGGGGCCGCTGGTGAAAGCCACGGGAAATCCCGATCTCCTCCGCATATGGCGCAAATTGCAAACATCCGACCACTTCTACTACATGTGCACCAAGTACTGGAACGACGGCGACGTGCACAAGTACTTCAGTCCCTATGACTCTCCCTATGAAGCCTATCGTCGCTACAGTCATGCGCTCTGTGATCTGAAAATGCGCGTGGAACCCGTAAAGGCGTCCCGGCGGGACGCCTCAACCAAAAACATAAAGACATCCCGACGGGACGTCTCAAACAAACAGCACACAGCACACAGCAACCGTCCTAAGTCCCAATCCCCAATCCCTAATCCCTAAAAATGCCCCGCTCCCTCGTCATCGGCAACGGCCAGGTGCTCGCCGCGTTCGACGATCGGCTGCAGATGCGCGACCTGTACTTCCCTCATGTGGGCATGGAGGACCACACGGGTTACGGCAACGTGCACCGCACGGGCATCTTCGTAGAAGGCCGCGGATTTGCGTGGTTTTCGGACTCATCGTGGTCGGTCGAACCACGGTACCGCATGGATTCCCTTGTGGGCGAGTCGAGACTGAAGAACGAACATCTTGGCATCGAACTCATCGCCGAAGATTTCGTGCACCCGTTCTACAACATCCTCATAAGAAACTTCCGCATCCGGAGCCTGGATGGCATTGCGAAAAAAATCCGCGTCTACTTCCACCACAATCTGTTCATTTACGGCGATAAGCAAAAGGATACCGCCTTCTACGAACCGTTCACGAATACCGTCATCCACTACCGCCAGACCCGCTATTTCCTGATCGGCGGCGAGACGAGCGATCCGGATGCGAGCCTCACCGGACGCGTGGGGACGGGAGAGTATCAGTCTGTCCTCCGCAGCAAGGAACGTCTGGGGACATGCGGCATCGGCAGCTACAGCATCGGAAAAGCCAACTATCAGGGCTTCGAAGGAACATGGCGGGACGCGGAGGACGGTGCGCTCTCGAACACGACCATCGACCAGGGTTCGGTGGATTCGACCGTAGGGATCCATGCCCTCCTGCCCCCGAACAGGGAAACGACCGTGACGCTCTGGCTCTGCATGGGCAGGAACCTCGAGGAGGTCGTGAACCTGCACCAGATCGTGGTCACGGAAGGACAGCAGCGGCTGCAATCAAACTGTCACAACTACTGGAAGAGTCTCGTCCACATGGCGCAGCAGTCCTTCGGGAGCCTGAGCGAGCGCATCGTAGACCTCTACCGCAGGAGTCTGCTTCTGATCCGTCTGCACGCGGACAGCGCCGGCGGGATCGTGGCGGCGGCCGATGCGGATATCATGGCGTTCAACCGCGACACCTACACGTACGTGTGGCCGCGGGACGGCGCCTTCATTTCGCTCGCGCTGGATCAGGCGCACCTGCACGAGGTGACGCGGCGCTTCTTCGAATTCTGCGCGCGCGTGCAGACGCCCGACGGCTACCTGCTTCACAAATACAACCCCGACGGCTCGCTGGGATCCTCGTGGCACCCGTGGTACCGCGACGGCGAAGCGCAGATGCCCATTCAGGAAGACGAAACGGCACTCGTGATCTATGCGCTCTGGAAACACTTCGAGCGCGTGCAGGATTTCGAATTCCTGCAGGAGATGTACGAGAAATTCGTGAAGAAAGCCGGCCAGTTTCTCACGGAATTCCGCGAGGATGCGACGGGGCTGCCCTTCCCCAGCTACGACCCGTGGGAGGAGCACCGCGGCATCTTCACCTACACGGTCGCGACCGTGGCCGCCGGCCTTCATGCGGCGGCGCAGATCTGCCAGATTCTGGGTCACCACACGCATTCCGAACGATTCCATACCGCCGCGGATGAAACGCGGCAGGCACTGCACTTCCACCTCTACGATGAAAAGGAGAAACGCTTCATGAAGATGATCCGCCGGAAGGACGGACGCACGGTCGAACGGGACCTCACCATCGACACCAGCATCGCGGCAATCTGGAAGCTCAACGTCCTCCCCGCAGGCGATCCGCGCGTCGTCTCGACCATGGAACAGATGAAGCAGGCACTCACCGTTCGCACGCCTATCGGAGGGCTCGCGCGGTTCACGCACGATATGTACCACGCCAAAGTCCCCCTCACGTCCGATATTCCGGGTAATCCCTGGATCATCACCACGCTCTGGGAGGCGCAATGGCGCATCGCGCAGGCCAAAACTCTGGAAGATCTGAAGCCGGCGAGACAGACCCTCGAGTGGGCGGCGGACAGAGCTTCCCGCACGGGCATCCTCCCGGAACAAATGCACCCCATAACAGGAGAGCCGCTCTCGGTCGCCCCGCTCGCATGGAGCCACGCAACATTCGTGGAAACGGTCCTGCAGTTTGTGGAAAAAGAGCGCGGATTAGCTTCTTAGCTTGTTGGGTTATTGGGTTTTTGGCTTGTTGGTTTCCTTGCAAATCTTAAGCAGGCGAACAAGCTAACCAGCTAACAAGCTAACCAGCTAAGAAGCTACAACCTAAAAAGCTCCCTATGCTATGATCTCCCCCATGCGCCCGTCCTCGCCTCCAGCTCCGCCGCGGCTTCGTACAATCATCCTCTCTCTTCTTGCATGCTGCTTCCTGACGCCCATGGCCAACGCACAGTCTGCCTCTTCGTTGAGCTCTGCAACAACAGGAAGTGGAAATACCGTGGATGTCTGGGCACAGCGCCGGGAACGTGCAGGTTCTTTCGGCGCACAGTGGGCGGACTTTGCTCTCGTACAGAAGAGCTGGGTGACGAAGTGGCAGAAAGCACACGGCAAACTGACGGCACACATCGATCGGTGTCACGATGAAGTGCGCAACGCGAACCGTGACACCCTGCTGCCGGTGACGCTGCAGTGCTATCGCGGCCAGCTGCTTCTGGAACGAGACGCGCTCACAAACGAACGGGAAGTGATCAACCTGTGGCCGGGCATTCCCGTCGAATCAAAGGCAACGATGCTCCAGACAATCGACGGACTCCTCAGTGCCATCCAGCCGGTCGTTGATGCCATTGATGCCAAGGTCTTCACCACGCTGGATGCCTTTCAGGATGTACGCACCAATCTGCGCACGCAGTACCGTGCATCCTACTGGCTGGTTTCTGCCCGCTTTCGCGCCGATGCCGCCCTCACGTGGCTGAATGCGCTGTTGATCTCCATCCACACTCTGACACAGGAAGGAACGTTTGAACCTGCTGTACAGGAAAAAATCCTCTCCGCCCTTCAGTGTTATGAAACTGCGGAGCCCCTGCTTGCAGCCGCCAGTAGCGCAGAAACATTGGAGGCATCGCGTAAGAAGTTCTCAGAAGCAGGCGCGCTTCTCTCTCCCTGCGCAGCTCTCCTCACGGAAGCACAAACCCTTGCGCCTCAATCTTCTTCTTCCCTGTCCTCCGAAACTCAATGAGCGAAGGAGGATCTTCCCACTCATCCCTATGTTCCAAGACGACGATGACAACAACGGTAAGAAACCGGCTCCCCCGCCCGAGCCTCCGTTCCCCGAGGAAGACGACAGCAATCTGGGAGATGACTTCACGAAAGTAGGCGAAGGCAAAGATCTCACGAATGACCAGCAATGATGGAAAGGGTACATCTGCCTGCTCATCGAAGAGGCTGGAGGCAAGTTCCGCACCGAGCTCATGGATCCCAAAAACCCCCGTGGCGGCGTGCGCTGCGTCGCTGCGACGCAACCGATCTTCGAGGAGTTGTGCCAATTTGTGTTTAAGGAATGAGTTTGAAACAAACCCCTCCCCCTTCCCCCCTCTCCACAAGAGAGGGGGAACGCATGTTATTTTGTCGCACTACTAAAAAAGACGCTCCCCTTCCTCTCGTGGAGGAAGGGGTCAGGGGGATGGAGGAAAATCCAACCACCCCGCTTTCTTCAAGAGCTGCCCCAGCAGAAATATCGGCAATCCAACAATCGAAGACCAGTCCCCCTCGATCCGCTCGATCATCAGCTGTCCTAAGCCGTCGATCTGAAACGAGCCGGAACGCCCTTCCCAAAGCCGCGTACCGATCCACCAGTCGATCTCTGAAGGCGAGAGGTGCTTGAACATCACCGAAGACATTGACATGCTCTCCTGCACTTCGCCCTGCGGATTACTGACACAGAGCCCGGAGTAGACGAGAGATGTCCCGCCGCTCTGTAACTGAATCATGGCGCGTGCCTCATCTGCGCCTCTTGGCTTTTCGAGGAGCGTGCCGTCAGCAGCCACCACAAGCGTGTCGCAGCCGATGATCCATGCATGGGGATGCATGCTGTGTGCGCGCTCAGCTTTCAGGCGCGCGAAGAACTGCGCTCGTTCCACGGGATCGCGATGCGTCACGTCGCTCTCGTCCTCCACCCCCGTCACGCAGACTTCAAACGGCAGACCGAGCCCCTCGAGTAGCTGACGCCGCTGAGGACTGGCCGATGCAAGAACGAGTTTGCGATGCATGCGTTCATCATAACGCAACACTCACCAAACTTTCTTCACTTTCCTGACCTTCCTTACCTACCTTACTTCCCTTACCTTCTTTACCTTTCAACAGGCTTCGTCATCTCGATGCGATCCTTGAGCGTGGAGGGCTGTGACGTACGACGAGTCGTCCGGATTTGCTGCAGATCATTACCAAGTCCTGTAGGAGCCACATCTTGCAGTTGTTCTCCCACGAGCGACGTGCAGAGCAGATACATCGCCTGCGGGAGTTTCTTGGAGCAGTACCTGATGCGAACAGCGCGCCGCATGGCCATTCGTTCGCTGGGTTCCAGATCCTGAATGGTAAGATCTCCCGCAGCAGCCGCATGGGTCGTCGAGGAAGAAGAACCTTCCTTTCCAATGGCGGGAATCGGCTGCTTCATCTCGATGGCACTCTGCACGTTTGCGATACGCGCCATGTCATTGATCGTAGGGC
This sequence comes from Candidatus Peribacteraceae bacterium, assembly GCA_028703445.1. Classification (GTDB taxonomy): domain Bacteria; phylum Patescibacteriota; class Gracilibacteria; order Peribacterales; family Peribacteraceae; genus Peribacter. The sequence goes on from JAQVMW010000008.1 coordinate 39,457, forward strand.
ACCCCGTGTTCTCGTAGTACTGACTCTGTCGTGCAATGCATTCGTTCTGCACGATCGTATAGGCCTCACAGACAGCACTGGACTTCTCGATTTCCCTGACACAGCGCTCATTGAGACGCGAAAGCGCACGACGCGTCGCCTTGAGTTCTGTTTGGTTCCCGAATGCCTGATCCTGCAGCGTCTGGCTGTAATGCCCGTCACTGAGGAAGGCCGTTGCCATCGGAACGGCAATGGCAACGGTGAGGACGCCGGTCGACAGGTACACGGAGAGTCTGCTGCGCTTCATATTGGTGTGTGGAGGAATCAATCCATTATAGCAAAACTCCGCTTTTACCGCAATCCTACGGCTTTTCGCACCTTTTGCATGGTTTCTTCGGCGAGACTGCGTGCATGTGCATTCCCCTGCTCCAACACATGGGCAACTTCCTTGGGTTTGAGGGCAGCCCTGCGTGTGCGGAGCGGCCGGAGTGCATCCATCACCTGCTCGAACAGACGCTTCTTGGCATCAGCGTAACTCAAGCCGGAGCGGTACTCACCGGCCAGTGTCTCTGCTTCTTTCTTATCGAGGAAAAGCCGGTGAATCTGGAAGATGGGACACGTGTCGGGATCTTTGGGATCGTTCATTCCCTTCGAATCGGTCTGGATGCCCATGATCGCCTTCTTGAGAACGCTCTCCTCGGCAAAGAGCGGAATCGTATTGCCGTAGCTCTTGCTCATCTTGCGTCCGTCCGTTCCCGGAACGACCGCCGCCTCCGCGCGGATGAAAGACTCCGGAAGCGTGAAGACCTCGTCGAACGTGCGATTGAACTTGGTCGCAATGTCGCGGGCGATCTCGACGTGCTGCTTCTGATCGCGCCCGACCGGAACGATATTTGTCTGATAGAGCAGAATATCGGCAGCCATGAGCACGGGATACGTGAAGAGACCGGCGGAAGCGGCAATCCCCTGCTGAACCTTGTCCTTGTAACTCACAGCCCGCTCCAAGAGCCCCATGGGCGTCACGGTGGAGAGGATCCAGAGGAGCTCTGTGTGTTCGGGAATCCTGGACTGCTCGAAGATCACGGCCTTCTCGGGGTCGAATCCGCAGGCAAGGTAGTCGAGGACGATATCCTCGCGTGCTTGCTTCAATTTGGCCGCATTCTGCATGGTCGTGAGCGCGTGCAGGTCTGCAATGAAGAAAAAACTCTCATCGGATTTCTGCAGCCACTCCAGATTGGGCTTGATGGAACCGAAGTAATTGCCGAGATGGAGTGAGCCGGAGGGCTGGATACCGGAGAGGACTCTCATGGAGGAAGTGTAGCAGAGAAGGGCAGGAAAAGACGAAGTCCTCACATGCAGTTCTCTTACAACTTCCGCAACTGCTTCAACACCCCTTCAAACACCCTCGGCAGCGGCGCCTCAATCGTAAGCGTTTTTCCGGTCACCGGATGCGGGAATGAGAGTTTGGCGGCATGCAGAAAGAACCGCCGCAGGTGAAACTCGCGCGTGAAGACCCGATTGATGCCCTTATTTCCGTACTCTTCATCCAGGAGCAGAGGATGACCGATAGAGGCGAAGTGGCGACGAATCTGGTGGTGCCGTCCCGTCTCGATATCCGCCTCAACCAGGCAGGAATTGGCGAAGACGCCGAGCACGCGGTAGGTGGTCAGAGCGGGAATCACCCCCTTTCCGCGGGCGGGCAACGGAGTACGGATGACGCCTTCCTGACGCGGCATGCGCCCGGAGACGAGTGTCAGGTACGTCTTCTTCCATCCATTGAACTTTGAAGTGACCACCGCCTCGGCGACCTGCTTCGTCCGCGCGAAGACGACAACACCGGATGTCTCGAAATCGAGGCGATGCAGAGGTTTAAGCCCCGGATACTCCTTGCGCAGAAAATCGAGGAGAGAGAGCTTTTCTGAAGTGCCAGCTCCAGCCACAACGAGCTCACCGCTCAGCTTATTCACGGCGAGCAGGGAATCGTCTTTAAAAAGTAAACGGAAAGAGGACAGTGACATGCAGAGATCTTACATCGAGAAGATCAACCTTGCCTCTGAACACGCGGAATATCCGGATCATCCGGATCATACGGCAAACCGAACTGCAGATAGTTATCGAGACTTTCCCGTTGTATTGCAGCAACCGCCTCTGCGGGAGTCATGCCATCGGTGGCATCGCAGGATGACTGAACGCCATCGTGCTCCTCAGGAAGAACATCCATCTCGTCTTCGAACGACATAGGGAAGAAGGGGAAGAAGATGCCGCATTATAAGAAGACCTGCACTGCAGTCAAATAGTTCACCGACAGTTCACAACGATCGCAGACAGTGCTCTGGCCGGCGCACCTCCGGCAGCATCTTCATGAAGATTCCGTACTCATTACTGGCGTTCCAGATGGTGAATCCGCAAGAGCCGGAATCGAATACGGCATCAATTTCGTCACGAAGATTCTTCTGGGTGATGCCGTACCCCTGAATCCACGGACGAAGCTTGTAGGCCTGATCCCCGAGAAGTTCTCGGTACCCCGTGAGCGTGCGGTACACCAGGTAGTACATGCGACTGCGCGGATGCTTTTGGGGATTGTAGTAGGCGCCCTGCGCGAACGTGGCCGGGTACGCCATGGGCGAGATGACGTCCACGAGCGGCGCGAAGCGTGCGATATCCTGGCCAAGCGGTTCGAAGTTCACGGGAAAGTTCCAGCCGAGGATCGCGTAGGTTGAAATCCCGAGCTTGGTCTTGGACCCGTGCTCGTCAATCACGCGGCGCGCCATCGTGAGGAACGCCTCAATGCGATCTGCTTTTTCGCTGCCCTTGAGTCCGATGGAAGCCTGCGCGTACTCCGTGGGGTAGCGGATGTAATCCAGGTTGATCTCGTCGATGCCTGCCGAAACGAGATCGGCAAGGATCTGTTCGTTGTAGCGGATCACCGTCGGATCACCGGGATCAACCCAGACATTGCCGGCACTGCGACCCGTCTTGGGATTTTTGATTTGCGTCTCGGGCAGCTCCTGCGCGAGGTTGGGATCTTTGAGCGAAACGAAGCGGGCGATCGTCGTGACGCCGCGCTCGCGCGCCTGACGGATCACCTCGGGCAGGTCATACGACGGTTGTACGAGATCGAGCTCATTGGCCATGGGCGCGGCTGCGGCGAAGTGCACGGTCCCCGCCTTCACGTTGAAGATGAGCGCGGACCCGGTCAGCGCACTGAGACGATCAAGAGTTTCGAGGAAGTACTTTTCATTCTTCACGCTCCCTTGCGTAAAGAAGACGCCGATCTCCTGCGGAGGAAGAGACAGGCCAGAAGGAGGAACGGGAACCGCCGGCACTTCTGGCAGGATCGTTTCTCCGCTCGCGGAAGGCAGTTCCTCTGCCGCCGGAGGTACAACGGGCTCCGTGGGCTCCTCGGCAGGAGGCACGGGCACCGGTTCAGCAGGAATAATTTCGAGGAGAGGCGCAGACTGCTCCTTCGGCATGCTTGATTCTGAAGAGGAAGAGACAGGAACTTCAACGGGCTGTTGCTCAGGCGGCGCGGCGTGCTGCGCCCGCTCCTCCTCCCTCTCTTCCACCTTCTGCTCCATGCGACGCGGATTCAAGGTTTCACGATCGAAACCTTCGGGAGCCTGCCGCGCAAAAACCGGAACACTCTTCCCATGTTGAAAATAAGAAAACGAAGCTCCGAATCCGAACATCAGCAATCCTGTGAGTGCCAAGAGAGTGAACGAACCCCTGCCGCCTCTCTTCGGTGCGGGAACAGCCGACAATACATGCTTCAGCGCTGCATGCGTGGAGCCCTGAAGCTCCGTCAGACTGCAATCCGGCTGAAGAAAATTGTCGGGCATGGGTGTGCGTATGTGGTGTTATGCATATTATACTATTTTTTCACAAAAAATCAATGTTCTCTCACGCGCAAGCATGACTATCACTTCCCTAACCCTAACCCTAATCCCTAACCCTAATCCCTAACCCTAAATAATCGGCTCTTCGAACTTCTCCTCAATAGACGAAATCTCATCCTCCTCTGGAGGCGCTGCAGCCGCTTCATCCCACTTCTTGAGCATCTCCTCCACGTTCTTCTTCGGCTGGCAGTACTTCTTGCGCGAGAGGGCGATGATCTCTTGCGTGTGGTCATCCTTGGGCTTCGGTACATCGACCGTGCGACCTGAAAAGGCCTCGCGAATCTCGCCCTTCACCGACATCTTCACGTAGAACTCGCGCACACCCAGGTTGATGATGTCACGTTCCTTGAAGATCGGCTCGTACTCCTTCTCGAGCACAACAGCATCCTCCGCGCCCACGCGGAAACTGATCATGGAACCCACGTTGCCGAAGACCGTCTGCCGGATCCGCGAAGAGAGCTGCCCCATGTACTGGTGGGCAATGGTGAGATTGAGATGGTACTTGCGGGCCTCGGAGAGAATCTCGTAGAACGTATCGGTCGCGAAGTTCTGGAACTCATCGACGTAGAAGTAGAAGTCCGACCGCTTCTCCTCCTCTACGCTCGCCCGACTCATCGCCGCCTGATACATCTTCGTGATGATCATGGAACCGAGGAGTGACGAGTTTTCCTCTCCGAGGAGACCTTTGGAAACCTTCATGAGCAGAATTTTCTTGTTATCCATGACATCACGGATGTCGAACCGTGTCGTGGGCTGGCCGATGATGTTGCGGATCATGTTCGTGGCCACGAACTGGCCGACTTTGTTGAGGAGCGGCGTGATGGCCTCGGCATCGAACTTTTCGCTCCACGCGGCGAATTCCGAAACCCAGAAGCTCTTCACGACGTTATCCTGAATGCGCGCCACGATCTTCTGACGGTAGTTCTTGTCATTGAGCATCTTTAAGATAGAGAGCACCGTGGTATTTGGGCTGTCGAGGAGCGCCAACGTGGTGTAGCGGAGAACGTGCTCAAGACGATACGACCAGTTGTCCCCGAAGAGCTTTTTAAAGATATCAAGGAACCCGATGGTAAGCTGCATCTTGTAGGCCTCATCCACCTTCGCGAGCGGGTTGAAAGCGATGGGGAACTCCGTGTCCCCCGGATCGAAGAGGATTACGTCGTTGATACGGCTCTTCGGCACGTGCCGGAGCACGCAGTCGACCAGATCCCCGTGCGGATCGAGCACCGCCACTCCCCTGCCACACTCCAAATCCTCTTTAATGAGGAGCTCCAGGAGCTTTGACTTTCCCACACCGGACTTCCCCACCACGTACAGGTGGCGCCGGCGATCCTCCAGGCGCACGCCGAACTTCACGAAATTGTTGTGGTAGTTCGTGATGCCGAACGTGCTCACCTCCTTCTCGCCGGCACGCGGCAGATCCTGCGGAGGATCTGATTTGCGCGCGAGCACGTGGACGATGTGGTGCACGTAGTCCGCATTCGGCAGATGGTAGAGCGTGGCGACCTCCGTCGCGCTCAGAATGTATGTGCTCGCATGCCATCGCTCACGGTACCGACGGAGGAATGACGCCACATTCATGTCTTTGGAGGAGACAAACCCGTTGATATCCGAATCATTGAAATGGTAGAAGCTGTTCTTCACTGCTTCGAGCTTGCGGCTGGCTTCCTCATCACTCTTGCTCAAGTACGCGCAGCGGATGGATACCCTGAAAGGCTTCGTCTGCTCCTTCTGCCTGGCCGCCTCATAGCGGACGGACTGAATACCTTTGCGACCCTCCTTGCGCAACCGGTCGCGCACGGAGAAGTACTTCTTCAGGTTCGCGAACTTGAACCGCCAGCTCCGGCGGAAGTGGTAGAGAGCATCGTCGGCATGCGGCTCCACGATGATCTGCACCCAGACCTGCTCGCCGCTGTCGATCTTCGAGAGCACCGAGAAAAGGCGCGACATCGAGTCCTCTTCGAACTTGTCATACATCTTCACGGGATACACGTCCCGCTCTTTGAGCGTGAGCTCGCACCCGGCAAGGTGGTGCTTCTCGGGATGCATCAGTTCCGTGTAATCCTTGGTTTCGCGGATCTCGGCGTCGGGGAAACTGGCGTAGATCAAACCTTCGATCGTCTCCTTGTACTTCTCATCCATGACCACATAGAAGTACGTGTACTGCTCGTAACCGAAGTACTCGAACGAAAACCGCTCCTCCGTGACGGTATTGCGAAGGCTCACGAGCAGATCCTGGAATTTGGACTCCAGTTTCCTGTTCTCCTTCTTCCCCTGGGGGACCACGATGTGGAGGTAACGGAGATTAGCCATTTAAGCCATATTCTTCAGTATTTTTGCTCTTTTGTAAATAGTTTTCGCAGCCTGCTGGAATTGCCCCACCCCCCTTCCCCCCTCCCCGCTCATCCCACGATGTTTCCTCCACGGGGAGGGGGAAGATTGATCCGAGATACAAATAATCCTATCGCTACGCGCTATGCATGAAGAAACGCACCGCCAGCAAAAACGGAGAAAGCTGCTCTACGCGATGAAGCTCCGCAGTAGAATGACGAAGGCAGAATCTTTGCTCTGGAACGCGCTACGCGGAAAGAAGTGTGACAGCATGAAGTTCCGTCGCCAGGTACCAATCAGTTGGTTTGTTGTTGATTTTCTGTGCGTCGAAAAACAGCTGATCATCGAACTCGATGGTCCGATTCATGAAAGGCAAAAATCGTATGATCATGAGCGGGAGAACGAGCTTCGAAGCCGGGGATACCGAATGATACGCTTCAAGAACGATCAAGTGCTTCATGCATTGCCAACAGTGCTCAATGAAATACGCGATGCGGCTCTCCTCTCTCCCTACGGATGTCGGGATGGGGGGAGAGGGGCTGGGGGTGAGGAAAATTTCAATAGACTTCCTTCAAATAGCACTCCTCACAATAGACGATCTCGGGTCGGTCGGGAGCGTACGTTGTCTGTATTTCTTTCTGGCATTTCATGCACGCTCTTTTCCAGAGCTTGCGGGGATTGCGGAGTGCAAGACGACGGTCGTAGCGTTCATCGGGGTGGAGACGCGGCACAGGAATCTTCTGTCGACGGTAGAAATCGAGCTCCTGCTTCAGAATCCTGAAGGGACGGCCTGTTCTCTCGCAGAGAATCGCCCAATCCACGACGTCATCGTGAACATCCTCAATCCGATCAGGGAGCGTATCTGCGGAAATGGTTTTGGAAACAGTCAGCTTCTTTTCCTCGATATCTCTCCAGTAGAAGCCCCGAGCTTGCGCTCCTTCCTTCGTGAGCGGCAAATATTCGTACGCGAGTGATTCGTTGTACCCGAACGGTGAGAGAGACGGAGGAAAGTACAGGCCCCATTCCCCCGTCCCTTTCATGTGCTCGACGATGCGGGGCACGAGCGATTCGTATTCCTCCTTCGTATACTGCACGTTGAAAACGCAGTACTGTTTGCGTTTCAGCCCCACGCACCCGAAGCAGTCCTTGCAGAAGTAACAGTACTCGCAGTAGAGAAGATCCCGGCAATGGAAGATGAAAAGACAGTACACGCAGTGATAGACCTCCAGCGTGCCGAGCGTGTCGTAGCAGAGCTCCGGTTTGATATACATGTTGGAACAGTCGTAGCAATCCTTCACTTGTACGCCGACGATGACGTTGCGGCAGTCCTGACTCTCATTCATGTCATAGCAGTCGATGCAATCTTTGGAATTCTCAATGAAATCACCCGTGCAGCGCTCGCTCGAAACGATATTTGCAGAGCGGTGAATCATCTTCGCAAAGAGCTGCATCCAGCGTTTCCGCATTGCCTCCGTGGCTGAAGCCGACCCCCGAAACTCCGCGATGCGGCGCTCGTACTCCTCTTTTGAAAGCGGTTCGTTGAGGAAGTAGTACTGCTTCTGCCGGAGATTGCTGCAGAGGCAACAGTTGCTGCAGCCGCTTAAATTCCAAGAAAAGGAACAGTCTCTGCAGTTCTGCGCAAAGGCGACGAAATCGAGTCCGTAGGACTTGAAGACGGAGAGGCACTCGTAGCAGAGCTCGCTATTGTAAAGGTACGAGCAATCCACGCTGTCCCGGGAACTCTGGAACAGTTTGCCGTAGTAGCATCGTTCGCAGTACTCGGATGAGTTGATGAGGTAGCAATCTTTGCAGTATCCCGTGCCGGCCGTATAGTCACAGTTCTCGTTGCCCATGAGCATGGATCCCAGGCGCGGGACCGCTTTGTGGAGCGCCGCAAACTGCGGGAAGAACGGTTGTGAGAAATCGTACGGACGACCGTGCTCGATGAAATCACGTCGGTCATCATTCCACTCGTCATGCGTGTACACGGCGTCTTTGGATCCCCAAAGGGGCTTCTCGTCATAGATGGAAATCATCTCTTTGCCGGTGAGCGTTGCCGTCCTGCGGTAGAAGTGCCATTCGTTCCTGTGGCATGTGCGAATTTTCAGCCGGCAGTCGGGGCAGTAGACGGGAAGCGGCAGATGGATCTTCGTCGCACCGAACGTGAATGTCATCTTGCGAAGAAACTCCTCCTCATCGGGATGGACATCGAAGGACTGCTTGCACCAAGGATTGCGGCAGGGAAGCTGCACCATTTTATCGTAGCGGAAGATCGCGATCTTCCGCTACAGGACATGACTCAATAGACCTCTTTCAAATAACACTCCTCGCAATAGATGATCTCGGGTCGGTCGGGAGCGTACGTTGTTTGCATTTCTTTACCGCACTTCATGCATTGCCGCTTCCAGAGACGGCGAGGATTGCGGCGCTGGATCCGCTCTAAGTGGCGCTCATCGAAACATAGGCGAGGCAGTGGCAGACAATGCTGACGATAGAGAGTAAGCTCCTGTGGAATGATCTTGTAGGGCTTACCCGTGCGCTCGCAGGTGAGGATCTTCTCCGTAATATCATCAGGCACATCTTTGATATCCAGGGGGAGTGAGAGGCGCGGTCCCTGGTAGGCGGATGTCTGGCTCTCCGAGTCCTCACGCCACTTCCAACCACGCTTGGCCGCATCATTTTCCGTGAGCGGGAAGTACTCCTGCGCCACGGTCTCGTTGTAACCGAAGGGACTCAATTCCGGCGACAGCGGCTGGCCCCACTCCCCCGTTTTCTTCATGTGCTCGACAATCTTCGCTTTCAGGCGCACGTACTCCTGTTCGGAGTACTGCTTGTTGAAGATGCAGAACCGCTGCTTTTTGAGTCCCGAACAGGCGAAGCAGTCCTCGCAGTATTGGCAGTGATCCAGGTACTGGGAATTCTTGGAATAGAAACTCACGAACGTGAACTGCGTGTTGTACTGATTGATCGTAGAGATGGTTCCGTACGTCAGTTCACAGCGATCCACGACCACGTGCCCGTCATAGCAATCTTTCGACTTGAAGCTGAAGATCAGATAGCCGCAATCCTCCAGATCCGCGCTGTCGTAGCACTCCACACAATTCCTGCAGTGCACGATGTGGTCGCCCGTCACGTTCTCGTTGCCGTTGCCGTCGATGTACTGGTGAATCTGCTGCTGCCCGGCCTTCCTGAGGAAGACGTCGCGGGCCGCCGAGAGCGTGCGAAAGTTGCCCGTGTTGAGCTCGCTGAGCTTCTTTGCATACTCCTCCCTGGAATGCTGTTCGTTGAAGATGCAGTACTGCTTGTTCCGGAGACCGAAGCAGCCGAAACAGCTGTGACAACCCTTGCAGTCACTGAGGAAGAAACTGTCACGACAATTGTGCGACTTCTCGGAATGGGCGAGGTTGTAGGATTCCGAGCAATCCACACACTCGATGCAGAGCTCGCACTTAAAGCAGTTCAGGCACTCGATACAACTTAAGCAACTGTCGATGCCATAGGAGTACAGGCAGTCCTCATCGTGGTCGGAGACGAAGATCATATGGCAGTTCTTGTCCTGCTGCGCGCCGTTCGTGTAGTCGCTATTCACGTTGTTGGATGTGAAGACGGAAATCTTCGGCGTGGCCTTGATCAGGGCATCGAACTGCGGAAAAAACGGCTGACTGAAATCGAAGTCACGTCCGTGCTGCATCGCATCCCATTTGTCGGTGTACCACTCGTGCTGATCGTAAACGGTGTACGGACTGTCCGGCGCATAGACGGAAATGATCTGCTTGCCCGTAAGGTCACACTTGCGATGGTAGAGTCGGCGCTCGTTGCGCCAGGCAAAGCGCCCTTGCCGTCGGCACGTGGGACAGAGTGTCGGGTCAGGCAGTGAAACCTTTGTGAGGAAAGCATGTTCCTGCGGCAGGACAGCGAAGGACGATCGGCAATGGGAGCAGGTGGGCATGCCAGTAGAACAGAAAAGAATTAAAAAATGCTAAACTATTTTGATAAACGGTAAAAGTTTCTGGAGAGCGGCGCTCATACGATCACGCTCATCTGACGTGGGTTCCGGTCCCTTTGCATAGAAACCGTGGTAGAAACAGCTCGTATCACGGCAACAAGTAGCATCGAACTGTTTCATGCCATAGCAATAAATGTGGCTGCACGGGCCTGTAATATTTCCGGCGAGCACTTCCTGAATTTTGCGTGCAGTTTGCTGAGCATAAGAGAGTACGCGTTCCCGGTCCCTTCCGCTGAGATCTCCTTCCAGTAACGTAGCTTGCCGTTCTGCACACATATAGAGAGAAACAAGAAAAAGGCGCCGTTGTTCGTTATTCGGATCTCGAACCTTGTAATTCCACCAGTTGATACCGCTCACGTCGTAGAGCGCGCCATTGACCATCTTGAGTGGCAGCGAAGTGATGGCCATTTGATCGAATTGTTCCATTGCGCTCATCCTATGTCTTATTGTAATATAGTCAATACAGCACTAACTCATCATCTAAATATTTTCATTCATATTCTTTATTGTATACAATATTCTTGATTCTATTTTTGTAGTAATTTAATTACAACACTCGCATGCAAGCATCCGATCTTCTGGACTTTGGCCTCACAAAAGATGAGGCGTGTGTGTACCTCGCGCTCTTGGAACTGGGCGGCTCATATGTGAGCGCAATTGCCAAGAAGTCCGGCATTCACCGCGTTGTCTGTTATAAAATTCTGGATGACTTGGTAGGGAAAGGACTGGTCAGCAGCTTCCTCAAGAACAAGGTGAAGCACTTCGCAGTGGAGAGTCCGCAAATCCTGGTACGCCGCCAACAGGAGAAACTCGATAAAGCCAAAAAGATCCTCCCTGAACTCCTATCCATCACTAATGCACTCGCCTACAAACCGAAGATCCAGTATTACGAAGGGCTGGAGGGTATGAAGAACATCTTTGAAGAGACACTCACCGCCCAGAGCGAGCTCCTCGGTTACACGAATCTGGAAGACATCCCCAAAGTCATTCCGGAGGAATTTTTGCGTGACTATGCCAAGCGCAAGATCGCGAAAGGCCTCAAAACACGCATGCTTTCGCCTCACACGCCACGGGCACTCAAGTACCTGGAGAAGTATTATCCGAGGGGATTTGATCCGAATCTGGTCGAAATCCTCTTCGTGAACCCACGTGAATTCCACTTTGAGTACGAAATCACGATCTACGGCGAGAAAGTGGCGATCCTCTCCCTCAATTCGGAGGAACGCATGGGGCTGATCATCGAGAGTCCGATCTACGCGCGCACGCAGCGTGCGGTCTTTCAGCTGGCGTGGCTCGGAGCGACGAGCTTCGTGGCAAAGTAACACACATCAATAGACCTCTTTCAAATAGCACTCCTCACAATAGACAATCTCGGGTCTATCTGAAGAGTATGTCGTCTCGATCGGCTTCCGGCACTTCATGCAATTGCGGCTCCAGAGACGACGGGGATTGCGGAGCGCCATCCTCCTGCTATGCCGCTCATCGGGATGGAAGTGTGGGACGGGCAGGTGATTGGAACGGTAGAACTCCAATTCCCTCTTTACCACTCGAAACGGCCGACTGGTTGCAGGACAAATGATCGCCCAGTTGAGGATGTCATCCGGAATAGCATCAATCGACGAAGGAAGTTGAGAGGCAGGGATCGTCTTGCTGACCGCAAGCTTCTCTTCCTTCTCTTCTCTCCACGGGAATCCCCGCTTTTTGGCCTCAGCGTGAGTGAGTGGGAAATAGATTTGCGCCGTGGTCTCGTTGTACGCAAACGGCGCGATACCGGCCGGGAAAAACTCCCCCCACTCACCGTGTTTTTGCATCAGTGCAATCACCTTCGGCACGAGCTTCTCATACTCCTCTTTCGTGCACTGCTTATTGAGGACACAGTACTTTCCCGGTTTCATGCACACGCACCCGCACATGTCCGAGCCCGTCTGGATGATGTCACAGTAGAGCAGGTTCTTACTGCCCCAGGACCCGTGCGTGAAGACCGTATTGTACGAGCCATAGCCGAGGCTCAGAGAGTCATATCCGAGCTCCGCATCCGTGGTGTGGCACACATCCATAAGGTCTTTGACCTGGAAACCCGTGAAGATGTACGCGCAGTCCTCACCGTACGACAGGTCGAAGCAATGTCGAAGGTTTTTGGAGTCCTTGAGGTAATCGCCGGTCACGTTGTCGCAGTTCACCACTTCGCGCGCACGGTGGATGCTCTTCTCTTTGAAATCGGCAAACTCCTGCAGCACCTCTGCGAGTCCTCCGTTCGCCACGCGATCCATCATCTCCTTCTTCAACCGCAGATACTCCCCTTTCGCGTACTCCCGATTCCAGATGTAGTTGCGCTTGTTTCTGAGATTCGTCGACATCAAGCACTCGGTGCAGCCTTTGCAGTCGAAAAGGAAGGCGCCCGAGGAACAATTGGTGCAGTTCTGAGAAAAGGAGAGCGAGTGACACTTGTCGACGTCGGTCACCTCGAAGCAGTAGTGCGATTCTGTACAGTCCACCGTGTCCACGCACCCAGTGGATTTGATGACCTGGTACCCGTACAGACAATCTTCGTTGAACTCCGCGGCGAAGATGAGGTAGCAATTCTTGTTACTGCCGGAGTGATTGATGAATTCCGAGTTCTCGTTGTTGATGACATTGAGTGCGAGACGCGGAACCGCATTCTGGAGCTCTTTCACCTGAGCGAGGAAGGGACGATTGAAATCCACCGGCCGACCGTACGTGAGCGGATCGTTTTTGTCGGACCACCAGCATTCCGTGCAGTAGACGGGAAAGGCCGAGCCAGCGGGATACATCGAGATGATGGACTTCTTGCACAGATCGCACGTCCGCCGATAGAGGGCGCGCTCATTACGCCAGAAGAGTCGGCGCTGCTGGCGACAGTCGGGGCAGAGCAGAGGCGACGGGATCGGGAATTTCTTCCCGGCGAAGACGGGGGAAAGTTTGTCTAAAAGCGCGAGATCAGCAGGGGTGACCTCGAACGCCGATGAACACTGGCGGCAGGAATAATTCATGAATGGAGAAAGAATATTAACACCAGCCTCTCTGGCGTACTACATTCATCGCTGCGGTAGTGGCGCAGTCAATGGAACCTGAAGATTGTTGAGGAGCGCCGCCTCGGATATCTTCATTAAGCAAAGCAATAATACGCTGTCGCACTGCCCCCAGCCGCATAAAATACTCATGTGCATCCGTGTGTGTGTTCGGCGTTTGAAGAATGAAAAGGAAAGAGAGGGCAGCAACCTGTTCTGAGGATCGAAAGACCACACAACCTTCTGGGACAGAACCTTCGTCGAATATTTCACCTTCACCCACCAAATCATCCCAAGAATGAGCATCGCACTGCACAGCAATCATCCCGTCACTTCTCCTCTTCACCTCACCCCCTTCGCCCTGAATCACAGCCGAATAATAGTGATTGCCACGTTTGATAACTACACGTGTCCCGGCTGCGATTTTTTCCGGCCGGATCGGAGACAGTGAAGGACATTCACTCATGACAACATCGTATGAATGTTCAGCAGGTCAGTCACATGCTGTGTACACCTTTGCGAATACTGCGACAAATCAGCAAAGGAAACTGAAAATCGCCACCCAATGTTCACAGACTCCTGTGATCATCCCTACGCTCCGACACCGTTACTCCACATACGCTCGAACTGATCGCGATAGAGCGCCACAAGCTCCGGATGCCGGATAATGATCACGCGCGGATTTCCCCTGTCGCAGATGAAGTGGCGCACGTGATCTTTGGTGTACCCCAGGTAATTCCTGGCAACGGGGATCGTGTCCACGAGACGCGTGGTACGCAGCTCCTTACTATCCCGCTTGGCAAATGTCTCGGATTCGGGTGAGTGCGTATTGAAGACGCGGCAGAACATGTTTCGACTGAAGCGTTTATGACGAAACGCCAGCTCCTCAGATGCCTCGTCGGACATGCCGGCAACATCCCAATAATTCTGCATAGACCCCATGCACAGAAACTCGTCATCACAGAGATCGGGAATCTTGAGGTACTCCTCGCGAAACGCATCCAGGCCTTCCCTGAGTTCGACCGGCTCATGCTCCGTTTTCCCATCCGCATCGCGGGTGAGATCCGCGAACGGGAGCAAATGATCCAGATCCTGCAGGGCCAGCTGTACCTTGCGCAGCGACCGCTGCTCCTGATCGAGTTTGTGAATGAGTGCCTTGAGCGTGAGCGGCGCATACACGCTCTGCTTCTGGTTGATGCTGAACGCCTGCACCAGCCCGCGCTCGGTGAGGCGCTTGATGGTGCGGTAGGCGGTCATGATATTGAGCCCCGATTCCGCGATGAGCTCCGTCATCGAGGCACGCCGGAGCTTAAGCAAATGGAGATACAGGGTGACCTCCTCGTCCTTGAGACCAGCCAGACTAAGAAGATGTTGGAGCTTGCGACGCACCGGAGCAGTATAAACGAATGTAAAAACATGTAAAGTTTATTTGTCAATCTCAGTACACCTCTTTCAGGTAGCAGGCTTCGCAATAAATCATCTCAGGCCGATCGGGGGCATAAGTAGTCTCGATCCCCTCACCGCACTTCGCGCACGTGCGCTTCCAGAGATGGCGGGGATTGCGCAGGAGGGCGCGACGCTGGAAGCGTTCATCGGGATGCAAATACGGTATGGGCAAACCGTTTGCCCGATAGAATTCCAATTCCTGTTTCACAATACGAAAAGGGCGCTTGGTTCTTGCGCACTCGATCGCCCAGTCGAGGATGTCGTCCGGGGTGTCATCAATGGTAGTCGGCAATTGTGCGGCAGGAATAACTTTCGATACTTTGGGGCTGTCCTCTTTCTGATCCCGCCATCGCCATTTCCGCTCCCATGCCGCCTCTCTCTTGAGAGGGTAATAGCGATGCGCCGCCGTTTCGTTGTAGCCGAAGGGTGAGAGGCTGATTGGGAAGAAGTGCCCCCATTCGCCCGCCTTGCACATCGCATCAATCACCTTGGGCACCAGTGTTTCGTACTCCTCCTTCGTATACTGTTTGTTGAAGATGCAGTATTTTTTGTTCCGGAGCCCGAAGCATCCGAAGCAATCCGTGCAGTACCAACAGTACTGACTATAGAGCACGGATTTGCACTCGTAGCACTTGGAGCAGACGCAGAGGGAGTAGCCCAGATTACAGCCGTGGGATTCGTACTGCAGCTCCCCCCGGAGGGGCTCGAGCGTATCCAGACAATTCTTCACCATGCCTGTGTCGTAACAGTACGCGCAGTCTTCGGACTCGAAGACGTAGAAACAATTATGGCAGTTTTTGCAGTGAGCCAGGTGATCGCCCGTTACATTCTCGCAATGTTCGAGTACGAGAGCTTTATGCAGGGCTCGCTCGGCAACATCTTTCTGGAAACGCGCGCACTGTTCCTGTGCGGCTTTCCATGTCACCGGATGCAGGACCTTGAGTTTTGCTTCATACGCATCCTTCGTCAGCTGCTCATTGTTGATGCAGTACCGTTTATGACGAAGGTTCCAACATCCGAAACAATCGGAGCATCCCTGGCAGTCGTAGCAGAAGGAACAGTTGGTGCAATTGATACATTCGTGGAGATAGGTAGAGAACGCGCACTGCTTGCAATCCACGCACTCGTAGCAACGCTCGCACTTCTGCACGGCCAGGCAATCGGCGCAGTTGCGGCTGTCCGGCGTGAAATCGCTGGTATAGAAGCAATCCTCGCAGTACCCGGTATTGATGCACATGTAGCAGTTCTTGTTGTAGGCGGAGTGATTGGTGTAGGCGGAGTTCTCGCTGCTCATATTCACGATGCACGGCCGCGGGGCAACGAGACTCAGATCATGGAATTGTTCGAAGAAGGGACGTTTGAAATCGTAGGCCCGGCCGGTAGCAAGTTGATCCCAGTCATCGCTCCACCAGACAACCTGATCATAGACAATGCACTCCTTGTCATCCGAATAGACGGAAACCATCTCCTTCCCGGTTTTATCACACTTCCGCCGGTAGAAGCACCTCTCGTTTCGGTAACTTAAGCGCCGCTGCTGCCTGCAATCGGGACAGTGTGTGGGTGGTGGAAGCGCATACTTTGCACCGGCAAGCATCGGCGACACCCGATCGAGGAGATCGAGATCGGCATCGGTGACCTCGAATGGCTGCTTGCACCAAGGATTGCGGCAGGTCTTCTGCACCACTCTATCGTAGCGGAAGATCGCGATCTTCCGCTACGGGACACGACTCAATACACTTCTTTGAGATAACACGCTTCACAGAGGATTCTCCCGTCGTACTCCTTGGGCCAGCTCGTTTGCGTTTCCGCTTTGCATTTGCCACAGATCACCGTCCGCAACGTCCCGTCGAAGGGAATCAGACGGAAATTCTCCTGCAGCCGGCGCATATAGTAGGTATACGGAAGCGGCACCTTGAGATCCTGCGCAAAAGCGACATCCTCCTTGAGAATCTGGAACGGGCGAGCGGCAACGGAATCCCAGTAGGGCGATGCGGTGACTGAATCGTCCGCCTGGTCACTGCGATCGGGAACTTCAGAGGCATCCCGTGTATCGGACTCACGCTTTTCTGCACTCTCGAGCATGCGAAATCCTCTCTTCTTCCCCTCAGTCGTCGTCATCTGCCAGACGAAACCTGCCAGACTCTCTTCGTAGGGATTTGCTGCAAAGTACGGCGGGAAAAATTGGCCGTATTCACCTGTCCTCTTCATCGTTTCGACGACTTCTGCCTTCTTTTTCTCATACGCCGCAGGTTCGAAAGCCTTATTGAAGATGTGATACTCCTTCCCCACAAGTCCGCAGCAGCCGAAGCAGTGCTTGCACTGGAAACACTGCGCGCAGTACTCCATGAACTTGCACTGGATCACGTTGTAGCCGAATTTTATGTCGTAACATTTGTCCTGCGGCTCTATCGAGCCGTACACGAGTTCCGATCCCACGGCGGCACACACGGTATCCAGACAATCCTTGCCGCCGAAGCCGCGAAATATGTTCATGCAGTCCTCCAGTTCGTCTACGAAGAAACAGTTCGTGCATCCCTTGCTGGAGTAGATGTAGTTGGACCCTCCACACTCCTGACACTGATCCATGAAAATGGCACGGTGCCAGGCGTTCTCTTTCAACATCTTCCTGAATTCCTGTTTGGCGTGCTCATACACGGTGCGCGACTGTAGATCCCATGCCGCAACACGCTGTTCATACTCCTCCTTCGTGAGTTGCTGATTGGCAAAACAGTAGGACTGGTTGCGCAGATTCGTGCAGAACATGCAGTGATTACAGTTTCGGCAGTCATAGAGGAACGCACTCTCCGTACATTGCCAGCAGTTTAAGGTGAACACGACGCGGAAACAGAGATGGCTGTTGATGAGATCAACGGAGCGCTCACTGTCGTACGAAAAGACACCGTACTGGCTGCTCTTCACGTTAAAGACCCGATAGCAGTAGCGGAGATCCTCGTCATTCAGCCCTGAGTGGCAGAGGTGGCAGTTCTTCGAGTACCACCAGTCATCGGTGTACTCGCAATTCTCGTTCCCCGCGCCCACATTGTGCGCGATGGGGCAGCGCCGGAAAAGCTCCCACATCTGTGGAAAGAGCTGCTTCGTGAGATCGATCTCGGCCGCAGGCGGATCGGCGTGCTTGATCCACTCGTCCTTGTGCCAGACGGGATAGGGACAGTCCTCGGAGAAGACGGAAACAATCGGCTTCCCCGTCTTGTCACACTTCCTCTTGTGGAGCGCCCAGTGCTGCCAGAAGGCACCGAGGATCTGCCAGCGTGCGATGGGATGAAGATCTGGCTCGCCCTCAATGCCAAGCTTCTTGCGCAACTCCATCTCGGCAGAAGTCACGGTGAAGGTGAGGCCGGTGACGGGGCAGGTCTTGGACATTGGGTGTCAGTATACCTCTTTGAGGTAGCACTCCTCGCACAACACGCGCTCTTTTCTCTCGGGCGCAAAGGTGGACTCCACTTCCTTCCCACACTTGGAACATGGCCGTTTCCAGAGCCGGCGCGGCGGGCGGAGTGCCGTGCGACGATCCTGACGTTCCTCCGGGTGCAGGTGCGGAATGGGCAGATTATGCGTGCGATAGAACGCAAGTTCCTGCTTCACGATGCGGAAGGGACGCCCCGATTCCTCCGAAGTCACCGCCCAATTGAGCACATCGTCGGGAACCTCGGCGATCGTCTGCGGCAATTTGGATGCGGGAATGACCTTCTTCACGTCGGGCTTCTCGTCGTGCTCATCGCGCCACGGATAGCCACGCTTGATGGCTTCTTCTTTGGTGAGCGGAAAGTATTCCTGGGCGATTGATTCGTTGTAGGCGAAGGAGCACATGCTCTTCGGAAAAAACTCCCCGTATGCGCCGGTCTTGCGCATGTGCGCGATCAGTTTCCTCCGCAATCGTTCGTATTCCTCCTTTGAATACTGTTTGTTCAAAATGCAGTACTGCTTCTTCTTGAGTCCCACACACCCGAAACAGTCTTTGCAGCCCGTGCAGCTGTCCAAGTACGCGCAATCGCTCAAATTCGTCGTGCACATGGTGGAAAATTTGAGGTTGAAGATGTTGTTGCCGCACGCGCCGCACTGGTACACCCGTTCCGCCTTGTCACCCCAGAAGGTGTAATCCATGGAGGATTTCACTCCCATCGAAACGCGCTGGCAGTAGCGGCAATCCTCCAGATCCTTGGCATCCATGCAGGAGAAAGCGTTCCGCGTGTTCGAGATGTGATCGCCCGTGGAGTGCTCGTTGTGCTCCCCCTGCACGTAGCGCTGCGGCTGTAATTGGAAAAACTGTGCAGCCTTTTCGCGAACCTGCGCGATCCCGGCAGACGAATCAAGCTTCAGAGCCTTCTTCTTCGCCTCGTACTCCTCTTTCGTCAGCTGCTCATTGAAGATCATATTCCTCTTCTGTCGCTGATGCATGCAACCAATGCACTCACTGCAGCCGATGCAATTCTTGAGGAAAAAACTGTTCGAACAGTTCTGGCAATCCTGCGAGAAGAAGAGACTGTGACAGTCGATGCAGTCCAGACATTCGTAGATCAGTTCGCTTTGATGGCAATTGAAGCAGTCGACTGCGTTTGTGCAGTGATAGACGCGGTTACTGTAGAGACAGTCCTCGTCGTAATCGGCTTCCGCAATCAGGTAACAGTTCTTTGAAAATCCGGCATTGTTCACGTAGTCGCTGTTCACCATCGTCCCCTGGATCACAAAGCGCGCCTGATGGGGAACTTTGTTCCGCAACTCCGCAAACTGTTCGAAGAAGGAGCGGGAAAAGTCGATCTCCTGCCCGTACGCGAGGGCATCCCACTCGTCACCCCACCATGCTTCGGGGCTGAAGACGGGGAATGGATTACCGTCGTGGAACTGCGAGAGGATGCGCTCGCCTGTGAGATCGCACTTCCTCCAATAGAGTTTGCGCGAATTGCGCTCGAGCAAGCGCCGCCTGAGCCGGCACTCCGGGCAGGATTTGGGTGCCGGGACTTCGAAATCGTCCAAAAACTTCTGATCGTCCGGAGTGATCTCGAAAGGTGTGCCACAGTCGATGCAGGTGTGCTCCATGGGATGCATTAAGTATACCTATGTTTCTGACGGTGTTTGGGAGAATGAAGAAGTAAGAATTATGAATAATGCACGATAACAATACCTTTATTCATAATTCTTCATTCTTACTTCTCGTTAATACACTTCCTTCAAATAACACTCTTCGCAATACACAATCTCCGGCCGTTCGGGCGCATACGTCGTCTGCATCTCCTTTCCGCACTTCATGCAGGGGCGGGCCCAGAGATGGCGGGGGTTTCGAAGCTGCATCCGCGCAGCATGACGCACGTCAAAGTGCCGGCGCGGGAGCGGAATATTCAACTTCCGATAGAGAGTGAGCTCGCTTGGCTGAATTCTGAATAACTTTCCCGTGACCTCACAGCGGATGGCCCACTGGAGCACATCATCCGGAACAGATTCGATGGACTCGGGAAGGAGTTTGCCATCAATCACCTTACTCACCGCGGACATTTCTTCCTGCCGATCCCGCCACTTCCACCCGCGCTGGAGCACCTCCTTCTTCGTGAGTGGAAAATAATCCTGTGCGACGGTCTCGTTGTAGGCAAAGGCGGAGACAGTGGGCGGAAAAAACTCCCCCCAGATCCCCTCTTCGCGCATCTGCCCGATAATGCGCGGCATCAACTGCTCGTATTCTTCTTTGAAATACTGCTTGTTCAGGATGCAGTGCTGCATTTTCTTGAGACCCACGCAGCCGAAGGAATCCCTGGTGCCCTGGAGACAGTAGATGGAATAGCAGAGATTGCTGGCCCCGAATGACTGGTAGTAACAGGCAATGAGGTGGTCCACGCCCGCCCCCACGTAGGCGCAGTTGTAGACCAATGTCATGTGATCGCCCCACGCATCGATATCTTGTGCATCCGTCCCGCCCATGATGCAATTCGTGCAGTACCGACCATCCCGCATATCCATGCAATCGAAAGAATCGTGGACATTCTTGCAGGACGTGAGGTTGTCGCCCGTCGCCTCCTCGCTCATCACATTGCGCATGGCCTTGCGCGGATGCGTAAGGAAAAATGCTTCGGCCTGTTCCCTCAACGCACGAATACCGGAGAATGTATGAAGGTTCATTGCTGTCCTCTGCTGCTCGTACTCTTCCTTGGAAAAAGGCTTATTGAAGATGTGATGGTCCTTCTGATGCAGGTTCGTGCACCCGATGCAGTTCCGGCAGCTCGAGCAATCGAGCAGGAACATGGAATCCGAACAGTTGTTGCAGAAACGTGAATGCCGCAAGTTGAAACAACCCTGACAGTGGATACACTCGTAGCAGAGTTCGCACTGCTTGATGTAGTAGAAATCAGAACAGTCCCGAATGAGCGCGTAGACCTCTCCATAATAGGAATCTTGCGCCTGCTCTCCATCGAAGATGAGATAACAATTCTTCAGACGGTAGCCGTCGTGGGCATAGTCGCTGTTGATATTGTCATTGAGCGCGAGGATGGAAATCTTGGGGACAGCATACCAGAGATCGCGAAACTGATCGAAGCATGGCCGTGAGAAGTCGTACGCCCGGCCAAAGGAAAGCGGATCCCAGCTGTCACCCCACCAGCACGCAGGGCAGAGAACAGTGAAAGAAGAATCAGCGGGGTAGATGGAAATGATGTGTTTCTTGCAATGATCGCACATGCGCGGATACAGAGTCCTTTCATTACGCATAGCCAGTCGCCGCTGCTGGCGGCAATCGGGACAGAGCAAAGGCGGCGGCAGGGGCTCTTTCTTTCCGACGAAGATTGGAGAAATCTTCTCGAGGAACCTAAGGTCGTCATCGGTGACCTCGAAGGGCTGCTTACACCACGCATTGCGACAGGATTGCTGCATCTAGAGAAAGTATAGCGTGTCACCCTGAGGAATCCCGCATATGCGGGACGTCTCGAAGGGCGGTACGCATCTTATGCTGCAACGTGTATGGTTCGAGACGCTTCGTTCCTCACCATGACACGTTGCTTGGTTAATACACCTCCTTCAAGTAACACTCCTCGCAATAGACGATTTCGGGTCTGTTGGGTGCGTACGTCGTTTCGATGGGCTTTTTGCACTTGGCACAGGTGCGCTTGAAAAGCTGACGGGGATTGCGAAGTGCGAAACGCTCTCTCTGTCTCTGCACGAAACACTTACGCGGCAAAGGTAATTTCATGTCGCGGTAGAATTGGAGCTCCTGGGGAATGATCTTGAAGAGTTTTCCCGTTACTGCGCAGCGGAGAATTCTTTCGCAAATGGAATCGTCGGCATCCCGAATATCATCGGGAACCGGCACCTGCGGTCCGAGGTAGTTCTCCTGTCTCTCTTCGACCTCCTCCTCCTCCTCCTTCCACCGCCAGCCGTGAGCAATGGCCTGCTCCTTCGTGAGAGGAAAATACTCCTGCGCAATGGTTTCGTTGTACGCAAAAGGACTCATCTCTCTCGGAAAGAACTGCCCCCACTCTTTATGCTTCTTCATGTGAGCAATGAGTTTCGAAAGGAGTGTTTCGTACTCCTCCTTCGTGTACTGCTTGTTCAAGATGCAGTACCGCTTCTGCTTCAGGCTGACGCAGCCGAAGCAATCCTGGCAACCATGGCAGGTATCGCAGTAAAAGAGGTTTGCATTGTCATTCTGACAGGCATGGCAGGCAATGAGCCGATGATTCGGTCCGATGGTGAGACAGTTGTAGCAGAGTTCGGCGCGCGCACCCGCGTTGATCCCGCAGAAATTGCAGTCGAGGGAATCGGAGAAACTGTCGAGTGTGGCGCTATAGAGCGTGTCTTCACAGTTCTTCAGATCGTACCCGTCGTAGATATTCCTGCAGTTGTACAGATAGTCTCCGGTCACATTCTCGCAGTTGAAGCCGTGATAGTTCTTCACAATCTCCTTTCCGATCAGGGTATCCACCTTCTTCTTCGCGAGGGCAATCGTGCGGATGTTCCCGGTATTCAATTCCGCGATCTTCTTTCGATAGTCTTCCTTGCTGTGCGGAACATTGAAAATATGAAACTCCTTGTTCTTGAGTCCCACGCATCCGAAACAATCATGGCATCCCACGCAGTGCACGAGGAACATCGACGAAGAGCAATTGTCACAGGTGCGTGAGAAGCTGAGCGAATGGCATTGGACGCAATCGATGCATTCGTAACAATATTCCGATCGATAGGTGTAGAGGCAATCGTAGCAATCTTTCGATTGCCACACGATATGACCGTACATGCAGTCTTCGTTCCCGACGTTCCCGAAGACAAGGTAACAATTGCGGCTGCCGTTCGACATGTTGCAGTAATCGCAGTTCTCGCAATTAACGTTCATGAACGCGATGCGTGGAACCGTGCGATGGAGAACGGCGACTTGCTCGAAGAACGAACGCGAAAAGTCCGGGGCGATGCCGTAGTCGAGACCGTCCCACTTGTCGCTCCACCATTCCTGCAACCCATACACGGGAAAAGCGGTCCCTTCGTCGTAGACCGACAGTATTTTCTTGCCCGTCAGATCGCAGGTGCGATGGTAGAGATGGAAGAAGTTGCGGAACATGAGACGTCGCTGGCGGCGGCAGGCAGGGCACTCCACGGGATCCGGTACATCCAATGTTTTGTAGAGCTCCTGCTCCTTTGGGAGAAGTTCGAAGACAGCCGAACAATGACGACACGTTCTACCCATGCATGGAACGGAGAACATGGCTCCATGAAAACAAGAAACCACTTGTCCATCCAGAATCTTTTTGGAGCGTTGCTACGGAACAAAAATCGCTGGTACGATGACCGCCCATGATCAAGAAACCAGCCCGCATCACATTGGCCATCGTTCTCGACCACATCCAGGCGATGCGCGGCGACTTTGCAACGCGGATGGACCGTATGGAACAAAGGATGGACCGTATGGAGTCCCGCATGGATCGTATGGAGGGGAATATCGACCACCTCAAAGAAAACATGCGACGGATGGATCGGAAAGTTGACCTGATTTCAACGCAAGTTACAAACATCGATGCTCGCCTCGACGATCTGGAGGTCGTACAAGTGCCGAAGCTGAAGAAAGCTGTGAGCATGCGCTAGTAGACGGAGGCGAGATAGCACTCCTCGCAATACACGATCTCCGGCCGCTCCGGTGCGTAGCTCGTAGCAATTGGCTGTTGGCATTTGGCGCATGTCCGCTTCCAGAGCTTGCGGGGGTTTCGGAGCGCCATGCGCTCCTTGTGACGCTGGTCGGGGCATTTGCGCGGAAGAGGCAGGCCCACCTCGCGGTAGAACTTGAGTTCCTGCGGGATGATTTTGAAGGGACGGCCGGTCACGGAGCACTGCAGGATTTTCTGGCAGATGGAATCATCGATATCCGTGATCTTCTTCGTGAGATCGATCGGGGGACCCAAATACTTGTCGCGCGCCTGCTCCTCATCCCGCCACTGCCATCCCCTCTCTCTGACTTCGCTCTCTGTGAGCGGAAAGTACTCCTGCGCCACCGTTTCGTTATAACCGAAAGGACTCAATGGGCTCGGAAAGAATTCGCCCCACTCCTTGGTTTTGCGCATATGCTCAATGATCTTCGGCACCAACGCCTCGTACTCCGCCTTCGTGTACTGCTTGTTGAGGATGTAGAACTCCGCATTCTTGAGCCCAATGCACCCGAAAAGGTATTTGGAGCCGAAGCAGCTGTCACAGTAGAGCGCGTCGGAGACTCGGTTACAGAAGCGCGAGAAGAGCAGGCACTGATCCTGGTACGCGCCGAGGTAATCGCAGCACAGCTCATTCTCCTCTGTATAGTTATTGTCGTAGCAGTCTTTCAGGTCGACGACCTGCGCGCAGTAGCGGCAGTCCTGCGAGCGGTCGGCGTAGTACGCATCGCGGACGTTGCGGCACTGGTACACGTAGTTCCCGCTCACCTGTTCCGTCTGGGCGCTCTGCATGTAGCGGTGCGGGATCTTGAGGGAAAGATCGGCAAGCTGGGATCGCAGGAGCTCGTGCACTTCGGGCTGCGACAGATCCAATTCTTTCCGTCTCTTCTTGAATTCCTCCTCCGTGTATTGCGTGTTGAGGATGCAGTAGCTCTTCTGCCGCAGTCCCGCGCAGCCGATGCAGTCGTGACAGCCCTGCAGGTCGTAGCAGTAGAGAAGATCTCGGCAGTTATGGCAGTCGCGGCAGTAGAAGCAGGAGTGCAGTTTGCGACAATCCACGCATTCGTAGCACCGCTCGCACTCGCGCACGACGAGCGTGTCGACGCAATTCCTGGAGTAGTACGGGGAACCGTAGTAGCAGTCCTGCGAGTAGACGGACCCGAAGATCAGATAGCTGTCCTTCACATGCCCCACGTAGTTGCAGTAGTCGCTGTTCTCGGAATTCCAAACAGAGAGAGCCAACTGCGGCACATGATCCTGCAGGTCACGGTACTGTTCGAAGAACGGCCGGGAGAAATCGAAATTCAAAGCGAAGGTCCTTCCATCCCACTTGTCGCTCCACCATTCTTCGTATGCGTAGACGGGATTTTTGGCATCGACGGAGAAATTAGAAATAATCTGCTTGCCGCTAAGATCGCACTTGCGATGGTAGAGCGTACGTTCGTTGCGGAAGGAAAACCTCCGCTGCCGGCGACAATCCGGACAGAGGGTAGGGGGAGGAACCGATTCTTTCTTGCCCGCGAAGACAGGCGATACCTTCTCGTAGAACGCCAGGTCGTCTTTGGTCACCTCGAACGCCGATGAGCATTGGCGGCAGGTTTTCCCTGTAGTGAGCGTGGTCGAACTATGCATCATACGAGCGATTGCTGATAACACTTTTCGCAATACACTTTCTCCGGACGAGCCGGTGCGTAGCTGGTTTGAATCGGAATGCCGCATACGCCACACGTGCGTTCGTAGAGGATGCGCTTATTACGCATCTGGAGCTGCTTGCGGTACCGCGTGAAAAAACTGGTCCGAGGCAGCGGCACATGCAACTGTCTGTGGAATGTGAGCTCCTGTGGAATAATCTTGTACTGCCTGCCGCTCTCGCCGCACGTGAGTATTTTCTTGCAGATATCGTCGGTGACATCGTCGATGTTGTCTGGAATTTCGACTTTTGGGCCAAGGTATTGATCCTTCTTCTCCACGGCATCGAACCACCGCCAGCCTCGTGCCAGAACCTCTTTTTTCGTAAGCGGGAAATAGTCCTGGGCCAGCGTCTCGTTGTAGGCAAAACAGGATGTCTCGGTCGGAAAGAATTCACCCCATTCGTTCGTCGATCGCATGTGTTGGATGATCTTCGGTACGAGTGTTTCGTACTCCTCTTTGGTATATTGCTTATTGAGAATGCAGTACTCCTTGCGTCGCAGGCCGACACAGGCGAAGCAGTGCTTCGAGTGGTGACACAATTGGCAGTAGATCATGTCGCTCATGCTCGCGAGCGTATGGTTGCAGAAGTAACAACTGTGGATCTCATATCCCGCGACCGAGCACTCGTAGAGCCTCTCCGCTTCGCCGCACTCGTGAATGTCCATGCAGTTTTTCAGCGGCATGAATCCCTGAAAGACGTATCTGCAATCCCACAGATCTTCGCTGTCGAAGCAGTAATAGGCATTCTTACAGTTGACCAGATAATCGCCGACTACGTCTTCGTTCTGCACGCCGTGCATATACTTTTGCGGAAACTCCAGCTTGAGTGTGTCAAAGCGTTGTCGCGCGGACTCCACGGCTGAGTAATGGCCAAGCATGGCGCGAAACTTCTCAAATTCCTCTTTCGTCACTCGCTTGTTCTCCACGAAATACTCCTTATTTTTCAGGTTACTGCACATCAGGCATTTTTTGCAGCCCGTGCAGTTTTTGAGGAACATTGATTCCGAGCAGTTGTCGCAATCCTGCAGATACGATGAGCCATAACATTTCACGCAGTCGATGCATTCGTAGCAGAGTTCCGATTTCCGTGCGCGAAAGCATCCGACGCAATTCACGCACTGGTTACAGCTGTAGCTGTAGTAGCAGTCCCGGTTTTCATCGGAGTCAAAGATCAGATAGCAGTCCTTGTTCTTCCCTGCATAGTTCGTGTAGTCGCAGTTTTCATCGAACTCGTAACCCGTCATCAGATTGGGTCGGGGTACAACATCGAAGAGCTCTTTCCACTGCGCGAAGAACGGCCGGGAGAAATCGAAATCCCGCTGGTATGCATGCGGATCCCACTTGTCGCTGTACCAGTCCTCCTGGGCATAAACTTTGTAAGGGGAAGAGGGATGGATGTTGGAAATGATCTGCGCTCCCGTGAGGTCGCACTTCCGCTCGTAGAGGTTGACATGGTTGACATGCGTTTGCCTGCGCCGGAGCCTGCAGTCAGGACAGAGCGTGGGAGGAGGAATCGGGAGCTTCTGCCCTCCGATTACCGGACTCAAGGAATCGAGCATCGCCAGATCATCCTTCGTCACCACGAATGCCGATGAGCAGTGCTTGCAGGCGGGCATAGACAAAAAATGCTGGGCATACAATCCGGCCCCAGCATCCAAAGTCTGGAACGTATAGTCATCATTGTCCAACAGTCTGAGGGAATATTCCTATTTTTCCGCTTTAGTAAGCCATAAAACTACATACAAATAGTGTAGAAAATATTCTACAACAGTGCTATGTTAACCTGTGACTATTAACAATTGACCATTAACTTTATGAAAACTTTTCGATTCCGTGACTTCCAAGTGTACCGAGACGCGCGAAAATTCAGAAAGAAGGTAGCTTCTATCCTGAAATTGTTTCCCACCACCGAACGCTACCGATTGGTCGATCAAATTCACCGCTCATGCCTCTCTGTGCTCCTCAACATCGCAGAGGGTTCAGCCAAACGATCGGATGCTGACTTTGCCCGTTTTCTTGAGATGTCCATTTGCTCACTTAATGAGTGCGTCGCGGGATTCGACACTGCGTACGACGATGCCTTGGTAACCGAAGAAATTCGATTGGACGTCGAAAAAGCAGCCGAACTCCTTGTGAAGCAACTTGGCGGCTTCATCAAATCCCTCCGTTCAGAAAAAGTTAAATGTTAACTGTTAATTGTTATCAGTTATGCTTACCGATCTCCTCAAACTCGGCCTCAGCGATGAAGAAGCCAAAGTCTACCTCGCCTGCCTCGAAGTGAACGGCGGAGCGGTTTCCGTCATCGCGCGCAAAGCCGGAGTGCACCGCGTCAGCTGCTACCACACGCTGGAGAAGCTGCTCCAGAAAAAACTCCTGAGCCAGTACAACCGAAACGGCATCAAGTGCTTCGCTCCCGAGCCGCCCGAGCGCCTGCAGGAGCTGGAGCTTGAAAAGGTGAACATTGCGAAGTCGCTCATCCCCGATCTCAAGGCGCTCTTAAGCCCCCACGGGTTCCGTCCCAAAATCCGCTCGTACGAAGGGCGCGACGGCGTCGAGCGCGTGTTTCTGGAATCCCTTTCTGCTAAAGGGGAACTTCTCGGCTACACCAACTTAAAACAGGTCACGGAATTCTTTCCGGAATTCTTTCGCGAGTACACCAAAAAGCGCTTCGAGCGCCGTATCAAAGCGCGCTACCTCTCGCCCAACACCGTCGAGAGCGTAAAGGCAATCGAGCCGTTCCTGCCGAAGAACTACGATCCGTCCCTCATCGAAATCCTGCTCGTGAATCGCGAGCAGTTCCCCTTCGATACCGAGATCCTGCTCTTCGGCAATGCCGTTGGGGTGGTCTCGCTCAATCCCGACGAGCTCCTGGGGATCATCGTGGAAAGCGCCACGTTCACGAAGACGATGAAGGCGGTCTTCGACCTGGCGTGGCTCGGCGCGACGGCTTTCGTGGCGAAATAATAATTTGTCGCGAAGTTGTGGGTGCCTCCGGCGGGACCCACAACTGGAGCGACACCGCTGAAGGGAAAGGATGGCTCGTGGAAGGAAAACCGTTAGGTTTGCCTTCCACGAAGTTTACGCCCCCGTCGTGTTTTTGATGTACTGATTCGCCGCGAACGTCATCGAGAGGTACGGCTTGGCCGCATCGGTGTACTGCGCATGTTGATGGACATTCTGCTGCTGCCAGAGTCGCGTGACCTCGGAGCAGTCCATCGCGCCGTCGTAGCCGTTGTCCTTGTTCTGGACGACGCCGTTTTTGAGAAGTTTGAACGTCCAGTGCAGGTGCGGACCCGTGGAACTGCCCGTCTTGCCGCTCAAGGCCACCGGATCCCCCTGCGAAACCGACTGGCCGTTTTTCGCGGTGATCGTGGAACAGTGCGCGAGGGTACTTCGGCGCGTCGGTCCGTCAATAACCACGTACTTGCCGTATCCCGTCGCCCCGTCATCCTTCACTGTAGCTACTCCATCATGCGGCGCGAAGACCTTGGTCCCTTCCGGCACGCCGAAATCGAAACCGTTGTGCCCAAGCCAGCCATACTGCTGATAGAGATCTTTGTTCTGGCCGAAACCTTGAGTAACGGTGGGTGTGCCGGCGAGCGGGGAGAAGATCATCGGTGGGGTGGTAAGCGTATTGAGTGTTGATCACGCTCAAACATCTGTCAAAGGGTAGTTGATAGCTGGTAGCCAGTAGCTTGGAAAACACATCCCTAACTACCAACTGCCAACTACTATTCGATGCAGCAGTCAATAACCTTCTTCACCAGCGTCCCCAGCGCCCCCATGAACCCCTTCTTCTCCGTATCCTGCTTATTCAGCGCCCCATCATCGATCTTCTTGATGTCTCCCACGTTGAGCAGTTTCATATTGAGTCCCCAGAAGAGCGAGTAGAGGTTATAGGCCTTGCTGAAGAGATCGTAGGCCTCTTCCTTCCTGCCCATCCCAAGCTGCTTCGTCCCCACTTCCATCAGGCGCATCGAAGCGGCGAGCAGGTGCTTCGAAATACACCACACTTCCCCTTCGTACTCCTTGATGATCTTCTGCAGGAGGGTTTTGCGCATCTCGCGCACGTCCTTGATCATGTCGTAGTACGCAGGCTTGTCGAGTTTGGCTCCAGTGAAGAAGAAATGCTCCTCGATCGAAATCAGATTCATGATCGCGATCGACAGATCCTGATCGGACGACAGATCCATTTTCTCCTGCTTCTTCATGGTGTCGACCTTGTCGATGAACGCCTTGAGTTGTTCGGGAGTGGGATCAGTCATGGCTTAGAGGGTTACAAAGTAGAAGAAGACACTGAGCAGAATCAGAGGAGCAACCGGCATCGCGACTTTCTGGAACGGAAAGTGCGCATGACCGCGCTTCGCCTTGATCCTGCGGTACCAATCCGCACCGAGGAAGAACGCGATACTCCCGATCACGATGCCGAGCAGGAGCTTATCCACCCCCCAGAGCACATGGTTGGGATTCCCAAAGATGCCTGAGAAGAAGTACGGGAGCGGCAGCACCACGAGGATGAAGTATCCGAGCGTCGTGAGGAAGTCGCGGGCGAAGAAGCGGATGTGCTTCCTCTCGAACCAGTCGTGCGTCCACATCGAGAGCGAAACGGTGAGCCCGCCGATCCAGAGCCCCGCAACGGAATCGTCGATCCCCAACCGTTCCGAGACCCCGAGGCCGACGCCCACCGCAATCGTGCAGACCGGACAAACCGCCATCGCTTTTCCGGCGACGGCGAACAGCAGGCCTGCGAATGGAAGAAGCCGAAGATATTTGGTCATAGCTGCCGCTGGAAGAACGCAATGATGTCTTTGTCCCCCGTCAGGCACTGTGTGCCGGTCCAGAGGAACGGAATGCCGATGCTATCCGTCGGCAGACCGCACTTCTTGGCGAACGATGCCATCTCGCGGGCATTGCGCTTGTTGTTGTAGACCTCTTTTCGTTCGAACTTCACTTTCTCCTCCACGTTCTTCTCTTTCACGAACGTCTCGACGAGCGCGCAGTGCGGACACCCGTCACCGTAGTAGAGCACAATGCCCTGCGGCAGTGATTTCCCGGAACGGGCGACAAAAAAGACCACGACAAGGAACGCGACCACGGCAACACCGCCGATGATCGGCTTCAAGAATGATCGGGAACGAGGCAGAGAAGTATCGGGAGAATCCATAGCCCCCATAGGCTAGCGGGAAAAATGATCAAGTCTATGGACTAGAGCACCGAATTGAAGAGAAATCCTGTGCACAGGATGCCAATGCCCATCACGATCGCGAAGGGGACATCGAGCATGATACAAAGTGTCCTTCGGATCCTGCACATGCTCTCAAGACCCGGCTCTAGCAGAAGAATCGGGGGCCGGCCTGCGCTTCTCCTCGACCGTATCATTCCGCAGAAAATGAGGAACAAGCAGCATCTTGAGAATATCCCGAGTTCTAAAACGAATCCGAACACCTAGGTAGATCTTCTACCCTTGTGTTCCTATGACCCATCATTGCAAATTGTCCTCTGAGGAACGCTCTGTTCTTGCTGCTTTGAGAGAGCAAGGATTGT
>JAQVMW010000009.1 GCA_028703445.1 Candidatus Peribacteraceae bacterium
CACTGCCCCGCATCTTTTCTTCCAAGAGAAGGTGCGCTGCTCCCCTTTAAACTTTTACAGTTTTGCTGCTTCTCAGAGCAAACCCTGTAAATGGTGCGGGGCCGCGTGAATCCACACACACAGCGGATCTGAGCTTGTTGGAAGGAGAGTTTTTCTCTCTTTCCCCCATTCTCGTATGCCTATTCTCTCCCGTTCCTCTTCTGCCAGCGTACAGAAGGAGTTCACTCTGATGCTCGGCGACCTCGAGATGAAATTTAAGACCGGCCTCATCGGTACGCAGGCCAACTCTACCGTGCTCTGCCAGATGGGCGGAACCGTTGCCATGGGCAACGTCACCGTGAGCCAAAAGCCCCGCGTGGGCGTCGACTTCCTGCCGCTGCAGGTCGTGTTTCAGGAGAAGTACTACGCCGGCGGGCGCATCGGCGGCAGCCGCTTTCGCAAGCGCGAAGGCCGCCCGGCCGACCAGTTCGTTCTGCTCGGGCGCGTGGTGGATCGCGGACTGCGTCCCATGCTTCCGAAGCACATGAGGAACGACATCCAGGTGTTCTGCACGGTGCTTTCGTACGACAACGAGCAGGAGTATGACGTCGCGGCCGCGAACGCGGCCAACCTGGCCGTGGCGCTCTCCGATTGTCCGGCGGCAGGTCCGCTCGGCACGGTGCGCGTTGGACTCATCGGAGGCGAGCTCGTGCTCAATCCCACACGCGAGGCGAGGACCAGGAGCGATCTCGATATGTTCGTCACCGCTTCAACGGAGCGTGTCGTGATGATCGAGGCGGGGGCCAATCAGGTACCCGAGGCCGAGATTCTCAAGGCCATCCAGTTCGGCAAGAAGTGGGCGCAGAAGATCGCCGCGTTCTTCGCCGACCTTGAGAAGAAGGAGGGCAAGAAGAAGTTCGAAGTGGCGCCGCCGTATGAGCACAAAGAGGCCTATACGCTCCTCAAGCAGTCTGCGCTGTCCGTCATCACCAAGGCGATCAAGGATCCTTTGAAGAAGCTCGATCGCCGCGCGATTTTCACGAAGCTGATGGAAGGCGCCGCCGAAAAGCTCACCGAGAAATTCGGTCCCGCGGGCGAGAAAGAAGAGCTGATCGAGCTCTACGCGCACGCATCCGAGATCATGGACAAGATCATCAAGGCCGAAGTGCGCCGCCTGATCCTCGAAGAGGGGATCCGCATGAGCAGCCGCAAGGTGAACGAAATCCGTCCGATCACCGTCACGCTCGATCCGCTGCCGAATTTCGTGCACGGTTCCGCGCTCTTCCAGCGCGGCGAGACGCAGGGGCTGACCACGACCACGCTGGGCGCGCCCGGCGACAAGCAGATCGTCGAGGGCATGGAGGGCGAGCGCAAGATGCGCTACATGCACCACTACAACTTCCCGCCGTTCTCGGTGGGCGAGACCAGTAACCGTCTCATGGTGGGCAACCGCGAGATCGGCCACGGCAATCTGGCCCAGCGCGCGATCGAGCCGGTGCTCCCGACCGAAGAGAACTTTCCCTACACCATCCGCACGGTTACCGAGATTCTGGAATCGAACGGTTCGTCCTCCATGGCGGCCACCTGCGGCTCGACCCTCGCGCTCATGGCGGCGGGCGTGCCGATTGCGGCTCCCGTGGCCGGCATTGCGCTGGGCTTAATTTCGGACGAGGAGAAGGGCAAGTACATCATTCTCTCCGATTTGCAGGATGAAGAGGACTTCGGCGGCGATATGGACTTCAAAGTCGGCGGCACCGAAAAGGGCATCACCGCGATCCAGATGGATATCAAGATCAAGGGCCTGCCCGACAGCGTGTTCGAGGAGGCCATTGCGCGTTCCCGCGAAGGGCGGCTGGAGATCATGAAGGTCATGACGACTGCCATTGCCGAGCCTCGCAAGGAGCTCTCGCCCCATGCGCCGCGCATCGAGGTGATCCAGATCAACCCGGAGGATATCCGCCTCGTCATCGGCAAGGGCGGAGAGATGATTCAGAAGATCACGGGCGAGCTTGGGGTCGAGATCGATATCGAGGACAGCGGCCTCATCTTCGTCACCGCGCTCAACGGCGATGCGATGCAGAAGGCCAAGGAGTGGATCCAGGGGATCGTGGCCAAGCCGGAGGTTGGCAAAGTCTACGACTGCAAGGTGGTACGCATCATCGACGGCGTGGGAGCCATCGTGGAATTCCTGCGCGGCAAGGATGCCATGATTCATATTTCCGAGCTTCAGTGGCAGCGCACCGAGAAGGTGGAGGATGTCCTGAAGATGGGCGACGAGGTGAAGGCGAAATGCGTGGAGTACGATGCCGTCGAAGGCAAGACGCGCATGTCCTTAAAGCAAATGACCGCGCCGCCCGAGGGGTTCACGCCCCGCCCGTCATTCGGCTCTGATCGCGGCGGACCGCGCCGCGGGGGATTTGGAGGAGGGGACAGACGGGGGCCGCCCAGACGATAGGGTTAGGATTAGGGTTAGGATTAGGGGGTAGGGAAACCTGCCCTCTTTTTGTTGTTTATTTTTCGGGTTGTTCGTAATGCATGTTCCTTGGTGCGGGCTGCTCAGGTTTTGAAGGAGTCGTGGGTTTCGGTGTGTCCTGTAGAGGCTTTTTCAATTCCTTTTCCTTATTCGGTTTGCGGCTGTCGGTCTTAAAGAATCCCGTACCTTTGAAATGAATTGCCGGTGATGAGATCAGTTTCTCCGTCTTCGCGTGCCTGCACTGCGGGCAAGGCGGGCGCACTTTGCTCCCGAAAGGGAGAAACACCTCAAAATGGTGGGAACACTTCGGACAGCGGAAATCGTAGGTGGGCATTGCATGTGCATCGTATCACGACTGTCCTGTCATGCTCTTGAATATCTTCCAGCCGATCACTGCAGCAACCGCAGCGACGCCGACCACGGCAGCCGTATGCCAGTTGAAACCTATTTCAGCTGTTACAGGTGCTTCACTGAGAGGGTGCATGAGCTGAGTGGTTAAGCGGCGAGCATGAGTGCAGAAGAGACTTTTCGCCTCGTGTGTCCCACGATGCCCGATCCGATATCGAGTGCAGGATCCACCGCAACGATATCCAGCGCATCCATCCCTCCTTTCAGAACGTTCCCCGCCGCGCGCAGAGGGTGCAATGTGAGCAGGTTTCCGACTGCGCCGGCCGTATTGCCGATCAGCGACTTCACATCGCGAGTGGTGTATTTGAGGAATCCCTCTCCCAATGGATCTGCGGGACGGGGGCTGAATTCCCCTGCAATGGCATTCCCCACCTTGGTGATTGCGACCACGGGGGCCATCAAGACTGATCCTGCCATCGTAATCGGATCATCGGTGCGGATGTGAAATTCATTCAAATCCTTGGCGAATTGCCCAAGGTCTCCTTTCCAAAGCAGCCTTCTCTCTGCCGATAGCGTGCGAGTGCGGAGGAACATGAGAGGCACAGTGTACCACAATTTTGACCTCTCAGATTCCCTTTTGCACATTTTTTCTTGCGTTCCCTTTTCCGTTTCTGTATAAATTTCCCGCTTTCGATCCTTTTGGGACGACTGTATTGTTCTTTCCACCTTCGAATGACCGATTCCGCGTAAGCGGGCCGGTCATTTTTTTTGACCCTCATCCCCGGCCCTTCTCCCTCCTCAGTGAAGATTGTATGAAAGATTCTGTTGTTGTCAGTTCATTGTGGGTGGGAGAAGGGAGAGATTTTTCTCGTCTTCTGGCTTATAGAAGGTATGTTGTTTTCTATGGATGCTGAGCAACAAATGGCGAGAGCACGAAAGGAGAAAATTCTTTATGCACGGGCACTCAGGAGAGATATGACCAAGGCGGAAACGATTCTGTGGAATGCTCTTCGAGACAGAAAGTTCCTCCGCTTCAAATTCCGTCGCCAAGCACCGATCGGGCCGTACATTGCAGATTTTCTTTGTATGGCTCAACGTTTGATTATCGAGCTTGATGGACCGATCCATGAAGAGCAGAAAGAGTACGATCGTGAGCGCGAACGGGGGCTCTTTGAACTCGGTTACCGGGTTTTGCGTTTCCGCAACGATAAAGTATTCGCAGATCTTCCTTCGATTCTTTTGCGTATCGAGCGTTCTATCTTCCAAACAGGATGTATGACAAATCAAAAAAATTCCCCTTCTCCCAAACATCACCAAATCCTTTGATGAACATTACTTGATATTCGTGTAATGAGGAGGGAGAAGGGGGGAGGGGGATGAGGGCGAGGAAATGAGACTCGCGCTTCGCCGCGGATTTTTAAATACATAAAAGTTGGAGGTGCACGAGCTTAAAGCAAGTGCACCCCCGTAAGACCAAGGATCGAACCAGACAGACGACCGAAGTCGAAGGTGCTTCAGGGTGAACCCCGAAACACCTGAACTCAGACGGGTGGCATACGATGCCTCCTATGTGAGAACAAACCAGATCCGGAATCGCTTGGGTAAGCACACTATATGTATCTTTTTCGCTTGGTCAAGCGCTAAAGCCATTCTTTCATTTGTTTTAAGTAGACCGGCATTCCAAGAGGAATGCCGGTCTTTCTCGTCGTTGTCACACGCTTGGAGCCCTTCTTCGCTTAATCGCGCGAAGTTAGAGCCGCAGATGGGCCGCGTTCTTCTCGGCAACCTTCTTCATCGTGTTCTTGCTGGCCATCTTGAAGTCCGAGAGGCCGGGAAAACAGAAATTGCGCATGGGACGCTCCTTCCTTGCCTGCGAGGGCAAGGTTCTAGAGGAACCAGTGGTGACAGGGGCCAGACAAAGTCCGAGCCCCAAGGAACAACGAGTTGCGGGACCACGAGGATCCTGCTGATTGAAGTTATAGGATTCAAGCGGTGAATTTGTCAATGAATTTCCTCTTCTTGTAGTACACTCTGCGCATTCCATGTTACCCAAGGCATACGATCCACAGGGCACAGAAGATCGCATCTACCAGATGTGGGAGGAGAGCGGAGCTTTCAAAGCCGATGCCAAAAGCAAAAAGGAGCCCTTTGTGATCAGCATGCCGCCGCCGAACGCCACAGGGCAGCTCCATCTGGGTCACGCCGTGATGCTGGCGCTGGAGGATATCTTCACGCGCTTTGCGCGCATGCAGGGCAAAGAGGCGCTGTGGCTGCCCGGCACCGACCATGCGTCTATCGCCACCGAGAGCGTTGTGATCAAGAAGATCCAGAAAGAGGAGAAGATCAAAGATCCCCGCGTGCACTACGGGCGCGAGAAGCTCGTTTCGAAGATCGCGGAATTTGTCCAAGAGAGCCGGTCAGTCATCCGTTCGCAGGTGCGCAAGATGGGCGCCAGCTGCGACTGGAGCCGCGAGCGCTACACGCTGGATGCTTCGCTCAACCGGTGCGTGAACGAGGTCTTTAAGAAGATGTACGGCGATGGGCTGATCTATCGCGGCCAGCGCATCGTGAACTGGGATCCACGAATGCAGACGACCGTGTCCGATGACGAAATCGAATATGTGGAGGAGAAGGCTCCCTTCTACACCTTCCAGTACGGCCCTTTCCAGATCTCCACGGCCCGGCCCGAGACCAAGTTCGGTGACAAGTACGTGGTGATGCACCCGGATGACGAGCGCTACAAGCAGTACAAAGACGGCGAAACGTTCACCGCGGAGTGGATCAACGGTCCCGTGCAGGCGACGGTCATCAAGGACCGCGATGCCATCGACCCCGCCTTCGGCACGGGGTGCATGACCATTACGCCGTGGCACGACATGACGGATTTCGAGCTCGCCGAGCGTCGCAATCTTCCCCGCGAGCAGATCATCGATTTCAACGGCAGGCTGATGCCGGTTGCCGGGGAATTTGCCGGCATGCCGATCGAGGAGGCGCGGCCGAAGGTGGTGGAAAAACTCAAAGAGAAGGGATTGCTCGTGAAAGTGGATGAGAACTACGTGCACCGCATCGCCGTGAGCTATCGCGGCAAGGGCGTCGTGGAGCCACAAATCAAGGAGCAGTGGTTCATTGATGTGAATAAGCCTGTCGTAGAGTGGAAGAAGAAAAAATTGAGCCTGAAGCAGGTGATGCAGGATGTCATCCGCTCGAAAGACATTCAGATCATTCCGGAGCGATTTGAGAAGGTGTACTTCCACTGGATCGACAACCTGCGTGACTGGTGCGTCAGCCGCCAGATCTGGTGGGGCCACCGCATTCCGGTCTGGTACAAAGGCGAAGAGAAGCATGTGGGCATCGATCCGCCGCAAGGTTTGGGCTGGACACAGGACCCCGACACGCTTGATACGTGGTTCAGCTCGGGGCTGTGGACGTGGTCGACACTCATTGACCATGCACTGGCGGCAGATCCCTCTCTGTCGCTTGAGGATTTACTCAGGAAGAGCCCCGACTTCCAAAAATTCCACCCGACGACCGTCATGGAGACGGGCTACGACATCCTGTTCTTCTGGGTGGCGCGCATGATCCTGATGACGACCTACGGAACGGGGCAGATTCCGTTCAGGCATGTGTACCTGCATGGACTCGTGCGCACCAGAGACGGCAAGAAGATGAGCAAGTCCGATCCGGCAACCACCATCGATCCTCTGGAAATTATCCCGAAGTACGGCGCGGATGCGCTCAGGCTTTCGATGATCGTCGGGCAGAGTCCGGGCAATGATTTCCGGCTCTACGATGAGAAGATCGCGGGCTACCGAAACTTTGTGAATAAACTCTGGAACGCATCGAGGTTTGTCCTACTGCAGTGCGAAAAGGCAGATATCGATCCGAAAGTTGTTAACGGTCAACAGTTAACAGTTAATTTGTCGGTCGCAGATCGGGCGCTCCTATCTTCACTCCAGCGTTTGATTGAGGATGTCACGCAGGGACTCAAAGAGTATCGCTTGAGTGAGGCGGGAGAGCGGGTCTACAGCTTCGTCTGGGATTACT
This sequence comes from Candidatus Peribacteraceae bacterium, assembly GCA_028703445.1. GTDB lineage: Bacteria > Patescibacteriota > Gracilibacteria > Peribacterales > Peribacteraceae > Peribacter. The sequence goes on from JAQVMW010000009.1 coordinate 6,845, forward strand.
TCTGCGACTGGTACCTGGAGTTCTCGAAGGGCGAGAGTAACCCCGCTGTGCTCGTGCATGCGCTTAGAACAATCGTCCACCTTCTGCATCCCTACTGTCCCTTTGTGACGGAGGAAATCTGGGCATCCATCACGCCGAAAGGCAGCGGCTTGCTCATCCGGGAACCGTGGCCGACAGTGGAGAAGAAACTTGTGGATCGTGAAGCAGAAGAACAATTGCAGCTGCTCATCGATGTCATTTCTTCCATTCGCAGCCTGTGCGCGGAATACGGCGTCGCTCCTGAAGCCAAGATTCCGGCAGCCGTGCATGCGGTAAAGTCCGGCGATTTCCTCACGAAGCATCAGGCGCATGTGTTGCGCCTCGCGAACGTGAGTGAGCTTTCGATTGTTTCCAAGGCTCCCGCTCATCGACATGGAGTAGTGAGCACGTTCCTGAAGGGTGTCGATATTCATCTCTCGCTCGAGGGAGTCGTGGATCTTACGAAAGTGAAGGGCAACATGGAGGCCGAGCGCGTGCAACTGCAGAAATTCCTTGCGGGTGTGCAGGCCAAACTTTCGAACGAACAGTTCATTGCCCGCGCAAAACCGGAAGTCGTTGAGACCGAGAAGCAGAAGCTTAAAGATGCCGAGGCAAAACTGGCGAAGATTGAGGAGCGGCTAAAGGCGCTATCCTGAAACTCAATATTTCCGCATCACGCCGCGCACAACGCCCGCCACCTGCAGATCCTCCACAGCGTACATATCGGGGTAGGCGGTGTTCTCTGCCTGCAGGTAGAACTTCCCCTTATTTTTCTTGAGACGCTTTAAGGTGAATTCCCCGTCCAAGATACCCACGACGATATCATTCACTTTCGGTTCCCTGCCACGCTCCACGATCACGATGTCTCCCTCCTGGATGCCGGCGTTGATCATACTGTCGCCTTTGACGCGGAGCAGGAAAGTCTTGGCGCGGTCACGGACGAGAAAATCCTCGACAGTGATCTGTTCCTCCGCCTGTTCCTCCGCCGCCGTGGCGAAACCGGCCGCGATGGGACCGAAGAGCGGCAGAACCATGGGCTGCGGGCGCTCGAAGGTCTCCGGCATTTCGAGAATCTTGATGCGGCCTTTGGGATCCTTTTCCAGTTGCTTCTCACGCAGGAGTGCATTCACCACTTTGGCGATGGCGTTCTTGCTGCGCACGCCGAACGCGAGTGCGAGATCGGCAAGAGAGGGGGAGTATCCGCGCTTCGTCTGAAATTCGCGGATGTAGTTGAGCACCGTGCGTTGATGGGGAGTGAGCGTCATGAAGAGTGGGGGGACAACCGTCCACCATCATAGGTGTACGATCGTATCCAATCAAGTGGACGAGTGCATGGGAATCTGTCCCATTCTTTGGATGCTTTATCTTTTTCCACCTTTGTCGCCACAAAGGTGGAGCCAAAAGACTGGCGCGCCGACGCCCGCTCCGCTCGGCACCACGCCTCCTCGGCGACTCCTCCAAGGATTCGGAGTCGCCTCGTCGGCCGCCCACCCTGCGGGATGGGCGAGATGGTGCCTTCCCCTTCACCCCCCGCGGCGCGCCCCTCCCGTTGTTGTGTACTGTTTCTGTGTGTTTTCTCCTATGTTTCTGCTGCTACTATTTCCTTATGATCCGCGAGCTCCACGAAACCGACCGGCAGGCAATTCTCGATCTTGCGTACCAAAGAGAGCGGGAGAACCTGTTTCTGATTGGAAATCTGGAATCTTCTGCGGCGTTTTCGGAGAACCGTTTCTTCGGCGCATTCCGGAGGGACGATTTGCAGGCTGTGAGCGCATGGTTCGGGCGCTTCGGCTCGTTCGTGGCTGCTGGCGAAGAGGCGGCTATCCCTTCCGTTGTGGATGCGGCGTTTGCCGCGAAAGTACACATCGAATCCGTGCCTATGGTTCAGCCGCGGGCTTCCATAGTCGTTCAGCATCTACGGCACCGTGGGTTTATTCCTCGGGTGGAACATTCGTCGCTGTTTCTGGAGCTCAAGCGGCAGGCATTCCGTCCGCAGGAATCAGCTGCACGACCCGCATGCGAGGCAGATCGCGATGCCCTGGTGCTCCTGCAGCGGGAACTCCACGATCAGACCAGCACTGCCCCTATTACTGAACGGGAACGTGGGAAGATCATGCTTGAAGGAGCGTTTGTCGTTGAGGAGGACGGACACATCGCCGCCACGGCGACGGCGGGGGTGCATTCGCGCCATTTTGTGCAGGCGGTTGGGGTCATCACCGATGTGCGGTTTCGCCGGCGCGGCCTCGCGGCGGGGTGCATGAGTGCGCTCTGTCAGCGCTGTTTTGCGGAAGGAAAAGAAGCCGTTTTGCTCTTCACGGAGGCCAATAATCTGGCCGCACAGGCCCTCTATGCGAAGCTGGGATTTACGGTGATCGGGAAGTTTCTGCTGGCGGAGTATCAATCGTAGGTGCTTTTCCGGATTCCGAAACAGCATCCCTTCGCGGGTGCGATTTAGGAAGGAATATTTCGCCAGACCGGTTGTATGAGAAGAAAGAGAAACAGAAGCAACGTTCCTCCGACGATGGCGACGAGAAGGAATGCTAGGGAGAGGTTTCCGGTTTGGTCCGCAATTTTCCCGAGAAAAGGGATTGCTGCAGCAAAGAGAACGCGTCCGCTCAAGGATCTGATGGAGAGAACGGTCGCCCGTACGTCGGAGTTCGTCATGCGGTTCACCATATCGCTCGTAAGTGGAGAGAGAAATGCCCAGGCGATGCGCCCGAGGAAAAAGAACGCCATGCCCCAGAGTGCAGAAACCGCACCTAGGGCGAAGTAGCATCCGACGACGGTCAGTGCGATGAAGACGAGGAAAGAGCGGTCATCAATCGTTTTGGCGATAGCATGTGTTTTTCGTGCAGCCAGAGCTCCGATAGTGACGATGGAGGCATGCATGACGCCGAAGAACGCCAAGGGAAGGCCAATGGCGATTTGGTAAGGTTGCGTGAGCCAAAAGAGCGAGAGTGTCATTGTGGAGATAACGGCGTGAAGGGCAATGATGCTACGGAGCGGGACATTGTGGAAAAGCGTATGCGTGCAGATTTTCCATATTTCTTTCATATGCTCTGTGCCCTGTAACTTATGTCGATGCGGTTCTACGAGGGAAATCGCCATGAGAACCCCGCAGATTGTCGTGCCGAAGGTCAGCCATGCGGAAAAGCGAAGACTCCAGAATGCAATGATGCCTCCGAGAATACTCGCGCACGCCTCGGCGAGCATCATGAAGAACGAGCGCAGACCTGCAACATGACGATAGTGTTGAGTTTCACTCAGTTCTGCGAGTGAATCATACGCGATGGCTTCCGTTGTTCCTGAGGAGAGACTGGAGCCGATGCCCATGAGCAATTCTCCCAAGAGAAAGTGAGCGAATGAGAATCCTGCTCCGTACCAGAACCATCCGGCACACCAGAAGATCGTTGCAGCGATGAGAGTATTACGTCTTCCCCAACGATCAGAAAGATAGCCGGTAGGCACTTCCAGAAGGACGATTTCCAGTGCAAAGATCGCTTCGATCAGATAGATTTGCGTGAGCGAGAGGTTGTTCTCGCGGTAGAAAGGGATGAGGACCGGAATCAGAAAGATAGCTCCTTGCAACGCTTCGAGCGCATAGAGCTTCCAGATATTGGCTCGGAGCAGATGTTTTCTTCGGACATCCATGTTCGAAGAATATCATAGCAGCAGCCGCCTGCCCTGAGCGAAGTCGAAGGGTTCCTGGCCGCGGTTTTTGTCATTCGATCTTCGCCCTCCTCGTCATCACAAACGTAACCGCCAGCGCCGCAATGCCGATGCATCCGGTGAGCAGCAGCGCGAAGGAGAGTGAAAAGGCATCGGCCATGTATCCAAGAAAGGGTGTCAGGAGTGCAAAGAGGAGGCGGGCGGCGAAGGAGCGGATCGAGAGGACCGTTGCGCGGATATCGGAGGTGATGTGACGGTTCATCAGGTTGCTCGTGATCGGGTCGAAGAAGCCGAAGGCCATGCCTTCGATGATGAAGAACGCGAGTCCCCACGTGGCCGAAACGGCGCCCAAACCGAAGCAGGTGAGGAGCAGGACGAAGGCGATGATAAAGAGGCTTGAGAGGCTTTCCGCTTTCTTGCCCAGTCGGTGGGCTTCTTTATAGGCGAGCGCGCCCAGCAGGCACATGGCGGCGTTCGTAATACCGAAGGAGGTCAGTGGCAGACCGATCTCCAGCTGGTAGCTCTGCAAAAACCAGAACAGCTGCAAGTCGATTGCGGCGATGACCGTGAAGAGGACGATCAGACCCCGAAGAATTTTGTGGTGGACGAGGGCGTGCGTGAAGATTCTGCCCATGGCCTTGAGATGTTGTGTTTCTTTCATGATCATGCGGTTCGGTTCCACCAGAGTGAAGGAGATCAGGGTACTGAAGCCGAAGAGTGTGACGTCCGCCCAGAAGGGGAGCCGTAAGCTTACGACAGCCAGGAATCCGACAAGGAGAGAGGTCAAAGTCTTGCTTCCCAGTGCGAAGAATCCCTGCAGTCCGTTCACTTTGAGGTAGCGTTTCTCTTCACCAAGCGCCGAGAGCGTGTCGTAGGTGAGTGCCTCCGTCGTTCCCGAGTGGAAGCTCGATCCAATGGCCAACAACACTTCGGCGATGAGAAACCCCCAGAATCCCGACGTGACGGCGTAGGTGAGCATACCGAGAAAGAGTGCGAAGGAGCCGAGCAGGAGCGTATTCCTTCTGCCCCAGCGGTCTGCGGCGTAGCCGGAGGGTACCTCCAGCACGACCAGGACGATCGAGTAGATCGATTGCAGCAGAAATGCCTGCTGAAGCGTGAGGCCGTATTTCTGCTGGAAGGGGAGCAGGATGGGCAGTGCGAAACCGAACGTCGCAGTGGCGCTCAGAACGTAGAGTTTCCAGATGTTGCTACGGAGAGCGGTGTTGGGATTCTGCACGGGATAGAGTGTACAGGGAGGTAGCTCGTAGCTGGTAGCTGGTAGCTCGGAAACAGATCCCGAACTACTGGCTACGAACTACCAACTACCCTTCGATCACATCCAATTCCTTCAGCTTACTCAACTCCAGATAGGTGATCGTCCACACGTTCTGGCGGAAGACCTCGATGTAGGCGAAGAGGTAGCTGGCGAATCCCAAAATGATCAGGCCGATCACGGCGCCGATGCCGATGGCAATGCCTATCGGGAGGAAACTCGAGAAGAGGAAGACGATTCCAATGATGATGCCGGGGATGAGGAAGATCATGATGACATTCAGGAAGATTCGGAGACTGATGAGGAAGCCCAAAATGAGCAGGAAGACCACGTGTCCCAGATAACTGATAACAAGTTTGAAGCTCGCTCGCATTGCCTGCCCGATGCCGAGTTTACGAATGACCACGCCTTCCTCTGACATGATGAAGAAGAAACGAAGGACATTGGTGCCGATGAAGAAGAGAATCAAAAGGAAAATACCGAAAAGAGCAATCTCCGGACTATAACGGAGCAAGAGCGAACTTAAGGTGATGACCATCGAAATGCTGCTGAGGAAGAAGAATTCATGGATCGCGAAGAGCGGGAAGAAGTTGTATACGGAAAGCACCAGGCCGCCCTTCACCTCTTCCTTTTTGTAGGATTTTGCCGCGAGGCCGATGATTGCGCCTTTGGCAAAATGGGGGAAGATCCATTCGATGAAGATCAGGATGAGGAAGAATGTGACGATGGCAACCACCCACCCGAATGAGAGATACTCACTCAGCAACTCCACGTCGGCGAAAAAGCCAATGGGGTCGCCCTGCAGGTAACTGATCAGAAACCAGGTCTGATAGACAAGGAGTTTGGTGTTGAGCAGTGTTTCCAGGAGCGACGAGGCGAACCCCCACCTGCGGAGTTGGCGCTCCTTGAGAGTAATCGCCCAGGCTTGTGCGATGATCTCGCGCGGATTCATGGGGTGGTCAGGAGGTCCTGGAGGGGCTGGAATGCATAGTCGTCGAGCACGATCACGATCTGTTCCATCTGCCCTTCGGGAATGAACGGAACGGGATTCGTCACGATGGGGAAATGAAGAAGATCCGAGAAGAAGTTCTTCGCCATGGCATCCTCCGGATTCTTGGCGTAGACATAGCTTCCCATGTTGGCGGCTTCCAGATTCGCTTTCGGCACATCCATATTTTCGATTCTCTCGACGTCATAGCCGTACCGGATCAATTCGTTGCCGAGCTTGCGTGCCAGACCGCTCTTCGCGCCCGCGTTCAAGACGGCGATTTTCGGATGTGCGAGGAAGATCGCGCGTTGGCGGAAGAGGAGCGAACTGAGCGTCTCTACCTGTTTCCACGTCACCGGGAATTCCGGAATGGAAACGGGGAGCAGAATCGATGCTCCATCAAATTGGTCGCGTGGCGGGGTGTAGAGGAAACCGCCCGGTTCCACGATACTGTCGAAGAGGCCATTGCGGTCATTGAGCTGCATGGTGATGAGATGATCGGAAGTCATATCCTCCGCAAGACCGGCCAGAGAGATGAGTTCGCGCACGGTCATCGTCATGAGGACGTTGTCCGAGAAGACCTTCAGCAGATCCGTGACGGTTGTAGGATTTTTGTAGAGGCCTTTCTTCTGCACTTTTTCCCCGATGGCAACGATGATCTGCTGCTGGCGTGCGGAACGGTCGAAGTCGCTTGAGGTGTGCCGGCTGCGCGCGTACTTGAGGGCGGTTTTTCCGTCGAGGTGCGCGGGTCCGGCGGGAATTTCGAACGGCTCGTATCCGTAATTTTCGTCAGGGTACTCCGTGTCATTGATAGCCTCGGGTACGATGACGTCGATACCGCCGATCGCATCCACGGCCTGCTCAAACCCGGTGAAGTTCGCCTTGATCACGTGGTGGATTGGAAGGTTGAGGTGCGCCCCGATCGTGGCGCCGAGCTCTTTCATCGCTTCCAGAGAGGCTTCGCGATCGTCCTTGCCCTGACGCTTCAGCAGGATTTTGTAGTCGCGGTACAGACTGTTGATGCGGCCCTTGCCCATCTTCTCGCTCTTGAGGAAGTACAGATCGCGGGGGAGCGAGAGCAGGACGATGCTCTTGGTGTTCGCGGGGTCGAAACTTGCCACCATGATCGTATCCGTCAGGTCTTTGCCGTCGTGGCCGGCATCCCCCTGGCCGAGCAGGAGGATGTTCGTGAAGCCCTGCTCATCCTTCGGCAGTTCCGTTCCCGTGAGCGAGACCAAAGAGCGCATGGAAATGATGTGCAAGCTCACGAGCGCTTTCACCGTTCCGGCAAAGAGCAGAAACGCGCAGAGGACGGCGATGAGCACGAGCAGGAAGCGCTTGAGCAGCAGCGTGCGGCGTGAGGAGCGCGCTTCTTCCTCTTTGCGCATTTTCCAACTTCGGTACCATCCCGTGAGCGGCCGCAGAATACCGATGATGAGCGGCAGCTTCGCCCACGGAAAACGATGTTTCTTGCGCGCCTCGGTGACGCGACGAACTTGGAAGGACATCGGAGACAGTCTAGAGAAAAACGATGCCCAAGACAAAGATTCTCCGCATCACGAAACCGCAGCGAAAGGTTATGCCTCCTTTTTTACACAAGATTCTATGGGTTGCTTTACAGACTCAATAACTCCGTCGAGTCTTGTGATGACAGTAATGGTGCCTTCTTCATTCTGCCACCTCCAACGTCCGTCACGGAATTGCAGGTTTGGCATGAAGGGCACTCCAAGGTTCGTACGCACGGCCTGTTCCCAAAAGTGAATGTCTGCTGCCACCATTGCTGCGCGATCCATCCACTCGAGCTTCTTTCCCACTTCGACGGTCTGCTCTGGAATATCGGCAATGGCTTTGTAGGGAGGCATTGGATTCATGAGAACGAAAGGAGTGCAGCGTATTTTTCCGCATGACAGGCGCAAGGCAATAATCTCAAAAAAACCGCAGCCGAGGCTCCGTACGAACCCCAGCTGCGGTACAAACCAAATTTACTTCAACGTGACCTTTGCACCGGCGGCCTCGAGCTTCTTCTTCATCTCGTCGGCATCCTTCTTGGCGACGCCCTCCTTGAGCACCTTGGGTGCGCTGTCCACGGCGGCCTTGGCCTCGCCGAGGCCCAGTCCCGTGATCTCGCGGACCACCTTGATCACGGCGATCTTTTGCGCGCCGGAATCGGTGAGTTCCACGTTGAACGAGGATTTCTCCTCGGCGGCTTCACCACCCCCTGCTGCGGGAGCGGCTGCCACGGCCACAGGGGCGGCGGCGGAAATGCCGTACACTTTTTCCATGTACTTCACGACGTTATTCAGCTGCACGACATTCAGCTTCTCAACGGCGTCAATGACCGCTTTCTCTCCTGCGGAGAGGACCGGTGCCACGTCGCTCGCGAGCGACGGTGGCGGTGCGTCTGCGACGTCTGCCATGATAAGAGGGGGAAGGGGATAGGGGTAGGGTTAGGACGCGGAGGGAGTGGCTTCCTTCTTCTTGGCAAGCTCCGAGAGACCGCGGGCCATACCGGTGAGCGGGGAGGAGCAGATGCTGGCAAAGGAAACCAATGGAGATTGCAGCATCGAAGCGAACATCGCGAGCAGTTGTTCCCTGCCCGGCATCTTGGCCATTTCGATGGCCTCTTCTTTTGTGAGGAGTTTGCCGTCGTAGATGCCGCCGATGATCTTCACCTGGGCGTGATCCTTGGCGAATTTGAAAGCGACCTGCGCGCCCGAGAGGGGATCGGCGAAACTGAAGATACAGGCGACCGGCCCCGTCAGATTCTTCTCAGAGATCTCGGGGAGGTTACTTGCCTTGGTGGCGAGGCGCATGAGCGTCTTCTTAGCCACTTTCATTTCGGCATTGGCTTCACGAAGTTTCTGGCGGAGTTCGCCGACTTCGCTCACTTTGAGCCCGATGTACTGGGCGAACATCAGCGACCGTGCTTTGTTCATTTTCTCTGTGAGCGTTGCGAGCTGTGCCTCTTTCTGTGCGCGGGTAACGGGCATGTTCTGGGGGGTAGGGTTAGGGTTAGGAGTAGGGGGTAGGGCGTAGGGGCAGATACAAAAATCTCCCGTTTGACCGGGAGACCAGCGAGGCACACGGCACGAAGCACCAAGTCGGAACCGGGTGGCCGATGCTGTATGCCTCGGAGGGGCTTATTTCGGCCTGCGGCCTTGTGCCCTCGGTCTTCGGTCGAAGCCCAAGAATAGAGAGAAATAGCCGGGAGTCAATAATTCTGCACGGATTTATATTGCCCGGTAAGCAATCAAATGAAAATATGTCAATATATGGGGATTCGTACCGTCAATGATCTCGCGGATTATCAGGCGATTGCAGGCGATCACATCGATCACACGCTTACGGTTCTTCAACAGGTGAGGGATGAATGCAGAGACTGTGATTTTTTACAGGAGCTTCTCGCTCAACGGCCGCCGGATGTTCTGGATAATGCGGCAGCGCCACTCGCGTTTGCGTTCGGGCTTTCTTCGGAGGATAGGGTGACCCGGGCGTTTGAGCGCTTGTTTTCGACAGTCCTGATTCAGAGACACCAATTTGAGCGGCTTCTGTTCAACCTTTCGTACGCATCCGATCAACCCCGGCATCGAGAGAAGCCCTGTTGCGCTGAAATGTTAGAGATCAATGCGAAGTGGAATTCCCTCATGGCCAAGCTTCTAGCGTTAAGGGGAGAGGAAGAGTAGGTCGTAGCGGAAGATCGCGATCTTCCGCTACGAGTGGTGGGTTCCGCTACACTTCCTTCATGCGTTTGGTTCTCCAAAGAGTTTCGTCCGCTTCCGTTTCCATCGATGATCGGACCGTCGGTGCAATCGGTCGCGGTTACGTGATCCTCCTCTGTGTGATGCAGGGCGATACTTCCCTGCAGGCCCAGTGGCTCGCGGAAAAAATTGTGAAGCTGCGTCTCTTCGACAGCCCAAGTGGCAAAGTGAATGACCAATCGATTCTGGATATTGGCGGAGAGGTGTTGGTCGTTTCTCAGTTCACGCTTGCAGGGGATACTCGAAAGGGCAACCGGCCCGATTACACGGCAGCTGCCGGTCTCGAGGATGCGAAAATTCTCTACGAGTACTTTATGCAGAAACTCCGGGAGGCAGGTGTGGCCAGGGTCGAGAGCGGACGATTCGGGGCTGAGATGTCCGTCCAACTCATCAATGAGGGTCCTGTGACCTTGATTCTCGAGAAGTAGGTACCCCATGCGCTTTGTAGGTTTGGTAGGGAAGAAGCGAGGGCGAATGATGTCTTCTCCTGGTCGGAATAAAGCCTCTATTGGGCTATCCTCCCTATTCTGCTGTGCTAGAATGCGTCCCCCAATGGAGCTTGCCACCACTGCAGAACTCACGGCCGTCCTGAGCCGGCTCGCCATCGATGGCAAAGCCCCTAAGCTCGATGAGCGACGCCTCCTGCGGGCGCTGAGTCTGGCGCAGGATCTCTACGGACACAGGATGCACCACTCCGGCGTGCGCATTCTCGATCACGCGTTCGAAACGCTTGGGGCATTGGCTCCGTTCCATCCCGATGAGGACTCAATCATTGCCGTACTTCTGCACCATGCGTTGGATGAAGGCGCCCTCTCGCTCACGCGCCTGCAGGAGGAGTTCGGTCCGACCGTGCGCTCGCTCGTGAGCAACGTACACCTTCTCTCGCACGTGACGCTGCGCGCACGGCGCAGCCGCATCGAGGATCTGCGCATCATGCTCCTCTCGGTATCGGATGACGTGCGGACGGTGCTCATCACGCTCTGTGACCGTGCGGCCATTCTGCGTTTGCTTGATGCAATTCCTCAGGAGGAGCGCAGAACTGTGTGCCAGGATGTCCTGCAACTCTTCGCGCCCGTCGCGGCTAGGCTCGGCATCTACTCGCTCAAGCATGAGCTCGAGAATCATGCGTTTCCGGTGATGTACCCTCTCGATGCCGAACGGATAAAGGAGCAAATCTGGCAGTTCGATGAAGAGAAGGGGCACTTCCTCCCCGAAGCTGCCGAGGAACTGAGAGGGTTTTTCCGTGCCCGCGGCATGGAAGCCGAAATCGAGTGGCGCAGTAAGGAGATCTATTCGATCTTCCTCAAGATGCAGGAGAAAGCGATCACGCATATTCGGGATCTCTTCGATCTGTACGCTCTGCGCGTCATCGTCGAGAGCGAGGCGGAGTGCTACCAGGTGCTTGGGCTCCTGCACCAGCTCGGCCGGCCGGTGCCGCATCGCTTCAAGGATTACATCGCGTTCCCCAAGCCGAACGGTTACCAGAGCTTGCACACGACCATTCTGCAGTTGCCCGGCGCGCCGCCCGATGCCTTCGTGGAAGTCCAGATTCGCACGCACGCCATGCATCGCGAATCGCAGTACGGCGTTGCCGCCCACTGGGCGTACAAGGAGGGCGTTACGGCCGAAGCTATACAAAACGCGCGGCTCAAGAAGATGCTGCTTTCGCAGGAGTCTGTAGCGGGCACGAGAGTCCATCCCTACGCGGATCATATCTTCGTCTTAACGCCCAAAGGTGAGATCGTGGAATTGCCCGAAGGCGCCACACCGCTTGATTTCGCCTTCACTGTGCATACGGATCTCGGTCTTGCCTTCAGTGCCGCGCGCGTGAACGGGTCCATTGTCCCGCTTTCGTATAATCTCGAGAATGGCGATGTGGTCGAGATCCAGAAGCAATCGCCGCCCCATCCTTCCACGCGCTGGATGCAGCTTCTCAAAATGGCGTCCTCCCGCGCCAAGCTCAAGCGCTACCTTGCCGCGCTGGATCGTCCGCGTTTCGTGGATTGTGGACGGAAGATGCTCAATGAGGAATTGCGCAAGCACCACCGCTCGCCCCTCGATACGGATTTGACTCTCCTCAAGATCTGCGATGGCGAGGTGCTGACTGTGCAACAGCGTGAAGATCTGCTTATGAAGATTGGTCAGGGGGCAGAGAAACCATCGTCCTTCTTTCGTCGGCTTGAGGCGCTGCGCGACATTGTTGTCGAGGAGGAGCAGCGCAAAAAGCGCACAGGCAGATTGCAGCGTAAAGACAATGAAATCGCTGTGGAGGGGAGTGTCCCCATGCCCACGCGTTATGCCAAGTGCTGTTCGCCGGAGGCGGAACCGCGTGCCAAGATTGGCGGCGTCATCAATCGTCTCGGCACGGTGATGGTGCACCGGGAGAAGTGCAAGATGTTCCGGCAGGCGAATCCGGAACGGAGGATTGGGGTAAAATGGAGATAGCGTGTGAGGGTGTAGGGGATAGGGATAGGGTTAGGGTTAGGAAATTACAAAAGATTGTTTGCATGAAACAGCTTGGTTCCTAACTCCTATCCCTAACTCCTATCCCTAACCCTATTCCCTATGCAGCCAACATCTGCTCAAACAATTTTTCCACTCTTTTCTGCCACTTCAGTTGGTCATACGCCTGTTCACCTTTGGCGTAGGCCGGTTCCACTTCGACGCGTTCCTTTTCCGAGAGCGGGCTTAGAAGTCCGCTCACTGCTTCGCGCATCTCATCATCGCTCACGATGATCTGCTTCACTTCCAGCAACTCACGAATACCGAGGCGCAGTGTCAGCCGCTCTCTGGCGCGCTCCTCCAGTTCCTTCTTCACGTCCTCCGGTTTTTTCTTCGTCATCTCCATCCAGTCCTGCAGGGATTTTCCCTGACGCTTCAGCTGTTCTTCCATGTCCGAAAGAATGCTCCGCTCCTCCTCTTCAATCAGTTCCTTGGGCAGGTTCACCACTGCTGCCTTGCCGATGGCCGTCATGAGCTCCTGTTCGCGCCGCTGATGATCCAGGTGTTCCTCCTGCGCCACCATCGAGCTCTGCAATTCCTTGCGGAAGGCTCCCGCAGATTCAACGTGCAGATGCTCTTTTACGAAAGCATCAGTCAGTTCCGGGATTTTCACTTCTTCCACCTTGGTGACGGTCACATGAAAGGTCACGGGTTTCTCCGAGAGCTCCTTCGCGTGATAGTCCTTCGGGAACGTGAGCGTGAAAGCCTTCTCCTCCCCCTTTTTTGCGCCCAGGAGCGCCTCTTCGAAGCCCGGGATGAGCGAGCGGCTCCCCAATACGACGGCGTGGCCCTGCGTGCGGATCGGGGCGATTTCCTTCCCTTCGCTGTCCGCGCCCCAAAAATTCATGGTGACGCAATCCTTTTCTTGCGCGCCACGATCCACTTCGGTGGCGGTCTCGTGCTTGCGCAGGATGAATTCTGCCATGCGATCGACATCCTTCTCTTCGACCTTCGGGGTTTTCTTGTCGATCTTGATCTTGTCGATTCCTTTGATGGTCACCGTCGGCCGCTCCACGAAGATGATCGAGAGAGTGAGCGGATCGCGCTTCTTCAACGCCACTTTGGGCGAGATGATCGTCTGGATCTTCTGCTCCTTCACGAGCGATTCCATCGTTTCCGGCAGCAGGCGGTGAATGGTTTCCTCCGTGAGGTCATCCGGGTTGATCTTGCCGAGCAGCATCTCGCGCGGGGCCTTGCCCGGCCGGAAACCCTGGATCTTCACCTGCTCCGAAAGCGCGGCCAGCGCCTTCTCCTCGGCGGCTTTCACCTCTTCCTTCGAGAATTCCACGGTGCACTCGATGCGACCGTTCTTCTCCCGTTCGATTTTCGGGGGATGCATCATAGGGATCAATGCGGGGAGGCTCACTCCTTCTTCTTCAGGAAGATCAACAGAGGAGTGGCGATGAAGTACGAGGAGTAGTTGCCAAGTACGATACCGATGATGAGAGCGAGGATGAACCAGCGGATGCTCTCGGAACCCAGGAAGTAGAGACAGAAGAGGGTGATGAGCGTGGTGGTGGAGGTATTGAGCGTGCGCACGATGGTTTCTTTGAGGCTGCGTTCCGCGGTAACGGCGAAATCCTCGTGCTTGTCGGCAAAAACCATATTCTCGCGGATGCGGTCGAAGATGATGATCGTGTCATTGACGGAGTAGCCGAGCACGGTTAAGAGTGCCGTGATGAAGAGCGTGTCGAATTCGAAGTTCGTGAGTCTGCTCAAAACGATGAAGATGCCCGTGGTGATCGCAAGGTCGTGCATCATCGCCACGACGGCGAAGACGCCGAATCTCCACGGCGAGAGCTTGCGGGGGACGCGGTAGAAGGCGAAGGCGATGTAGAACACGATGCCGACGGAGGCGAGGATGAGGGCGTACACCGACTGACGCTTGAGCGTCGCACCCACGGTGGGGCCGATCGTCGTGAATTGTTTTTCCTCGATCGTGCCACCGACCTGCTTTTCCAAGTGAGCGAGCAGCGCGAGGTGCTCCTCGTTACTGAGTGTACGCGAACGAATGAGCAGGTTGCCTTCGCGCGTCATCGAGAGCGTGAAGTTTCCGAATGATTTGTCGTCCACAGTGCGGAAGCTTTCTATGGCGCTCTGAATATCCGCTTTCGTTTTTCCGGTCGGAGGTACGATGTTCATGAGCGTGCCGCCGGTGAATTCCATGCTCAGCTTGGGGCCGGGAACGAAGAAGAGTACGACGCTGGCGATCACGGCGAGGCCGGAGATCGTCATGAGAACTTTGGAGAGTCTGATGAAGGACATTCTTTTTAGGGGTAGGAGCAGGGCGAAGTTAATTCAGCGACGAGCCTAGCGGTTTACGCAATTCGAATCCAGAAAACAAGGCAGGAAGATCATGAAAAAATCATCGGATTTCTCAGGGAAGGGCTCCTCCGGCTCCGCTTTCTTCGATTCCGCTTACGACCTGCGACGGAACGGGGAGCAGTGTGAGCGTAAGAATGTCGCCCTGACGGGAGAGTGACCATTGGAGCGTGTCATCATTCGTCGGCAGGAGCGGCGAAGCAGGTAACAGCAGGGTCGGAAGGTCACTGCCGAGCAGTAAAGAGAGAGAGGCAGAGGAGAACGTTCCCGCCGCGAGCGCGGAGGCTCCCGGACCCTGCGGTCGCTCAAGGATGGCATGCTCGAGCAGCATGCAGTCCGTCGAGAGCAGGAAGTCCTCTCCCTGGATCGCAGAGCAGAATTCTCCCTGAGTGGCATGGATGGTTTTGTGCATCTGCATGCCGCCCACCGATACAAGTTCATCTGTAATCATATGCGTGTCATCGCGCACGTTGCGGAACGTGTACCGGCCATCGAAGACGCGCGTGACCGTGCGGGCGGTAGTGCGACTGCCGCGGAATGCCTCATGCAGCCGCGCAATCGCAGGCGCTGCATCAGAGGCGCTTCCCTGCAATAGGAGGCTCAAGGTTCCAGAGGCGGTGCGCGAGAGTGAGAGCCGTGCGGGGCGCGCGAGGAGCGGCAGAACGTCATACAAAAAACTGACATCATCACCGAATGTTTCAGAGAAGAACGTGAGCATGCGGGTATCGAGCATGATTCGGCTCTCTTGAGAGAGCTTGCCCTGTAGTTCTCCCAAGGTTGATTCCGGTCGCGCGAGGGCGATGGAGAATTCGGGGGTTCTTCCCATCGGATGTGGAAGGGATAGAGACCGTCCATCCGTGCTTGCCGGGAACAGCCGCACGATCATGCCACTGCCTGATCGCGGGAAAATGCCGAGATGTGAGGTTGAGTGCAGGAAGAGCGTGTCCAGGACGGAATCCGTCAGCGTTGTGGGGGCGGGCAGGAGCGAACGTTCAACAAAGATCCACGGGGATTGTTCCGTTCCCCCCCGTGCGAGCAGGGTGAAGGCCTGCGAGGAGCGTAAGGGTCGTGCGGGTTCCTGGAGCAGCGGGAACACGGCGGGGGAGGAAGCCGAGACGAACAGCGGACCCACTTCGTGCTGCGTCCACTTCGCACCGGAGGGCAGGGCATCGGGCGCGACAGGTCGTCTCGCGAAGACAACAAGAGCCTTTCCTTCGTTTGGAACCTGCACGACGGCAACGGTGCGGGGTATCTCTGCAACAGGCAGAGTCTTCAGAATAGGAAGCCATGTCTCGTACTGGCGCAGGAGCGCGTCATCCGTGGAAGAGAAGAGGATGAGTGTTTCGTCTGCAGGCAGAAGGTCGGCGGGCGTGAGAATGTAGGTGTGCAGTGAGGTGACGAGGACGGTGATCACACTGACCAGGAGCGTCCCTCCGAGGAGTGCGAGAGTCGTAATGAGGGTGGCGCGGAGCCACGGCGGTCGCGACTGCACGTGGCGGAGGAGGGAAAGCTTGTGTGACAGAGCGCGGCCATTGTAGATGTACTCACTCCAGATTGGCGATTCGTCGTGTTTTATGAGCAAAAAATGTATTCATAAAACAATCTCAGGGCTCACGCCAGTGTAAATCCTTGAAGCTCCTCGCTCAATCACGTACCATGGCCGGATTTGCATCAAGCAAATCATGGCCTGCGGCCTTAGACCCTTCACAAGAACACGGACACACATACAAACGCCTGCCCCGGGGCAGACACCAACAAGCTCCTTCACCCTTCGACTCACTTCGTTCGCTCCCGCCTTCGCTCCTTCGGAGCTACGGACGGGCAGGCAGGGTGAAAGATAAAGGATCTTTCACACCACCGGTTCCGTAGAGAGGAGGATGAACATCCTCCAGTAAGTCTCCATCAGAGGGACCGACGGGAAGCTTGAACCATTTTTAGGTTCCCTACTCCCTCATCCTAATCCTAATCCTATGTTCATCCTCCTCTCTGCTCTGCAACGTTGTGTCGCGGAAATCGAGGTGAATCCGCGACATACATTACCCCCCACTCCTCCCTGTTCCCTTCCGCTTGTCGGTTGTTGTGAGCAGTCAAGAGGAACTCGTCTGGTTGCGAGAATAAACAAGATACCCAAGCAAGGCAGAGAACCGCGAGCGCCTCATCGCATCGCCTTCCCACACGAATTCGGCTCAGTCACCCATAGGCGTGACCGATAGCCCGGGGAGCGAAACAAACACAAAAAAGACCAGAGGTTACATCTGGTCTTTTTTGCATGAGGGGAAAACCTGCGGTTTTCCCCTCATGGGCACCCCTTTCCCTCAAAGGTATCGTTCCACCCCGCAACAAGTGCGGGGTTCGCGATGGATTATTTCACTGGAACATTGGTTTATCTGCTTTCAGGCCTCCCCGCCCTGCCGACAGTATGGAGTTTGACGACAGAAGAACGGGACCGGCTTCACGCCGGAGCCTTCCCTCTCCCGATGGGAGAGGGCTGGGTGAGGGATCAGTAAACTTCTTTGAGATAGCACTCATCGCAGCACACAACCTCAGGTCGATCGGAGACATACACAGTTTCAGTTGATTGTTGGCATTTTTTCCCCGGTCGGGAGTACTCTCCTTCGCCAGTGGAAAGAGAGAACATATCGGCGGTTTTTTCTGCGTCTGTTTCTCCGGATGCTTCGGGCGCTGCATGCATGGAGCAACCCCAGTCAACGCGGAAGCATATGCGTCTCTGCTGCGGCGTCGTCCAGCTTCTTCGCGACCGTACCGGTTGCACGCTCGCCGAGGCGGCGCAGTGTCTGGGGGAACCGGAGGATCGCATCACAGACTGGCAGATGATTTTGCACGAGAGTAATGCTCCCTTGCCAACATTGGCGGAACTGAACGATTTTTGCCTTTTTTCTCTGGATATTGCGCAGCGCAGGGCTGTCATGACGCGTCTGAGTAACAGGCCTGCGGTACGGCGGTCGGAGCAATCGCAGAAGGCGCCGCATTCTTCGCACGAACATCATGTCTCGCCGGAGCAACGCATGATTTGCGCGATGGCAAATTATCTCCGCGCGCAGTTCGGATTCCTGCAGAAGGATGCTGCCGCGGCGGTCGGCGTTTCGGCGCCGACACTCTCGACGTTGAACAGAAGGATCGAGGAGGACGGTGGGCAGGGCATCACGCAGGAAGAAGCACTTCGTCTGCTTGTGGAGAGAGTGGGGATCGAGGAGCTCACGAATCTCGCAGAAACGTCGCCGCGTATCGCACAGATGCGCGGAGAGGAACAGCAGAAACCTCTCCCTCCGCGAAACGAATTCATTCAGTCGGACTGGCGGCGGATCTGCGCCATGATCGAGGTGTTGCGGGTGCAGTTTCAGTACACGGTATCGCAGGCGGCGGGTATCCTCCGTGTCAATCTTCCGAGCTACTATGCATGGCTGCGAAAGCTCGGTCAGGACGGAGGTCACGGCATCGCGCCGGAGGAGGCACTTATCCTGCTCGAGAGGAGACTGGGATCGGAGAGGCTCGCACATCTCGCACATACCTGTCCCCGCACCGAGCAGAGGATGGCCGCTGCACGGCACGAAGCCGACGTTCATGAACCGTATGACAGGGAAGATGCCGAGTGGCAGATGTTCCTCGCCGTCGAACTCCTGCTGCATGTCCCTGATGTTGATCAGGTGCTCGCATGCGCCGCGATGCAGATGAGTGAAGCGACGTATGAGCGGTATAGAGAGAGGTTTCGGGAGAGGGAACAAACGGTGGAGGACCGGCAGCGCGCAGCCGTATTGATCGTTGATCTCTTCGACGGAGAGTTACCGAAAACACAGGAGGAAATCTCGCAGCGTCTGGAGGAGCTCTATGGGCGAAAACCGGCTAGCCGTTTCTTCCGGAATGTTCTCGAAGCCATCCAGATGGGCGATGGTGAATCATTCGAAGGATGCGCATCGGACGACTATGTGCCGACCGATGCGATACCAGGGTGCAGGGAGAAGCAAGAGGTGATACTGGGACGCATCCGGCGCGGCGATCCGTCTGGCTTCCATCCGGGGGACCGGTGTGCGTACCTGAACGTGAAGCGGGCAGATTTCATCCGAATGGCGATCGAAGAGGGAATGAAGAAATGACTCCCTCAATACACTTCTTTGAGGTAGCACTCCTCGTCCATTCGACTTCGCTGCGCTCCGCTCAGGGTGAAAATTGCTCAGTAAACTTCTTTCAGATAGCAATTTTCACAGTACACAATCTCCGGTCGCTCCGGCGCATACGTCGTTTCCATCTGTTTGCCGCACTTCATGCAGGGGCGGGTCCAGAGTTTCCATGGATTTCTCAGTGCCATCCTCCTCCGATGGCGTTCATTGGGGTGAAGGTGCGGAATGGGCAAGCACATCTGCCGGTAGAACATCAGTTCCTGTTTGACAATTTTGAACGGACGGCCAGTGGCCTCGCAGGTAATAGCCCAATGCAGGATCTCATCCGGAATATCTTGTATGGAGTCGGAAAGTCGGTTTGCGGGAATCGTCCTCGACACCTGCGGAATCTTTTCCGGGATGTCGCGCCACGCGTACCCCAGCGCGAGCGCCGCAGATCGTTCCAATGGATAGAATTCCTGTGCCATGGATTCGTTATAGGCGAACGGTGAGAGTGTATGCGGGAAAAAGAATCCCCATTCCCCGGTGTGTTGCATGTGCTGCGAGAGCTGCGCAGCGTTCCTCTGATACTCCTCTGCCGCATATTGTCGGTTGAGGATGCAGTACTGCTTGTGCCGAAGGCCGATGCACCCAAAAAGATCATGTGAGGAGTACACCGAGTCACAATAGACGAGTGCACTGTTCGCACTTCGGCAGTTCACACTGAAGAGAGAGTAATTCGTCGCTTCCGAACATGTGGCGCTTTCAAAATCTCTTTCACATTCCATGGTGACACATGAGCAGTCCATGGATGATTTGAGGCCCGTGACTGCTTCGGTGCAATAGGTGCAATCTTCGGAATTGTGTGTATCAAAGCACAGAGAGCAGTTCTTGCAGTTCATAAGATAGTTTCCCCGGCAATTCTCCACCTGAAAGTTTTGGCTCGCTCGATGAACAGAGGAGAGTTTCAGCTTCCGGAACTGTTCCTGTAGTTTTCGGAGCGTGACTGTGTTCCCCATTGCCTGCATCTTTGCTTCATACTGTTCTTTGGTGAGTTGTTGATTCAGATAACAATACCTTTTATTGCGCAGATTGCTGCAGAGGAAACAGTGCTGAACACCGATACAGTCAAAGAGGAACGCGGAAAATGAACAATCCTTGCATAGTTCCGAGAAGAGAAGGTTGTATCCGTTGTAACAATCGATGCACTCGTAACAGAGCTCGAGTTTCTCGGAATAACTGCAATCCATCGTTTCGCGACTCTCGATCACTTTGCGCGTATGAAGACAACGCTCCGAACGCACGGTCGCAAAGACGAGATAGCAATCTTTATTGCTGATGGAGATGTTCGTGTATGAGCTGTTCTGGTTGTTGAGCACGTCGATGCCCAGTCGCGGAACGGCGCGCTTTAATTCGGCGAACTGATCAAAGAATGGTTTGGAGAAATCGATTGTCTGTGCAAATGATTCAGCGTTCCACCGGTCGGAAAAGAAGCAGTCGGGACAGAACACCGTAAAAGGTTTTTCCGGCGCGATCATAGAGATCATGTCTTTCAGACAGAGATCACATCGGCGATGGTAAAGATGCCGTTCGTTGCGGAATGAATAGCGCAAACGGTCACGACACTCCGGGCACTTTGTCGGTGGAGGGATCAGCTCCTTCTTTCCGTTAAATACCGGTGAGACCAAGTCATAGAAGGCGAAATCATCCTGCGTGACCTCGAATGCGGAGCCACATTGCTTACAGGAGCGTTGCATCGGAGGCTCAGTATACCTCCTTCAAATAGCACTCCCGGCAGTAGATTTTTTCCGGGCGCTTCGGCGCGTAGGTCGTACGGATGTTCTTCCCACACTTGTCGCAGTTTCTCGGCCAGAGCCGGGTGGGAGTTTTGCGCCGGAAGCGGGCAAGATGCCGGCAGTTGGGGCATTGTCGGGGAAGCGGACAGGGCATCTGCCGGTAGAACGTGAGTTCCTGCGGGGTGATCTTGTAATTCGTGCCGCAGGACGTGCAGGCGAGCACTTCACCCACAATCGTTTCAGGCACATTCGCGATGTCATCCGCGATCTGTTTCCACTGAATCGTTTCCTTGCTGGTCGTGTACGGGAGCGCATCAGACCATCGCCAACCGTGTGATTGCACTTCTTCCTGCGTGAGTGGGAAGTACTCGCTCGCCGCGGATTCGTTGTAGGCGAAGGGTGATAAGTGGACGGGGAGAAGTTCCCCCCAGGTACCATCCTTACGCAGGGAATCGATGATTGCGGCCGCAAGCCTTTCATACTCCTCTTTCGTATATTGCTTGTTGAGGATGCAGTACTTATTTCGGTGCATCGAGATGCATCCGAGGAGATGTTCGCTGCTGTGACAGTTATCCGAGAGAAGGATGTTCTTGCTCTTCCAGCACCAAATAGAGAAGTGGGTCATGTACGAATCATCGGGAGTCACGCAATCACAGCACCACTGCGCGCCGCCCGTATTGATGATGTCGTAGCAGTAGAGCGGGCGATCCGATCGGTCAATGAACTTGCTATACTCGCTACTGAACACGCTGTAGCCGAGTACTGCTTTGCAGTTGAAGAGGTTGTTCCCTTCGCAATCCTCGCAATTTTGCAGGTTTGCGAAGAGGCGGGGGAACCGCAGAATCCACGCATCGAACTTCTGACGCGTGTCCTGTACCGAGGAGTACGAACCCAAATCGAATGCCTGCATCTTGGCGCGATACGACTCTTCCGAATACTGTTCATTGAAGATGCAGAATCGTTTCTGCCTGAGCCCGAAACAGGCGAAACAATCCGAGCACCCCTTAAGGTCGAATCCAAAGAAGCAGTCGAAGCAGTTCTCGCAACTCTGCAGATAGGCGCAGTGATAGAGATGCTGGGAATCCAGCGACTCGTAGACCAGTTCCGAACGGACACTGACGGTATTGCAGTCGACGACGTTCTTCGATTGATTGACGTTCAATGAGTAATGGCAGTCCTGGTCGTACCAGCTCCCGACCAGGCGGTAACAATTCTTGCAGCGCGAAATATCGTAAGAATATTCGCTATTCTCACTCTCAATGCCGTTGTCGTTCTGGATTGCCAGTTTCGGAACAGCGCGGTGGAGTGCAGCCCACTGATCGAGAAAAGGTTTGCCTGGATCGTACTGGATTCCGCAATCTGACGGCTTCCATCGGTCCCCCCACCAGCACTGAATGCAGTAGACAGGGAACGGAACCGAAGCCGGATAGACCGAGATGATATGTTTCCTGCAGAGGTCGCACTCCCGGCCATACAGATTCCTCTCATTGCGCCATGCGAGCCGACGCTGTTGTCGGCATTGGGGACACAACGTAGGGGAAGAGATCGTTTCTTTCTTTCCTGTGAAGACAGGCGAGATTTTGTCATAGAAATCCAGATCATCCTGCGTGACCTCGAATGCGGAGCCACACTGCTTACAGGAGCGTTGCACCTGTATACCGTAGCGGAAGATCGCGATCTTCCGCTACAGAGGCGGTTCTGCTCCTGTATGGAACGTCTTTTTCCTTTCCCTGAAGCGCAAAAGTCCATGCTTCTTTTTTTGGTTTGCACCGGACGGTTTGAGCGGGCAAAACCCATGCTACACTGACGCTCCCATGTTTCGATTCTGCTCAGCATAAATGGCCAACCGCCCCAAAGCCACCGGCGTGACGAATGCTGTTCTGTTGCAGCACATACAGGGCATGCGGTATTCCTTGGAGACACGGTTGGATGGTCTGGAGAAGCGCATGGGCGGCACGGAGACACGCATGGGCGGCACGGAGACACGCATCGGCGGACTGGAGCGGCGCGTGACAGAAGGTTTTGCTGATATGCATGCCCGATTCAAGCGTGTCGATGATTCCCTTCAACGCCTCTACGTGCACCGCGTGAATATGCTTGGGCGTATCGAGCGGCTGGAGGAAACGGTGGGGATCTCTTCGTGAAGGGACAACCTGCGGTTTTCCCCTCACGGACACCTCTTTCCCTCATAGGGGCGGCTCCAGCGTGGGAACCCGCGCCCTTCGACGGCGCTCAGGGCGGTCTGAGCCTGTCGAAGACCGAGACCCACGCTTCGCCGCGAATTATTTCTTCATTATTTCAGCTTTTCGATTCTTTCTTTGGCACTCAAAAGATACGGATCGATTTCGAGTGCCTTCGTGAGGGCGGTGTGGGCTTCTTCCTTCTTGCCGGCCTCGACGTATGCCCACCCGAGCAGATCGAAGGCTCTCGCATTTCCGGAAAGCCTCTGCGTGGCCAGAGTCGCCAGGGCGATTGCCTCGTCGTTGCGTTTGAGCGCGACGGCCGTCGAGACGGCTCCGTCGAATGCCTCAATACTGGCATCCGGCTCCTCCACGAGCGCCTTGTACTGGCCGAGCGCGGCTGCGGCATCACCTTTCTTCAGGGCTTCGGCCGCGATGAGCCGACGGATCTCGCTCTTGGGGGTGAAGCCGTTCTGCAGCGCGTACTCGAAGAAGGTGATGGCGTTCTCGTGCTGATTAAGGGTGGCGTGGGCGCGGGCGAGGAAGTACTGGATCTCGGGTTTTTCGGGATTCAGGTTGTAGGCGCGCTCGAGTGAGGTGAGAGCCTGCTGTGGACGCTCGGTGGTGAGTTCGCAGTAGCCCTGCACAATCCACGCGTCGCGGTAGTCCTCTTTTTCCTTGGTCACCTGCGCGAGGAGCGGAAGAGCCAGCTCGCACTCCTGCACCTGGGCGAGAGAACGCGAGAGCAGGGTGATCAAGTGGAGGTCGCTGCTCTCGGGGAAGAGCGCGAATTCCTCATATGCGGCGATGAGCGTACGCGCGTTCGTCCGGAGCGTCGGTTCCCATTCCGTGGTCACCGTCGTGAGTTCCTGCTGCGCGACTACGTGGTTCCCCTCAATGATGCTGAGCAGAGCGAGAGCGTAGTGTTTCTGGGGGGAATCCGTCGCGTCGTCCAGGCGCTTGCGGGCAGTTCCGAGTTCACCGGTGCGCAAGAGCAGGATGTTCTCGATGAGGGTGACATCTTCCGCACGCGCGCCTGCGGCTTTCATCTTGCGGATAGTTTCCTGCAGGCCGCCCATGTCGCGGCGCTGAAGCTCTGCAAGCGCGAGTTTGCGCAACGCCGGCAGACCACCATCCATCGCTACAGCCTGCTCGTAGGACACGGCTGCATCGGCCCATTCGCCGCGCACGGCGTAGAGATCGCCTTCCCGCAAATGCAGGAGCGCGAGATCACGTGAATCGGCGGGGCTGAGCGCGGTTTCGATACCGCCGGATCCCGTCAGGCTGTCTGATTGCGTTCCCGGTTCTGCGGTGCGTCGAATGACCGAGTGCGAAGCGGCGGTGAGCTGCCACCAGAGGAACGCAAGCAGGAGGGCAGTGCACAGGAGTGCGAAGAGAACGGGAATGAGGATGCGAGCAGGGATCTTCATCGAAGCGAACGATACAGGTGAACGCGCGAAGGTTCTAGAGGTTGTAGAGGTTAGAGAGGCCTGAAAGGTTATGGAAAAACACCTCTCAGGCTTTCCTAACTTCTCAAACTTCTACAACCTCTCACAGAGGTTTCAACTCGCCATCCTCGCTCTGCGCGCGGCTGACTGTGACACGCGCGGCTGCCTCCGAGAAGTGTTTGGGGATCACGGCTTCCACGGCGCCCCACCGTGCTTCTCCCTCTTCGGGAAGCAGGATGGTCACCTGATCGCCCACTTCCGCGCGGTAGAACGTCACCGAGGCCAAGAGCACGCGAAACGCCTTGCCCTCCGCGAGCACTTTGTACTGGCCGTCCTCCTGGATGAGCACGCCGACGATTGTCCGGCGCTTGACCGGCGCGATCTGTTTGTAGATGAACTTGCCTTCATCGGTGATGGTGAGCTTCATGCCGTCGCCCTCCACGAGTTTGCTCTTCGAGGCGTAGTTCGCCGGCACGGGATAGGTGTTGCCTTCGCTATCCACCATGTTCTGTCCGTCGAAGCTGCCCTCCACCACTTTGCCGCTCACAGATCCGCCACCCATGGAACCGGCGCGCGTCATGTGGCGCTCCCGGTCAGTATCGGAAATTCCTGTCATCGTGCGCAGCAGTGCATTGGCGGTCTTGAGGGAGGACGCCGCACTTTCGATAAGTTCCTGAATTTGGAGGAGCTGATCATCGGGCATGGGAGTGTGTGGGAGGCTTGGAAAGTAAGGTAGGTATTGAAGGTAAGAAAGGTAAGGGAAGTAAGGTAGGTATTGAAGGTAAGGAAGGTAGGTATGAAGGTGAAGTCAGAGGGGATTGTCGGTGACAGAGAGAGTGGAGGATTCGAGGCGGCTCTGCATGAGAGTTTCTGTCAGGAGTCCCGCCTGCGCACCGAATGCGCCCACCACACTGGCCGCGTTTAGCGTACCCGCCTTCAATGCGGTTGGGAAGGGAAATCCCTTCAAAAGAGCCCATGTGACGCCGGTGCCGAATGCGTCTCCTGCGCCTGTGGTATCCATCACTTCTACGGTGTCGTCACAGGGGCACTGGTATCGTTTCATGCCGTCGGTAGCGGTGACGCCTCTGCGCCCATCCGTCACACAGATCAGCTTGGCGCCGCTCTTGAGGAGTTTTCGGATGGCATCATCGGGCGAACTCGTGTGCGTGAATTCCAGTGCCTCCTCCAGATTGAGCAGCAGCAGATCGGCGAAGGGGAGCAGGCGGCTGTTCATCTTGGCCCCGATGCCCGCGGCAATCTGGCGTCCGCCCGGATTCCAGGTGAGACGGGGGCGTTCTTGCGAGAGAATTTCGACGATGTCTTCCTGGATGTCATGCGAGGATTCCTGAATGTGGTTCAGGTACACCCAGTCCATCTGTCGCATGACTTCCCGGTCGAAATTGGACTTGTGGAGGTGCGCGTTCGCGCCGGGTGTGTAGAGGATTACGCGTTCTCCTTTGCTGGCGGAGAGGATGATCGAGAAACTCGACATTTCGTGTTCCACGATCAGGGCGTACTGCGTGTTCACTCCCTCCTTCTGCAGGTTTCGGAGCAGGCGCTCCCCCCACAGATCGGAGCCGATCACGCCCTCGAAGAGCGCGGAACATCCCAGGCGTGCAAGCCCGACACTGGTGTTCGATGCGCCGCCTCCGCAGGTCTCGATCACTTCATCCACGTGCACCTTCTCGCCGAGCGGGAGGGCGAACATGGCTTTTCCACTTTCCTTCCAGAGAGAATCCTGCCGTATGCGCACGAACAAATCATAGGTTGCCCCCCCGATGGACATCGTTCTCGAACGATTGGTTGCCCGGTGTATGGAGGGGTGTTCCTTGGGGGACATGATGACATTGTTATATTGCTACATGGTTACATGGTTGAGGATTCCACGACCCGAATGAACGCTTGCGAGCCATTCAACAATGTAACCATGTAACAATGGCGTCGTCTTTTGTCTCGTCCCTTCCATGGCAGCCAGGGGTGCCATCGCTTACAGTTGGTAGCGTCGCTGCATGTCCTGCATGAAAGCGGAAGTTACATGTAACGTCCGACGGCGCTGCCAGTGCACGAGCCCGAAGAGCAGGATCGCGGCACCCGCGACAACGCCCGCCCACGCGATGGGCGGCATGCCGGGTTTCACGACGGTCGTGGGCGGAGGAAGCGGAGGGGGAATCTCAAATGACGATCCCGATCCTGCCACAGGGTGGAATCCAGCGCCGTTCGGCGTTCCTTCGGCTGAGGCAGCGAGATCACTCAGTACTTCGCCGGGGACGGTGATGGGTGTCAAACGAAGAGAATACGTCACGCCGTTGATCAGGTCGCGAAGCGTGTAGCTTTCCGCATTACCGTTGATCATTCGCTTTTCCGTCAGGTTGTCCGCCTCCACTCCGTACTCCAGCAGGTAGGTGGAGAGGGGGGTGGATTTCTTCATGGATGACCATTGCAGCATCAGATTGGTGTCGCCGGGCACGACTGCCAGTCGAAGCCCCAGCACGGTGGCGCTGGCGATATTGCTCTTTTCGGCACTCTCGATGTCGTTCTTCAGTGCCGTGACGGCGAAGTAGTAGGTGGAGGCCTGTTTGAGGCCGGCCACGGTGGCTGCCGACACGGAAGCATCCGTATCCAGCGAATAGGTGAAGTTGTCGGCCTTGTCCCCCACATAGACGCGGTAGGTATCGGCCTCATCCTTTTCGACCTGTTCCCACTTG
The DNA here is from genome assembly GCA_028703445.1 of Candidatus Peribacteraceae bacterium. Taxonomy (GTDB): domain Bacteria; phylum Patescibacteriota; class Gracilibacteria; order Peribacterales; family Peribacteraceae; genus Peribacter. The sequence continues at coordinate 33,619 of JAQVMW010000009.1, forward strand.
AGCGCGACGGAATTCATCTTTGCTTCGGCGGTGAGGTTTTGGATCGTCGGAGGGGTCTTGGGTTTCACCGTGAGATTCGAGAGCATCTCCGTCTTGTTGCCAAGGCTGTCCGTTGCGGTGATCAGGGGTTGGTACGTCCCCACCTTTACCGGTGCGGTGAAGTTCGCCGTGTACGTTCCGGGCTGAGATGGCGTTTCGTTCAGCGTGTAGGAAGCTCCTTCGATGGTCATGGTAACGGGGGCGCTCCCGGAATCTCCTTTTACGGTGACCTGCGTCGTCTGAACCTCGACCGGTTGCGGAGGCGAGAATTCCACAGCGGCGATGCGCGGACCAATGAGATCAATGAGCAGGTGGAGAGGATTCGATTTGTATTTTCCACTCGCTTCCTCAATCTGCAGCAGAGCACCGGTAACGGTGGTATTCAGCGTAACGGCGATTTGGAATCCTCCGGTTTCATCGCTGTCTCCACGCGCGATTTCCTTGCCGCCGGTGACGAGCAAATTGACGAGAGGGGGGGCAATGCCGCGCAGGTTCACCATGGAGGAATTCACCGTAGTCCCTTCGATGGGTTCGGTGATGGTGACGCGGGACGTATCGGAAGTTTGGCTCCCGCCGGTTACGGTGACAGTCGCGCTTCCTCGCACATTGCCGGACGCGTCTTCGACGGCGAGCGTCTGTTCTCCGCCGGTATTAAACCGGAGTCCCAGCGTGAATGTTTTTATGCCGAGATCTTTGAGCGTGAATTGGCGGGTGCCGAAGGGCAGGATCGCTTTCGGATCGGTGGAGGAGAACCGGACGGTTCCCACATAATCCTCCACGGTCTGGCCGGAACGGTCCTCGGCGACGACACGGAACGTGACATCCTGACGGATGGGAACACTCGTCTTGCCACCCTCGATCTCCACGCGGAAATGATCCACGACGTCGAACGTATTGTTCAGCTGTCCGAAGAGTGTGCGTCCTTGGTATTCGCCCACGGGTACGGCTTCAGACTGATTCCATGTATCCCAGCCACTCCGCGTATCAGAGGTGAACGAAGGATCGCTGGTTCCGCCCTGTCCCCACTCTTCCCCGGCGGTGATCGCGAGGGGGGCATCCAGAGGTTTACCGGAGAGAAGGTCGATCGCGCGAAGATTGGCTTCTCCCGGTTTCAAGGTCGAGAACGAGAAGGTCTGCTGTCCTTCGCTATCCGTCTGCGCGGTGAGTGCACGCACCTGATCTTCCGTCCTGCCCGAGAGCAGTTGCACCGGTCGGTTGCCCAGCGGATTCAAGTACCGGTCACGCAGGATGACGGTGATGCGCACCTCGTCCACGCCATCGGCGGCCACGGAAGTGCGAACGGTTTCGATGCTGCTCTCGCGCTGATCGAGTGTATCGGGGAGCACGGTGAGCGCATCACAGGATCCCGTTCCGTCCGTTTGTACCGCATAGGAGCCTGCCATTTGCGTCTCTTCCCCGTTCACGTGCAGGACGGCTTTGCCCTGTGCGTCGGCGGTTATTGTGAGTGAGAGCGGAGCCCCCAGGGGTGGCAAGATTCGGACGGAAATTTCTTCACCCTGTGTAAAACCCCGACAGGCGATTTCCGCACCCAGGCCGGCCACCGTCTGCGTTTCTCCGGTGGAGGGGGCGCTGACCGCGTGGAGCGGGATAACGCCGCACAGCGCGACGAATAAAGTGAGGGCAGTGAGTTTCTTCATAAATCCAACCATTGTACCAGTTTTGCCTTTCTGACTCAATGCACGGGGTATTATCCGCACTATCATTTAGCATTCTGTCCAGTACACATGAAGGGCTTTGTGAGGCGAAAATATTTCTTTCGTCGGGACTCCTCCTCTTTTCGTTTGGTTGCGGAGAACCGGACATCTCTGCGAATGGATTCCTCTCTTTGTGTTGTTCACACTCTCCAGTATCATGGAGTTCGTGCGTCGATTCTCTCCACTTCTGCTGCTCCTCTCCCTTTTTCTCGTATCCTGCGGGTCGAGCAGCAGCGGAGAAGCAACTCAGTGCCAGACCTATTGGTTCGAACAGATCGGCACCTGTCTGCCGAGTTCCTGGAAGCTCCTTGATGCTGTTGAGCTTGCGCAGCGCGGTGTTCCCGAAGATGTGATCATTGCCTTCCAGAGCGATACGTCGGTCTCGGGTCAGTATCCGACAATCAGCGTCACGCGCGAACCCTTGAGCACGGTCGTGACTCCCGCCGATTACAGTGATGCGACCATCCGTTCCGTTTCGGTGCTCCCTGGCTACAAGCTCATCGATCAGAAGAAGGTCACGATTGACGGCGTTTCGCTTCCGGTACACGTTTTCTTCGCGCAGCCCGTGAGCGGCGAGCCGCAGCGCCGGTTTCTGCAAGTGAGTACCGTGGTCGGGCAGAACGGCTACGCCATCACAGCGCTTACGCCTCTCACGGTGAGCAGTTCACTTGAGAGCGAGATCCTCACGATTCTCGGGAGCATCACGTTCAAGGCGCCGGAGGCGACGACGAAATAATTCATGAGAGACAAACCTACGGTTTTTCTCTCATGAGCTCTCTTTTCCCTTAAATGGTGCGGCTCCAGTGCTGGGTCCCGTCAGAGCCACCCAGCGCTTCGCCGCGATTATCTCATTTTTCCAGATTATTCTTCTTCTAATGTTCGCCGAACGAAATACAGTTGCGGATGTCCGTGCCACAATTGTTCTGGTACTCTGGAAATACACCGGTGCCGTAGCCAAGTAGCCCGTCCTTCGCTAAAGCTACGGAGGGCTATCGCAGATTGTTCCTTCTGTTACGCTGGTTCTGATCTTGGTGCCGTAGCCAAGTAGTAAGGCAGGGGTCTGCAAAACCCCCATACGCGAGTGCAATTCTCGCCGGCACCTCCACGTTTCGTGAGAGACAAACCTGCGGTTTTTCTCTCACGGGCTCTCTTTTCCAGCCTTCGCGCAGCGGAGGCTGCCCACCGTAGCCTTGGCGGAGGTGGGCCTCTCAATACCAGTGTTGGCTGCGCTACGGCCGGCAAGCCCTTAAGTGGTGTCGCTCCAGCGCGGGAACCCGCGAGACCCACGCTTCGCGACTCTTATTTGTTGTCGCTCTTGCGATACAATACTCAATCTCTTCTTCCGCTCCGCGGATCAAAGCCACGATTGAAGAGATTGAAGAATGTCCGTTGATACTGGCGGGCGATTTTGGCGGCTTCTTCCGCTGCGCGCATGTCGCCTCGGTTTGCCGCATCAAATGCGCTTTGCGCAGCGTCCACGAAATCCTGTGCTCCATGCGCACAGCCGTAAATTCTTCTTCCTTGAGCAGAAAATCGAATCCCTTTTATTTCCAGATCATTCGCATTGGTTGCCATATCCCTTGCCTGAGCGAGCTTACGTTCAAACGCCTCCACACCACCATAGTTTCTCGTAAGCGAGAGTAGTTCTTCGTAGGCCGGAAACGCTTCCTGCGAGTCAGTCATTTGAATAATAAATTACACCTTTCTCTCTAATTGTCAAATAGCGATAATCCATTCTGGGCAGCGGAGATTCCCACTTCATGCGAAGGTCAAAACCTCGGGAGCGAAGAGTAAGAGTGCCCCCAGCGCGTACATCAGGAATCCGCCGAAGATCAACGTGAAGCGGGCGTACTTCTTGGTGAGGCCGGTGGCATGCAGCGTCCACACCGCAATCGTGAAAACCACGACGTCGTCAATCATGTAGAGCAGGATGTAGAGTGCCATGTAGCCGTAGCGCGCCAGAGGAGTCACTTCATTGAAGGCAAGGATCTGGGTGAAGATGGCGGGCAGCCCGGCCGTGCACACCAGTTCGATGGCGTTCACCGAGACGGCGAGCACGGCAACACCCAGGAGCATGGCGGGCCACGCGGATTTTTCGAGGATCGCCTTCATCCGGTCGATGATGCGTTTCTTCTGCTGGAAATCCGTCACGGCACAGGCATTGGGATCTTTGCCGAAGGCTTCGTAGAAGTAGAAGCCGCCTCCGCCGATCGCCACGAGCCCGATAGCCTTTTGCACCCATGCGTTAAACCCGATCACGAGGAAGGCATTGAGCCACGCGGCGATGAAGAGGTAGTACATAACTCCACTGACGATCAGGAAGGTGCCGCCGATCATCCATACTTTCTTCGGATCGCGCGTGGCGACGAGCAGGGTTAAGAGAGTCACCAGCACCCACATGGCGCACGGATTGAAGCCATCCAAAAACCCGAGAAGAATTGAGAGGGTGGGGAGTGACAGGAGCGCCAGATCCACTTCGCCAAGCAGAGGCACATCGAGCAGGTACGAGCCCAGATCCACGGTGCATCCACCGTCACACGTCCCTTCGGCCGTTTCCAGCTTCACCGTGCCAGAACTTGCGAGAAATGCATCGAAGGTCAGACCGTCTGCGGGGCTCTTCCGGTAATCCTTCTTTAGCGCTGCGAGCCTCTTGCCCGTGGTCGCGTCATCCTTGTATCCCTGAATCACGTGCCCGTTGATCACGATGGTCGGCACACCCTGTTGCAGGTTCGGCACGCGGTCCTGCACTTTCCGGAAGAGCGCCTGGCTCTCCGCCTCCGCGATATCATGCAATTCCACCTCCCACTCCTGTGCCAGTGCGAATGCCTTGAAGGCGGCGCAGTGCGGGCAATCTTTGCTGACGAAGGCCACGATGTCCGCCCCCGTCGCCGTCGCAGGTTCGGCGACCGCAGGGGCGCGGAGCGCCCGGTCAGGGAAGAGGAGCGCGAGTGCCGCGATTGGAAGGAATGCGGCGACGAAGAAGAGCGTGAGTCGCTTATTCATAGTGTTGCGGCAGTATAGGGAAACTTTGTCTCAGTGTGAAACAGAAGGTGGTTCTGTTGTTTTGCAGTACGGCATCGTCTCGATGTGGCAAGTGCCGTTTTCCGCATCGAACGTGAACTCGGTGAGCGTATCATCCGCCGCCCATTGAGCATCCATGGGAATTCCCGCCTGTGCAAAAAAATCCTCGAGGACCCTGCGTCCGTTTCTCTGGGCTGCCTGCAGGCGCTCATCCCAGTGCGTGAAGACGGCAGCTCCCCTGGCAACGACGTAAATTTCCCCCAGTTTTTTCCGGGAGGCCCGCAAAAAACGATGCACCGAATCGTCGATTTTTCCTGCGGCAACCGGCGAGAGAATATGCGCCGCGAATCCTCCCCGGGAAACATCATGCGGATGTCGTGTCACCAGAAACGTACCGGCGGATGTCCATCCCATCTCCACCTCTTCGGTGCCTTTCACCCACTTGAAGTACGTATACGCTTCATTACCACCTGATTCTTGTTTCCGGTCCATAGTGATACCATAATCTTCTTATTGTAATTGTCAATATTTCAGTTAATAGCACTGCAGCCCATGAAGATTGCATCTTCTGGCGCTTGATTTTCGATCAAGAAATGATAAGATGCACGAAATACCATGACAAAGCCGAAGCCCATTCTGCCGGCCTCCACGAACACCAAAGACTACTGCATTGTCACCATGGGGAGTCATTCGGCGTTGCAGATTTTGAAAGGTGCCCGTGACGAGGGCATCCGCAATCTCGTCATCTGCAAGAAGGGGCAGGAGCGGCCCTACAAGAGTTACGGCGTCGCCGACGAGATCCTGTTCGTCAACGACTGGTCCGAGTGGAACGATACGCTGGAGGAGGAGCTCATTCGCCGCAATGCCATTGTCATTCCCCACGGGTCGTTTGTCGCGTACCTCGGGCCCGAGCGGGTGATGAAGACGCAGGCGATGTACTACGGCACCAAAGAGATTCTGAAATGGGAGAGCGACCGCACGCTGGAGCGCAAATGGCTGGAGAGTGCGGGCATCCAGATGCCGACGCTCTTCGCAAAGCCCGAGGACATCGATCGGCCCGTGATCGTCAAATTCCACGGCGCGTTGGGTGGATTCGGCTACTTCATCGCCAAATCCGCGGAGCAGTTCTACGAGGTGAAGAACCGCAAATACCCTGAACAGAATGAATACGCCCTGCAGGAGTACATCGTCGGCGTGCCGCTCTACGTGCACTACTTCTACTCGCCGATCACCAGGGAGCTCGAGATCATGAGCTTCGATAAACGGTACGAATCCAATGCAGACTCCATCGGCCGTATCCGCGCCGAAGATCAGCTGGCAGCCAATATCTTCACAAGCTACACCATCGTCGGCAACATTCCCGTGGTCGTGCGCGAGTCGCTTCTGCCGCGCTTTTTCGAGATGGGGGAGCGGGTGGTCGAGCAGAGCCGCCACCTCAAGGCGGGCAAAGGCCTCTTCGGTCCCTTCTGTCTGGAGTGCATCATCACCAGAAAACTGCAGATCTTCGTCTTCGAGATTTCCGCCCGCATCGTGGCCGGCACCAACCCGTTCATCGAGGGGTCGCCCTACACGGCGCTTCGGTACAAAGAACCCATGAGCACGGGGCGGCGCCTCGCACGTGACATCAAGCAGGCGATTGAGCAGGGGAGGCTGGAAGAGGTGTTGGGGTAGACCGGGTCATTGGTTCTTCGTTCCTTTTCTTCTACACTTTCCACACACATGGATATTTCCGCACTCCTCAAAGGCCTCGATCCCAAAAACATCACCGTCGGCGTGCTTGGAGGGCACAGTGCACTGGATGTCTGTCACGGAGCGAAGAAGTACGGATTCAAGACGGTGTGTGTAGCACGAAAGGGAAGAGAAAAAACATACGCACAGTATTTTCGAGCTCAAAACTCAAAACTCAAAACTCAAAGCTTTCACGGCTGCATTGATGAAGTGATCCTCGTCGATAAGTTTGAGGATGTACTGAAGGGAGACGTCCAGAAGAAGCTGAAAAGTCTGAATACAATCTTTGTACATAATCGCTATTTCTGGGTCTATTTTTCCGATTATTCCAAGCTGGAGAATGACTTTCAGATTCCCATCTTCGGCTCACGGACATTCGTGAAGTTGGAGGAGCGTGATCAATCCTACAACCAGTATCACCTGCTCAAAGATGCGGGGATCCGCACGCCGAAAATTTTTAAGAAACCCGAAGATATCGACCGGCCGGTGCTGGTGAAAGCGGCCGAGGCGAAGCGCGGGTACGAGCGGGCATTCTTCGTGGTCGGCGGCAAAGAAGAATGGGAACGTGAGGGAACGAAATTGGAGAAAGAGGGCAAGGTCGGCCCGAAGTGGCGGCAAGCGACCATTGAGGAGTTCGTCGTCGGCGCACCGATCAATTTCAATTTCTTCTATTCTCCCCTCACCAAAGAACTCGAACTCCTTGGCACCGATACCAGACGTCAGACGAACTTGGACGGGTTCCTCCGCATGACGGCACCGGAGCAAACGAAGGCACTCCACTCCGGGATTCCCTTGAAGATGATCGAGACCGGCCATATCGCCTGCACCGTGAAGGAGTCCATTCTCGAAAAAGCCTTCGACCTCGGCGAAAAATTCGTGAAGGCCACGCAGAAACTGCCGAAGTCGCTCGATCCATCGGGCAAGGGCATCATCGGTCCCTTTGCGTTGCAGGGAGCGGTGGTGGCCGATGATGGCAAAGAAGACATCGTGATTTTCGATGTGTCGCTCCGGATTCCCGGATCGCCGGGCACGTTTGCGACTCCCTATTCGCGCTATCTGTATGGTGAGGCGATGAGTGTTGGGGAGCGGATCGGTTTGGAACTACAGAGAGCAGTTGCGGAGAAAGTGCTGGAGAAAGTAGTGACGTGATGCTTTTCATTGACGGGCAGAAAAAGACGCCGTAGCGTCGCTTTCCTATGGTGAGCAGGAATGCGCTGCCGGATCTCACGCATCTGACCGATGCGGAGGTGATCGAGGAACTGCGCCGGCATGCGCAATTGACCTTCAATCAGGCACTCCGCTGCAAGCAACGCATCGACGACATGCAGGGTGAAGCATACGCAGAAGCCTTGCGCCTGGTCATGCAGTTGGAGCCTCCGGGTGAGTAGATTGCGTGGGTGCCGATTCCGGATTGTGCTCCGCCGGAGTCAACAAGTTGCGGTATTTGTGGACGACGTCATCTATCACGCCGGGGATTCTCTCGGAGGTGGATTCCAATGCTCTCAAGAGTTCGGCATTGTTCTGCGGATTGGCCTCGATCAGTTGAAAGATCGGATTGCCGTGGCCATTCCCGCTTCTGCCCTTGAGGTCACTGATGACTGCCTGTTTCATCTGATCGAATTCAAGAGTCATGGTGTAGAGAGAATGAAAAGAGCGGCCATGATAACGTCCAAAATACGCCGATCAAGCATTTATCCGCTTTGAAAGCGACAGGTTGGACATTCAAGTCCTCCTTGAGCGAAGAAGGCGGGCAGGGGGATGTCAGGTTTGATTTGCTTAACTGAACGCGTGGCGTAGGTGAAGCGACTGGAACCTCTCGGGTCTTCAGAACTTTGTACCTCTTGGCCTAACGCTTTGTCATTTGTGAGAGTTCGTAGAGCAGAACACTTGCCGTTGAAGCAACATTCAATGAGTTGGTCATGCCATAAATGGGCAGAGAAACAATGGAGTCAGCCAAACCCAATATTTCCGGTGACACACCGTCATATTCTCGTCCGAGTATGAGACAAACCGGGAACGAAGGGCAGATTTTCTTGTAATCGATGCTTTCTGCTGTGAGTTCAGCACACAGTATGAATACGCCAGCCTCTTTGAGCCCTCGTACCGTTTCTACTGCTGATTTGCGATATTCCCAAGGAACCCACCGTTCAGTGCCTCGCGAAGTTGTTTTAAGTTTGTGATTAGGCGGTATGATTGTTTGTCCACAGATATACACTTTCGTAATGAGTAGGGCATCAGCTAATCGGAAAATAGATCCCACATTGTATGCTGATTTTAGACTATCTAATACAATGTAAATTGGTGCTCTTATTACTTGGGAGAATGAATTTCTATCAGTCTTATTTTTCCGTAATTCGCCTTTGCTGGATGCTTCTTTCACCAACTCATACTAGACCAGTCTTGGAGACAAGACAGCAGTTAGCATTTCGCTTGAAAAAGATTGACGAATTAAGATTTAAGTATAAAATATGCTAGTCTGAGGTATGATCATTGACATCAAGGCAGACCAATTCTTTTTCTTGAAAGGAGGACAATTTCGGCAAGAAAGCGATGTGTCCAACTTGTGTTGGATATGCAATGCCACACACTGAACTCTTTATGAAAGTGGTGAATTCAAATGAACGAAGAACGCGCTGTCGACAGCCACCGCGATACGATTCGAGAACACATCGAAAAGTACAAGCGGTACGAAGGTTCGGAGAAGAATACTGCACTGAGCACAATCGAGAATGCTCAGCAGCAGATCAGCGACATCCGTCGCCGCAAGTCGAGCATTCCCAGCAGTTGGGAGGATGATTGGCGTCCGTAAAGTCTCCCTCTGGCCTTCCTAAGCATTGATCGGATCTCAGGCACTCGCCCTGCACGCATTCGTGTGTAGGGCATAATAACTCTAACCTTTTCTTTTACTGCATTTTCTGAAGTTCATGACGAAGGTGAAGCGACTCAAGCCTCTCGGGTCCTCAGAACTTTGTGTCTATTGGTCTAGGTGTCGGGTTGCCCAATACGGGCACGTAATGGTGGAGCTGAGGAGATTCGAACTCCTGACCCACTGCTTGCAACCCCGCACCTTCTTGTTCACGATTGAAGTGTGATGGTGGAGCATGCCGGATTCGAACCGGCGACCTTCTGGTTGCAAACCAGACGCTCTACCAACTGAGCTAATGCCCCGACAATGGTAAAGAAGGTGCGGGGCTACCAACTGCTACAGCCCCATGTGCCGTATAGTACTGGAACGGCGAAGCTCTGCACAGATGACGGAAGACGAAGTTGGAGAAAAGCGTATTGGCATGCTGTTTCTGGTTTATGCTCTCCGTTTTTAGGGCATATCCAGCAAGGTGTCCCTCGAGGAGGTCGGCAGAAGCCAGCGAACAGGCGTCAGAAAAAAGTCGAGCGTCCCCGTGAGCGCGGCTACAGAGAAGAAGAAGATGAAGATGGCCGTGATGATAATCACGTTGTACACGCCTCCCAGATTATCCATCCATTCCGCTGCGCCGATCATTTCCGCTGCGCGCTCGCGGTAAATGATCAGGGCGATGGAGGATACGATGCCGACGAAGCCGAGAAAGGTGGTCATGGCGTTTTAGGCAATAGCGCGGTCAATTTCCTGCTTCACACTCTCTTTTGGCTTGGCGCCGATGAAGGAAGACAGAGGCTTACCTTCCTTGAAGAGGATGAAGGTGGGGATGCTCATGATATTGAACTGGCCGGGGGTTTCGGGATTCTCATCCACGTTCACTTTCACGATTTTCACTCTGCCTTCGTACTCTGTGGAAAGCTCGTCCACGATCGGTGCCATCATCTTGCAGGGTCCGCACCACGGCGCCCAAAAATCCACGAGCACGGGGAGTGGCGACTCGAGCACTTCGGTCTGGAAATTCGCGTCGGTGACGGAAGAGGCCATGGTAAGGGTTAGGGTTAGGAATAGGATGTGGGAAGGATAGCGGAAAAATTACAAATATAAACTTTTACCGACAACTTTTCATTTTCAATGATCCATTTCATTGGATGGTTGCTGCAGGGGTCCGGGCAGCGAGGACGGCCTGTCCTGCTTGGGTGAGATAAAACGCCATGTCACAATCGGCGCATGTGACGCAACGACAGCGATACCCGATTTTGCCGGCTTCTGCATTGATAACGACCGCAGGTGTCTTGAACTCCTCGCCATCTTTTATGCCCTGTTGTTCCAGCGCTGCAACCTGATCGAGTGCATTTTGCACGGCATCAAAATTCAATACCATATGTATAAAGAAAAAATAGGGAGGGAATCTATACCTATTTTTCGGTGGAATCCACAGCGAATCACGCCTCTGTCCGGCCTTTCGTCAGAATGTCTTTGGTGATCTTCTTGCCGATCTCCACGGCGGGTTGTCCGTAGGGATCCAGGCGGTAGAGCTTGCCGAGGAAAATCACTTCGGCGAGGAGAAGGAAGAAGAGCTGCCCCAGGTGGCGCTCATCCAATCGTGGGAGCGTGATGGTTGCGTGCGGGCGCTTGGCGGACGTGAGAGCGGAGGATGTTCCGGCGAAGCAGGCATCGAGCAGCTGGCCAAAGGTCTTTCCCTGAAGGTACGCGAAGGGTTCCGGCAGGTGCTCGGGCAGATGCACGCGCGATTTTTCCTCCTCACGGATGAAGAGGTGCCACTGCATCCTCGGGCCGGCCATCCACTGCTGCAGGAGCGAGTGCTGATCCTGCGTGCCGATGGCGGCGGCGGGAATGGGGTTCTTCGTCTCGGTCTTGCCCAGACTCTCGGCGATGAGCTGCTGGTCCCACCGCGCGATGGAGGCGAGGCGAGAGCTATAGGGCATGATCACGCGCACGCAGTACCCCCGCTTGAAGTCGAGCAGGTACTGAACCGCGGCGAGGAGCGCGGCGGGATTTTCGTCAATTGATGTGTTCTGGCAGAGCGTATCTATTTCTTTCGCTCCTCGGACGAAGCTTCCGATATTAGCATCGAGGAGAGCCAAGGGGAGCAGCCCCACGGGCGTGAAGATCGAGAAGCGGCCACCCACATCCGCCGGAATCGCGAGCATGCGGATGTCCTCTTCGAGGCAGAAGCTCCTCAGGGGTCCTCCAAAGGGATCCGTGATGGCAATCGTGAAACGAGCTGCGTTATTCCCACGAGCCGCTTTCATCTTTTCGTAGCAGGTGAAGAAGAGACTCATCGGCTCCAAGGTCGAACCGGATTTGCTGGCCACGACGAGCAGCGCGGAACGCCAGTCGACGATCTTGAGGACGGTCTCGACGAAAGAGGGATCGATGGAATCGAGCACGATGAACTCCACTGTTTCGGGTGTTTCGAACACTTCCTGAATTACTTTGGGACCGAGACCCGATCCACCGATGCCCACCCAGATGACGGTGCGGATGCGCTCGGCTTTCGCCCAGACGGCAACTTCCTTCACGGCTTCGAGTGTATTTTTGTCGTAGGGGGTCATGGCCCATGTGTGCTGGCCTTTCTCGCGTTCCTTAAGCCACTCCTGCACGTAGCGTCTGATACCGGTGCGCAAGGCGCTCAGTTCCTGATCGGGGACGCCGAAGGAAGGCGTGATGGCCTTGGCGAGTGCCTGTGAGACGGAGAGATCCAGCAAGGGAGTAGGGAGTGGAGTAGGGTTAGGGAATCAGAGGGAGCGAAGCGCCGCGGCCACGCGGTCTTCGGTTGTTGCAAGATCCAGGGGCAGGGATTTGAGTGCGTGGGCGATGGTTGGAGCGTCGTAGCCCAGCGTTTCCAGTGCGGCGACTGCGTCGAGGTCGAGGGACGGGTGTGCAGAATGAGATCCGGTTTCCTCGAAGAGCGCGGGGAGTTTCTCCGCGAGGGATTTCAGTTCCAGAAGGAGCTTCTCGGCCGTTTTCTTGCCGATTCCTTTGATCGACGTGAGTTGCGTGGAATCCTGTTCCCGAATGGCCAGAGAGATGAGACTACGCGGGACGCTGCAGATCTCGAGTGCCGTGCGCGGTCCGATGCCTGGAACACCGAGGAGCTCATTGAAGAGCGTACGACTGTGTTGTGAAAGGAAGCCGAAGAGATCGAAGCGATCTTCCCGCACGAATGTCGAAATCCAGAGCTTCGCCACAACTCCTTCTTCCAGTTGTTCCCAGACATCAAGCGGTACGAGCGCGCGGTAACCCACCCCGTTCACGTCCACGGTGACTTCGCCGGGGCGGTGCCGCGTCACGGTTCCGTGAAGGTGGGCAATCATAGGAAGGGAGTGTAGCAGAAGATTATGTGATCGTGCAGCACAACGTACTTAACACATGCTACTGAGGTGGAGTGAAATAATTGTCCATTGGCGATTTGGCAATGGTCGATAGATTATTGTTTTCCACATGAGATTGCCAATGGGAATATCGCCAATCGCCAATCGGAGCATTTTCCGCTATAATGAGAGGGAAAATGAACACCAAGACCAACCCTTCGGCTCGCCCTGCGCGGCAGGGCTCGCTCAGGGCAAGTCGTATCGCTGTTGCGGCAGTCTTGCTCGCTGGGTGTGTCCCGCTCTTCGCGTTCGCCATCGTGTTTTCGGATGAGAAGCTCGATGCCGAGCGGGCATTTCACGTAGCGGTTGGTGAGGCGTCAGCCGAATATCAGCGTACGCGCAGTCTGCCTTCCCTCAAGCGTCGCTACGAAGCGGAATTGAAAGAGGCGCAGGCGCGTCTTCCTGTGCTCATGCAGGAGAAGCGGACACTGCGTTTGAAGATCGCGCAGCTCCAGCGATCCATCGTCGCCCTTGAGCAGCGATTCGGATGGAGTGCCACTGCCGATGCTCCGGCATCCATCGTGCAGTCGGCGGACATTGCCGAAGCGTTTCGCTCCGCGGAGAACGCGCAGTCCGTTCTGGGTACAAATCCCCTTGGCCGATCATTTTTCCGCCGCGTGTTGGTCGCTTCATTCAGTGAAGTGCTCGAGGAGGACCTGCAAACCGGGATACGCAGGAGTGTTCTACTGGCTCGCGTGCGGGTGGATGACCTGCAGCGCCAATGGAGTGAGTTGAAGCAGCAACACGAAACTCTCTGCGCGGATACGCTGCGTTTGAGCGAACAGGAGGAGCGCGCAACGCGCGGGCTTGCGGCAACCGAAGAGCAACTCAAGAACATTCAAGCCACCGTTGAGGAGGTTCACACACAGGTGTTGAAAATGCAGGGCGCGCTGGCGCGCATCGATGCAAAAATCCGCAGCCGCATCGAACGGGAGTTGCTTTCGAAGGGGCTCTTAACGCCCGGCATAATCGACCGTTCGACCATTGCCGTCGCTCCTCAGTTCGCCTGGCCGGCATACGGTCCGCACTCCGCCGGTTTCCTCGATGCGTCGTACCAGGAGCACTTCGGTATTCCGCATTACGGATTGGATATCGTCATTGGACAGGGATCTCCCGTCTTCAGCGCGGCGGATGGCGTGGTGTTCTTGGCGCGTAACGGTGGTCAGCGTGGATACTCCTACGTGCTGGTGGGGCATCGCGGCGGCTACGCCACGCTCTACGGTCACCTGTCGAAGATGACCGTGACGAGCGGGCAGGATCTTCGGCAGGGCGAGGCCATTGGCCTGAGCGGAGGTGCGGTGGGAGCCTACGGTTCGGGTCCCACGACCACGGGGGCACACCTGCATTTCGAAGTCATCAAGGATGGCACGAATATCGACCCGAAGTTGGTGCTTCCGTAGTGATGGTCAGGTGCAGTTCTTTGCGGGAATACTTTGACGAATCCTGTAAAAAGCAGGATGATAACCCGTCCGATCAGGATCTCGATCATTTTTTTGTCGCTAAAAAAGAAAGGAGGTGGCTCATGAGTTACCTCTTCATGGTTCTCGCCGGGGGTATCGCGGGGATGAGCTATGAATGGTTTCATAGCGAATCCATTTTGGATAACGTGGGAAGCGGGTGCTTCCACGGCTGCCTCATAGGCCTCGGCATCTTTGTGGCCACGATGACGATCAGTACTGTGGTCGCTCAGCCGCTGAATTACTGGTGCCACGTCGCCGTGCTGTACGGGAGTTTCTACAGCACGTTCTTTCTGTTCTGGTTCTGGAGAAAAAGATTTTCCTGATCGGGGAGGAGAGACGTGTCTCTCCTCTTTTTCCTATGCTGAAGGCAGTGATCCGCATGCAGTCTTTTCCGCCCAATGTTCTTTGACATTCGTACAGAATTATGTCTGACTGTTTGTCACCGATCTTTCCCATCCACGTTCAACAGCAAGAGGAGTTTAGAACGATGAATAGTATTGCCTTGTTTCTGTGCGGCTTGATGTTTTGCATTGGTTGTCTTCTGGCAATCAGCGGTCACCACACGGGCTCGTTGGCTAAGTGTGCCGGTGCCTCTCTCGTCTTCGTGGCGGGTTCGGCTGCCATTTTGCTGATCCGGAGCCAACCGGAAACCTTCTCGTTCACACCTTTTGCATGGGGGGCTGGTGCCCTTTTCTTAGGGGCACTCGGTTTCGCTGTGTTGATCGTAATCGAGCTACTGAGGAAAGGGATTCCTCCATGACATCATGGGTTGTCGATCGGTCGATAGAGGAGGCGGACATCGTTCGTCTCCTCTTTTTCACTGTGCTCCGATGACAAGGACGAATTCGCCTTTCTTTGTAATCGACTGAGCCACCGCGGGAAGCCCGGCGGCCGTCGTTGGAACGATTTCTTCGTACATCTTCGTCAGTTCGCGCGCAATGACTACGGGACGGTCCGGTTGATCCTTCAGCGCCTCGGCAAGTTCCATGATTGTTTTTTCGATGCGGTGTACGGATTCATAGAAAACAATCGTCCGTTCTTCATCCTTCAGGGAGTGGAGCAGCGTCTGGCGTCCTTTTTTCATCGGCAGGAAGCCCAGGTACACGAAGCGGTTGATGGGGAGTCCACTGGCACTTAAAGCCGCGAGGAATGCTGCCGGTCCTGGAATCACCTCGATCGGAACCCTCTCGGTGCGGGCACGCGATACGAGGGCGAAACCCGGGTCGCTGATACCCGGCGTTCCGGCGTCGCTGACCAGAACAAGGTGTTGACCTTCCATGAGTCTGCGCACGATATTATCCACTTTTCGGGGGTCGCTGTAGCCGTGGCAGCTCAAAAGTTCTTTCTTGGGGAGATTCAGAAGTTTCAGAAGCTGACCCGTTACTCGTGTGTCCTCGCAGACCATGGCATCACACTTTTTCAGTGTTTCAATGGCCCGCAGGGTGATGTCACCCAGATTGCCGATCGGTGTGGAGACGATGGAGAGCATTGGGCCCAGAATACACTTTTTCTCCTATTTCTCTGTTTATTCTCCACCTTTGTCAGTGAGACCAAAGGGGGATCATTCCCTCGTTGAATCATGTATGAATCAGTTTCTTCCGTCAGGGGACTTAGGGAACCTTGTTCGGTTCCCTCAGCCCCCCGACACCTCCCTCACCCTCCTAACCCAAACTGGGAGGCAAACCTGCGGGTTTTCCTCCCTCCCATCCCACCTTTCCATCCGGTTTTGTTTTTGTTTCTGTTTTGATTTTTTGTGTTGTTTTGTTTGTTTTGCGATTGGCGGGATTTCCGGGTGCCGGGGACTTTTTTCCTTCCAAAAAATCTGTATCATCCCTCTGATCATTAACGCTCCGATTTTCCATGCCCAAGAAATCCGACAAGCCCCAAGAGCCCGAAAAAAATGAGAAGCCCCTCGACTCTGCTCAGGGTAAAAAAGAGAAGGGCGGTGAGGCAACTCCCGAAGCGGAAAGCGTTTCGGTGCATGGTCTTCCTGTGTTGGATGCTGCCGCGCTAGCCAAAATCGGCAAAATTGCCCCACGGCCGATCGTGCAGGAGATGGAAGCGAGTTACCTGGATTACGCGATGAGCGTCATCGTTTCGCGCGCTTTACCGGATGCGCGTGACGGACTCAAGCCCGTGCATCGCCGCATTCTGTACTCCATGTCGGAGCTGGGGCTGCGGTCTTCCGCCAAATTCCGCAAGTGCGCCCTCGTCGTCGGAGACGTTTTGGGTAAGTACCACCCGCACGGCGACAGTGCCGTATACGAGGCGCTCGTGCGCATGGCGCAGGATTTCTCGATGCGCTACCCCATCATCCACGGGCAGGGGAACTTCGGTTCCATCGACGGGGACGGCGCAGCCGCCATGCGGTACACCGAGGCCAAGATGGCCCGGTTTGCCGATGAGCTTTTGCAGGATATCGACAAAGAGACGGTCAATTTCATGCCGAACTACGATGCCACGCGCAAGGAGCCGACTGTGATGCCTGCCAAGCTGCCGCACCTTCTCCTCAACGGGACCGTCGGCATCGCCGTGGGCATGGCCACGAACATCCCGCCGCACAACTTGGGGGAGCTCGTGGATGCCTCCGTGCATCTGCTGGAGCATCCCGATGCCACGGTGGAGGAGCTGCTCGAGTTCGTGCAGGGGCCGGATTTCCCCACGGGCGGCATCGTCTACAACAAAGAGGCGATCAAGCAGGCGTACCTCACGGGTCGCGGGTCCATCGTGGTGCGCGCCAAGGCGCAGATCGAGGAGATCAAAGGACGCTACGTCATCCGCGTTTCCGAGATTCCCTACCAGGTGAACAAGTCCACGATGATCGAGAAGATGGCGCATCTGGTGCAAGACAAGGCTATCGATGGTATTTCCGACATTCGCGACGAATCCGACCGCACGGGCATCCGCATCATCGTGGAGCTGAAGAAGGACAGCTATCCGCAGAAGGTCCTGAATCAGCTCTTCAAGCACACCGATTTACAGACGAGTTTCGGCTACAACATGATCGCCCTCGACGGGGGGTTGCAGCCGCGGCTCCTCAACTTGCAGGAGGCGCTGGAGCTCTTCATCGCGCACCGCCGCGAGGTCGTGCGACGCCGCGTCACCTTCGACCGCGACCGGGCCAGGGAGCGCGCGCACATCCTCGAGGGGCTGAGCATCGCGCTCAACGACATCGACAAGGTCATCGCGACCATCAAGAAGAGCGAGACGAAAGAGATCGCCAAAGAGAACCTCGTGAAGAAGTTCAAATTGAGTGAGATCCAGGCCGATGCCATCCTGCAGATGCGCCTGCAGACGCTGGCGGGACTGGAACGGAAGAAGATCGAGGATGAACTGGCCGAAAAGAAGAAGTTCATCGCCGAGTGCGAGGCGATTCTCAAAGATCCCAAAAAGATCGACAAGATCATCAAGACCGAGCTCACCGATATCAAAGGAACATTCGGCGATGCGCGCCGCACGACGATCGTGAAGCACGACGTGGGCGATTTCTCGGCCAAAGATACGATCCCGAACGCGCCGATGATCGTCACCCTCACGCAGACGGGCTACGTGAAACGCTTGAGTCCCATGCAATTCAGAGCCCAGCAGCGCGGCGGCAAGGGGGTGAAGGGCATGACCACCAAAGACGAGGATGAAGTGACGGCACTCCTCCACGTGATGAACCATGATGACCTGCTCTTCTTCACCAATACAGGGCGTGTCTTCCAGCTGCCGACGTACGAACTGCCGCAGGGAAGCCGGGTCGCCAAGGGTCAGGCGATTGTCAATCTTCTTCAGCTGCAGCCCGAAGAGCGCGTGACCGCAATCCTGCGTGCGGGGATTGAGGGGAAGAAGTACCTTTTCATGGCCACCCGTGGCGGCACGGTGAAGCGCACGGAATTGAGCGAGTTCGAGAACATCCGTCGATCCGGCCTCATCGCACAGAAGATGCCTGCCGGTGATGAACTGCGGTGGGTCGTCGAGACCGACGGCAAGAACGAGATCATCCTGCTCACGCAGAAGGGCAAGGCTATTCGTTTCAAAGAGGATGATGTTCGTTCGATGGGTCGCGCGGCGGCGGGTGTGCGTGGCATCAAGCTTGGTACCGGCGACAAGGTGGTGGAGGCCGCGGCGATTCTGGATCCGGCAAAATCAAAACTCCTTGTGGTGATGGAGAACGGACTCGGCAAGATGACGCCTGTTTCGCAGTACCGTTTCCAGGGCCGTGGCGGTACGGGAGTCAAGGCCGCGCAACTCACGGCGAAGACGGGTGATATCGTGGGCGGGTGCGTGCTGGAGGAGGGCGCGGAAGGCGATCTGCTGTGTCTGAGCAAGCAGGGGCAGGCCATTCGTATGGAACTCAAGGACATCCCGTCCCTCGGCCGTGCCACGCAGGGCGTGATCATCATGCGCTTGAATGGGAAGGATAAAGTCGCGACGGTGAGCGTGGTGATGTACGACAAGGAAGCGGAAGAAGCGGTGCTCGAGGCGGCAGAGGAGCAGCGCACCGAAGAAGTCGAGGCGATTGAGAAGGAAGAGCGCAGGGTGAAAAGAGCTGCTCGGCAAGTATCTAGTGCGGATAAATGAAGCGAACACGTTTGAATGATGAATAAGGAATTATGCTCATTTTCTCGTCATTCTTCATTCATAATTCTTGATTCTTCCTTCTTCGTTGCTACACTCCTCCCGCTATGAAGAAAGGCATTCATCCGCAAATGTTCAAGGACGCCAAAGCGACATGCACCGCTTGTGGTGCCGTTTTTGCCATCCCCTCCACGGTGAAGGAGGTGACCATCGAAATCTGCAGGATGTGCCATCCGGTCTACACGGGCAAGAAGCAGGGCGAGGCCCGTGGCGGGCGTATCGAGCGCTTCCGCAAGCGCATGGCGGCGGGAAAGACCAAATCGAAGTAAACGGCAGAGCGCTGGCACTCCTCAACGTCGACTGCTATACTTTCGACATGGATGCACGGCAAGGAAAGCTCCTCGTGGCGATCATTGACCAGTTCATCGAAACAGCGCTTCCGGTAGGGAGCAAGCGCCTGCTTGAGGCGGGCGAATTCTGCTGCTCTTCGGCGACATTGCGCAGTGAGATGGCGCGTCTCGAAGACGAAGGTTTTCTGCTGCAGCCGCACGTTTCTGCAGGGCGCGTTCCCACGGCACAGGGATACCGCATGTACGTGCGGGAATACCTCGAGCCATCGCGCCATGAAACCGTCGTGCGCAAGCGCTTCGAGACACTCAAAGAGCAGTACTTCAAACGCAAGGATCAGGAGCGCGTCTACGAAGCCGTATCGTTGCTCGCCCACATGATCCCTACTGTGGCGTTCGCGAAGGTCCCGCACAAATCGCAGGTGTACTACTTGGGCCTCAGTAACGTGCTCAAACAGCCGGAATTCCAGGGCGATCCCCGGCTTGTGAGTGAAGTGGCGGAAGTGCTCGAGGAGCATTTAAGTTCCATTCTTGGACGCATCGAGGTGGATGAAGAAATCCGCTACTACATCGGCGACGAGCACCTGCTTCCCCAGATCCCGAGTTGCAGCCTGATCGTGACGGAGTACGCCGTCCGCGGCGAGAAGGGCGTGATCGGGATCCTCGGTCCCATGCGCATGGACTACTCTTACAATGCCGTGGCACTGGAACTCGCGGCCGATCTTCTCCGCTCACACTAATACCATTCTCTAGGTGGATGATTTTATTCTCCCGTTCCGGCCCCCCTCACCCACCTCTCCCCCTTCTGAGGTGGAGAGGAGCAGCGGATTCGCCCATTCTTGTTTTGAGATGATGTTCTGCGGATATTCGTTATTTCCGTTTTTTTGTTAGCGCATGTCCACTGTTTTCCTCAAGGTACGGCCGGCTCTCGAGAATGAGCGGGGACCGCTGTACGTGGAGTCGATGATTGCTTCACTCCATTCCTTCCGTGGACGCTGCGCGCGCGTTTCGCTCGAGATCGGTGTGGGGCGGGATCGCAAGATCGCGCTCTTCGTGCGTGCAGATGAAGAAACGGTTGGACTCATCGAGAGTCAGCTCTACGCGCAGTTCCCCGATATCGATATTGAGGAGCTCCATGAAGATCCTTTTGCGACTTCGGAGGATGAGGAGGCGGTTTCGGCGGATCTCGTGCTTCATGCGCCGGAGATCTTCCCCATCAAACGTCATCCACAGTTTGACGATATGCTCGCGCGGGTGAACATCGATCCGATTGCGGGTATCACTTCCTCTCTGGCACGCTATCCGTTTGCCGGAATGCGTGGGCATATTCAGATTGTCCTGTATCCGCTGGGCGGAAGTTTTAGAACACGGGCGCTGTGTTTTCTGCCCCTGCTCCAGAAGGGTTTGCCGTCGCTCTCCCGCCGATTCGCGAATTTTTACACGCGCATCGTGCTCGCGCGGGGGTGGCGTCGTTTCGCGTACTGGCCGCTCTCGATGCTGCTCGGGGGATTTCGGGCTTCTCCGTTCCTGCGCAAAGTTCGTGCTTCCACGATTGATCTCATTGAACGTTCTCAGGAGGATGAAGAACGCGAGGGAGAGCGGATTGCCGGTCGCACCCACGATCGTGAAGACACGGTCTCGGGCGCTGTGGACAAGGTCAATCGTCTCCTCTTCACCTGTAACATCCGCGTGAGCGTGATCGCCCCGAAGGACAAATCCGTTGAAGCGGGACGCAAAGTACGCGAAGTCGTGGGGAGTTTCCGCCAGTTTGCGCTCCCGCACTCAAACGCGTTCGCTTCGTTGCCCGAGCGTACGTCTTCCGCGATTCCTTTCGGCTTCGCCGCCCGGCCATTCGCCCTCTCTGTGGAGGAGGTGGCGACCATCTGGCACATGCCGACACTCCTCGTCCAGACGCCGAATATCGATTGGGTGCTCAGTAAGAAGCTCGAACCGCCTGTCAATCTTCCGCTGCCCCTCCCTGAGGAAAAGGGAGCCTCTCACCCTTCGACAGGCTCAGGGTCAACTGCCGAGCAGTTGACGATCCTCGGGGAAGCGGTGTACCACGGACAGCGTACCAAATTCGGCATCCGGCCGGATGATCGCCGCCGGCATCTCTACACGCTGGGAAAGACGGGCATGGGAAAGTCCACGCTCCTCGAAAACATGATTTACTCCGATATCCAGGCGGGCAGGGGAGTGGCTTATCTCGATCCTCATGGGGATACCGCAGAGATCATCCCGTCTTTCGTCCCCAAGCACCGGAGCAATGATGTCATCTTCTTCGATCCGGCTGACCGGGACTTCCCGCTTTCCTTCAACGTGCTGGACTGCCCCGATCCGAACCAGCGCCCGCTCGTGGCCTCCGGGCTGATGGGCGTGTTCACCAAGCTCTGGCCGGGGATGTTCAGCGGACGCATGGAGCACATCCTCCGCAACACACTCCTCGCGCTGCTGGAATATCAGGGATCCTCCATGCTCGGCATCATGCGGATGTTTGCCGACGACGTGTACCGCAGGAAGGTCGTCGCGAAAGTGACGGATCCCATGGTGAAGAGCTTCTGGGAGCAGGAGTACGCATCGTGGAACGACAAGTACCGCACCGAGGCCACGGCGGCGATCCAGAACAAGGTCGGCCAGCTCCTTTCGACCCCGCTCATCCGCAATATCGTCGGGCAGGTGAAGAACGGGCTCGACCTGCGGCACGCCATGGACACCGGCAAGATCATCATCGTGAATCTGAGCAAAGGCAGACTCGGGGAGGACACGTCCGCCTTTCTCGGTTCCATGCTCGTCACCAAGTTCCAGATCGACGCCATGAGTCGTGCGGATATTCCCGAATCCGAACGCAGGGATTTCTACCTCTACGTGGACGAATTCCAGAACTTTGCCACCGAGTCATTCGCTTCCATTCTCTCCGAGGCGCGCAAGTACCGCTTGAACCTTACCATGGCCAACCAGTATGTGGCGCAACTGCTCATCGGTGAGGGCAAGACCACGCTCAAGGATGCGGTTTTCGGCAACGTCGGTTCCATCGTTTGCTTCCAGGTGGGCTCGGATGACGCGGAGGATTTGAGTTTGCAGTTCGAGGAACTGGCCATGCCCAAGGATATTCTGAGCCTGCCCAAGTACCACGCGTATGTCCGGCTCATGATCGACGGCATGCCCAGTAAGCCCTTCTCCGTCACGACACTTCCGCAACCGGAAGGAGACAGAGATCCGCGGAGGGTCGAGATTCTCCGCAAGCTTTCCCGCGAGCGTTACACCGAGAAGCGGTCGGTGGTCGAAGAGAAGATTTCCAAGTGGGCGGCAAGCTCCTACGAAGCTGCGGCACATGCCAAGGCAGACGAGAAATCCAAAGAGAAGGAAGAGGAAGAAGTGAAGAAGGCGAAGAAGAAGGGAATGGGACTCAAGGAGTACCGCGCGTGGCGTGACCGGGAGATGTGGACCAACGAATATAACTCTCTGCGCAAGAAGCAGATTCTGGGTGAAGCCTTCTCGTCCGAAGAAGAGAAACTGTGGAAGGAACTTGAGAAGAAGCTGGAGATGAGCGGGGGAGTGCCTGCTTTAAGCAAAGCGCTGCAGGAGCTTCAGGAGCGCAGGAAGAATGTTGCTTGAAGAAACTGCTCGCTCTTGAGTACATTCACCATTTCTTGTTTTTGAGTATGTTTTTCCACCTTTTGTATAATTTCCTCCGAACCACCCCCTGCGTAAGCCGGGGCATGACACGTTGCTGCTTGCCGGCCGTAGCTCGAAGGACGAAGGCTGAAGGTTTGTCTCTCATGAATAAAAAAGACCGGAACGTGTCCGGCCTTTTTGTGTGGGTGTTCCCCTCTTGTGCTATCGGAAGCAAGGAATCTGCTTCACGAGCGCGAGAGGGAGAAGAGCGAAGGGAGGAAACCTTCATCTTTCTGCCGTGCTGTGGTCCTTGTTTCTCCTCGTGACCGGCCGAGGTCCCCGGACCAGGATCTTTAAACCTCGCAAATGCGGAGGGATCCATGGGGAGGTGGGGGTGATGCGTCCAGCCGACTCCTTGAGGTCGGTGGGCGACAGTGCACAGCAGAGAGGATGGTAGTCACATGGGAGCCTCAGTTCCGGAGCGAATCCAAGAACGAAGCGAATGTGTCACGGAGTGATCAATGGTGAGCGTGGAGAGGACGTTCCTATGCCCATGCATTCCTGAGGAGGATGGATAGGTGAATGGGAGGAACGCGGCACGCTTTCAGTGTGACCACCATTCTCTCTGCGTTTCTTCTGTGATGTGAAGGGGCTGGTCGGTAGGAGGTGGCTCCGGTCCCCGCACTTTTGAATCTCAAGAGTGCGGGGCGGAGCTTGTGTGTGTTTGTCTTTCTGTGAGAAGGAACGACCCCGGCACTCTTGCTGGCAAAAGTGCGGGGTTGATTTGCCGTCGAAGCAAATCTGGTCATTGTACCTCGCAAAGTTCTCGTGGCAAATTCTTCCTCTGGCTCGAGAATAGATTTCGTATTATTGATCACATTTATTGAACAATGATAATGGTTTGTTTTTCGTATAAACAAGCCACTTTTCCGCTATATGCAGTCTGTACAGTCCGCTTAACTTCTTACAGGACAACTCTACATGACATTTCAGTTGCTGCTTGTAGACACCAACTCAATGCCCTCCTCTGCAAATCTCCTGAGCATCTCCTGTGTGATCTGTGTCACAACCGCACGACGCCTGCCGATGGGGGCGGGGAAGCACAGGCGGAATTCGATTTCTCCTTCCGAGGTGACCTCCATGTACACCCGCGGGGCGGGGGAGATTTGGGTGAAGTAGTACCCGCGCATGCGTCGATCCATCTGGCGCTGTGCTTGCGAGGCGAAGTCACCCGTCTCCTTTTCCAGGATATCTTCCAAAATATTTTTTGCCTTATCGCTCTGTATCAGTTTGCGCAGGCGAATAGGTATCTCGACGTTTTCGAAGTCGGAGGTTGAGTGGAAGTTCACGAACGGGTCGGTGAGGATCTTCTGGTTCGGGACGCGAACGATGTTGCCCACCTGGCCCATGGGGTCATCATGCCCCGAGCGGGAGACGATGAGAGTCGTGTAGAGAATGCCCACATCAATCACGTCACCCATCATGTCTCCGATGGCCACTCGCTGGCCGATGGAGACGGAATTCTTCAGGCCGAACCATCCTACGGCGCCTTTAATGATGTCCTGCAAGACAATGATGAGGGCGGCGCCCACGAGAGCGATGATGGTCGAAAGGCCAGGATGTTCTGAGAAGATGCGCTGGATGAACCAGAAGCAGAGTGTGATGTACACGACGAAGGTGAAGGCCTTCGTGGCGGCGTAGCGCACGCGCCGATGGCGGATGTGATTGAGCAGGAGATTTCTGACGAGGCGCTCTACCCAGAAGACCGCGAGGAAAATGGCGAGATAGGTGAGAATGTTGAAGAGCACGCCGATGTCCCGGACCTGCTGTTCCTGTTTTAAGGTGCTGAGCCGGTCATTCTGCGTTTTTTGGAAGGCCTGCAGTACCGCGAGGCGCTCTTCAAGAATAGCTTTCTTCGCCAAGAGCTCCGGGTAGGACTTGGTGAGTAGGATCTCATCGGACGGGAGCGAGCCCGTGCCGCTCTTCTGGATATCCTTGTAGTAGGATTCCTCTTTCTCCAAGAGAGCGAGATCCGCTTTTGTCTCGTCGATCTGTTGATTGATGGAATCTACGATCGATCGCTCCCGGTCGAGTGCCTGAACGAGATCTGCAGGTTCTGTCTGGCTCTCTTCTAACTCTTTCACCGTTTTGGCGAATTCCTTTTCGAATTCCGAGCGAATCGAGGCGCGTTCCGCTTCGATGTTTTCCTGAATGGAGCCGGCGGTTTGGGGAGTTTTCGCCTTTAGGAGGCTGTCGAAGCGCCACTGCAGTCTGGGAACATCTCTCTGGATGTCACTTTGGGCGGCGGCTGACACGCTCGCAAACAGCAAGGTGCACAGCAGAAGAATGCGGGACCACAAATGAAGGTGTGAACGGGACATGTGTGAGCACTGTAGCACAGCACGGAAGTCTAAGAGAGGAACGAAATCCATTTTTCCCTTCAACCGGCTATAACCGCGACATTGCCACCTGCTTTTCGGCATTCTTCGCGGAGTGAGGGGCATCGTCGGCCCAGTTACGCGGATCCATGCCCGGGCAGATGAAACTCTTGCAGAATTCCGCGATTTCGCCAGCGATCCTGTCCAAGACGGCTTCGTCTTTTGCGTTCGTGAGCACGGCGTTGATCCAGTCACCGATCTTGATCATCTCGGCCTCTTTCATCCCGCGCGAGGTGACGGATGGAGTGCCGATGCGCACGCCGGAGGGGTTCATGGGTGTCTGGGTATCGAAGGGCACGAGGTTGCAGTTGGCGACGATGCCGGCGCGGTCGAGTGCCCGCGAGGCGTCACGGCCGAGGATGCCCTTGCTCTTGAAGGTTTCAAAGAGGATCAGGTGGTTGTCGGTTCCCCCGGTGATCAGCCGAAAGCCGTGCTTGAGGAGCTGGTCGGCCAGTGCCTTCGCATTCTTCACAATCTGCGCGGCATATTCTTTAAAGGCAGGCTGGCTTGCTTCTTTGAAGGCGACAGCGATTGCGGCCGTCGTCTGGTTGTGAGGTCCGCCCTGCAGGCCCGGCATGATCGCCTTGTCGATGGCCTGCGCAAACTTGGCCTTGCATATCATCATGGCTCCGCGCGGCCCCCTGAGCGATTTATGTGACGTGGTGATGCCGGTATCGGCCATCGGGAAGGGGCTGGGATGCACGCCGCCGAGGATCAATCCCGTAATGTGCGAGATGTCGGCATGGAAGATCGCGCCGACGTCATCGCAGATTTGTCGGAACTTCTGCCAGTCGATGGTGCGGGGATAGGCGGTGTAACCGGCCACGATGATCTTTGGCTTCGCTTCTTTCGCCAGCTTCCAGATCTGGTCGTAATCCAGTCGCTCCGTCTGCGGGTTGAGTTCGTAGGGTGCGGAGTGATAGAGCTTGCCCGAGAAGTTCACTTTCCACCCGTGCGTGAGGTGACCGCCCTGCGCGAGAGCAAGTCCCATGATCGTGTCGCCCGGTTGCAGCACGGCCGTATACACGGCCATGTTTGCCGGACTGCCCGAGTACGGTTGCACGTTGACGTGATCTACGCCGAAAGCGGCCTTCGCCCGTTCGATGGCGAGCGTCTCGATCTGGTCCGTGTTCTGCTGACCCTCGTAGTACCGTTTGCCCGGATACCCTTCGGAGTAGATGTTCGTGAGCACGCTTCCCGAGGCTTCCAGCACCGCGGCAGATGCATAGTTCTCGGAGGGGATGAGGCGGACTTTCGACCATTGCCGCTTCTCCTCGGCGATGATGAGATCGCGAATCTGCGGATCCGTCTTCTGAAGCGCGGGGAGGTAGGTCATGGGAAGGGGA
The DNA here is from genome assembly GCA_028703445.1 of Candidatus Peribacteraceae bacterium. GTDB lineage: Bacteria > Patescibacteriota > Gracilibacteria > Peribacterales > Peribacteraceae > Peribacter. The sequence continues at coordinate 60,143 of JAQVMW010000009.1, forward strand.
GGGGAAAGGAGGAGGAAGAGCGAAGACGGTTTCAGCCTACCACGCGTTTTTCCTTAGAAAAGCCCAATGAACACAAAGGTTGTTATCTCTGTGCTCTCTCAAGTCCCCGGACAGTCACGATGCCGTCTAACGGAGCGTCGTGGGCTTCCGTGGGTACGGCGCTCACGATCTGGCACTCGAAAGCGACGCCGTAGTAGAGCGATTGCCCGTTCTCTTTGCGGTGAGCGGTGATCCACCGGTCGTAGCCTCCGTTGCCGCGTCCCAGACGCTTGCCTGTTCTGTCGAAGGCGCGTCCCGGAATGAGGACAACCGCCGGTTCTTTTGGATCGAGGGGCGGGCAGGCGGGTGGCGGCTCGGGAATTCCAAAGGTGCTTTGGATGAGGTCAGAGAGTGTTTCGATCTTTCGCATGACGAGATGGCGGCCGTCGAATGACGGGAGAAAGAGTAACCGGCCACTCTGGAGCAGCTGCTCAAGCAGAGGCCGGATGTCGGGTTCGGTCTTCATGGGGACGAAGGCACAGATCGCTCCGTCCGTCGGCAATACTTCAAGAATGCGTCGCACGATCGAGCGACTTTCGGCGGCCTTCGATTGCTCATTCATGTGCTGAATGCGCTCGAGGATGGCCTGACGGAGCTTTTGCTTCTGCTCGGAGGTGTGGGGCATGGGCGAAATGTAGAATTGAGAATGTAAAATGTAGAATGAAAATGATCAAAGGCCACCCAATTCTGAATTCTACATTCAACATTCTACATTCAGAAGACTTCCGCCGCCGCATCGGCCAAATTCACTACATTCTCCTTCGCCCCGTCTTTCTCGCGATCCTTCTCGAGCACACATTCGATCTTGAGGGAGCGCTTGAAGATTTTGTGCATGACCTGCTCGATCGTCCGGCTCGCCTCGGTTGCCGCGACTTTGTCACGATGGAAGGAGGAGGTGAACCCCACGGTCACCGTTGTTCCCGCTACGTGCTGCAACTCGCCGTTCTTGAGTGACATACGCACGGAAGCAGGCACCGTTTCTTCCAGAATCTGCTCCCATGCGGCAGTGATGGTTTCTTGCGTCACTTCCGGTGCCTCGATTTCGGCTGCGGAGAGCGGAGATTCCTCTTTCTTCTCCTGTTTCGCTGCGGCGCTGTCTTCCCGCGGTACCTCTTTCGCCTGCTTTTCGATTTTTTCCGTCGCTTTTGCCGGAAGGACTTCGGGTCGGCCATTCGGTGTCGAAGTGCAGAGGGTGAGCAGGGCGGATTCCACCACGAGTCCGGGCACGGGGGAGAGGCGCAGGTTCCGGATGGCTTCGAGCAGAACATCGAGCGCCCGAATGGAGTCTTCGATCGGTTTCTTCTGTTCGATTGCGCGGTGTAGTTCTGCGCGCACGAGTGACAGGAGTTCTCTGAGGAAGAGATCGAGCGGAGTGCCGACCTCCTCCAGCTCACGTACGGCCTTGAGTAATGCGGTCGGATCAGAGCGTCGGATCGCATCGGCCACCGCCTCGATGTAGGCCTGTCCGGTGGCGCCGATGCGCTGCGAAACGTCCTCCGCCGTGATCTTTTGGAGCGAGCGCATCTGGTCCAAGAGCGAGATCGCGTCCCGCAGTCCTCCTTCCACGTGCCGCGCGACGAGCCGGAGTGCCTCGCGGTCGACAATGATGTGTTCCTGATCGGCGATGTACTGGAGCCGGCGCACGATGTCCTCCTCTTCAATGGGTCGGAAGGGGAAACACTGGCAGCGGCTCTGGATGGTGGCGGGGATCTTCTGAAGTTCCGTCGTGGCGAGGATGAAATGCGCGTACGCGGGCGGTTCCTCGAGTGTTTTGAGGAGCGCGTTGAAGGCATCTTTGGTGATCATATGCGCCTCGTCGATGATGTAGACCTTGGCGGCGGCCACCACGGGGGAGAACTGGATCTTGCCGATCAAATCGCGCACGTCATCGATGCCGCGGTTCGATGCCGCGTCGATTTCGAGCAGGTCCACGAGCGATCCTTCTTCGATGCCTTTGATGATCTGACGCTTGAGCGTCTCATCCGCGATGCCGTGCGTCATGATGTGCTTGGCGAGGATGCGCGCGACCGAAGTCTTGCCCGTGCCGCGGCTGCCGGCGAAGAGATAGGCGTGCGAGAGTTTGTTCTGTGTCACCGCCTGCTCCAGTGTCGTGACAACGGCATCTTGTCCTACGACATCCGCGAAGCTTAATGGCCGGTAGGTGCGGTAGAGAGCCATTTCTAGGGATTGGGGATTAGGGATTGGAGATTAGGACTAAGGGATTGGGGATTAGGACGAAGAACGAAGGAAGGCATCATAGCATACGCTCCTCTACTTCTTTTGTTTCTTTTCCTTTCTTCCGTTCCTTTGCATCTTCTGCATCCTCCTAATTGAGCGACGGCGGACTGCCTGTCAGCGTGAACATCAGCCCCTGTTCCTTGAGCTTCTTCGCGCCGCGCTTGAGCACCCAGTTCACGTTGCGGACGAGATGCAGCTGCTGTTCGTAGGTCACGTCCGTGGGAATGAGCGTCGTCCAGTACCGAAAGGCGTGATTGTTCTTTCGCGTCTCCAGAATGGTATTGAAGTGCTGGTGGGAGTTCGGCGGCATGTGGATGATGGTGGGAGCCCACTCGCCCTCGTCGTACCGGCGCACCGCCGGGTCGTGCTGCGTATCCGTCACCACGCCCAGCTTCACATTGTCGAGCCCCTTCTTGCGGTGCCTGCCTTCCCTGGCGAGGTTTTGCGTTTCGGTGGTTGCCTGCCGTTCGAGCTCTTTCTCGCGGTCATCCGTCAGATACCCGTGTTCGCGGCACCACACGCGGTTGAAGGTGCAGGCCGCGATCGCCCCCAGCTTGTCGGGGTCGTTCATGGAGGAGAGGTACAGAGGTTGAAGAGGGGTGGGAATCTGATCGTACGCCATGCGCATTTGCTCCAGTGTTTCGCGGGCGTTCTTCATGGGCTGCTGTTCCTCGTGTTCCTTTGTCCGGAATTCCTTGAGGTTGCGTTCCATGGAATCAAGCTCGAAGCGGTCCCGTTCGATGCCTTTGCCCTGCGCGAAGAGCGTACGTGCCTGCCTGAGAAGATCCTCCGCCTCATCCCACTCCTTGGTGTCGAGCGCGTGACGGATGCCCAGCTTGATGTTCTCCATCTCGCGCGGCGACGGCGCTTCGGTGAGCTTGAGGCGCTGCTTGGCCTGTTCGACGTAGCTCCTGCGCTGGGGGTAGCTCAGCAGGAGGAATTTCTGTGGTGTGAGCCGGTTGAATCCCTGCGGAACTTTGCCTTTCATCTCGTTCTCCACCCAGTCGTACTCCGTCCGGAGTTTCATCCAGGTTTTGATGTATTCCGGCATCTGATGCTCGATGTAATCCTTGAGCTCGGTCATGTTCGGGAATTTGCGCAGCCTTCCCAGGAGCAAGCGCCCGACTTTGTCATGGTTGATGGCACCGGCGTCGGCGGCCGCTTCGAGCATGGATTTTGCTTTGCTCAGCAGGTGCTCGACGTTGCGTTCTTTGGCGACCAGTGCGGCTTCGATATGCGCATTGAGGTCTTCGCGTTTCTCGAAGTGGAGGTCCAAAAAGTCTTTGCCACGCTGGAATGTCTCCAGGTCGGAGACGTCTGCTTTGGTGAGAAACTTGAATCGGGGATCATTCAGCAGTTTCACGCGTTTCTTCGCCACGCGTTCCCATGCGGCAAGGTACGACGGCAGCTGGTGCAGCACGAAATACTCCTTCGCTTTGTAGTTGAGTGACGGGTCCGTAAAGCGGTCGATCCATCGTTGCCTGGATTCGCGGGTGATGCAGTGTTCTGTGTTGGCGCGGTCGAGCTGAGCGTGCAGTTGATCCGAAAGCTGGCGGGCGGATGCGCGCTGCCGCTCGGCGACTTCGTCGCGGTAGCGTTCCCACTCACCGATTTCCTCTTCCTTGAGCCCGATGTGCAGCAGCCCCTGACGAAGCTGTTCCGTCTCTTCCGCGGAGGCGACATGCAGTTTGTCGAAGGTCTCTGCCATGAATCCCCGGAAGTACTGGACGAGGTCAGAGCGCCTGCGTGCCAGCACTTCCTTTTCCGGATCCAGCGTCTCTGTGGCTTGGCTGCCCCGCTCCAGTATGTCCGACAGATTATCCGCTAAGGTGACCATGGGCGTCCATTCTACAATGCGCGGATGGCCTGCGGACGAAATTCCGCAATTTTCTTGTCTTATTCTGTGTTAGAATCGCACTCCATGATCCTGTCCGACCCGACTTCATCCGGCATGTGTGGGACTGCGCCGGGCAGGTCGATACCTGCCGATTTATGATCCTATCTGATAAAGACATTCGGCTCGTCGTTCTCTCCGGCCGCGTGCGGGTGACGTCGCCCAAGCGGGATGTGATGGAACACATCCACGCCAGTTCCATGGATCTGCACCTCGGATCCATTTTCAAAATCTACGAGCACAGCAGGTTCGCCGTGTTGGATCCCAAGAAGCCCGAGAGCTTCATCGGCAACACGCGCACGATCGAGGTGAAGGAAGGAGAATCCTTCATCGTCCAGCCGGGGGAGTTCATCCTCGGCGTGACCGAAGAGACGCTCACAGTGCCCGATGATCTGGTGGTGCGCGTGGAAGGGCGCAGTTCCCTCGGTCGTCTCGGCATCATCATTCATTCCACAGCAGGGTTCGTGGATCCAGGTTTTTCAGGCACGATCACGCTCGAGATCAGCAACCTAAACCGTCTTCCCGTGGCGCTCTATCCGGGGATGCGCGTGTGCCAGCTGGCATTCGAAACGATGACGAGTCCGGCCGAGCAGCCGTATCACTTGAAGCCCTTCAGCAAGTATCAGGGGCAATCTCTTCCTGAAGAAAGTCGTCTGATGATGGATCCCGAATTTTCCATTCCATAGCGGAACATGCGTACCTCCACGCTCCATATCGTCGATGACGATATACTGGAGAAACTGACGCAACTCGAAGCGTCTGTCTGGGGGCAGGAGGCAGGTGAGAAATTCAAGAAAATCGTGCAAGCCAGAGTGGAACTTTTCCGTAAAACGTACCGGCGGATCATCGGGCGGCATCCCGAGTGGGCCCGGTCTCACGAGACTCTCGCACTCGATGATCCACAGGATGACAGCGTGCTATACGGTTATGAGGGCTGGCATCGCTATGCTGTTCTTCTGAATGGCGAGGTATGGCTCATGACGGAGTTCTGTGCCGGACAGGGAAACGAACGGACACAGACGATCGAACGGGCAGCAGAACTGGGTTTTCGGACGAGAACGCCGGCTTGAAGTGAGGCGATTGGCACAGGATCCGGAGTTTGCAGCGAAGTGAGATGTGAGTTGAATGATGGGCGATCACAGGGTGATTACAAAAGTCGTGTGTTCCTATTCAGCATTCCCATCGAAATCGGGAAGTGGCTGAAATATGTTAACTTCGGGACGTTTCGGAAGAAGATCAAAAAGTTTGCGTGAAGGAACGGAGGTAAGGGGTAAGTTCACTATTGATCCAGACAGATTCCAATGTAAAATTCTTGCGATGGTATCAATAGATGAAGATACAGCTGAGAAATTGGCACAAGAAAAAACAAATGCCGCTCAAGCACCAACTGCATGGGAAAGATATTCACAAACCCATCTAGCATTGATTCGTCATGAATTTAGATTACACAATCAAGTTCTACAAAGTGTACGAGAAGATCAGAAAGACCACGGAAGAGATGTCGGATACTGGATTGAGAGAGGAGTTGCCGAAGCACACTGTCATATTGCTCCATATGTTATGGCTGTCTTCAATTCGGTACCTCATGCAATATGGGGCGTTCTTGCTGCCTGCAAGAAACCGATTCAAGACCCCTCGAAGAGACAATAATTTGATGGTGGGCGGTATAGGAGTTGAACCTACGACCTTTCGGATGTGAACCGAACGCTCTAACCACTGAGCTAACCGCCCACGGACAAAGCTCATGGTACCGAGACCACTCTGTCTATTCAATGAAGGAATCGTTCAGTTTCTTTTCGGCTGTCGTCATTCGAATATCCGGATCAGCGACACGCCGCCCAGCACCATCAAAATCCCCAGGAGTTCCATGAGGTGCACCTTTTCCTTGAAGAAGAAAATGCCAGTGGCGACGACGAGCATGATGGAAAATGCGGACCACAGCACATTCACTACTCCCATCCCTTCGTACCTGAACGACTTCACGAGGAGCATGGTGACGACGGCATAGAAGAACAGTCCGCAGAGATAGAAGGTGAGATTTGCGTTCACCGAGTACTCTTTGAGGAAACTCAGGGCGATCGTCTCGGAGATGAGGATGCCGATCACGAGGAGGTAGACCATTTTGTTGTTGTGAGAGGTGAAGCAGAGGTGCTTCGTGCTCCGTGTTCCTGTGTATTTCATGTGGACCAGAGGAGAAACGTCACAGAACCATTATATCTCAAAATAACAATTAAAACAATTGTCAATATTCTCAAGATCCCGAATTCTAGTTCAAATCCGAACACCTAGACGTTTGCAGTGGGAAGAGAATACTTCGGCAGGGGTGCGAAAACCAAGCACTTTGCGGGGACGGTTGTTGAGACGGTTCTGGATGATCTGCAGT
>JAQVMW010000016.1 GCA_028703445.1 Candidatus Peribacteraceae bacterium
ACAGCGGGCTCTCAGGCAGGAATTATTGCACAGGTCATCCGGAATACGGTTTCCGTCGTCGCACTCCTCTCCCGCCTGAACAATCGCGTCACCGCATCGGGCTTTCTGGCAGCCATTCGTACACGTATCGTCATTGACCTGATTGCCGTCGTCGCACTCCTCACCCCGCTGCATCACCCCGTCACCGCACTGGGGAAGCGTACAGCTCAAGGAACAGGTATCGGTATCGTTGCGGTTTCCGTCGTCGCACTCCTCCGTTCCCTCGCGGATCCCGTTGCCGCACACCGGCAGCCGGCAGATATTCGGACAGGGATCCCAATTGTTGAAATTCCCGTCGTCGCACTGCTCACGACCCTCCAAAATACCGTCGCCACACACTGAGAGCGCGCAATCATTTGGACAGTCATCGAGATTATTGCGATTGCCGTCGTCACATTCCTCGCCTGTCTGTACAATTCCATCACCGCAGCGCGTCGACTTGCACGTATTGTCGCACACATCGTCGTTCACGCGATTTCCGTCATCACACTCTTCGTTTTGCTGCACGAACCCGTCACCGCAGCGGGGACGCGTGCACTGATTCGTACAGCTATCCTCCTCCACCTGGTTGCCGTCATCACACTCTTCTCCCGTCTCCACCTTGTCATTGCCACAGAGCGGCGTTGATGCGGACGAAGTCGCATCAGCCGGATGCAGCATTTCAGAAGAAAATGGCGAACTCACGCTGCTCTCAGACGCTCCATCGATCAACCCTGCCGCTGAACTCGATGATGCCGACAAAGCAGTGTCCCCGGAAGATGTCTGCGGAGGAACCGTCAGGGAAGAAACACTGGCGGATGATGGACAGGCCGCCTTGAATTTCCACTGGCATCCGCTCTCGCACAATCCTTCTTCGTCACAGGTCGGTACGGCACACGTGCGACCGCATGCACTCTCCATGTACTGCAGTTTGGTCGTAAGCAGATTGGTCTTCGGATCCAGGATGTAGACCTCTTGAACGGGCGGCTCGCACTCCTCACCCAGATACGGTGTAATCGTGCTGTCACCGCAGAAGAGGGCAGTGCACATCGTAGAACACGAGCTCAAGCCGTTGAACCTGCCCAGATCACACTGTTCACCTTCTGTCTCTTGTAGAAGGTTATCACCGCAGTGAGGCGGTTTGCTGCGCGCAGAGGAAACGGCAGAGGAACCCGGCCGTACGGGACAACCCGGAGATCCATAGGGCAAACCGAGGCATTCCTGTGGTACGGAATCCTGCGCGCGTCCGGTCGTTTGCAGAGAGGATACGAGAGTGACCAGGCCCGTAAGACAGAGGAGGACTGCCAGAATATTTTGTTTGTTCTGCATGTTTCTAAGCATTCTACCACATTTCGCCCCCCTTCTCACGCCTCAAAAAATTGCAGAATCTGGAAGATATTCTCTAATATCTTATTTGGCTTCGTTCTGATTGGATGCCACCGTCGTGTCCTCCTGAATGTACCGCGGATTTCTGAGCGCAACCATTGCCTGCACAACCGGATCCTCGGAGAGCTGATGGAGAGCCTGGGCTTCTGCGACCTGCATGTTGAGAATCTCCTCCTCCAGGAGCAACTGAGAACGTTCCCGTTCCAAATTCCTGAGCTGGTAGCCCTTCGTAGCGGTGGCGTTCTGATGGAAGAGGATGAAAAGCGCGAGCAGGAAGATGAGCGAACCAATGCACACCATGAGCAAAATGGTACTCTGATTCACCATGCGACCGAGACTCGCACGGGACGTGGGGGCCGAGAGTGTGGCGATCGGATCGGGCACGATGACGGGGAAGTGTAACAGATGCAGGGAACAATCACGATAGCGCAGAAGTTCTCCGCATGATGACACGTAACTTCGCGCTGCGGGACCGGGGATTTCTGTGCTGTTCCTCGTCGGAGGGGACAACGGCCTTGCGCGTGAGCGGACTGTAATCCGCGGGGTGAAGATCCTGACCGGTATCAGCATGTTTCGGAGCGGTGGTGAGCACACGAAACGCCTGCTTCACCCGGCGATCCTCGAGGGAGTGGTAACTGATCACGCCCATCCGCCCACCGGACTTCAGCAGCGTGGGGCCGGAGGAGAGCAGAGCATCGAGAGCACCCAGTTCGTCATTCACTGCAATGCGCAAGGCCTGAAACACCTGTGCCATCACGGAGGGAGCCTTCCATCCGAACACAGCTTCGACGGCCCGCACGATGGAAAACGTCGTGTTCATCTCCCCCTCTTTGAGTTTCCGTGCGAGCCGGCGCGCATCCTTCAGCTCCCCGAATTCCCGCAGTGCACGGGTGAGATCGTCGAGAGAAATCCGCTGCAGCCAGAGCACTGCCGACAATCCCCGGGAGCGATCGAAGCGCAAATCGAGCGGCGCATCTTCACGGAACGTGAACCCCCGCCCGGGCTCATCCACATGCGGCGAGCTCAAGCCAAGATCCGCAAAAAGAATATCCACTTTGGGCAGATCCAGTTGTGCGAGATCCCGAAAATTCGCATGCCTGAATTCTTTGCGACCCGGGAGGACACTCAGTCTCACTTGCGCCTGCGCGAGGTTTTTGGCATCTGCGTCAAGACCGATGAGTACCCCGCGTGCTCCGATCTTTTTCAGTAGAGTCTCCGCATGCCCTCCAAGTCCAAGAGTGACATCCAGCACAGTTTCGCCCTCCTTTGGATCGATGAGAGTCACGACTTCATCGAGGAGAACCGGCGTATGTTTGAACACGACAACCACGTGCGAAGTGTAGTGTGCAGATGCACCGTTTCAATGGATTCACCTTGCGTCTTTAGGACAGCGTTTCAATGTATACAAAATTTGTACGAAATTGCTTGTTTTTCAGAGTACTCGAAGCACTGAAATGGCTATAAAACGCTATTTAGCGGAGCATTGACATAACTTAAGTAATAACTATAATGCTTCGCTTTGATCACGATCATCCCGCTCGCGTTGGGTGTTTCTCTCGCTATGAACCCGACGTTCCCGGCCCTCGTTCCCTCCCCCATTCCCCAAGCGGAATGGCAGGCACAGATGGGCGACCGGATCGTGGTCGACACGAAGGCAAATGAGGGATACCTCATCCATCGGAACGGACGCACGCTCTCCTTCCCTGTGGCAACGGGACAGCACAGATACGTCTGCTATATCGGTCGCTGCTACAACGCGACGACGCCGGAACGCGAGTGGCAGATTCAGTCAAAAGACATCAAGGGCGACCATATCACCTTCGGCCCGAGCGGGAGATTTCTGCGACTCTTCTGGAAGGACGAAAGCACGCCGTACGGCTTCCACGAGTACGGGTACGAGGAGCGGATGTTCGATGATCAGCCGCGCTTCAAGAGCATGGGCTGCATCATCGTGAAGAAGGAGATCATGGACATCCTCGACCGGACATTTGCCGTGAACGAGGGGAACGTGCACGTGGTGACGCACTATGGAATAGACGAACCGGCTAGCCTGGCATTTGTCCCGCAGAAATAACACCACAGGGAATCCGGTTTTGGTCTGGCGCCTCACGGAGGGGTCTCTTATACTTTTGCCGGCGTGGAGAGGTGGCTGAGCGGTCGAAAGCACCACACTGCTAATGTGGTATACGGGTAAAACCGTATCGAGGGTTCGAATCCCTCCCTCTCCGCCACGTCGTTCGCGAACGACGTGGCTCCGCCACTCCTCCATGACATGTGGTACTTCTACATTCTCCAGAGCACGAAGAATCCCGATTACTTCTACAAGGGATCAACGGATAATTTGCAGAGAAGAATACGACAACACAACGAGAGCCTAGTCACGTCGACGAAGCCGTTTGGACCATTCCGTCTCGTCTACTATGAAGCATATCTTAGCGAACACGGAGCACGCATCCGCGAGGCTTCCGTTAAGAAAAGCGGCTCCGTGTCCGTTCCTCTCTTACGAAGAATACGAGATAGTCTTTCTTGAATCTGGAACGCCCCAACTCCCCCGCCCCGCCAGAAAACTCTGCAATGAGATAGCCCAAATACTTCTAAAACATGATACGATCAAATAATGATGATTCGATACATTTGGATTATTTTCGTGGTCATTTTTTTCTTATTTTCACTCTATCATTTTTATCGAGCAACAAAGTCCATTAGCAGAGCTTCAAATGTCTCAGCGGTAAAAACTATCAATGGCCTTCCTCTCGGAATCCACGAGTTCATCGAAAGTTTTAACTCCTACATTGATATTTTGAATAAAGAGAATAGAACAATTAATATTGTTACTGGTCTAGCTTACCTAAGTGCCTCTGCAACTGCCCTCATCTCTTATTTCTTAAGTTAACTACTGCGGAACTTCCCTCACATGCCTTCAGTGCTCGGGATCGATCTCGGCGGAACTAAACTTGCGATTGCGCGTTACACATCGGGTACGTGGCAGAAGCAGGACGAACGCATTCTTCCGACTGCGGGAAAAACCTTCCCGGTGATCGTCAAAGAAATGCTCACCCTCATCAAAGAATTTCGCACCGGTGACACGAAGGCGATCGGCGTCGGCGTGCCGGGACTGATCGAGAGAGACAGTGGAAAGGTACGGGCGATCCCCAACATCCCCGAAGGGAACGGCTTCCCGCTCCTCACAACGCTCAAGAACGCAACGAAGCTCCCCGTGTTCATCGAGAATGATTCCGCATGCTTTGCACTCGCCGAGGCGCTGCAGGGAGCGGGAAAAGGCCAGAGCGTCGTCGTCGGCATCACCATGGGCACGGGAGTGGGTGGCGGCATCGTCGTGGATGGAAAAATATTTCGCGGAAACCACGGATGTTCTGCGGAATTCGGACACATGCTCCTCAAGCCCGGCGAGTCGCCTGCCAGTGGCGGCACAGGACGGGGAGAAGTAGAGGAATACCTCTCGGGAACGGCGCTCAGGCACCGCTGTCCTGCCGCAAAACGACCGGAAGAGACGCTCGAAGGGCCGACCTGCGCGCATCTTCATGAGACCGTCATCCGCGAGATCGCCTGGATGTGCACGAGCCTGACGCACTGCATCGATCCCGGCGTCATCATCTTCGGCGGGAGCGCGGGGCGGGCACTCAAGCCGCACCTGTCGGAGATTGAAAAGGAACTGAAGCGGTGGATGTTGCCAAAGAGTCCGCTTCCAACACTGACCATCGGAACACTGGACCATGCGGGAACACTGGGAGCGGCTCTTCTAGCTGGTTAGCTGGTTAGCTTGTTGGCTTGTTAGGTTTCAGAGAGAGGGTTAAGCGATTCAGCATTTTCATGACTGAATCAAGAAGTTGAGAGGTCTGGTCAAACTGTTCTTTTGAACAAAAGCCAAGCCGTCGCGAGAGTTCCAACTGCGTTTCAAGCTCCGCACCGGAAGCGTATGCAATGAAGACAAAATGGAGAAAATCATTTCTTGTCGATCTGCGCCTCCCTTCAGCAAGGTTTGATGGAATAGAAACAGCTGAGCGCCTCATTTGGGAAATGAGACCGTACTGTTCTTGTGAAGGAAATTCTCGAGTGAGCTCATAGATGGAGACCACCAAGTCCATTGCCTTCTGCCAGACAACAAGATCTCTAAAACTGTGAAGTACTTCTTGAATCATAGAAAACAAGAAAAGTATGTGATGGTATCACTCACCAACAAGCGAACAAGCCAATAACCTATCTCTTCGTCTTCGTCCAATCATCCATAAATTTCTTCAGTCCGGTGTCCGTAAGCGGATGCATCGGAAGCTCTTTGAAAACCGCATACGGAATCGTGGCGATATGCGCACCGAGGACCGCCGCACGCAGGATGTGCTCGGACTTGCGCGTGGAGGCCACTAATACCTCGGTCGGGAATTTGTAGTGTTCCCAAGCCTTCATGATGTCCGCGATGAGCAGCATGCCATCACCGCCGGCATCGTCGATGCGCCCGACGAAGGGGCTGATCATGGAAGCACCGGCTTTGGCCGCCAGCACCGCCTGCGCGACGGAGAAGACTAAGGTGCAGTTGGTCTTGATCCCCTTCTCTTTGCAAAACCGGAGCGTCTTTAAACCCTCCACCGTCATGGGAACTTTCACGACGACATGTTTGTGCCACTTGCTGTATTCCACGGCCTGCTTCTTCATCCCTTCCGCCTCGGTGGCAGTCACCTGCGCCGAAACGCACGGCACAAGCGCGCACATCCTCAATACGGTTTCCTTAAAATCCTTCCCCTCTTTGGCGACGAGCGAGGGATTGGTGGTGACACCATCGAGAACGCCCCACGAGGCAATCTCGGCGACCTGATCTACATTCGCTGTGTCTAAAAATAATTTCATAAGAAGGGAAGAAGAGAGAAGCAACCTGCTCTGAAGTCACCGAAGCGTAGCGGAAGTGTACTTCAGGGTATCAAGGAAGAGCTTCATGGATACAGTATGCCAAAGTTTCATGCAAGATCCCAACTTCACCGCCTTTTATCTCCCCCACCCCCTGTCATCCCAGAGAGAGCGCGGAATGCGCGTTTGCCAGTGCATCTTCGGAAATTGGTCACGGAGCACCTGAATGTACATCCGCCTCAATACATCAAAAAGATCTGCGCTGAAATTATCTTCCACGTCTTCTCCATTCAGGGCAAGATCTCCCGCAAGGCCACTGCCACTCTCGCCCCAATTTTCGATCGCTTGACGAACGTAGTACTCATGATCACCATGCTTCGCCTCTGCGAGGATATCTGCCCTCGTCGGCAGAGCAGTCGGCGAGATGGATCGTTCCGGATTGGACGGAGTGACCGTTGTGACAATGGAAATGGCAAATGCCTCCCGGACGATGACGGTTGCAGGGACAAGTTTCGGAAGATCCTGCATTGTCCATCCATGCTCGCAAAGCCAGCAGGAAAGCAAAGTGGACGGACACACGCGCAAACCATTGGCAAATTCATGCAGTGGCGAACCCTGAAGCACTTTGTCGTCCCAATCGAACCCGATGGCTTCGCAGAACCCGCCGCAGGTCGTTGCATCATTCACAAAAACCGTGGTATGAGGCCTAACGTCGCCCGCGGGAACTCCGTCGCACGCTACGCGTCCCTCCATCGTCGTTGGACTGCCATCCACTCCCGAACGCCTAACCATACATTCTTCAAAAAGAAGACGGCTGCGATCCGCCTGGGAAAGAATCTCATCATGAAGACCATATCCAACTGGCGCCGTGTGCGCTGTGATATCACCCTTCAGATACTCCTCTTCGCCGCAACCGACGAACGACCGGTTTTCTCGTTCTCTAGAAGTCATGAAAGCGGGGGGAAAATTATTCTCTTGAATCCTTCAGTGCAGCCTCAGCCTGATCGCGCAGCGCCTTCAGATCCAATTCAGGAACCTGCGATGCGAGGGGGAACTCGAGTTCACCATGGGGATCGAACGAGAGGCCGGAATCGTTGTCTTCGAATGTTTCCCCGTTCAGCGAAGAATCGCCTTCGACGGTTCGGACCGGTGCATGCTGGAACATTGCATCGTCAGAGAGAAACGCTTCATCAATGCTGGACATTGAAATTGGGGGAAAGAAATGGGTGACAAGCTAATCCCCTTCCCTGCACAATGCAAGTGATGAAGCGGCTCCCTGTTCTTCTGGCTCTTTGCCTCCTCACGGCCTGCTCTGCACAGTCGGAAAAAGCTTCTCCTGTCCCACCCTTCGACTACGCTCCCGACTCCGCTGAAGCTACGCCGGGCAGGCAGGGTGACATTGCGGTTTCTTCTCTTTCCTCTGTTTCCTTTATTTCTTCTACTTCCTCGTCTTTCTCTTCGTCCTACCCCCTACACCCTACCCCCTACACCCTTCATCTCTCCGTCCCCTTCTCGCCCCAAGCCCCCCTCGCCGACTGGGACGCGCTCCACGAGGAATCCTGCGAAGAGATGAGCCTGATCCTCGTACACCACTTTCTCGCAGGAACGGACATCAACCGTGAACAGGCGGAAACGGAGCTCCTGGCACTCACCGCATGGGAAACAGAGCACGGCTACCCGCAGGATGTGACGGTTCAGGAGCTGGGGAAGATCGCAGAGGAGTACTTCGGCTATCACGCCCGCGTCATCGAAGACCCCGCAACGGAAGATCTGAAGCGCCTGCTGGCAGACGGCCATCCCGTGATCGTTCCTGCTGCAGGACGGGATCTCGGCAATCCCTACTTCTCGGGCGAAGGCCCCTGGTACCACATGCTGGTACTGACGGGGTATAACGAATTCTTCTTCCAAACGAATGACGTGGGAACGAGGCGGGGAGAAGGTTATGTTTATCGCTTTGAAACTCTCTTAAACGCCATCCACGACTGGACCGGCGTCAAAGAGGAAATACGCAACGGGCCGAAGCGCGTGCTCATTATCGAGAAGCAATGATCCACAGCGACTTAGCGCGCGATCAGCATCATCAACGAAAGAAGGACGATCACCGAGATGTTGATGCCGACGAACGAAAAACCAGTCGAACGCTTCCTGATGGGATAACGCATAGAGTGGAAAAATTGAAGATCGGGCGCAGCCTAGGGACGGGGGGTGATGATGGCAATGAACTCCCCTTGATCATCTACGGAAACATCATTCTGATTCTGAGCAAATTTTGTACCCGGCTTTACTGATCCGCCCGAGAAACCTACACTCCTGCTACCTCCTCTCCCGATCCTATGCAAACAGTCAGACCTGATGTGCAATCACTCATTGGAAAGCCATTGAAAGATGTTCCGATGTCACTTCAGCGTGTCATGAAAAGTACACAGATGGGCGAGAGGATCTGGGTGGGACCGAAGGAGGCGGTAAAGCTTTCTCCGGAAGAAGAGAAGGCCTACGCACTGGCACAGACCATCCTCTGCCACCTTGCGGTAGAGGCGCCCGTAAAGCATAAGTCCGGCCATCCCGGCGGATCGCTGTCGGCCTTCACCTTCGCCTACTTCTTAAGTGCGCTGCGCAATCCCGCGGTCGACCAGCCGCTGCGCATGAGTGCGGGGCATCTGTCGCTGCTCTCGTACGGACTGCAGTGGCTCTTCGGCCGGGAAGGAAACGACAAGAGGCTGGCGTCCCCGCAGACGATCATCGATGCGTTCCGCACACCTTCCGGACTCTCCGGCCACATCGAGGCCGGCATCGGCGATATTCCCTTCGGCACCGGTCCCCTCGGCAAGGGAGTGAGTAACGCGCTTGGGGCAGCCTTTGGGCTCAAGGTGCAGAAGAAGACGGGCATCGTGGATGTCCTCCTCGCCGACGGCGACAGCCAGGAAGGACAGGTGATGGAAGCTGTGCGGCTGGCCGCACACCTCAAGACCGACAACCTGATCATCCACGGCGATTTCAATGACATGCAACTGAGCGGGCTCCCGAGCTCGACCGTAGCCGCGGATTTCGCTTCAATCGTTCACTCCGCCGGATGGCACGTGATCGAGGTGCAGAACGGCAACGACCCCGCACAGGTGAAAGCTGGTATCGAGCGCGCGACGTCGCTCATCGGCAAAGGCCACCCGATTTTCGTCTGCTACTACACGACCATGGGACACGGCGTCCCCCTGATGGAGGAAGGATCAAATTCGGGCAGGAAGAACTACCACGGCGCCCCTCTCTCGAAAGACGAGGCCGCGCTCGCGCTCACAGGACTCCCCTCCCTCGAAGAGACCGTGCGGGCCTACGAACCTTTCCGCGCACAGTGGAAAAAACGCAGCTCATCAGCAACCTGCGTGAAGACCGATGTCCCCGTCTCTTTCGACGTTGCGAAACTGAAAGGCTACAAGCGCGTCATCACCACCGAGAAAGGCGCGGCGCGGAAAGATTTCGGCGCGACGCACCTGAAGAATCTGATGAAGGCCGATGCGCGCATCTTCGTCCTGCACGCCGACTTGGCTGGCTCCGGCGGATTCGACGAAGTGGCGAAGGAATTCCCCGACCGCGTGATCAACGTAGGCGTGGCCGAGGCGAACATGCTCATGATGGCCGCGGGCATGCGCCAGACGGGCCTACTCCCCGTGACCTACACGTTCGCCGCATTCGGGACGAACGAGGCGCGTGCCAATGCGCGGTTGATCGACATCAACTGCGGACACACGCGCTGCGGCATTCTGAACGACTGCACGCACGCGGGATTGAGCGTGGGCGAGGATGGCGAAACCCATCAGGAGCAGAATCACTTCAATCTTCCGTTCCGCCACACGCAGGTGTGGATGCCGGCCGACAGTAATCAGGCGGCCGCCATGGCGGAGAAAGCGATGGAACTCGTTGCAGAAGGCCACCAATCCGTCTTCGTCTTCTCGCCGCGAACGGGGCATGAGCAACTGAAAGACACGAAGGGCACGCTCCTCTACGGAGCGAACTATGTTTTTGAGGGCAAAGCGGAGAGAGTCCGGGGAACCGGCGACGTGTTGGATCAGGTGACGATCATCGCCACAGGCATCCCCGTGCACCGGGCGGTGGAGGCGGCGGATTTGCTTTTCGCCAGCCCCGAAAAAGTCCGGGTGCGCGTGCTTGCTGTTGGCAGTATCAGACCGATCGATGCCGAGGCGATCCTCAAGGCCGCGCTCGAAACCGGACGGCTGATCGTGGCGGAAGATCACAACAGCGAGGGGGGTCTCGCCTCGCAGGTGGCGGATATCATCGCCGATTTCGCGCTCCCCTGCTCGCTTCGGCGGCTCGGCCTGAACCAATACTTTCCTTCTGCCAAGGCGGAAGAACTGGAACTGATGGCGGGACTCGACACCGAGAGCATCCTCCATGCGGCCTTGGACGAGATCCACGCCGAAGTGCGCGGCGGTGAAGATGCCTTCGTGAGTGCTCTCTTCGAGATGGCGCATCACCTGCGCTTCAGCCGCTTTCGCGCAACCGCGCTTCCCTTTGTCGAGCATCTTCTCGCGGATAAAGGCTACCTCAATTTGCTGCGCACACACTTTGCCCGACGCGCCTGCCCTCCGGGGAAACTGCCGAAGAATGAGCAGCTCCTGGAACGGCTGCAGGAAGAAACGCAGGTCATCTGAGAAGCTCAGAGATCGTGCGGGAGTGAGCACTTGCCTAGGTTCATTTCATCTGTGCTATGCTGGCCGTCCCATGGTTCATGACCATTCTTCCCCGGCGACCAAGCAGGACATTGCCCTGCTCATGGAGAGCATCGGCAAGCTCTATGACGATATCCATAATTTCAAGGAGGACGTGAAGGAAAATGTGGAGCAGAAAATCACCGCCTCCGAAGAACGGATGAAGGAACACACGGCGAGCGCCGTCACGGGTTCCGAAGAGAGGATGAAGGAACATGTGGCCAAAGCCGTTATGGGATCCGAAGAACGGATGAAGAAGCACATGGCGAGCGCCGTCACGGGTTCCGAAGAGAGGATGAAGAAACATGTGGCCAAAGCCGTTATGGGATCCGAAGAACGGATGAAGAAGCACATGGCGAGCGCCGTCACGGGTTCCGAAGAACGGATGAAGGAACATGTGGCCAAAGCCGTTACGGGTTCCGAGGAGCGAGTGATGCGCCATTTCGATGTTGTCGCGGAAGACCTGCGCCATGACGTTCTCGGAGCCAACCGCGACGAAATCGAGAGCATCAAAGACCGCGTGGTCCGCATTGAACGGCACGTCGGGCTGCAGGCGGCATGAGAGGGAACGGATGTCCCTCGACTCATTCACTTCGCTCATTGTGAGAAAGATGGTCGCAGGAACGCAGTGCTGTAGACCATGAGCGACCCAGCACTCTTGCAAAGCAAAAGTGCGGGGGAGTCGAATGGCGGAAGCGGGAGGCCGTCTCCGTTCGGCTTCACTTTGTTCCGCCCGAACTTCGCCGTGCCTGTCTGCATTTTCTGGCTCACAGCCAATCACGGCGTAGTCCACAGACGAAGCCGGATGGCGGAAGCGGGAGGATTCGAACCTCCGAGACCCTTGCGGGTCTACCTGTTTTCAAGACAGGCCCGATCGACCACTCTGGCACGCTTCCGTTACAGTTACTCTACCAGAAATTCTGCGGCTGTCCCGCGACACCCGCGCCCCTGTCACGCAACAGAACTTTCCTCCTCCCCTGCCCCCTCCCCTTCGCCCGCGTTCCTGCATGGAGAGGGGGGGGAACACCCACAAGCAAACAACTACAGAACAACCAACACTCCCCTCTCCGGGGAGGAGAATGGGATGGACGAAGAGGGGTTGGGGATGAGACAAAATCCAAAAAACACATATAAGAACCCCCCTTCTCACTACCCGCTATTTCTGCTATAATAATACGATTCATTCACTGTCACGGGACAGTCTCCAAGCGCACACATTCACACCAACCAAATAAACAAAGGCCAGCTCCTCACCCTCATCCAGAAAGCCTTCGAGGATCAGGCGCCCGAAGAAATTACGAAGCGCCTGCAGTGGCTGCTCCACTTTGCAGAACACGGTTCAGCCAGCTCTACCTGCGCACACTTCGGCATCTCCCGGAACACGTTCTACCGCTGGCTGAACCGCTTCGATCCGCAGGATCTCTCAAGCCTCACCGACCATCCCACGCGGCCCACCGTAGCCTCTTCCCCCATCCCCGACCCTTCCCCCGCCCTCCTTCGCTCCTTCGGAGCTTCGGCGGGGCAAGGAGGGGGAAGGGAGGAAACAGAAAGCCCTCTCCCACCGAGGGAGGGTTTGGGTGGGGGCAAATGTCCCTTCTGCCGCCTGACAACGTGGCTGCGCGCTCCTTCGCTTCGATCCGTCTGCACCCTCGTGCTCGTCACGGTGATCCTGAATATCGCCCTGCTCCTCCTGGTTCTGCCTGTTTCCGCCGGAGCGACAGGTTCATCGTCGTGGAACCCGGGCCTGCTCGTGAATACCGAGGCCTTTCAGGTCATCGACGATGCGGATACCGCCGCCAATGTGCAACTCAAATTCGGCGAAACTCTGCAAGAGAGCCTCACCTATAACCGAACAGCGAGTCGCTTCGAATTCACGCGGTCGCTTCAGGTGGGAGGTGACCTCACGGCAACAGGAGCATTGAATATCACTGGCACCATCGCAGGAAGCGGTACTCTCGCCATCGAAGGCAATTCAGCTTTCGGAGGCACAATCAAACTCAATGGCGTCACCTACACCTTCCCTGCAGGTGATGGCACCGCATCGGGGAAAGTACTGAAAACAGACAGCGCTGGAAACTTAAGCTGGAGTACGGATAACGATGTCAGCGGCATCACTGCGCCCACGGCGGAAGGCATGTTCGTGAACCAAGGTGGCGACACCATGACGGGGGCGCTCCAGATCCGACCGAGTACCACGGGAGAAGCGGAACTGGAAGTTGCAGGAACGGCCTCCGGAAAGATCTTAAGCTTCGGCACGCGCCTCACCGGTTCCGGCGCGGTCTCCATCCGCACACTCACGGATTCCGTAACGGCGTTCCAGGTGCTAGATAGCGATGGGGGCACCCCGGTCTTCAACATCGATACCACGAACGAGCGGGTGGGCATCGGAACGGCGAGTCCTGCCGCAGCACTGGACATCGATGGGAGCATCTACTTCACCGGAGGATCGGGAGACGTGAATGGGGATGGCCAAATCCTGACGAACGATCTCATAACACTGAGAAACCACATCTGGGGATCAGCCTCATTGAGTCGGGAACAGTACGCCAGAGCCGATGTCACGGGAGATGGCATCGTGAATTACAGTGACTATGCCGTCATCAACGCTGCTCAAATGACAAGCGTCACGGATGCGATGCGCTTTGAAGCGGAAACACCCTTCGGCGTGGCCAGTCTGGGTACTGCAGGTGTCTACGGGGATGA
Source organism: Candidatus Peribacteraceae bacterium (assembly GCA_028703445.1). Taxonomy (GTDB): domain Bacteria; phylum Patescibacteriota; class Gracilibacteria; order Peribacterales; family Peribacteraceae; genus Peribacter. The sequence continues at coordinate 13,683 of JAQVMW010000016.1, forward strand.
AAAATCCAATCTCCGCGGAATGCTCGGCATCGGCCTCGGTACCTCTACTCCCGGCAGCCCCCTCTCCGTTTCCGGTGCGGTGGTCATCGGTCTGAACCTTGGTACGAAAACTGCGGATGCTGGCCTTCTGCTCGAAGTCCAGGGCACCGCCTCGGGCGATCTCTTGCACGCACAGAAAGATTTGAGCTCTTCGGGAACGCTCGCGATCGAAGGCAATTCTGCTTTCGGAGGCACAATCAAACTCAATGGCATCACCTACACCTTTCCGGGAGGCGACGGCACCGCATCGGGAAAAGTACTGAAGACGGACAGCGCGGGCACCTTGAGCTGGAGCGATGACAACACCGGAGCCGGCGGCGGGCTGAGCGCCGTGGACGCGGAAGGCATGTTCGTGAATCAGGGAGGCGATACCATGACGGGGGCGCTCCAGATCCGACCGAGTACCACGGGAGAAGCGGAACTGGAAGTTGCAGGAACGGCCTCCGGAAAGATCTTGAGCTTCGGCACGCGCCTCACCGGTTCCGGCGCGGTCTCCATCCGCACGCTCACGGATTCCGTAACGGCATTCCAGATCTTCGATCAGGACGGTGGGAATCCGGTGTTCAATGTGGATACCAGCAATGAGCGGGTGGGCATCGGGACTGCGGAACCGGAAACGGCACTGGAGGTGACGGGAACAATGTCCGGCCGGTCGCTGCAAGTGACGGGAACCGGAGCATCCCCGCTGATCTACACGAATGTGAGCAATGGGAGAGTGGGCATCGGAACAAGTACGCCTGTAGTTCAAGGGCTGCATATTGCAGGCGCCGGAGGAACGTATGCTCGTATCGGGAATACGACTTCCAACACAAGAGTGGATATCGGCATTAACGGTTCGTCACAATTGGCAGTGCTTGGCTACAACGATTCCACGTCGCAATACATTGACGCAGTATGGAAGGCAAAGACATGGAGCCTCCTTTCAGGAACAGCAGGCGGGACGCAGGGTCTGTACCAGGATGCGAGCGGATTGGTCGGCATCGGAACAACGACACCGACGACCAAACTCGAAGTGGTGGGCACGATCAGCGGATCGCAACTGAGAATGGGCAATGCCACCACCTCGGGCTCCATCATCTACAGTAGCGGCTCCACTCTTATGGCAACCGCCAAGGGCGCATCGGGGCAGATCCTGCTCTCGCAGGGAACGGCCGCACCGGTATGGCTCAATGCCACGAGCGCCATGATCTGGTACATCGATGGATCGCTGGCGATAGGCACGAAGCAGGGCGCGACCGTCGTGATGCCCTACGGGTTCACCTGCACGGACGTCGACATGCGCGTGGATACGGCCCCCGTGGGAGCCGACCTCATCGTGGATATCAACAAAGACGGGGGGACCATCTTCTCCACACGGCCGCAGATCACGGATGGCGGAACCTCCGAAGCGGGCACTCACGCCTTCAGTACGACGGATCTTCCGGCAGGATCCGTGATCACGTTCGACATCGATCAGATCGGGAGCGGCACGGCAGGCTCCGACCTCACGGTGATCCTGAAGGGAACGCGCAAGTACTAGCGCGGCAGACGTGTCTCGCCATTCACACTAGAAGAACCAGAAGTAATTCTTCTTCGCCGGCGCTGCTCCTTCAAAATTCCAGTTGGTCGTGCCGCCGCCATCCGTGTTCGTTCCATCACTGGCATCGATCTCCGCACCGCCACTCGCATCGGAGTAGCTGACGGAGACATACGAGACGCTCTGCGAGGCCGTGGCATCCACGTCGAGATTCCACGCACTCTCGGCGACGGAGGGAGCAAGAGTCAGGAGGTTATCTTCCGCACCGTTCAGAGTGATGGAACCTCCCGCCGCGATGGTCTGCGTGGAGCCCGATTCCCACGTGAGGGTATCGGCGGATGCGACGGTTTTCGAGAAATCGTAGAACGTCGTAGAGCCGCTCATGGTCTGGCTCGTGCCGTCGAGCGTGACGGTGCCGTCGCCGTGCGCGAAGGTGGAGGCGGCTTTCTTGATCCAATCTCCGGCCAGCGTAATACCGCTGCCGGCGACAAATGCCCCCGCTTTGATCGTGAAGTCTCCATTGACATCCAGTGCCGCGCCAAGCTGGAAGGTGTCGGTGGTGCCGTCGGTGGAGTTAACCGTGAGATTCTGGTAGCTCGTCGCGAGCGCCGTGACGGTGTAGGTATTTTCCCCGGCATTACCGTTTCCCGTGAATTCCACCGTTCCGGCATTGCTGTCGATGGCGCTTACGGTCTCGGCTCCCTGCAGTTTCAGCGTGCCCGAGGCGCCGATGGTGAACTGGTCGGCGACGGCCAAAGTGTAGCCTGCAATGTTGAGCGTGCCGGAGGTGATGGTGAGGTCCTGCCCGGAGGCATTCCAGTCGGCATTACTCGCGAGCGTGACCGTCCCCGACGGTTTATTCACGGTGATCGTTCCATCGGGCTCGAGGCCGCCAAGATCGGTGTATGTCTGGGCGCCGGTTCCCGTGAACGAAAGAGCGGTAGAGCCGTCGGCGGACCGGACGTTCATCACGACATTTCCTCGCGCTTCTATCGTCCCGCCGTTCATTCCGTAGAGAGGGTACGACATTTCCGTGTGCCCCAACGCAAATGTCCCGAGAGCGATCAACGTGTCGCCTGCGGCAATGGTCCGGTAGGAATCGTGCCCCCGAATGGTCAGATTATTGAAAGTTTCCGTCCCGGTGACGTCGATGGTATCGCTGGATCCGGGGGTCGCACGATCGATGAGCACCGTTCCGTAATTGTGATTGAACGTGCCTCCGGCCGTATGCGTCCAATTTCCGTAGATGGAAAAAGTGCCGGTGGTCGACGCGAAGGTGCCGCCCGAGAGGGTGAAGGCACCCGCCCCCAAATTTCCGCTCACACTCAGCGTGCCGGAAGATTTCGCGACGGTAAGAGGACCAATATTGCCGCCACCCGTAATGGTTTGATCGCCCCCCACGAGGTAGGAATACGTGGTGGAGCCCCCTCTCATCGCCGCATTGACAACCATATTTCCACGAACTTCAACCGTTCCTCCGTTCAGCCCGTAGAGAGGAAAGGAGGGACTGACACTGCCGAGGGTGAGTGTCCCGAGCACGACGAGGGTGTCGCCGCCGCTGATGGTGGTCACATTGTCATGTCCCTGAATCGTCAAGGTATAGAATGTCGCGGTGGTGGGAACATCAATGGTATTCGCGGAGCCTGGAGACAGACGATCGATGAGCACTGCGCCGCTGTTGTGCGTGAATGTCCCATCCGTATGCGCCCAGCTGCCGTAGAGCGTCAGGGTAGTGGACGTAGATGTAAACGCACCTCCCGACAGCGTGAAGGTTCCCGTCACCGTGATCGCGGCACCCCCTCCCGCAAAGGTTCCGCCAGATTGCTGATAGGCAGAGCTGACCGAGAGCGTGTAGTTCCCCTGCGTGTACGTCCCCCGCACGTCGAGCGTCGGAGTGGTGACGGTTCCCCCGGGGGTGTAGGCATCGCCGCTCCACACCAGGATTTCTTTGCCGGAAACGACCGTGAGATTACTGCTGGAAACCGAATAAATGCCGCTGATGTCCGTCTCGCTCCCCACGGCCGCCGTCGCGAGATTGGCATTCGTGAGCGCCGCGGCGCCGTTGTCTGCGCGAACGATGAGATGATCCTGGTACAGATCCAGATCCGCAAGGCCGCTCCCATTCGACACCGTCACCGTCACGGCGTCGGCGGTTTCGTCTTCAAGGTAGGCAGTGACGACCTGCCCCGCGCTGATGGTGAGGCCAGCGATTGACCATGTGCCGTCCCCCGCGTCGCTCTCGGCCGTCGTGTCCTGATCGACACCGTCAATCGCAATGCGCACCGTCTGGCTCCCGAGCGGCGTCGAGCCCTCGTTGCTGTACACAGTACCGGAGAGAGTGGCAGTTGGAGTATTATCCTCCTCTGCGGCCCACGAGAGTTCCTGATCGCTCTCATTTATATTGTAGTACTCGAACTTAAGCCAGTGGGCAGAACGAAAAATCTTGCTTACACGGACCTCATCAATCGAGCCGTTCCATGTCGTTGGATCGAAGACGTTGTTGCCGATACTGAACGAGTATGACAGCGTGTTGTCGCCGCCGGCATGAGAGCCATCAATGTGGGAGTCATTCAGCCAGCTGTTGTAGTCGTAGTCGTTAGCGCCCTGTCGCTCGACCGACGTGGCAGTGAAAAACCAGTCGCTGCCCGGATTGCCAAGGTTCACGTAGAACCCACCCGAGTGGGACTGATCGTAATGCAGCAACGGATGCACTCCCGAGTTGCCGGCAGTGTAGATATGGCGAGCCCAATATTCGCTACTTCCGTAGTTCAACAACCCGTTCTGATAGCCTATGTCTACCCACTTGGCCCACGCCTCCATGCAATAGCTGTCGCTACGGGCAAACAACGCACTGGGCCCCAGCCATTCGCTATTAGCCTGATCGAAAGAATACGCCAAGCCGCCAGTCCACGCACCGGCCACTCCGAGTGTCGGCGTGTTGTTCTGCGCCAAGTCTCGACCGTTGGCCGTTGAATCGTAGGCGGTAGAACCAGAGGTCTCGTTCAGGTGCCAGACGCCATCGTAGTTGGCATCCCACACCCCCGTCACATTCTGCCCGTCCACGGCGGAGCCGGAGCCGTAGTAGAGATAGATGACCGTTCC
>JAQVMW010000010.1 GCA_028703445.1 Candidatus Peribacteraceae bacterium
GGAGGACATCGGTCACCGTGACGTTCGTGGCATTCACCTGCGAGGTGTTGGTCACGGAGACTACGTACGTCAGGGTCGCACCGGGCAGTACAACTGTCTGGTTATCCGTTTTACTGATTGTGAAAGTTGGTGTGGGGCACTGCACCGTTGTACTCACCGTCTGACTCGTGTTGTTGCTGCCATTCGGATCATTGCTCGTCGAGACGGTCGCCGTGTTCTGAATCACTGCATTGCACGTCGCGGTGCTCGTCACATTGAAGGCAATGGTGAAGCTGCGGCTCTGACCTGCGGTCAGCGTGAAGTTATTGCACAACACGCTCGAGCTGGTGCCATTGAGGACGCATTCCGGCGAGGAATTCGTCTGGTTGAAGGTGAAACCCGCGGGAATGACGTCACCGATCACAACATTCTGCGAAGCACTGGGACCGGCGTTGTACACCGTGACGGTGTAGAGCGCGATGCTGCCCTGTTGAGCAGTCATTGGTCCGGTCTTGATGATCGAGAGATCCGCACTGGTCTGCGGAATCTGAATCGTTGTGGAATCTTGGGCAGTCTGACCGGCAACGGTTGCATAGTTTGTCAGAACTGCACCATGAGCGGCCGTCTGGCTCACCACTCCCTGCACAGTCAGATGTTTCGTCGCACCGGCGGCAATGGAGAGATTCGACCAGGTGACGATTCCGCTTGAGGCTGTTCCGCCGTCAGAAGCCGTAATGAAGGTCGTGAGGGTCGGGAGGACATCGGTCACCGTGACGTTCGTGGCATTCACCGCGGAGGTATTCGTCACGCTGATCATATAGGTGAGCGTTTCGCCGGGTTGTGCAGTCGTGCGGCCATCGGTCTTACTGATCGTGAAGGTCGGATTGATGCACTGCACGGCTGTAGTCACCGTCTGGCTCAGGTCGTTCACACAGTTCGGATCATTGGAGCCATGCACTTCTGCGTTATTGAGCAGGATTGCGCCGCAGGCGACGGAGATCGGAATCTGGAAGGCAAGCGTAAAGCTTTGGCTTTGTCCCTGAGCGAGCGTAATGCCGCTGCACGTTACTGTTCCGCTCGTCAGTGCGCACTGCGCAGATGATTGTTGTGGAAGGAACGTGAGACCTGTAGGAACGACATCCGTCACGGTGGCGTTCGGCTCGGTGCCCGGGCCGGCGTTGTAGACTGTGACCGTGTAGAGGATCGTACTGCCGAGTAGCGCAAGCTGCGGTCCGGTCTTGGTAATGGAAAGATCAGCCGTCACCGGTGTCTGTACGATCGTCTGATCCTGTGCGGAGATTCCTGCGACAGTGGCAGTATTCGTGATGATGGTTCCGTTCGTGGCGCTGTACTCCACCTGCACCGTTGCCGTCAGCGTCTTGGACATATGGGCGGGAATCGAGATGTTCTGCCAGGTAACGATGTTGCTCGTCAACGTTCCTGCGTCCGAAGCGGAGAGGAAGGTGACGTTCGCGGGGAGCGCATCAGTCACTGTCACGTTCGAGTCGTTGCTATCCGAGGTATTCGTAACCGTGATGGCGTAAGAGAGAATCTCTCCTGGCTGGATTGCGGTACGGTTATCCGTCTTCGCAATCGCGAAAGTCGGTGCCGGACACGAGAGCTGAACCGAGGACTGGGAATAGTTATTGCCGCTGTTGGGATCAGTGCCCGAGAGCGCGGTCACGTTCGCCGTATTGGTGAGCGAGCGAGGCGTGCACGTTCCCTGATTGATCACGCGCGCCTGATAGCGAATGGTCGCCGTTTCGCCAGCGGCCATGGACGGACGTACACACACCAAGTGGTTTGCATCGCTCGATTGGCGGTAGCAGGAGAAGCCGTTCGTCTGCGTAAAGAGGACATCGAAGGCCACTCCGGCAGGCAGGGCATCGCCGATGACGACGTTCGAAGCGGCCTCTGGACCGCTGTTCGTCACCATGAGCGTGTACGAGACCGGGTCGCCGGTCATCACGGAAGACACATTGGCTGTCTTGGTGATTCCCAGGTCGGCGCTGAGTACCGGACACTCGACCGTTGTGCTCACCGTCTGGCTCGTATTATTGGAGCCATTCTGATCGTTGCTGGTCGAGACGGTCGCGGTATTGCGGATCGTTGATCCGCAGCTGACGGTCGTTGGGACAGTGAAGGCAATCGTGAACGTCTTCGTCTGGCCGACTGCGAGCGAGAAGTTATTGCACAGCACAGATGTTCCCGCCCCATTGAGCAGACAATCGGTCGAGGAAAGTCCTCCATGGAAGGTGAGGCCCGACGGGATCACGTCCGCCACAACGGCATTTAAGGCGGTGGCCGTTCCGATATTCGTCACGGTCACGGTGTAATTCACGGTATTCCCGCGGATGACCGTGGTCGGACCAGATTTCTGGATGGTGGCATCCGGATTCAGAATGACGTTGTACTCATCATTATCCTGAGCACTGGAGCATCCGGGGTCATTCGGGTAATCGATGAGTTGGTCGCCGTCATTATCGATGCCATCGGAACACTGCGTAGTAATGCACTGCACAGTGGTACTGACCGTCTGGCTCGTGTTGTTGCTGCCGTTCTGATCATTGCTGGTCGAGACGGTCGCGGTATTGCGGATCGTCGACCCGCAGCTGACGGTCGTTGGGACAGTGAATGCGATGGTGAAGTTCTTCGTCTGGCCTGCTGCCAGCGAGAAGTTATTGCAGAGGACACTCGTCCCGCCGCCATTGAGCAGACAGTCGGTCGAGGAGAGTCCGCCATGGAAGGTGAGCCCCGCGGGGATCACGTCCGCCACGACTGCATTCAAGGCCGTAGCCGTTCCGATATTCGTCACAATCACGGTGTAACTCACGGTGCTTCCGCGATTGACGATCTGTGGGCCGGTCTTGGTGATCGAAAGATCCGGCGAGGCAGGATTCGATTCGTCGTTATCCTGCGCGGACGTGCAGCCGATATCACTCGGATAATCGATGGCGCCGTCCTGATCATTATCCACGCCATCCTGGCACTGGGCTTTGGGGAAAGTCTCGTCGTCATCTGTGGGCGAGGAACAGCTGAAGTCATTTGGATAGTCCGTAGCGCCGTCCTGGTCGTTATCCAGGTTGTCGGAGCACTGGGGCGTGATGCACTGCACGTTCGTGTTCCACTGGCTTCCGTTGTTCGCCGGATTCGTATCATTGCTCGTGGAAACCGTGGCGGTGTTCAGGATCGTCGAACCGCAGGCAATGCCCGAGGTGACGGTGAAGGCCACCGTGAATGTCCTCGTCTGGCCGACTGCCAGCGAGAAGTTATTGCACAGCACGCTGGTTCCGCCTCCGTTGAGCACGCATTCAGGGGAGGAGGAGCCGGAGACAAAGGTCAGACCGGCAGGGATGATGTCAGCTACCACGACGTTCTGTGCCGTGGCGGCGCCGATATTCGTCACAGTCACGGTGTAACTCACGGTATTCCCGCGAATGACCGTGGTCGGACCGGATTTCTGGATGGTGGCATCCGGATTCAAGACGACGTTATATTCGTCATTGTCCTGTTTAGAACTGCACCCCGGATCGGACGAGTAATCCGTCCGTCCGTCTCCGTCATTGTCGATTCCATCCTGGCACTGTGCTTTGGGATTCGTTTCATCATTATCGGTGGGGGAGTCGCAGCTGAAGTCATTGGGGTAGTCGGTGGCACCGTCCTGATCGTTATCGATGCCATCGGAGCACTGGGCGCAATTGACGGTCGTCACGATCCGGTCGCTCCAGTTGTTATCGCCGTGCGGATCGGGTGTAGAGACGTTCGCGTTCGCGCGGTTGGCTATCGTGGAGCCGCACGTGAAGGTGGAGGAGACTGCGAAGACAATGTTGTAGGTTCGCGACTGTCCTGCTTGCAGGGAAATATTGTTGCAGAGCACTTCGGTGCCATTGAGGACGCAGTCGGGATCACTCTGTGACGCGCTGTAGGTGAGTCCGGCCATGGATTCGGGACGGTCCACCACGACGACGTTGTCGGAGCGCTGAGGCCCCAAGTTTGTGACGGTGAGCGTGTAGAGGATGTTCCCGCCGCGGTTGACGCTCTGCGGGCCGCTCTTCACGATCGTGATGTCGGCGGTGGGACACGAAACGGACGTGCTCACTTCGTTACTGTGATTGTTTGCGCTCACGGGATCCACGGAGGAGCTCGAGACATCCGCGGTATTGCGGATGGTGGCCCCGCAATTGAAGGAAGAGGGGACCGTATACGCAAGAGTGAAGGTGCGGATCTCTCCCGCGTTCAGGTTAAAGTTATTGCACAGCACGCTCGTTCCGGCGCCGTTCAGGATGCATCCTGCGGAAGAGCCGGCGGCGTTGAAGGTGAGACCGAAGGGGATCACATCAGAGACCACGACGTTCGTTGCCGTGTTCGGCCCGGCATTCTCAACCGTGACGGTGTATGTGACGGTATCACCGCGCAGCACAGAGGAGGGTCCGGATTTCCGAATGGAAAGATCTGCCTGCGGTATTGGACACGTCACCGGCGTCGTCACCGTTGTGCTGGTGTTGTTGGCTGTTACGGGATCGCCTTGGGAAGAGGAGACGGTTGCCTGATTCACGATCGCATTCGTCCCGCCGCATGGGAAGCCGGCAGGAACAGTGAACGCGATGGTGAAGGTGCGTGACTGACCACTTGTCAGATTGAAGTTATTGCACAGCACGCTCGTCCCGTTGCCATTGAGCACGCAACTTGCAGTTGACTGTCCCGCATTGAAGATCAGGTTTGCAGGGATCACATCCGCGATCACGACGTTCGTTGCCGTCGCCGGGCCGTTATTCGTTGCTGTAACGGAGTAATGGATCACTCCGCCTGCGGTGACCGAATTCTCGGTCGCTGTCTTCAAGACGGAGAGGTCCGCACCTTGCGGTCGGCAGTACCCGTTCTGACAGGTATCGGGGTTCGTACAGTCCGCATTGGTGGCACAACGACAGGTAGAGGTTTGGGTGGCCGTCGGGCAGATGTTGTGCTCGTCATTGTCCTGCTTGCTCGAGCATCCCGGATCGGACGGGTAGTCCGTCCGTCCGTCTCCGTCATTGTCGATTCCATCCTGGCACTGGGCTTTGGGATTCGTTTCATCGTTATCCGTAGCGGAAGAGCAGCTGAAGTCATTCGGGTAGTCGGTGGCACCGTCCTGATCGTTATCGATGCCATCGGAGCACTGGGCGCACGTGATCGTATCGCTCACGGTATTGCTCCAGACTGCCGCGTGATTGGTGCTCACGATTTGCGCGCGATTCTGCAGGAGAGTATTGCACGTGGTCGTCGGTGCAATGGCGAGTTTCATCCAGTAGGTGTGCTCCTCGCCCGGGTTGAGCATCCAGGGCGCGTGGCTGGGTTGGTCACAAACGACATTCGCTCCTGCGACGCGACAGGCGGGTGATCCTTCGATGAAGGTAAGATACGAGGGAATGGGATCGATCACCTGTACACCATTCGCTGTGCCGTTCCCTGTATTCTTAACGGTCACGAGGTAGCGGATCTGGTCACCGCGAGCCACCGGAATCCCCGCACCGGGCACGGTGCGTACTTTGGAGATCTGGAGGACCGGGAGAAGATTATCGGTGTTCTCGGAGTTGTCCGTCGGGTCGGTGCAGCCCGGATCCTGAGGGTAGTCGATCTTTCCATCCTGGTCGTCATCGATGCCGTTATCACACTGGGGACCTGTGGAGTTCTTCTCGCTGTTGTCCTGCTTGCTCGAGCATCCCGGATCGGACGGGTAGTCCGTCCGTCCGTCTCCGTCATTGTCGATTCCATCCTGGCACTGGGCTTTGGGATTCGTTTCATCGTTATCCGTAGCGGAAGAGCAGCTGAAGTCATTCGGGTAGTCCGCGGCTCCATCCTGGTCGTTATCGATGCCATCGGAGCACTGGGCGACAGGACAGGGAGTTGATTGCCAGTCGATTCTCACAGCGAGATCATTCCAGTCCCAGTGCCACGTGGCGTCTTCCCACATGTAGCTGGTGGAATTGGTTCCGGACTGCGTGACATGCACGTGTTCTTTCCCATCCCCATTCAACGAGGCATCCGAGTAGTAACATGCCGGAGATTCGCCATGTATGTAGGTGTAACATGTGTACTGACCGAGTGAAGAAAAGAGCTTTGGGATGTCACTGATCGTTCCGCTCTGTCCTTTCAAATCCGTTCCCTGCCTGTAAGGATATTTGGTGACCGTCCCGTTGCTGTTTTTGAAGTAGGCACCTATTTCCGTTAGCAAGGAAGTGCCGGCTTCCCCCACATTCGTCCATGTAAGGGACGTTGTTCCGCAGTCAGATGTACCCTGTCCGGCTGCTTCCTCCGGAAAAAATCTGATCAACGAACTCACTCCCGGCTGTGAGAGCAAAAGCAGAGACAGTGCAAATGTGGCGAAGAGTTTCTTCGCTTTCTCTATTTTTGCCATAGCGGCAAGGGGGAAGAAGATGACAAGTGGACAATTGCCATAAAGGATCGAATATTACGTTAATATGTCTTAAAGTCAATCGAAATGCTTAGGAGTCAAACATGAGAATTTCGTTTTATCTCAGTCAAAAAAACTGCCTTTGTTAATAATGATTTACTTATTTGTCAATTTTAGAATTTAACAGTAAATACTGTGCTGAATTCTTCCGTGGATGAGAAGCATCACTCTCTATCTTCGGAGGGAGGGGATTCGGTGATATCAATACAATTCCTGCTCTATTTGCTGATTTGGACAAAGTGAAGATAAAGGGTATCTTTTGCCTGTTTTTCCGCCTTTCGCCGTGGGAAGTTCCCACCTTCGCCCGCTATGCGCGGGACCACGGCGGGCAAGCGCCCGTTCCTGCTATCATTGATCCAAATATTTTCGCATCACGTTAGGGAGTCGCCAGGTGGCTCCTCGACTCCGCTCGGGGCATTCGCAGATTGTTCGTTCCCTCACCGTTCTTCTCATCTTTGGGGAGTCGCCAAGTGGTAAGGCAGCGGCCTTTGGAGCCGCCATTCGAAGGTTCGAATCCTTCCTCCCCAGCCAAGTTGAATTCGAGTCGAGCAAGGAGCGCAGCGACGTAGCGAGACCGAAGATACTTGGCCCCGCACCCAAGCGAAGCGCGTGGTGCGGCGGCCACTAGACAACGGTGCAAATAGATCCACATGCCTCTACAATGTTTCTTGTATGAGTATTCGTACCATTGCCTATATCAATCATCATGATGATGACGAAGGGAGCTCAAGCCACACGGCAAGACTTGAAGATCTAACAGTTTTGCGCATGCGCTCTGTGTCGGAGATTGATAGGGATCACCCGCCAGACCTGGTCATCGTGAGTCATCCATTAGAAGCCCACGAAGGCGTCATCGAATTGGTACGAGATGTTCTAAGACATCGATGTTTGGTGATTTTCCGTTTTTGTAAGAAAGCGCATACCGACATTGGAAACCGGGATGGAATAGAGATTATTCGGCAATCAAGTGAAAGCATCACCCCGGGACTTATCATGGGCATTGAACAACGATACTCTCAATGACCACAACCCACGTGCCTTCTGCCGGTTGCTGATTGCTCTTCAAAAACCTCCAAAATCCTCTATGTGAAATTTTAACCAAAAGGGGCTTTTTAAGCCCCTTCTGTCGCCGATGATGTCGAAGGTTGTCCTACTCTTCCGTTGAGTCCTGTCCGTCAAAGCCGTGCATGGGACCACGTCCGCGGCCGTCCTTCGGGGGAGTCGGAAGGGTCACTCCTTTCTCCGTGGCGATTTCCTGAATGGTCTTGCCGCCTTCGAGCGCCGCTTTGAGTTCATCGGTCGTCATGCCGAGTTCCTCGGCAATCTTGTCATTCATGGGACCGCGTCCCATCATCCCACCACGCATTCCTTGACCACGGCCTCCAAACGGCATCATGGCCGACTGCAGATCAGGATTGGCCTTCAGGGCGTCCTGGATTGTGGTGCGGTACGCCTCGTCGGCTGCACGCATGGCTTCCTGTTGCGCAGTCTCATCCGTGAGGGCGGCTGCGGCAGTCAGCGCATTTCTATGCGTTTGCGTCGCGCTCTTCTGGATGGAAACCATCGCATCAACATTCGCGAGGAACGCGTCATCCCTCGCAATGCGGTCGGTGATGTTTTCCTGTTTCATGGCCGGCCGGCCGGTCCCCGTCGTTGTTGTGCCACTGAATGCGGCGCTGGAACCTTGAGCCAGGAGCGGAACGGCAAGTGCCAGAATGGACATGCCGGATACGATTCCTAAGGTGAACTTATGCTTCATAGAATGAATGGGGAAAAAGAAGGAATTGAAATAAAACCGTATCGCGATGGCATCACTCTACGGGGCGGGTATTAACAGGCGATTAAGGGTTTCTACTGTTGATCAGGCACGCCAAGGGCAGAACTGTGCGTGGTACATTCGCTGATGTTCGCAGGATGAACCCCTGTTTTTGGCAACTGTGCCTCCGGACGTTTTATCCGGTTTTCCTTGCACAGACCTTGCCCTTTCCCTACACTTTCGCGGTCATGTTTGCGGTTGTGAAGATCGCCGGCTTTCAGGAGAAAGTTTCGGAGGGGATGAAACTGAAGGTTCCTTCGCTCGACGCCGAGCCCGGGAGCACCGTCACGTTCAAAGAAGTGTTGCTCACCGCGAAGAGTGAAGAAGATGTTTCTGTCGGTACACCGGTTGTTTCAGGAGCCTCCGTCGAGGCCAAGGTGCTCGCCCATGGCAAAGCAGACAAAATCCGCGTGTACAAGATGCGACGCCGCAAGCGTTACCGCCGACTCCACGGCCACCGCCAGGGGTTCACGGAAATCGAGGTGACGAAGATCTCTGTGTAAGGAAATCAAAGCGACCGAAGGTACCGAACAGGTGTTTTGTTGAGTCTTGACCTCGGCGGATTGCACGCATATACCGTGCGCATGATCGATATTAAGAATCAGCCTGATCAACTAGTAGAAGAGAATGCTGCCGAGAGAAAGGCACTGGAAGCCTGCGGCGGATTCGATACGTATCAGCAGTTGTTGCGCGGAGCGATCATTCAGAGGGCAAAGAGCATGACGATAGAAGATCTGATAAACCTCGACGCTGTGCTTACCCCGGAGGATCGAACGGATGGCTTGGAGCAAGGCTTTGTAGGTCTTATTTTTGGATTATGTCGCAAGCCACTCACGGGCGAGAATATTGGGAATTTGGAAATGCCCCTTGGGATTGAACGAACGAGCGTTTTGTATCCAATACTCGAGCGGCATCTCACGATTGGCAAAGCCAGTGATCCGATTGGGCTTATGATCGATCAAAGTGGCCAGGGCATGGATCGTCGCTCGGCGGAATTCATGAATCTCTTATCAGCCGCTTCCGCGGCGTCCGATGCTGAAATCACCCGGAGAAAGGATGAAACGAGGAAGGCAATGGCGGCTGCTGGCCTCGCCGAGTCGGCAGGCTAGGAGTGCCGTTCGATTTTCGCTCGTAGCTCTCGCATCATCTTGAGCGTCACACCCAAATTCTGCTTACAGGCAATGGTTTCGGCAAGTCGCTCATTCACTTTGAAAAGATGGTGCAGGTAACTTTTGAGATGTGTGCGGCTCAAGTCCGAAGGAGAATCGGGATCGATCGGCGCGTGATCTTCTTTGAACTTCGCGTTCGTGATGCGGAGGGCGGATCCGTCGGAGAGGAGGATCGTCCCGTGACGCGCTATACGCATCGGCAGCACGCAATCGAACATGTCGATGCCCAATTGCACGCACTGTCTGAGCTGGTGAATCACCCCGACCCCCATGAGGTAGCGGGGCTGCTCCGCAGGAAGCAGGGGAGTCAGCTCTCGCAGAACGCCGAGCATCTCCTCTTCGGTTTCGCCGACGGCGAGGCCTCCGAGGGCATACCCGTCGAAGCCGATTGCCTGCAGCTCCTCGATGCACTTTTTGCGCAGATCGAAGTGGAGTCCACCCTGCACGATGCCGAAGAGAAGGGGAATTCTTCCTCTCCCCCCACTCGCTGCGCTCGTTTCCCCCTCTCCCATGGAGAGGGGGCGAGAAGGACAGGAGAGTCGCTCGTGTGTCTCTTTGCACACCTTCGCCCACCGGAGCGTGCGGTCCACGGCAGTTTCGATTTCCCTGCGGGAAGCAGTCGAGGGCGGGCACTCGTCGAAGCACATGATGATATCCGAACCAAGTTTCCACTGGATCTTCGTCGCCTCCACTGGTCCCAGGAAGTGCAGACTGCCATCCGTGTGAGCGTGGAACTCGACGCCGCGGTCAGAGATGCGGCGCAGCCCCCGCAGCGAAAACACCTGGTAGCCGCCGCTGTCCGTGAGGATCGGACGGTTCCATCCGATGAACGCATGCAAGCCGCCTGCATCTGCAATGACATCTTCTCCGGGATGCAGGTGCAGATGGTAGGTATTGCAGAGGAGGACTTGTGCCTGCAGGTCCGCAAGGTCCGTGTGCGTGATCCCGCGCATGGCACCGGCCGTAGCGACGGGGAAAAAGAACGGTGTTTCGATCAGGCCGTGATTGGTCTGAATAGTGCCGCGCCGCCCGAGGGGTGAGACCGCCTTCAACGTGAACATGGTGTGGATTGTAGGAGGCAGACGTCTGCAACCCTATATTTGCCTTGCGGAATTCGTCCATTGTGAACAAATATATTGTACAAGTTCACGGTCCGCTCCATACTGCAGTTCACTTCATTCCTTCCTCATCCATGCAGATCAAACTGCCCCAGTGTCCTCTCTGTATCGTCGGATTCGTTGCACGTGTCAGCTTTGGGCTTTCACTGCTCTTCGTCGGTCTCGTTCATTACATGGCTTTCGAGTCCTTTGTGGGCATGGTGAATGAGGATCTCGCTGCGCTCTCGTTCCTCGGCACACTCTGGGCATACATCCTTCCCGCACTCATGATCATTGGTGGAGCCCTGCTCGTGCTTGGGATGTTCACCGAAGTCGCTCTCTGGGCTTCCAGCATCGCCCTCGGTTCCATTCCCGCCGGCATGCTCTTCAAATCCGTCGCCTCGGGTCTGCCACTTTCGCAGACCATGGAACCGGCCATCAACGCACTCATCTGGCTCATCGCGCTCATCGTGATCACCAAAGTGTCAGGATGTGCAAGCGAAGGCGGCTGCTGCACATCTTCCAAGAAGTAGTCTTGAACTAGGTATGTCATGGTGAGCCTGTCATTCCGCGTTCTTCGACTCCCCGTCCGTACCGGACAACGTCCGGGCGGGCGCTCGGGATGACACAGCTAGGTTCAGGATGACAGTGCTTAGACTGGCTTCTTCGTCAGGATCCGGTCGATGAGGCCGTACTTCAGAGCCTCCTCAGCCGAGAGAAACTTGTCACGCTCGGTGTCGGCCGTAACCTGCTCAAGGGACTTGCCGGTGTGCCTCGCGATCATCTCATTCAAGATCTTCTTCGTCTGGATGATGTGATCGGCATGAATCGCGATATCCGTGGCCTGCCCTTCGGTGCCCCCTAGGGGCTGGTGAATCATGATTTCGGAGTGTTCGAGCGCGAACCGCTTCCCCTTGGCGCCACCCATCAGGATGATCGCCCCGCCGCTGGCCGCCATTCCCAGACAGACCGTCGAAATATCCGGCTGCACGTACTGCATGGTGTCGTACATCGCCATGGTAGACGTCACCTGACCGCCCGGGGAGTTCACGTACAGGATGATGTCCTTCTTCGAGTTCTCTTTCTCCAAAAACAGAAACTGCGCAATGATGGAATTCGCCACATCATCGTTGATCGCCGTGCCGAGGAAGACCACGCGGTCCTCGAGAAGCCGCGAGTAGATGTCGTACACGCGCTCACCGAACTGCGTCTTCTCGATCACGGTCGGGATGATGAAGTTCTGCGGAGTCAGGTTGCCGCGGGCGATCTTGTCGGCGATCGAGGAGAGTTTTGGATGCATGTGGAGAGGGGAAGGGTTAGGAGTAGGGTTAGGAGTAGGGTTAGGGTTAGGGTTAGGAGTAGGGGATTGATTCTTAAAACCTCATAGCAATTATACTTCTTTTCGTGTTTTCCCGGCAGTTGGCGCGGCAGGGGGAATGTGGTGAGAAGAAATGTAAAGTAAACAAAACAATTCTGTGCAATGCGTCTCATCGGCCTATCATGGAGCTGATGGAGATGTCAGGAATTCCGGACATTGCAGGGTTTTTGTCGGGTGCCAAAAGACCGCTTCTCGTCCTCGTAGGGCCGACGGCAAGCGGCAAGACCGCGCTGTCCCTCTCGATCGTCGAAGAACTGCGTGCGCAGGGACACACCATAGAAATCATCAACGGCGACTCGCGGCAACTCTATCGCCTACTCGATATCGGCACAGCAAAGATTCGTCCGGAAGAGATGCGCGGCATTCCGCATCACCTGATGGATGTGCTTGAGCCGAAGGAAGAGGTGACGGCGGCGTGGTACAAGAAAGAAGCGGAGCGGGTGATTGCCGCGCTTCATGCGAAGGGCGTCGTTCCGTTTCTCGTTGGCGGATCGATGCTCTACGTGAGCGCCATCATCGATAATCTGGAATTTGTTTCTCAAGCGGATCCGCTCCTGCGAGAGAAGCTCCGTCAGCAACTGAGTGCGAAAGGACCTGCCGCACTCTATGAACAACTGCAGGAGCTGGATCCCGAAGGCGCGCTCTCGGTGGATTCACGGAATGCCGTGTATTTACTGCGAGCACTGGAAATCTGCCTCACGACCGGTATGCGTCTGCAGGATGCCAAGAAGAAGCGATCCTCACCCTATAATCTGTTCATCATGGGGCTTGATCTTAAGCACGAAGAACTTCAACAGAGAATCGCGCAGCGCGTGCGTGAGATGTTCGCCGTCGGGTGGGTGGAGGAAGTGCAGTCGCTTCTGAAGAAGGGATACACCGTCAATGATCCGGGCATGCAGAGTCACGGGTATCGCGAAATCGCCGCTTTACTTCGCGACCATTCCGTTGAGGAGGTGAAAGTGGACCGGGAACTCCAGGAACGCATCGCAGCCTCCTCGCGTCAGTACGCAAAAAGGCAAATGACCTGGTGGCGTCATGATGCGCGCATTCACTGGATCAGCCCTCAGGCGACAAACCGTTCCTGACGCACGCCTTCTACCTTCGGCAGACGACGTGCGAGATCGCCGAGGGCATTCCTCGTTTGTTCCACGACGTTCGTCCGTGCATTGATCATCTCCTGCTCGCGGGGAGCTTCGGCACGGGGAGGGCGAACCTCCTGCTGCGGTGCAGCATCCTTCGGCTGATCCATGAGGTTCTCTTTAGGCTGCTCGGGGACTTTCATCGGTTGCTTCATGAGTGGAGAGGGGATCAGAACTTGAAAACGTCGTGCGTCTCTTCGATGCGCTGCTTCATCTGCCAGAGGTACTCGATCATCGACTGCAGCTCCGGCGACTCATCCGGCGTCTTCTTCGAGAGACGGAACGAAACGATGTGCCCGAGCAGGTTCGCGATATTGACGAGGGCGAGATCCACCTTGCCCTTCCACATCTCATCAAGTCGGTTATAGATCTCCATCTTGAGGAACGATTGTGGCTTTGAGACATCGATCTCCCCGCTGTCCAGCATCCGGAGGATCTGCTTCATGAACGTCTCGTACTCCTCGCCCATCTTCGCACCGACAGATTGACCTACCTTCTTCTGCTGCTCTTCGGAGAGCGGATGCTGCTGCCCGATGGTCTGGAGGAAATCTGTCATAGAACTCCCTTCATTCTATCATATTTCCCCCTGCTGAGCTACGTGTGGTGAGGCTTGTTGGTTTATTCGCTTGTTGGTTCTCTCTCCATCCCAAACAGCTAATAAGCTAAAAAGCTTCTCAAAACCTGTTATCCTATCCACGGATGCCAACACTTGATTCCGCACCGCTGGCCTACCGTCTCCGTCCGAGAACCCTCGAGGAATTCGTGGGACAGGAACATGTCATGGGGAAGGGGAGCATGCTGCGCACGGCGATCGAAGCGGACACACTCTCCTCAGTGATTCTGTCGGGGCCGCCTGGCACGGGCAAGACGACGCTCGCCAAGATCGTGGCGGAGCGGACGAAGGCGCACTTCGTACAGATCAATGCAGTATTGAGCGGCGTCAAAGAACTGCGGGAAGTCTGTGCCGAGGCAGAGCGGCTCTTCACGGGACTCAGGCAGCGTACCGTGCTCTTCATCGACGAGATCCACCGGTTCAACAAGAGTCAGCAGGATGCCCTGCTGCCGTACGTGGAGAGCGGCACAGTTATCCTCATCGGCGCGACCACCGAGAATCCGTACTTCGAAGTGAACTCGGCCCTGGTCTCGCGCTCGCAGGTGACGCTGCTCCGCCCTCTCGAACAGGCAGACCTGCTGACGATTCTCAACCGCGCACTTACGGATGAACGGGGTCTGAACGGAAAAGTGCAGGTGGAACAAAAAGCACTGGAACGGATAGCGCTCCTCGCGAACGGAGATGCGCGCATCGCGCTGAATCTGCTCGAGATGGCCGTGCTCACGGCCGGCAAGAAATTGTCGATGAAGGAAATCGATGCGCTCTTCCGTGAGCGGGGCAAACGCTACGACGCGAGCGGCGAGGAGCACTACAACTCTGTTTCCGCTTTCATCAAGAGCATGCGCGGGAGCGACTGCGATGCCGCACTCCTGTGGATGTTCAAGATGCTGGCCGGTGGAGAAGAGCCGCGGTTCCTCTTTCGACGCATGGCGATTTTCGCGAGTGAGGACGTCGGCAACGCCGATCCCCGAGCGCTGCAAATGGTGGTCGCCGCCTGGCAGGCCTTCGAGTTCGTGGGGCTGCCCGAAGGGGAATTTTTCCTCGCCCATGCCTGCGTCTACTTGAGTCAAGCGCCCAAATCAAATGCGATCACGCGTGCCATGTCCGGTGCACGAGAGATCATTCGATCCTCACCGACACTCGAAGTGCCGCTGCATTTACGCAATGCACCCATCAAGGGGATGGCCGATCAGGGATATCACAAGGGCTATCAGTATCCGCACGATGATGCGCAGGGTGTTGTTCAGGAGCAGTACTTTCCGATCGGCATTGCGCCGCGCTCGTTCTACGAACCGACGGATCGTGGATTTGAACGGGAAGTGCAGGAGAGACTGCAGCACGTTCGGGCAATTGTCAGAAAACAGCCGCAAATAAGGAGTAAGTAATGAAAATAGAAGTATTTCACATATACAATAATATATTGTATAATATCAGAAACCATGATGCACACCAACACGCACTCCATCGCACTCGCTCTCCGCCACTTCGCGCACGATCACGACGAATTGCCGGCATTTCATGCGGGGTATCTCGTCCTGACCGTCATCGCTGCTGCCATTCTGAATTTGGGAACATTCGCCTTGCTCATTGTCGCGCATATTTCTCTCGACATCGTCAAGTATCGTGATGTCCATCACCTGTCATGGAAACACACATTGGAGGGAACTGTTCGTGAGAGTCTGCTGGACATGCTGCTGCTCAGCATCGCGCTCACACTCTCCCTCTACTTACACCACACCATCGGTATCATTGCTGTGAGCGGCGTCATGCGCGCTGATTTGACCATCGCGCGGTTTGCGGGCGTCTTCCTGCCCAAGGTTGAAATCCTGCATCGGTTTCTCTCGGTGCTCCTGAATATCGGCGAGCACATACGCACGTTGCATGAACGGCTGGGAAAGGCTCTGGCTTCTGGCGAACGCCTGTTCATCTTCCTGCTGGTCGTTTCTCTTGTCCTGTTGTTCGCTGCGCCTGCTGTTCTGGATATCTCTTTTTCTTCCTTTGTTGCGACGCTGTCAAACGAGCTGATTCCGTGGAGGATTTAGCAGCTCCTTAGCTGATCAGCTGATTAGCTTCTTGGGTTTGTCGTATCATTCCCACTCATGTGTATTTTACTCTCCACCTCCATTCCTAAAAAGTTAGAAGTTACAAACTAAGAAGCTTCAAGAGTTGCATCACTCCCACGCCGACGAGGATTGTGACGAGCTGAAAAAACGCATACGAAGGACGGGATTCTTTGTGCAGTTCGGGAATGAGATCCGACCCTGCAAGGTAGAGGAAATTCCCGGCGGCCAGCGGGAGCAGCACCCATTCGAGAAACGGAACGGACCGTGCCGAGAAGAGGACGATCGTCGCTCCCAGAAAAGCGATACAAGCCGTGAAGAAATTGAGCAGAAGTGCGCGTCGCACGGAGAATCCACTGAAGAGCAGGATGGCAAAATCGCCGATTTCCTGCGGGATTTCGTGCAGCAGAACAGCAATCGTCGTGGCAATGCCGATCTGCGGACTGATGAGGTAACTGCCAGCAATCAGGGCGCCATCGATGAAATTATGCAGTCCGTCCCCGACGAGATTCATGATGCCGACGGGATGGATGTGCCCGCTTCGTTCCGGCAGTGCGGAACAGTGACAGTGGCGCCAGTGGACGCCTTTCTCGATGACGAAGGAAAGCAGTATGCCCGCAAGGACCAGAAGGAACTGCGTGGTGATCTCCGACGACTGCACAGCCATCTCGGGAAAGATGTGAATGAACACATCGCCAAGGAGCGCACCTGTGGAAAACGCGATGAAGGTGAGGAGCAGGCGCCGTATCAGATGTTCACTCAGGACGAATGTCGTCATACCGATGAGGGACACTGCGCTTACGATGAACACGCTGAGGAGACTTGCAAGGATGGGGGAATTCATAAGACGTAGGACGTAAGCTATACGATAGAAGCCTAAAGCTTATTATTGACAGTTTATAGCCTCTTCCCTTTATCTTCCACTTCAAAAAGGAGGTCCCTCCGGAAATAACTCCTTCTCCGTTTTTCGCGCTTCGTCGTACCAGGCATTCGATTCCCGCAGTCTGCCTAGATGGCTGTAGCGCTCGGTAAAGTCGCGCAAGCGCTCCTCCAGACTCACCACATCATCCAGCTTCACGCGCTTGTCGGCGTAGTAGAGCAGGCGCTGCTCCGTGGTAATACGGGTGGAATCCGCGAGCGTGAGGCCGTGCACGCGCACGATCTCGGCGAGCTCGGGAAATCCCTTTCCAGTGAGAAACTTGGCAACAGCTGCTTCGTGCCGCAGCCCCGGATACTGTGCCTTTATCTCCTCCCACTTCCGCGCATGCAGAGGATGGATTTCCCGTTCCCTGTGAGCCGTACCCCTGTGGAAATCGACGAAACGGAACAAATCATGTACCGCCCCTGCAGCACGCAGAGCCGCAAGGCGGACAATGTACCCACGCTCCTGAAACGCTTCTCCGAACCGAACCGCCGTTTGTGCCACCGCATCGCAGTGACGACCGATCAAATGGGGGAGGAAGCATTCCTCTCGCCATGCATTCACCTGATCGAGCGAGGGAATAGCGATATCCGCAAAGGACACCTGAAGGTCTCTGCCGTGCCCATCCTGATGTTCTGCGAGCGCGATCGAGATGGATTCCCCGTCTACTGGAGTTGCCAGCCGGTCCGCCCACTCGATGCAGCGGATACCATGGTGACGCTCCGATGAGTGGATGAAGTGCATGGCTTCTTTCGGCGTGAGCCGATACAGATCGATGTGCAGAAGTTCCCCGAAGTGTTCAAGGGGATAGCGCTGCTCCAGCGCGTACGTGGGACTCGTGAGCCTCTGTGGAATACCCAGTGCCTGCCCCAATCCCTGCAAAAATGTGGTCTTGCCAGCCCCCAAGGATCCGGTCAGCAAAATCGTCACCGGAACGTGGTAGAGCGTAGAAGCGAGTGATGCCCCTGCAGAAAGGGTCATTTCGGCATCTGTAAGCCAAAGAGAGACCGAATCAGACATTGACGAAATTATAGCATAATGTTATTATAGTTTCAGACAAACATCCAACTTTATGACCCATCTGGTTTCGAGAAAAACGCTTGGCTTCCACGCCACACCGTTGCACCGTGCTGCGGAGCCTCATGCGTTCCACTATCTGGCGCAGCGCACGTCTTTCTGGGTGGCGATTCTCTCGCTCCTGGCATTCGTGACCGGAAACATGATCGGGCAGCATGGGTGGCAGGTGTTCTGGAAATCCGTGATGGGACGCGACGATGATAGTCTGATCGTCTACACGGGCACAGTCACGCCCATTGCCCTCGTTCCCGATTACGTCCGCTGGTACCGGTACGGCGGCAATCCACAGGAACACAGCTTCCGCGAGGTGCCACAGGACTTCCTGATTCCTCTGCCGCCCTATACCTCTGCACTCAATGACGAGACGGCGCGCGTGATCTATTCGGTCAGCTACATGGGTTCGTACACAACGGGTAAGGAGAACTCCGGCAGCCACCCTGCCGTGGATATTCGTGTTCCCATCGGTACACCGGTACGTTCCATCGCAAGCGGCATCGTCAGTGAAGTGAAAGATGCGACTGGTTTCGGCAAAACCATTGTCATTCGGCACCCGAATATTCCCGACCCTTCACGTCCGACCCAAACGACCGTGCTCTTCAGCAACTACGCCCACTTGAGCACTCTGTTCGTGAAACCCGGAGACTACGTCTCGAAGGGCGAGCAGATCGCGCTCTCGGGGATGACCGGCGACGCCACGGGCCCGCACTTGCACTTCCAGATCGACCGCAGTGATGCCCCCTGGCACCCCTACTGGCCATTTACTTCCGAGGAATTGCGGGCAGCAGGATACTCCACCACCGATGCGATCAACCGCGGCTTCCATGCCGACCGTGGAACGTCCTTCACGGTGAATCCACTGCTGTACGTGCAGGCAAGCTACGCTCCGGCACTCACGATCGTGGATGCCGGCGCATCGAGTGTCCGATCTTCAGCCTCCTCCAGTATCGCAAGCCAGACCTGGCTCTCGCGCGTGCAGTCCCGCGTAGCGCAGCGCAGAGCACGCCTTACGGTGGCTTCCACGACGACTGTGGCCGTACATGAAGCGGCAAGTTCCTCGAGCAGTTCGTCCGAACATGAGCCCGAATCCTCGCTGCCCGTCGCCACAGGAGAAGTGGTGCAACGGCGCGAAGTGGTGGTGAGCCGTGACGAGGCGTTGCCACCGGCCGTGGGAACACCTGTCTCGTCTGTAGAAATTACGCATGACGGCTCCTACTCCGACCGCGGATGGGAACGTGTGCGCCTGACTCTGCTGGATGACAATGGAAACGTTGTGACGTCCCCGATGCTCACGCGCGACATCGTGCTCAGGGCATCCTTCGGCAGTGCGGACTTTCAGCCCGATACCCTCTCGGTTTTGGACTTCTCGAACGGCCGTGCCGAGGTCAGCGTGCTGCCGCACGGTCGGCGTACGCTGGTCATCGAGGCCATACCGTTCGGCACGCAAAGCCAGCCGATGCGATATATCAAATAGGGTTAGGGCGTAGGGTTAGGGTTAGGGCTGATTGGGTGAGGACTACGGGTTTTTTGCATTTCGTCTCCTTCCTATCCCTAACCGTAACCCTAACCCTTCTTCTCCAACAACCCGTGATAATCCTCCATCCTCAACACATGAATCGCCGGTTCCTCGTAGGGATGAACGTTCAGAATAGCCTCCAGGACATTCTTCAGGTCTTCCTCTTTGACGACGGTTTCGATCCGCTCCTCCTCAACTTCTGTCAGTGTTCCAACGGAGCCAATGGCGGGCTTGGCGTCTTTGAGCGGCCGAAAACGGCCCGTCCCTTTGCCCGAGAATGAACAGCTGTCGTAGTTGCCGATCCTGCCCGCTCCAGCTTTCGCCATCGCAAAACGAACATTCTGTGCTGCTTTCGTGGGAACGTAGACGATGAGGTGGTAGAACGAAGGGATAGGATTAGGGGGTAGGGCGCAGGGATGTTCTTCCTGAATAGATCGAGAGCAGGAGCATGATCAGAAAGAGCGCCAGTGCGGCCAGGAATTTTTCCAAAGTCGAGAGGAAGAGCGCCGTGATGCCGAACGAGGTGCCGAGGAATGCCGTGAGCGTGATGATCTGCCACTCGTTCCAGCCTTGCTTCAGTAACCGGTGATGCAGGTGCTCATTCTGCACATCGCCCGCGAAAATGGATTTTCCCTTGAGAATCCGGCGCACGATCACGAGGAAAGAATCGATGAGGGGAACACCCAGCACGAGAAACCCAGTGGCCACCTTGCCGCCCGTGAAAATCGTGAGCACGCCCAGCAGGAGCCCGAAGAACATGGCACCCGTGTCGCCGATGAGAGCCAGGGGACCGGGTCGGTCAAAGAGCAGGCAGGCTAATGCGATACCCGCGAGGGCGAACGAAATCAGACCGAGCGAAAAATCCCCCACGCGGTCGCTCAAGGAGAGGAGGCCAATGGTCACAAAACCTAGCACGGAGAGCACGCTCACCTGCCCACGGATGCCGTCGAACCAGTTCAAGGCATTCATGGTGAGGCCGAGCCAGAGCACCGTAAAGAGCATGCCAAAGAGGGAGGGGTTATCGAGCACCGCAATCGGGAGCGTGAAGGTATGGAGCGGAATCACGTCCGTTGCCATGATGGATGCCAGAGGATTCGTGAGGGTATAAATGCGCGTTCCCGTGAGGAAGATCACGAGCGCGACGACGATTTGCGTGAGGAGTCGGAGCGAGGAGGGGAGGGGACGGCGGTCATCCAGGAAAGTAATGATCGTGAGGAGCACGGTGCCCGCGATCAGTCCGCATGCCTGCTTAGACCAAGGCTTGAGGGCGAGAGTAGATTCGAAGGTTGCGAAGAACGCTAGAAATGCGATCACGGCGAGGATGCCGGTGGGGTAGGGAATGCGCGCACGCGTAAGGCCGTAACGTTCGGGGAAGTCCAAAAGACCCCACTTCGGAAAAAGTTTGAGCGCGAGCAGGTACAGGATCACCGTGAACATGAAAGTGACAAGACTCGTCCATGCGATGATTTGCGTGGCTGTGCTCATATATAAGTGTCATGGTGAGCACTGTCGAACCATGGCACGTCATCCTTCGACAGAGCTCAGGATGACAATACTCTATGGCATACTCCTCCTATGACCAAGCCCCGAACCTCCCCCAATCGCGAACTCTACGGCATCATCGGGCACGTTCCCGATGCTTCCAAAATCCTCAAAGAGTGGAATGCGCACTTTCGCGAGCAGGAGATGGATGCCTCGATGGATGTGTATCCCACGACGGAAAATAACCTGCCGGAGCGCTTGAGCGAAATGTTCCACTTCGACCGCCGCGGATACATCGTGGGAAAGGATCTGCAGAAGAAGATCATTCCGCTCTTAGACCACGTGGAACCCGAGGCGCGGAGAAGGGGAGTGACATTCGTTGTCAACAAAGGCGGGGTGCTTTTTGGTATGTAGAAAAAGAGTCTCAGATGGCGCAAGGTGTCCACCTAAGACTCTCTCTTCGTGCGACTCACAGCGTAACCCACTGCAATAAAATGGTGAGCCGCGAAGCCCAAGGCCCAGGGCTTATTCGAAGTCGAACGTCGTTGCCTGTTTCATGAGACAATTCCTCCAACAATAAGGTGAAAGGATCGAAGGTTTGCCCAGAAGGGCACAACAACGCTGTCGAAAGTATGCGCTTTTCATCTCTCCCTGCAAGAAGTCAGCTCAACATATTCCTTGGCGAATTGTTAAAGCTGGCGCGGAAGATCGAGTGACCCTCCGCGCCCTGCTGCAGCGCATCAGTCTCGTAGACCTATCGCTGCATAGTAGAGGTGGACGAGAAGACAAACCACTGTGTGTCTGCCATAGGGCCAACCTCCACAGAAAGAAAGGAAATAGGTGACCACGAAGTATGGTCACTGAAACCAGTGTACCAAAAAAAGGAGCCTGCTGGAGTGAACCAACAGACCCCCTTCGTTCGCTGTGCGAGTCAGAGAGATCCGGCTTGTTCCTCCCACCCGACGGTTTCGGCGTGGAGGACGAATCAGCTCTCGCTCGCTCAACCCATGAGCTTGCGGGTTTAGGCGAACGTGAAGGCCGCGAGTCGTCGCATGATTGTGTCCCCTTTACGGAAACAGGATCGATCGAAACGCTCACATCCGGTGAGCACGCGGTTACGATCAGCATTCTATGTTGCCGCAGTCATGTCAACCTCACTCGACTCGAATTCGCCTCCGGAATCAGTACACTTTTGCCATGCGCTACCTCCTCCTCAAAGAAGCGAAACTGAAAGGGAAACGCGTGCTCGTGCGCGTCGATCACAACATCGAAACGGATGCCGGCGGAAAGCTCAAGAGTGACAAGAAGATGCGCGCATCACTTCCCACGCTCCAACTCCTCCTCAAGATGGGGGCGCGATTGATTCTCATGACGCACGTCGGCAGGCCCAAAGGCAAGCCGGATCCCAAGCTCTCGACCAGGATGGCCGCCGAGCACCTCAAGACGCTTCTGCCCGGCGTGCGCATCACGCACACGACGGATGTCGTCGGTTCGCAGGTGGCGAAGCTGGCCTCGGCGCTGAAAGACGGAGAGATCCTGTACCTCGAGAATGTCCGCTTCTCACCGGAGGAGGAGGGGAGCCCGAGCGAGCAGACCGCATTTGGTCAAGCGCTCGCCGCGCTCGCCGACGCCTACGTCAACGACGCATTCGCGTCCTGCCATACGTACGAGGAGGCGAGCACTTGCGCCGTCGCCCGTCTGCTCCCGGCCTATCCCGGCCCGGGTTTGCTGCAGGAGTCACAGATGCTCGCTTCAGTGCTTGATGACCCGCGCCGTCCCGTCACCCTCATCATCAGCGGGGCAAAGATGGAAACGAAGATTCCGGTCATTCGATCCTTCCTGCACAAAGGGGATGACATTCTTCTGGGCGGCTGCATCGCCAACACGTTCATCGCCGCGCGCGGATTTGAAGTGGGTACTTCCAAGTACGAGGAGGATCAAGTCGAGCGGGCTCAGGAACTCATGCTGGAGGGGGAGAAAGTTGCGCTTGCCGACATTCATGTGCCCCGGGACGTGGTCGTGGCGACGGAGGCGACGGAGGCGGCCACAAAACTGGATTTGCCGCTTGAGAACGTTGCAGGAGACATGATGGTTCTGGATGTCGGAAAGGTAACGATCGAGCGCTACAAAAAGATCATCGAGAAATCCGGCACGATCATCTGGAACGGACCCTTGGGTATGTACGAGCTCAATCGCTTCTCGCATGGCACCAAGCGCATTGCCGAGGCTATCGTTGAAGCGACGAACAAGGGCGCTATTTCCATCATCGGGGGAGGAGACACGATCGACTTCCACATGAAGTACAAGTATCCGATGGACGGCTACACCTTCGTGAGCACGGGCGGCGGCGCCATGCTCGAGATGCTCTCCGGCGAAGAGATGCCGGCATTGAAGGCGCTGGAGAAGAAGTGAAGAGAAATATTGCCTCACCCCCCAACCCCCTCTCCCCACCCACCCAACGCCAACGGGAGAGGGGGCGTACTCTTTCTGTTTTCTAAGCTTTTTCAGAACGACAAACGTGTGCCCCCTCTCCATGCAGGAATCGTGGCAGGGTTGGAGAGGGGGAGAGGGGGTGAGGCAGGCAGGCAGGGATGGTCACCGGCACCCAACAATGTCACAATAGAGCGCCACATCTTTACGATGGAACCGCTCATCGTCCTCATCCCTTCGGAAGGGGAGTCCTGGAGTGCGTTTGTCCGGCGTGCTGCCGAGACCAACGGCGAACTCCTGCTCCTCCTCTCCACCCTCGAGGGTCCGCTCCTCAAAGACCGCTCCGAGCAGCGGAAGTTCTACGAGGCGCTGCAGGCCGTTCGCAGCCGCGTACGGGTCGCCACCAAGCGCTCGCCACTCATCGCAGCAGCCCGTCTGCACGGTTTTCGCGTTCTCACATCTACGCAGGAGGTGAAATTCGTGCTCGAAGGGCATCCCGCCCGCGAAGAGGCGCTGCGTGAATTTTCCCCTCACCTGTGGCGCCAGAAGCTCCGATCACAGCTGCAGGGCATGGGGATTCTGTCGCTTCCCAAATTACGCATCTGGATCTTCATCTTCGTGAGCACGGGGCTCTTCCTCTTCGTGCTCTTTCGGCTGCTCCCTTCGGCCGAGATCCGGGTAAAACCGCGGGAGGATACCGTCACGCACACCGTGAATATCTTCCTCGTGCAGACCGGCGCACTGACGCAGGTGCCCGACAGAGTGCGCACCATGCCCCTCAAACCCGTACAGGTGAAGGTGACGCGTACGATGACATTCGATCGCATCAGCCAGGAATTCAGCGGTGTCGGCGCCCGGGTACCCATGACGGTGATCAACACGACCAAGGAGCCGTACTCCTTCCGCAAGGGGACGAGGCTCAGTAACCAGGCAGGCATCGTCTTCCGCATCGCAGAATCAGTTCTCCTTGAGCCGGGTCAGCGTGTAACGGTAATGGCGGAGGCTGATCCTTTGGATTTGTATGGTCAGATCGTGGGGCAGCGGGGCAACGTGCCCGCGGGACGCAAGTGGGAGTTCGTGGGGTTACCGCCGACCGAGAAATCCTTGGTCTACGCCGAGAATCTCGTCACCGCATCGGGAGGCGTGACATCTTCGCGCACCGTCCTCACCAAGGACGATCTGAAATTGGCCCGCAAGCAGTTGGAGAGCGAGCTCCTGCTTATGGCCAAACAGATGGCGGACGAGGAGAAGACGCTCTGGAACGCCCAGCATGCCGATGAGCAACTCGAGATGCTCTACTACGACGAGCTCACGACCACCCGTTACGAGAATTTCGTCCTCCCGACGGAATTCGTGGGGCAGATCGTATCGTCCGTCCCCGTGGAGGGCACCATCGTCTACACCACCTATGGCTACGACACGAAGGCGGTCTTAAATCTCCTCATCGCGGAACTCACGGCGCATGTCCGGGCGGAGCGGCGCTTACTCCGAGAGAGTCTCACCTTAACCCGCCTCGTAGCGCACGTCATCGATTACGCCGATGACCTGTCGTGGATCAAGATCACGGTGGATCTCTCGGGCACGGAGCAGTTCATCTTGGATCCTCTCAGCCCCACTGGCGCGCAATTCGCCAAAAAGGTACGTGAGAAGGTGACGGGACTCCCCGTGGAGGATGCCCTGCGCATCATCAAGAACCTGCCGGAAGTGGATCAGGTGGAGATCTCGATCTGGCCTCCGTGGAGCCCAAAACTCCCTCCCATCCCCACGCACATCTACGTTGAACCCGTCCAAAGCTTATGAAGATTTCGCATCTCAAGAGGTTTCTGAAATGGCTTACCGCAGCGATAATTCTCGTGCCTCTGTTGGTTGCGGGAACGCTCACGCTCATCGTGATATCTCATTTCGACGGAACAGCTCACCTGGAGGAGCAAGAGGGAGGGGGAGTGGCCCAGAACCACTCGCAAGGCTCGGGTTCGAGGCAAGTTTGCGGTATCGTGTTCGGAGCGGCGGTGCACAAGGGTTCGCTGCCCGGACCGGGGATTACGAGACGGGTCAAAACGGCCGCGCGTCTCTACCAAGAAGGATTACTGCAACACATCATCCTCACCGGTGGCAAGGGGGAGCCGGGAGTGGCGAGCGAGGCGGAAGTGATGCGTGATGTAGCACTGGATGGCGGAATCGCGGCAGGGGACTTGACCCTCGAAAACAAGGCCAGATCCACGTGGGAGAACCTTCTGTACTCACGGCCCCTCACAGGCTCCTGTACGACCGTAATTGGCATCTCGGACCGGTATCACCTCGCACGCATCACCTACCTGGCCTCTCAACAGGGATGGGAGGACATCCGTACCCTCCCCAGCGACTGGGACTCGACCTGGCCATTCGAAATGAAGAGCATCGGCAGGGAAGTGGTCGCACTCCTCTACTACATGATCATCACGCACCTCTTTCCATTCGATGAGATTGCACAACATGGCATCCCCGATGAGGTGGAACCGGATGTTCTTGGCTTTATGATCACAAAATCAGATCATTTGGTCTGTCAATTGATTTGTTAACATAAAATGCATTATGTTAATCGGGAGAGATGTGGATAACCCTCTCCCCTCTGTTAGGGCTAGGTATGAGGGTTAGGGTTAGGAAGGAATCTTCATGAGCTCCAAAGCACTGTTATTACCACTCAATCCTAACCCTATCCCTATCCCCTAACATGCCCAAGTCCCCCGCCCCGGCCGAAACTCCCCTCGAGAACGCCATTGAGCGGTACTTAGTGTTCCTGAGGAGCGAGCAGAACAAGTCCCCCCTGACGATAGAGTCCTACAGGAGGTCCCTGACCCTCTTTCAGCAATTATCGAAGCTCAACTCCCCTGCCGAAATCAACAAAGCCACCATCCGCATGTTCAAGAGTAATTTGCACATGTACCGAACGGCGCACGAACAGGAACTCGCCGTCCGGTCCAAGAACCACTACTTGACGGTACTGCGTGCTTTCTTGCGATATCTTATTTCAGAGGAAGAGATGGATTGCTACCCGCCGGACCGCGTAACGCGCTTCAAAGAGGACCAACGCAAAGTGAAAGTCCTCTTCCACGACGAATTGGAACGCCTACTCGCCTCCCCCGATACCGAGACACGCAACGACAAGCGCGACAAAGCGATCCTGGAGCTCTTCTTCTCGACCGGCCTTCGCTTGGCCGAGCTTCGCAGCCTCAACCGCAAGGACTTGAACTTCCAGACGCGCGAAACATCTGTACGAGGCAAGCGCGGCAAAGTGCGTGTAGTCTTCCTTTCCGATCGCGCAACCGATGCCCTCAAGGCGTACTTGGAATCCCGGATGGATCACCTCACTCCCCTGTTCATCCGCAATCACGAGCAGGCACTCGAAGTCATGCCTCCGGGTGA
Source organism: Candidatus Peribacteraceae bacterium (assembly GCA_028703445.1). GTDB lineage: Bacteria > Patescibacteriota > Gracilibacteria > Peribacterales > Peribacteraceae > Peribacter. The sequence continues at coordinate 26,529 of JAQVMW010000010.1, forward strand.
GGAATATCGCCTGTCTCGCATCTCGATCTACAACATTGTGAAGAAGTACGCGCTGAAGGCAGGGATCGTCTCGGACCCCTCGCCGCATACCCTGCGCCACTCCTTCGCCACGGATTTACTGCGGAATGGGGCGGATTTGAGGTCAGTACAAGAAATGCTTGGACACAAAGACCTCTCCACCACACAGATTTATACGCATGTGACAAACCCGCAGCTGAAGGAGGTGCATAGGAAATATCACGGGAAATAGCATATTTTACAATGTTTAGCATATTGCTATCAGTCTCTCTCTCTTGCGTACAATGGCTACATCACGATGAGAGGGCACACCTAAGGTTCCGTCCGAAGGTTACTCCCTCTCGTTTTTGTATTCGAGTTTCTGACGCAAGGCACTGATATAGGCAAAGTACTTATGGAACTTCCGCAGGAGCGCGGAGTATTTTTGAGGATTGGGAATGAGCACATGCAAGAGTTTCCCGCGCTTTTCTAAGTATTCAATCAGGCAGTGAAAATCTCCATCGCCCGAGACGATGATCGCCTTGTCGTAATCCGAATATTCAATGGAGAAACCTGTTCTGTATTGCTAGACCGAAAATGTTATTTTCCAAGTCCTGTTTATGCATCCTCATGCCGAACAAGACATTGCAGAATTAGCTTGGGATGAGCCGACTGAGCCCACCGACAGGGACCCGTGGGCTGAGCCTGAGAACGACACACCCGACGGGACTCCCCTCCCTCCGGAAGTGAGTGCAGTGACCCGAGAGCACATTCGTTCCATATGGCCAGAGGGCGATGAATCGCAGAAGAACATCCTGGATTACGATGAACCAGAGATGCCCTCTGATTTTGATCATTGGGCGGATTAGGGGAACGAACCCTCAAACTCAAAGAGGTGCACCGGAAATTTCATGGGAAGTAAATGAGTGCAAATTGAAAATTCCCCACGCTGCGCATAGCATATTTCCTATGAGTATCTCCCACATCTTCCTACAGTACCTGATCACCTTCGGCTGGGCGCTGACCGGAGCAATTTCGATGGCTCTTTCACTCAGTATCCTCCTCAAGATCTTTTCGTGGATCACGCCCATCGATGAGTGGAAGGAAATTGAGAAAGGGAACATGAGCATGGCAATCGTCTTGGCAGCTGTGATCGTGGGCACTGCGCTGGTGATCGGCTTTACGCTTTCGACGTGACTTCTCGATCATGAAAGTATCTTTCCGAATCATCTTCGGCATTGCCACGGCGCTACTCCTGTACTCCCCTCTCGCACTCGCGCACCCCGGCGGCACAGATGCCAATGGCTGCCATACGAACAAGAAAACCGGTGAGTACCACTGTCACGGTGGATCGGACACGGCTAAGTCGGCAAAGACCGAAGCGAAAACCTCTGCGAAGACAGAGGCGAGAACCTCAGCAAACATCATTTGCAGCGCGAACATTTACAATTGTCCGGACTTCACCAGCCACAGTGAAGCTCAGGAGGTATACAAAGCATGCTTAGAGAAAGCAGGAAGCGACGTGCACGGTCTCGATGGAGATGATGATGGTGTCGCTTGCGAGGATTTGCCGTAAGAAAAGAAGAGAACAGAAAAGGTGTACATCTATACACCACAATATTTCTTTCATGTTGCATTAGGAAAAATCCATACACCCTAATGAGATGAAAAACTGTGCTACATTAAGCTACATGAAATATCCTAGTGATTTTTTGAATAGAATCGTCTGCGGCGATTGCATTGAAGTTATGCAGAAAATTCCTGATAAAAGTGTGGATCTTGTTGTTACTTCACCACCTTACAATCTCAAAAATTCTACTGGTAATGGAATGAAAGATGGCAGAGGAGGAAAATGGTCAAATGCCGCATTGATTAATGGCTACTCTCATCATAACGATGCCATGCCTCATGATAAGTATGTAAAATGGCAGCGAGATTGTCTGACTGAAATGTATAGAGTAATTAGAGATGACGGAGCCATTTTCTATAATCATAAATGGCGAGTCCAAAATGGATTACTTCAAGACAGACAGGATATTGTCGCCGGATTTCCTGTAAGACAGATCATTATCTGGAAACGAAAAGGTGGCATTAATTTTAATCCCGGGTATTTCTTACCAACTTATGAAGTAATTTATCTAATTGCAAAATCAGAATTCAAGTTAGCGCCCAAAGCCAATGCCTATGGAGATGTTTGGGAGTTTACGCAAGAAATGGATAATCCACACCCGGCTGCCTTCCCTCTTTCATTAATTGATCGCATCATTTCCTCTACAGAAGCTCGAATTGTCCTCGATCCCTTTATGGGTTCAGGAACAACCGCCGTTGCAGCACAATTTCTCGGGAGAGATTATATCGGAATCGAATTATCACCAGATTATTGCACTATGGCCGAGGAGCGGCTTGGTCTTGTATCCACTCAAAGAAAACCTTGTGTGTCACTACGAAGGCAGCTTTCTCTCCTTCATGCATAACTATGAAAATATTTACAAAAGAATCTCTTATAAAACAACTCCTTCAAATTACTCAAAAAGGCTGGATTCCCAGCGGACGACATGGAAACAGCGGAGGTATTGGCAACACATTAGAAGATCTATTGGGAATTACTGAAAATAATCTACCCATTCCAAACGCGGCAGAATGGGAATTGAAAACGCAACGTCTCAACTCTGCTTCGTTAACCACTTTGTTTCATATTGAGCCGTCTCCAAGGGCTTTAAATTTTGTGCCTGCAATTCTTTTACTGAAGTATGGCTGGGCACATAAAGAGGCAGGAAAAAAATATCCAAAATCTGAAATGAGCTTTCGGCAGACAATCAATGGACTCTCAAGAAGTGACCGCGGCTTCATGGTAAAAATTGATAGAAATGAGCGTAAGGTTTTAATTTCTTTTGATGCTACCAAAGCGTCGAAAAAGCACGCAAAATGGTTAAAGTCAGTTCATAAGAAAGTTGGGTTAGGAGAATTAAACCCTCAACCCTATTGGGGCTTTGATGATTTAAGAAATAAGGCAGGAACAAAATTGCTCAATTCGTTCTATGTTCAGGCAAAGGCAAAGAAAGAAAATGGAAAGGAGTTCTTTAAATATGAAAAAATCATGATGCTTCAGGGTTTTAATTTTGATGGATTTTTGAAAGCAATTGAACAAACAAAGTTGCTTGTAGATTTTGATGCACGCACTGGACACAATCACGGCACTAAGTTTCGACTTCGACAGAATTGTCTTCCGATGCTGTATAAGAAAGTTACAATTATTGCTTAGTAAAATCGTACTTACGAATGGACATAAGGTTTTTGCATTTTTCTACTGCACCCTCCTCCCCACCTCCCCAATACACTCCGGCCCCACCCCGCAACAGCAACTGTATGTTAGAATCTACAACAAAGTATTGACTAAATTGATGACATCTCTATAATGAAGCTACTTCCTCCCCTCTCTCAACATGCCTCACATCCTCACCGTTTTGCGAGCAAAGCATGGTTTCACACAGGAGCAACTTGCAGAGGCGATCGGCGTATCGCGTCAGCACCTTGCCAAGGTAGAGCAGGGAGAAGCGGATCTCAAACTGGCACAGGCGCGTGCGTGCGCGGAGCTCTTTGGCATTTCTGTGGATGCTCTCTCGCTCGGAGAACTCCCTGCTGCCAAAGATGTGGTTCTGAAGAAACCATCCAAAGAACGGGGAAAGGATGTACCCCAGGAACGCGACCCGCGACCGCAGATCACCGTGAAACCGGAAAATGTAGAGAAGTTCAAAGAAGTCCTTCTCTATGTTTTGGGCAAAGTCGGGGCATTCCCCAATGTGGGCAAAACCGTGCTCTTCAAATTGCTCTACTTCATCGACTTCGATCACTACGAGAAATACGAAGAGCAGATCATCGGGGCTACGTACCAAAAGGAGGCCTACGGTCCTCTTCCGGTGGAATTCGCGGCCATCGTAGGACGCATGATCAAGAATGGAGAATTGCAGGAGATTCGTGGAAAGTATTTTGACCATGAACAGATTAAATACCTGCCGTTGCGAAAGCCAAACTTAGATGGATTTAATGCAAATGAGACAAAGACCATTGATGAAGTGCTGAAGAAATACGGCGGAAAGTCAGCAACAGAAATCAGTGACATCGCTCATAGGGATACTCCGTGGAAGGTGCACGATATGCACGAGATCATCGATTACGAATCAGTCTTCTTCCGCGATGCGGCTTTTTCCGTCCGCGATGATCATGACGAATTATAGTTTCTTCGGCCCTGCGGAACATGATTTTGACAGGTTACTGAAGAAGTACCGGACACTCCCCGCTGATCTGGAGCGCTTCTGCAAATTCACGCTGAAGTTGGAGGAGGAGAAGGGCTTTCCTGCTTCGAACAAGAACTATTGCCTGCTCAAAGCAACGGAATCCTGCTCTCTCTACAAAGCACGCATTCCCTGTGTTTCACTGAGAGGAAACAAATTGCGTTTAGTCTACGCGCGTCACAAACAATCCATCGAATTCATCGTCATTGAGCTCTATCCAAAAAATGAGAAAGGCAGAGAAGATCAGGAACGCATTGCCGCCTACCTGAAGCAAAATCAACACTAGCGAATCCGCAGCCAGACATTCACAGCCAGGAACGGCTGCTGCTATAGGTGTTTGATCCGCTCGTTCACCTCCCTGATACACTCCGGCCCCGCCCCGCAACACCCACCCACCACCGTCGCTCCCGCATCGATGCAAAGCTCTACTCCATCCGCAAACTGCTCCGGAATCATATCGTAGGTTGAGGCTTCGCCGTGCGGCTGGCCGGCATTGGGCTGCGCGATGATGGGCACCCTCTCTACTGCTGTTTTCATGGCCATGACTACCCACGCCATCTGATACATCAGGAACTTGCTGCAATTGGTTCCTACTGAGTCCGCTCCCCCATCCTCAAGCTGCTGCGCGCACTGCGAAAGGCGATCGCCATTCAGCGTCCGAATGCCCTTGTTCATGGTGTAGTAGGACATCGAAACGATCACGGGCTTGTCGGTCACCTCGCGACAGGCATCGAGGGCGAGCAGCGCCTCGCGCAGGCTCGTCATGGTCTCGATGATCAGGCCATCCGTCGCCTCTTCGGCAAGGACCTGCGCCTGCGCCATATACGCTGCCCGTACCGCTCCATCGTTCATCAGAGGATCCATGTCGAACACCCGTCCGGTGGGTCCCATGCCGCCCAGCACAAAGTGGTCTTTTCCCGCAACCTCCCGCGCCAGCGCAACGCCCACGCGATTCAGGAAATCCAGATCAGGTTTGTCGCGCACGGCGGCGTGTGTGAGCCTGTTTAAGAGAAAGGTATTCGTGGTGATGGCCTGCGCCCCCGCCTTCAGGTAGGCATCGTGTATGGCGATCACTTTTCCGGGATGCTTCTGATTGACGTCACTTTGTCCCTGCAGGCCATGTTTATCGAGCTCCGTCCCCATGGCGCCGTCGAGGAGGAGGATGCGGCCGGAAGCGAGCGTTTCGCCTAGATCCATAAAGGGACTGAATCTAGCGACTTTTAGCCTCCCTGTCATGAAAAATCAGCTTCGAATACGCGTGTCATGGTGAGCCCTGTCTGCCCGCCGTAGCTCGCAAGCGAAGGCTGGGTCGAACCATGACACTGAGACCGTGTCGTCCCTCGACAGAGCTCGGGATGACACCGACAGAGATCCTGAGAGACTCTGAACCGGCTGGCGGCTCCTGCAATTTGCATTCGTGAACAATCGCGGCGAAGCGCTGGGTGGCTCTGACGGGCCCCAGCGCTGCAGCCGCACCACTGAAGGGAAAAGAGAGTTCGTGAGAGAGAAACCGCTAGGTTTCTCTCTCACGCTATTTCGTCGCCATGTTCCACGCTGTGGCGAAGAGCCAGCCCACGACGTACCCGACCACGAACGTCATGATGATGAGGACGATCGCCCGGGTGAAGGAGAAGGCGTCGACCGTGATGCCCGTGGTGAGCATGTGCATGCGGAAGACAAAATCCAGGACCGTCTGCGCAAAGCCCGTAAAAACGAGCGCGGCCCAGAGCAGATGAATAAAGCCGAGAAGCCCGCCCAGGGCAAGGCCGGTGGTGTGGGGGGAGAGATGGTTCATAGCAACTGCACACTATACTCCTCTTTTCTTTCGCGTATACTTTCGCATCATGGAACTCCAAACCTTCACCATCATCATCGGCCTTTTCATTCTTTTGCTTGCTCTTCCGCTCCTTATTTCAGGTGAGAAAACCTTTGCCTTCGTGCAGGAACTTCTGCGCAATGAGTGGCACCTGCGCTGTGTGGGCGCGGTCATCGTCGTGATCACGGTCCTCACGTTAAAGCAGAATTATTCAATCGGAACGGATGCTGCAGGGCTGATCCGCATCGTGGCGTGGCTCGGGCTCATCAAGGGCCTCACCGCTGCGTGGTTCCCGGCGAAGCTTGTCAGCCTGACCAACAAGGTCTTCGACGACGCCGGCACGCGCCCTGTCCTTGCAGTCGTGGCGATCGCAATCGGCGCCCTGCTGCTCTACGGGTCAGAGCTGGTGTAATCAAGCGGTTCGACCTCCATGTTCACCGGAAATCCTCCCGCAAGCACTCTGCGGCGAATCGTGGTGAGTGCCGCTGCAATGGGGGGATCCTGCCAGCGCGCAGTGTCACGAATGGCTGTAAATGATGCCTCGGCTGCGGTGAAGTAGTGGGCGTAGGGATCAATCTCTTTGTCAGACATAATGCAGGCAGAGTAGCAGATGTGAAAAATGTTTCTCCTCATGCTTCCTTCTTCTTCTTGCCGTTCCCGGCCACAAATGCTTTGAGTTCGGCCGCGAGCCAGACCGTCAAAAACTGATTGAAGTGCTCGCCGCCCGCGGGGTCGAAATCGCGCACGCGCTCCGGCAGCAGACGCATAGCCTCGCGACGTACGGCGCTCTTGCCGCCACGGAACGAACTGAGGCCATCTGTTTTATCTACGACACCATTTGCGAGAGGATAGTGCTTCTCTACAATTGCTTTTACCGCCTGGTCGAATTGATCCTGCGCGACGGGAATCTGATACGTAGATTTTGCCCAATCGCAGAAGCGCCGCTTCCGCTCGATTTCCGACTGCCGTTCCGGCGCCAACGTAGCGACCATAGGGGAAGATTGAGGGGGATCTCGTCGCGGCTTCGGAGTTGCGGAAGGTGCGGGACGGACGGGCTTTGCTGCTGGCGCGGCTGCGGGGAGGGGCGAAGGCGAATCCGTCGTAACTGCGGGTGAGGCAACGACGGGAGACGACGCGGGAGCCTCTTCCGGCGCAGGCTCCCTGCCGATGAAGCTCAAGAGCAATTCTATCGACGTCTGTTTGGGGAGGTCCACTTTCCCCACTGCGAGACAGTGCTGCATGGCGGCAATCACGAGCGGCCGTGCGAAGGATGGAAAATCCGTGCCATGGCACGAAGGATCGAAGTTCCAGGCGCATGCCATGACTGCGCGAAATCCGGCGGTCCTCACATCATTCAAACAGATGCGACGACTGCTCTTTTGAAATATCTTCCTGGCCATATGTTCCATCCACCGTCTATGCATGGTGATGATGTTGCCTTGCACGGCGTACGGGGCGTCGCCGGGGATGCCGTGCTCGGCCGCCCACTGCATAAGCGCGATCTCACGCGGGCTTGGGATGCGCGGATGTTCATACTCGTCGAGCTTTGCACGCACCGCCCTGCGCAAGTGATCCATGCCCAAGAACACTCTGTCGCTCTGGCTCTGCCGCGCCAACTCCTGCATTTCGGACATACATTCGCTGAGCGTCAGGAGAGCCTGATGCCTCGGGTCCACGGGCTCTTTCGGCGGTGTTGCCGGTTCGCTCTCGACCATAGCGGCGCACTCTAGCCCATGTTTCAAATGGGAAGCAAGGCTATTGGAAAGCCTGATTCCTGCGTACGCATCAATAGGAATAATACCCATTCGATTTTTATCTACTTTGTGCTAGTCTCAGCCACTTTTCCGCTCCTTCACACCACCTCTCGTAGGGAGTCATCTGGTTCTTTCGTTCAACAAACGGAGGGGCCGGTTCCCCTCCCTACTCTCACAGGAGAACTGACATGTCCGGACGAGCGCAGACGCTGAGGTGGGGCGGCATGCCCCACAGCCTCGAGCTACTTGAGAATGAGATCGGTCGTCTTTACATACGGCTTACAGTGTGTAAGCCAAATCGGACGCAGATCCTGACCGTTGATGATTTTCCTGATGACGTCCATTTGGATGACATTCTCCAGGCATGGGAACGCCAGGGAAACCAATGGCACGATCTCTTCAAGCCGTTCAACGACGGCTGTCGATTCTCCGTTGTCCGAGTCATCGACATCGGACGTCACCGATTGCTCTGGCATGTTCTTCATGAGAATAACTGTCCGCAAGATGCGCTTCAGATTCTGCTGAAGCCGCAGGATGTGGCTCTATGAGGGGATACGGGGGTGGCGCACATCAGCTGTGCCATCTCCGTTTCCTATACGTCAGGAACAATGGTCAAATACTTGAAAATTCACAGAAACGTTTCACAACGCTCCACGCTCTTTCACACTTCCAGCCACTCGTTCCCTGCATTTTTGTGGAGCAATCCACGAAAGAGCAGAGCGTGAGTGGCCCCTATCCCAAGTCCCCCCAGGAGTACGGCATGAAAAACCTAACCCAGAAGCCGGACCATGTGTTCAAGACACATGAGAGCCTGCAAGCCATGGATCGGCAGGAACGCCATCGTCTCAAGCGATGGCTCGACGACTGCTTCGCGCAGAAGAAGATTCTGCCCCTTCCGGCCGAAGAACACTTCGTCCCGACCCCTCCTCCCCCGCCACCGTCGGAACGTCCGAGCAGGTACGGCGGCCACTGGTGGGACTGATAGCCGAACGCTCCGCAGGACACCCGAACACGATGTTCGGATCCTGCGGGTCATTTTAGACGATCGTCTCTTCCGATTCCGACGTGGGTTCGAAAGATTTCACCAGGTCCGTGATGGCGTGCGCCAGATCCAAAATGCGCTTGGTGCGCGCGGGGAACCACGCTTCCACCCACTCCTGCCGCTGCGCGTACGAGATATCCCCTTCCGTTGGCGTATGAATCGCGCCTTTGGATACGAGATTCATGGAAGAGATCGTGCTCACGTCCTCCTCGATTTTGCCCTTCAGGCACACCCCGATCGCCGCACGATGCCCCTTCTCCTCGAGGCTCTTTCTGGTCACCTCCATGCCGCGGGTGAAGAACAGGTGGATGCAGTCGCACGCGTGGCGCGGGAGCAGGTTTAAGATCGAGAACGCGGTGAACCCCGTGAAGAGCACGTCATCCACGATGGCGATGGACTTGGACGTCACTGCCTTTTTGATCTGCTCCTCGATCGAAACATCGGTCTTGCTCTTGAGGACGTGGCTGCCATCTTCCTGCTCGTAGCGCGTGATATCCAGACGGTGGATAGTGGGGAAACACCCCCAGCGTCTGTTGAGTAACCTCGCCAAAACCTCACCCTTGCGCCCGAAGCCCAGCGTCACGTCAAATGACCCGGGAGGCGGGAAGAATTGCAGGTAGAGCGAACCCAACTCCTCCTCCAGCGTCCCCATGCGCACATTCTTTTCGGCGGCGATGTGCGCGATGAAATCCGTCGCCAGCTGGTACTCGTACGAATCAATGCCGAACCGGTGCCGCACGTGCGGGAGCAGGTTCTCGTGGACGTACAGAAGTTTCGGTGTTGGGATCTTGTACGGGGCTGCCATGTCAAAAGGAGAATAGCGCATTCCGGCTTGAGCTGTCTCTCTTCTTACGAACAAGTTCCATCGGTATTCAGCGCCCAGCTACAGGCGGCCAAAGCGTCCCCTGCCCCGTCACCACGTAGTCGGCGGATACTCCCTCGGGGAGGAAGCGGAAGGACGCGCGCTCATCCGACGAAAGGTAAATTTGTGCGAGGTGCGACGGGAGCACGTTGTGCCCGGCATAGTCGAATCCCGTGGTCCGGCCGAGCGGCACATCGGTGATCGTGACCACGCGCGTGCCCCACGTGTTCCTAAGGAGGGACGTGAGATCCTGCACGTACGCGTCGCGCACGCGGGCAAATCCTTTGGTGTAATCGGAGGCGTACGATTCGAGCAGAGAGATGCGTTGAAGGTTCCCGAGAAGCACTGCGGCGCCGAAGAGCACCAGGACAGTCGCAAGTCCCACCCGTACCATCGGGCGTCTCTTCGGCGGACGGACGGAGGTGAGCAGCGTCGTGAGCAGCGCGGCCGCCGGGATCGCCGGAACGTAGAAGTAGCGCGCCCGCGTGACGAACCAATCCGTGGTGAGTCCCTGCGAGAGATCCGGAAGAATCGGCGGGGCGTACAGGAGCACGGTCCACGCAGCGAAGAGCAGGATGGGCATCCAGCATCCCCGACGCCTGGGGAGCAGAAGAAGAACGAACAGGAGGCCTAAGGGCACGAGGCGGATCGTGATCGGCATGGCCGCGGCGTGCAGCAAAAGTACGGAGGGATTCGCACCGATGAAATACCCCGTCATGGAGTGACCGAATCCCTCGAAGAGGCCGAGGAACAGCCACTGTCCCGCACGGAAAAGGTGTAGAAACGCCGCACGCAATCCCGTTCCGCTCAGGAAGTACACATTGGAATGCGCGTAGAGAAAATACTGCAAACACACGTAGACCAGGCAGAGCGCAAATAGGGATGCAATCGTCCACGCTGCGCGCTTCGCCGGCACGCGGATGTGCTTCTCATCGGTGGATTTGAGGAAGAAGTAGAGCAGGACGAGGACGAACGGGAGCTCCATCCCGAGCGCGCTCGAAAAGGGCATGCCGATCTGCGCGACCAGTGTTGCCAGCAGGAACCGCCGCTTGCCCGTTCGCAGGTACGAAAAGAACGCGAAGAGGGCGACCAAGAGGAAGAACGCGGCGAGCATCTTCATCTGTGCGGACATCCACATGGCGGTGCGCCAATGGCTGGCCGAGAGGGCGAAGAAGGCGCCCGTGAGCAGCCCCGACCACTGCGACTTGAAGAGCCGGCTAAAGAAAACCACGACGAGCGCGGTAGTGAGCAAGTGAAGCAGCAGGGAGACGAAGTGATAGCCCTGCGCTTCCGTGCCGAAGAGGGCGTACTCCATCGTCCACAGGAGTTTGGTCACCGGAATCAGGTACTTGCCAGAGCCCGTGAAGAAGAAGCGGGCATCCCACTGCTGGCCAGCGAGTGCGGCGAGCACGTGGTAGTCGTCGCTCATGAAAGGATGCGAGAGACTGGGAGCGAAAGCCACGAATATGGCAAACACAAGCAGAGCGCAGGCGAAGACGAACAGACGTTTTTGCCGGAGGAAAGAGATGTCCCGTTCCATATCCGGGAGGTCATTGTACAGCACTGCCGCACGTTTTCGCCTCTCCTCGTCTTCCCTTCTGCCTCTTACGTTACTTCGATGTCGTTCCTGAGCCGCTGCGAAACGTCTCTGAGACCAAAAACGGCGTTCTGTGCTTGTTGTTTCCGATAGAAGATATTGGTTCGCCCCTGCAGTAGCACCTCCGTACTGGTCACCTTCACTCGAAGGTTGCGTATCGTGTTATCGGTTGCCCTCCGCACCGCACGTTCGATCCGCGCAGCCAAGTTCTCCAATTCAGCGCTGACTTCGGGTGGTACCTGTTCTCTCGCACGTGCACCCGCTTGTCCCCGAATGCCCGCGACTTGTCGATCCTGCAGAGCGGACGGAGTCTCTCCTGAAAGATGTTCTGGCGTCCGGGTTTCTTCGTTCTGCGTCATAGTAGGATGATTCCCTGTTCTCCCTGACCAGTCAAGGATACAAACCAGTTTCAAACAACCATTTCGATTCCTTCAGCTTCTTCTCCGCGCCTTCAGCTTTTCGTACCATTCGTAATAGGCATCACCCAAATTCCCCACGAACCGCGCCGTAACGCGCAACGAGCGCTTGACCAGCGGAAGGACGCCTTTCTTCGGCATCGCTGGTTCCGGCTGGTCACCCATCTGCTTCAATTTCCGGCTCCCCCACGCGATCACCAAGTCCGTGAGGTGCTGTACGGTCGCGAATGTCTGCCCCAGCGCGCGCGCCACGGGCTCTCTGCCGTCGCTCTTCGGACGATGCAGCATGAAAAGGATTTAAACCGGGAGGATGAGCGTTCCCTCATCGGCCACCTCATCCACCTTCATGCCGACCTCCTGCCCCTTGGCGGCGGAGGTAATAGGCGTGTGGTTGACCTGCAGGGATTCCACTTTCTGCTCGAAGATATGATTCCCGTGCTTGAGGCGGATCGTATCGCCCAGACGGATGGTCTCGTTGACCGCGATCACGGCGACGCCGATGTGATCGTAGTAGTGCGTCACCTTGCCGATCACTTGCTCGGCGATCTTCGCAACGAGCTTCTTCTTGGCCACAGTGATCTTCTTCGTCGCCTTGGCCTTGGCCTTCTTCACTTTCCTTATCTTCCTTACTTTCTTTACCTTCCCTACCTTCTTTACCTTCTTCACTATTTTCATTTTCCTCTTCGTCACTTTCGTGGACTTCTTCTTGGTGCGGGATTTCTTGGCCATGAGAGATGGGGGGGAAAGGACAATCGGATTCTAGCCCTGCCTGCAAGCGGAGCAAACCTTTCATTTTTTTCGCTACGGTAAGCCAAGAAATGATCTGGTAGAGTATTCGGCATGTCCCACCTGCCTCCCCTACGACGCATCCGCACCTTCGTCCTCACGCTTCTTGCCGTGAGCTACCTGTTCGTCTTGCTCTACTTCCTCTTTGGCGGGCAATGGCAAATGCCCGGCGCACTCATCGTGGCAGTGGCATACATGTTCCTGCCCCTCCTGGTTTCGCTCGTCTTCGTCCGCTTCGTCCATAGAGAACCGCTGCGCCCTGCGTTACGGATGTCGTTCCGTTTCAACCGATGGTGGCTCGTGGCGTGGGTGTTCCCGCCGGTGTACGCACTCCTGACGTTTTTCATCAACCTGGTGATGCCCGGCGTTTCGTTCGCACCGGGCATGGAAGGAATGCTCGAGCGCTACGGCTCCTCACTCACCGGAGAACAACTCGTTGCCATGCAGGAACAGCTTGCCTCATCCCCGTGGATGCCCGTGATTCTCGGGCTTCTGGGCGGCATGGTCGCCGGGATAACAGTGAATGCCATCGCCGCGTTCGGCGAAGAGGCGGGCTGGCGCGGATACCTGCTGAGGCACCTGCTGCCACTCGGTTTCTGGCGGGCTTCACTCATCATCGGCACGGTCTGGGGTCTCTGGCACGCGCCTCTGATCCTGCTCGGACACAATTACCCTGAGCATCCGTTTCTTGGCGTCTTCATGATGACGCTCTGGACGATTCTCTTAACTCCGGTCCTCAATTACATCACCCTGCGCGCCAAGTCCGTTTTCGCCGCCGCGATCTTCCACGGCACGCTGAATGGCACACTGGGACTCTCCATTCTATATCTCAGGGGCGGCAGTGACCTCACTGCGGGCGCGACGGGGGTCGCAGGCATGCTGGCGCTGGGCGTCATGAACCTGCTCCTGTGGCATGGCATGAAAAAGCACCATCTCCCAGTTGTCTGAAAGACGGTGCGGTGTGGTATCGGTACGAGACAGACCTTGGCATTCCATGCCTTTTTCCTTGTGACTAGTAACAACGCAGTTCACGGGGCGGATCCGAATAATGGAGCCGCCTCACGTACATCCGATGATGGAAAGCGCCGCTCCCAATACAGTCGGCGACAACCTTTCCGTCGCGGAGATAGAGCTGCCCCGACGTTTGGTGCCACGCGCAGTCATGGCAGCGCAGGCTGCCGACCGCGGGCGTCTGCGCGATTGCGCAGACACCTTCGATCATCGTCCCGTCACGCCACTCCTGCTGATCGGGCGGAAGCATCCAGTCATGGATGGCCAGCCACTCGATCCAGTAGGGGCGAAAGACGTTCACGACACCTCTGCTGAGGTGCGACCCGCAGTCCCAGAAGACGATCGGGAACACGAGCGTGACGCCACGGATTACCCGCTCCTCTTCGCAGAGGTGACGCGGGTAATCGTTTTTGTCGATTCCCAACGGAAGGGCAAACCCTTCCGGGAACCACGGGAAATCCGAACCATTGAAGAGCAGTGTGGAGACACGCCTGCTGGTGCGATTCCTGAGTACTTCTCCCAGTTCGACCGCATCGAGTAGTAAAAAGGGCCTCATGGCTTTTTAACCTCCTGTGCTGCCAAAGACCGTCTAACCGATACCGACTGCGACAGTAGAAGAAGTGATGTGAGAACGTCTAGTGAAGTTCACACTCTTTTGCCGGTTTCCCGGTGATGGAATCGATCCATCCTTGTATACTCGCGTTCCATTCTCCTCTCACGCGAATGTCCTACGACGACTCTTCTCTTGAACTCCATGCAAAGATGCGGGGAAAATTGCGCGTGGAAACCACCGTCCCTCTCGAAACGAAAGATGATCTTGCGCGCGCCTACACCCCCGGCGTGGCCGCTCCCTGCCGCGCGATTGCCAAAGACCCCGAGGCCGTGTGGCGTTACACCATCAAGTCGCACACGGTCGCCGTGATCACCGACGGGTCAGCCGTCCTGGGCCTCGGCAACATCGGAGCCAAGGCCTCGCTTCCCGTGATGGAGGGCAAGTGTGCGCTCTTCAAGAAGTTCGCCGACATCGATGCCTTTCCCATCGCACTCGAGACGCAGAACGTGGAGGAGATCGTGCGGATCATTGCGGCGATCGCGCCGGTGTTCGGCGGCATCAACCTGGAGGATATTTCGGCGCCGCGTTGCATCCAGATCGAGCAGCGGCTTTCGTCTCTCCTCGCTATCCCCGTCTTCCACGATGACCAGCATGGTACGGCTACGGTGGTGCTGGCCGGGCTCCTCAATGCCGCGAAGGTGGTGGACAAGGATCTCTCAAAGATGAAGATTGTCGTCTCGGGTGCAGGCGCGGCCGGCTCCGCGATCGTCCGCCTGCTCCACTCGTACGGCGTCGGCGACATCATCGTTACGGATTCCAAAGGGGTCGTCACAGCGCACCGTGAGGATATGGGATGGCTCAAGAACCTGCTGGCGTCTTTCACCAACAAGAGTGATGCGTGCTGCCTGCTCTATGACGCGCTGAAGGGGGCGGATGCTTTTGTCGGTGTCAGTAAGCCCGGTGTGCTCAAGCCCGAGATGATCGCGGTCATGGCGCCGCATCCCATCGTCTTCGCCCTCGCCAATCCCGACCCCGAGATGATGCCGGACGAGGCGAAGCAGGCAGGTGCAGCGGTCGTGGCGACCGGGAGAAGCGATTACCCGAACCAACTCAATAACGTGCTCGTGTTCCCGGGCATTTTTCGCGGCGCACTGGATGGCCGCATCCGGCGCATCACGCCCGGGATGATGGTTGCCGCTGCGGAGGCGCTTGCCCGCCTCGTCCCCTCTCCCACAGCGGAGAATATCATTCCTCCAGTATTTGAGCCTCGAGTCGTGGAAGTCGTGTCGACGGCAGTGAAGAATGCCGGGCAAAGATCGCAGTGAGCGGACGGCGATCGCACAACATCACGTCGGTTTTTTCGCTTGGAGTATCCGATGCTCCATTGAAATTTTTTCTGATCCCAGAAAGAAAATCGTGGGATCGAACACTGTTTGGGATCGAAAGGCTTGCATCCAAATGGTGTACGAGTGTACACTGTATCCATGCCTCCCGAGATGCTCAATAGCAGGCCAACCTCCGCACTTTCCACGGTCCGGATCGACTGTTCAAGATCACCCGAAACGGCACTGACGGGCGTATTGGAGTGGGTTTCCGCATTCCCCAACTGTTCGGATCTGCACATCGTTCTCCCCTCACTGCGCGGTCAGCCCTCTCATCGGCAAGCTCTCTTGAGCCTGCAGCGACTGGGGTGCCGCGTCACGTCCAAGAACTAATTATGTGTTCCTTTTCTGTAACGGAAGCCCTCTCTCCCACGTTCCTACAAGTGTAATCACCTCTTCTATGCCTCGCGATACCCGCAATATCGGCCTCGCCTTCCTCCTCTCGGCATTGATCGTCGTAGGGGTGGCGACGGCATGCAGTCTGCTCTTCGCCCCGATTGGGACAACGGCAACGGCTTCGGATTGCCAGCAGCACTACACGGTGGCCTGCCTGATCTAAAGATCAGATACAACTTTAACAAATTCTTAAAACAATTTTAATAAATTTCCGCTTCCCCACCTGCACAATTCCCTCCTCGATCCCCTGCTCTATTGATTGAATAACTTTATTGTTCATCTTTACGCCTCCCTGCTCGATCACACGGCGTGCTTCGGACTTACTGGCAACGAGCTTGGATGACACCAGAACATCGATGAGTGCCGTCCCATTCTTCACCTTCACCTCGGGAACATCCTCGGGGAGTCCCTTGTCTTTGAAGACGCGGTTGAATGACTCTTCCGCTTTGGTTGCGGCATTTTTGCCGTGGTAGAGCGTAACGATCTCTCGGGCCAAGCGTGCCTTTGCGTCTCGCGGATTCCCGCCCAGAATTTTCTTCACCTCTCCCATCGGAACATCGGTGCAGCACTCGAAATAGGTTTCCATCAAATCATCTTTGACGCTCATAACTTTGCCGAACATGTCGGCTGGTTCATCCTCCAGATACACGCAGTTGTTATACGTCTTACTCATCTTGCGTCCGTCCGTTCCCTCGATGAGCCGCGTTGTGAGTGCGAACTTTTCGCGCTTGCCATAGGCCGCCTGCAGCGTCCTGCCGCAGAGAATGTTGAAGAGCTGGTCGTTGCCGCCCAGCTCGCAGTCCACGTCCAGCATCACAGAGTCGTACCCCTGCATGAGAGGGTACAGGAACTCGTGCACACCGATGGGTTTGCCCTCCGCTATGCGGCGGGCGAACATCTCGCGATCCAGCATCTGCTGCACCGTGACGTTACTCGCCAGCGCAACGATCTCGTCAAATCTGAGCTTGCCCAGCCACTCGTGGTTGTAGACGATCTTCACCTTCGCGAAATCGAGGATTTTGGCCGCCTGCTTCTTGTAGGTCTGAAAGTTCTCTTCCACCTTTGCGAGCGTGAGCGGTTCGCGAAGCGTGTCGCGGCCGGAGGGATCACCAATCGTCGCCGTAAAACTGCCGATCAGAAAGATCACCTCGTGCCCGGCCTCCTGAAATGCCTTGAGCTTTCGAAGCGGCACCGAGTGCCCGATGTGGAGCTTGGCGCCCGTCGGATCAATACCGAGGTAGATGCGGATCGGCTTGCCGCTCTTGAGCTTTTTCTCGGCAAGATCGCGCGGGACAACGGTTTCAACGGCACGGGTGAGGAGGTCAGATGGTGAGGACATATTGCCGAAAGAGTACAACAGAGTGCCCGAAGGCGATAGCCCGCCCGATTCGCACTGACCACCCTCTCTTCCCTAGTATCCTTTTCGCATGGAGAATGGCGAGTCTCTCTGGCCGCATGAGACACCTCCTTCATTTTCCGCTTATCATTCCCCACGCAAAAAGAGCTAGACTGCTGCCATGCCGACGTTTCCCGTCCCTGAGCGCCATCGCCTCGACGTGTTCCTCGCCGAAGCGGCTTCAACCAGCCGCGTGAAGGCCGGCGCGCTCGTGCGCGGCGGGAGTGTCCTCTTGAACGGACGGGTCGTCCTCAAACCCGCGCACCTGGTCCATCCGGGCGACACGGTGGAAGTCACCGGGAGCGGAGAACGGGCGTCCGAGAGCCATGTCACACCGGTCGATCTGAAGCTTGCGATCCTCTATGAGGATGAAGCGTGCCTCGTCATCCAAAAGCCGGCGGGCATCGCCATGCATCCCGCACCGGGAATCGCGAAGGATGAACCGACGATTCTCAACGGCATCGCGCACCTTTTCTTGAAGCAGCGCGGGAAGCTTCCCGCGCTGCCCTTTGCGGCTTCTTCCGTTCTCGTGCACCGGCTCGACCGCGACACCACAGGATGCGTGCTCATCGCCAAGACGCCGCAGGCGCACACGGCATTGCAGAAACAGTTCAAAGATCGGACGATCCGCAAAACCTATCTTGCCGTTGTCGCGGGGATTCCAAAGGAACACGAGGCGCACATCGATGCCCCGATCGGCCGCCACGTCTCGCAGCGGACGAAAATGTCCGTCATGGGAGCGACGCACTCGCGGAGCGCGCAGACGACCTACCACGTCCTCTCTGCGAAGAACGGCGCCGCGCTCCTCGCCTGCGATCTGCACACCGGGCGCACGCACCAGATTCGCGTGCACGTAAGCGCCATCGGACATCCCGTGCTCGGAGACGAAACCTACGCATCACCGCAGAGTGCACGCCTCGCAGAAGAGAAACACATTGACAGTCTCTGTCTGCATGCCTGGAAACTCACGTTCCGTTCCCCTGGATCGAAAAAGCAAACAACCGTTGTCGCTCCGCTGACCCCTCTCTTCAAAAAGACCCTGCGCACGATGTCACTTACGCTCCCGACCAAGGAAGAGTAGCATGAAGATTCCACCCATGGACTACCCACACAAGTCTGCTCCGGCGGATGTGCCCATTCTCGAGGCGCTGCGCGAACGCTGGAGTCCATACGCATTCAGTGACCGTCCGGTGGAGAATGACAAAATCCGCACCCTCTTCGAGGCCGCGCGGTGGGCGCCCAGCAGCTTCAACGAGCAACCGTGGCGTTACGTATACGCGACCAAGACCGACGGAGAGGCACGCGAACGACTCGAGTCCCTCCTCATGCCCGGGAATGCATGGGCAAAGAGTGCTTTCCTTCTCGCCGTGAGCTTCGCCAAAAAGACCTTCACTTTTAACGGCAAAGAGAACCGTCATGGCCTGCACGATACGGGCGCGGCCTCGGCCTACCTCGCGGCCCAGTGTCCGGCCCTGGGCTTAGTCGCGCACCAGATGGCAGGATTCAAAGTGGACGAAGCCGTTTCCCTCCTCGGCGTTCCCGCGGATTTTGTGCCGGGTTCCATGATCGCCGTTGGATATCCGGGAAACCCCAAGGATTTAGATCCGAAATCGCAGGAACGGGAAAATGCACCACGCGAGAGAAAACCGCAGAAGGAGTTTGTGTTTAGGGGGAACATGAAGTAATGGGAATACATTGACAGAGTCTGCGAAGCGGACAGAATACTCTCTCGTTCCTTCTCACCATCGCATGGTGGGAGAAACCACTGGGCTGACACACTTCGTTTCAGTCCTGCGTTTCTCTCACGATTGGGCTTTGTCCCGGGAGGTATGAGTCTATGAGAACGTTCGCATTGGTTTGTTTGGGAGGCTTGGTGGTCTTGGCGCTTCTGATGCTCTGGATCCTCTTCGGCTGGTGGGGGACGTACAGCGCTCTCAACACCGCCAACGTGGATCAGCAGAAGCTGTGGGGGAATGTGGAGTCCGCGATGCAGCGGAGAATGGACCTCATTCCCAATCTCGTGAGCACCGTCAGGGGCTACGCGAAACACGAGAGTACCGTCTTCACGGCGGTAACCGAGGCGAGAGCGAAAGTCGGGAAGGTCGACTTCGGTAAGGCCGCTTCGGATCCGAAGGAGATGGCCAAGTTGAAGGCGGCGGAGAGCGAGCTCTCCGGTGCTCTGAGTCGCTTGTTGGTGATTGCGGAGAATTACCCGCAGTTGAAAGCCAACGAAGGATTCCTGCAGCTCCAGTCTCAGTTAGAGGGGACGGAGAATAGGATCGCCGTTGCGCGTGATCGCTACAACGAAGGTGTGGGAACGTACAACAAGATCACCACGGGGCTCTTCTCCAAGGTCGTTGCGAGTTTTCACGGCTTCAAGCCGGCAGAGTTCTTCAAAGCCGATGAGAAAGCCAAAGAAACTCCGAAGGTCAGCTTCGAATGATTCCAAGGACAAGAAAGGAGACATGTCATGAACATGCGTAAGCGCGCCTTCACGCTCATCGAACTGCTGGTGGTCATTGCGATCATCGGCATCCTCATTTCCCTGTCGGTCTCTGCCTGCAACAAAGGCGGGCAGAACGCTGGTGGGGATATGAAGTTAGAGGGACCGGTGAACGACTACGCGAAGGTGCTCTCGGCCGCTCAGGCCGAGCAGCTTCGCAGTACATTGCTCGCTCAGGAGAAGGTCACGAGTAATCAGATCGTGATCCTTACCGTCTTGTCTCTGGATGGCGAGGAAATCGAGCCGTTCGCCAACAAAATCTTCCACGCTTGGAAGCTTGGTCAGGCGGGGAAGGACAACGGCGTCTTGATCGTTCTTGCGACCGAAGAGCGCAAGATGCGTATTGAGGTGGGTAAGGGCCTCGAGGGCACCCTCACCGATGCCACAGCCTCGCAGATCATCCGCAGGGAGATGGCTCCGAAGTTCAAGGCAAAGGACTTTGCCGGAGGATTCGCCGCGGCCGTCACCGCCATCAATCTCGCTGTCAAAGGCGAGTACAAGGCGGACGGGGTCAACGTGAACTTCCCCGCCGGCGGGCGAGGTGCTGCTGCAGGCGGTTGGCCATGGTGGGTGTGGCTACTCATCATCGTCGGTGGGATCATCGTTTTACTGATCTTTCTGAGCATGATCCCCTCCTCAGGTGGCGGAGGTTCCGCTCTCGGCGACATCGCTACGATCGTTGCAACAATCGATTTGAGATCCGGCGGCGGAGGCGATAGTGGAGGGAGCGGCTACTCCGGCGGTGGAGGCGACTCCGGCGGTGGAGGAGCGTCCGGGAGGTACTGAACACTCCCCTATCGTGAGAAAAACTGAGGCGGCTTCAAGCACTTGGAGCCGCCTTTTCTTTCGAGGCACTTCCAAGAAAAGAGCCTCTTCTCCCGGTCCTAAGAAACTAATACGTCACCGTATACGTCGTCGTGTCGAGGATCTCGCCCTTCGCATTCCGCGCGTTGATGCGGTAGGTATTCACCCCTCTCTTCAGCGTGCCGAGCGCGGGATCGGCGATGTAGTTCCAGAAGGTCTTGCCCGGAGTGTAGAGACGCAACTTGTACCCGTTCACCCATACGCTCGCAGTATCGGACGGAGTCGACCCCTCAATCAGAAAGGCGCTGCCCGTGGAGGTAAATTGCGTTCCCGGAAACGGACCGGTCACCAGCACCGTTCCGGGTTTGAGTGCCGCATTCTTGGGCAAATCCTCTTCGGAAGTGACCTCGGAGGAGGCGCCGCTGGAGGCACTGCCGACATTGATGACTCCTTCGCCCTCGCCGCCCAGCACAATCGTGAGGGTGGCCGGCTCGCTCTTCTTGCCTGCATCGTTGATGGCATACACATTGAAGACGTTCTCTCCCTCACGGAAATTGTCGAGCTTGGTCGAAGCCAGATACGTCCACGTCGTATCCTCGGGCTTGAAGATCTGCAGACGGTAGTCATTGACGATGATGCCATTTGTCCCGGGAGGGGCCGAGCCGGTGATCGCAATCTCCGTGCGCTGCGTGCGGTATGTCTGCCCCGTTGCAGCCGGGCTTGTGATGGCGGGTGATGACGGCGGTTTGAGATCACGCGTGACCTGGCGCACGGCCGTCTCAAGCACGGATCCCTGCTGATCGACAGCCTCGACGGTGATCGTCACGGTGTTCTCGTCGGGAAGAGAGAGCTCGATCAAGAACGTGCGATCGGATGCCAGACTGGCCTGGTAGCCGTTCACCCGGACGACGCTGACTTTGCTTCCCACGACGCCTTTCACGCTTACCGTTCCCGTGCGTACCGTCGTGTTATTCGCAGGGCTCACAACGGAGAGTTCCGCTCCTTCTTCAACCGTCAGTCCCGATCCGGTCCCAACCGGACCCTTGGGATGCTGCGTCAAGTAGAGGGATCGGCTCTCCTCAACGAACGCGGGAACGGAGGCCAGCGACCCGATCGCGGAACGGTACTGATAGAGATCCGTGTTGGGATCGAAATTTTCCGGAAGTGCAAACTGCTGCCCCTCACCCACGATCACCGGGACCACCGCTCCGGGAATAGCGAGCTTGATGCCGAGCCCTGCGGCGGAGTACACGGTGACGGATCGAAGCCCGATTACGGCATCCGTCGCGCGGGGAATGTCGAAACCGATCCCGCTCGCCGCCTCGATCGTCCGTAGCACGGATCCGGTGAAGGACGGCGAAACAGGGGTCGAAACCCACACTTGACCAGATGAGAGACGGATGGAGAGCAGAGATTTTTCCGTCTTGAGATCGCTCTTGAGCACCGCAGCTTCCGTCTGGTCGCCGAGCCGAATGACCGTCCCGTCGAAGAACGTGAGCGCGGCTCTGCCATTCGCACTCGTCTTCACGCGGTCGGAGGCATAGAGCTTCATATCGTTCTGCGCGGATGCAAACTCCTTGTCATCCAGTGAAACCTGCGCGGAACCCTGACGTTCCATCGTGAGCACGACGGCCGTCTGACGCGCATGGTTCCCGAGCCCAATCCTGTCCATCAACCATGATCCGGCGAAGTACAGAATCACCAAAGCCAGGATGACCCCGATGGTCGGTCTCAATGCCCTGCGCAGCGGCGAGGGTTCCGCGAGAGCGAAATGATTCCGGCGGTGTCGGTAGTAGAGCACAGGGATGAGCGTGATTGGTCTGCCATGGTACGTGTAAGAGCGCCTCGGAAGCAAGGCCAACTCGGCAGAGAAGGTATTGAAGGTCTGGGAGGTACAGAAGGTACAGAACACAAATGCGTATCAAAAAATATATTGCCTCCCCACCTCACTTACTTCCCTTACCTTCCTTACCTCTACCGCGTCACCCGATCCATCCGGCTCCGCTCTGCTTCGCCGAGATTTCTCTCACGTGTGTCTCGTAACCGAAACAATGCAACAGAACGGGGCACTTCAAATGAAGAACCTCACCGTGTTACGCGATCCACCTCGGATTGCACGGTGATCCGCTGCTTCACCAACCCATCCCCCATTTCGCGCATCGAAACATAGCCCTGCTTGCGGGCCTGCTGTTCGATGGAAGTTGCTGATTCGTTCGCGAGGATCAGATTCTGGATTTCCGGCGTTGCCTGCAGGAGTTCCGCGATGACGGTGCGACCGCCGAAGGATGCACTGTCCGCGGGATCCGCTTTCGCCCCCTCCTCCTGCAGTTCCTTTCTGAGCGTACGCACGAGACGTTGCGCCATCACTCCACGCAGCGCCGGAGCGAACGTGTAGGGGCTGACGCCCATGGAGAGCAGGCGCGGAATGGCCTCGATTGCGGAATTGGTATGCAGAGTCGAGAGCACGAGGTGACCGGTGAGCGAGGCATCGATGGCCGTCTGCGCCGTCTCAAGGTCGCGGATCTCACCCACGAGAATGACGTTGGGATCGTGGCGCAGAATGGAGCGCAACCCCGAGGCGAAGGTGTAATCGTGCGAGGCATCCATCTGGCTCTGCACGATGCCGCCGATCTCGTACTCAATCGGGTCCTCCAGCGTGATGATGTGGCGGTGCGTGCCGATGAGGGTCTTTAGGAGCGCGTAGAGCGTGGTCGTCTTGCCCGAACCCGTGGGACCGGTGATGAGGAAGAGTCCGTTGGCCACCTTCATCATATCGGACAACTTGCCGGACATCGCATCGGGGAATCCCAGTTCTTTGAGTGCGACGATGCCGCGTTTGGGATCGAGGAAACGCAGCGTGATGGCCTCGCCGAAGCGCGAAGGAATCGTGGCAACACGAATATTGACCGTTCGACTTCGCTCACGGCCTTCGGCGGTTCCCCCTTGTGTATCTTTCTCTGTGACGTCGAAGACGAGCTGTCCATCCTGCGGGATATTCGTGATATTCATCTTGAGTTTGGATGCGAACTTCACATGTCGCAAAAAATCCGTGTACACCGCCTGCGAAATATGCGCGAGCAGCTCCAGCACTCCGTGCAGACGCACCTCAAAGCGGACGAATTCCTTCTCCGGCGAACAGTGCAGGTCCGAAATGCCCTGCGCCACGCACTGCTGTTCGAGCGTGTCCAAGAGCGTCTTGCCGTCCATCTGCTCCCATGAATTTGCAGCCATCGGTACATTATAGCAGAAATTCGCCTGTTCGGCTATCGGTCAAAGATGCCGACGATGCCGAGGAGACCGACGATACCGACGAGTCTTCTATTGTCCATTTCCTCGGCATCCTCGGACTCTTCGGTTTCCTCGGCTTCCTCCCGATTTGTCCATTCCACTCCACTCCACTCAACACGCGGCTCTCCCTATACTGAAGCGCCCATGCACACGTACCGATTACCTTCCGAGAGCCAGCGCAACCGCACCATCGAGCAGCGGATGCTCATCGTGCATGTGCTGCTCGGACTCGCCGGCCTGATCATCCTGGCACGCCTCTTGGAGCTTCAACTCCTCAGGGGAGATGAATATCGTTCCTACGCGCAGGCGCAGCACTACGGCGGCGTGGTGCTTCCTGCACGGCGCGGAGAAATTCTCTCGCAGAGCAGCAAGACGAATGAGACGAGCATCCTGGCCACCAACACGACCTTGGATCTCCTCTACGTCGATCCCCTCATCGTCGACAATCCGGTGATGGTGGCGGAAAAGCTCGCCGACCTCCTGGTCACTCCCGAGGTGCATGCCGCGTGCATCGCCGGGTCCGCGCTCTGCCCGCATGAGCTCACGAATGATTACGCGGCGGCTTTCGATCCCATGGTGCGCATGGATGCGTTGCTCTCCTCTCCCCTGTTCGAGCCGCTCCCCAATGACCTGCCACCGCCCTTGGCTTCCGATCTTCCCGATTTGACCGAGGTGCGCAGGCGGTTCGCCCGCTCCATCGAGGAACGCATTGCCGTGAAGCGCGTGACCTTCGTCCCGCTCCTGTACGGGGCGAACAAAGTGCAGATGGCGGCCGTGGAAGAATTGGGCATTCCCGGCATCAGCGTGCAGCAGGACACGCAGCTGGTCTCTGCGGATCCGGAGCAGGTCAACCAATCCCAGCTCGCAGCGATCGCACGCAAGCTCGCAGATCCCCTCGGCAAGGATCCCGTGGTGCTGCGGGATTTACTGCGCTCGAGACCGCTGCGCTACGTTTCCATCATGCGCAAGCTTTCTCCCTCCGTTTCCCTGCACGTCAAAGAGCTCCTCCAACAATCATCGCAGGAGACACTGGCGCGCAAGAAAGCCGCCGGGTCAGTAGAGGAGGCCGAACGGATCGCGGATCCCCTCCGGTGCATCGCCCTGATCGCCGAGCACTGGCGCTACTATCCCGACGGGACCGTCGGTTCGCACGTCGTCGGATTCCTGAATCCCACGCAGGAAGCCCAGTACGGCATCGAGCGCACCTTCGATCCGCAGCTCCGTGGGCAGGAAGGACTGATCTCGACGGTGAGTGACCCCAGCGGCGGGCAGATCCTCACGGCGGATCAGCGCATCGTCGATCCGAAAGACGGAGACACCATTATCCTGACAATTGACCGTGCCATCCAAAAGGAAGTCGAAACGATCATGGATGCCGCCGTCAAGAACGCAGATGCCGACAGCGGGCAGGCGATCATTCTGGATCCCGAGACCGGACGCATCCTCGCGATGGTGAATGCCCCGCTCTTTGACTCGAACGACTACGGCGCCGTCTTTGAGAAAGTCCCCATGGTCCTCTCACCGGAACAACAGAAACAGATCGTGGTGGAGCTCTATCATCCCGACACGCGCGCTTTCATCCTCAAGGCGTACGTGGATGATGTCTTCACAGAGGCAGGACGCGTCGCGCTCTCGCCCGAGAAGCAGAAGAAGCTCGCCGAGATTGAAGCGCTCTACAACCTGAAGGATATCGTCCGCTACTACCTCTACCTCGGGGAAACGACGCGCATCGAGCTTTTCCCCACCGAGCGACCGGAGGTGTGGCTCAAATTCAAGAACGGCATCGGCGTGGGCGCCTACCTGAATCGCTCCGTGCAGGCGGTGTACGAGCCCGGTTCCGTGATGAAACCCGTTACGATGGCCATCGCGATCGACCAGGGTGAGGTGACACCGAACGACATCTACGATGATTCCGGTCCCGTGAAGGTGGATGAGTACACGATTCAGAACGCGCTCTTCAAGTACTATGGCAAAGTCACGCTGACCAACTGCCTGGAGTTCTCCATCAATACCTGCATGACGTCCGTCTCGGCCAAACTGGGCCGCAAGCTCTTCTACAGAGCTTTGGACCGTTTCGGCTTCGGGCACATCACAGGAGTGGAACTGGAAGACGAACTTCCCGGGGAACTGCGACCGTGGAAAAATTGGAGCAACGCGCTTCTCGCCACCTCTGCCTACGGTCAGGGTCTCTCCGCCACTCCACTGCAAATGGTCACGGCCTTCGCGGCGCTCGCCAACAACGGCAAGCTCATGAAGCCCATGGTCATCGATCGCACAATCCGGCCGGACGGCACCGTGGAACGGACGCAGCCCAAAGTCATCGACCAGGTCATCACCCCCGAGACCGCGGCGACGATCACGGCCATGTTGGTGAGTTCGGTCAATAACGGCTACGCCAAGTCCGCCAAGGTGCCGGGGTACCGCATGGCCGGCAAGACCGGCACGAGCCAGATCGCCGGCCCGGGCGGCAAGTACGAGACCGGCACGGGATCCGTGATCACCTCCTTCGCCGGCTACGCGCCCGCCAACCATCCAAAATTCGTCGTGCTTGTAAAATTCGACCGCCCCAAGGCCCGCGGCAAGGAGCTCGGCGTGCAATCCGCGGCGCCGGTGTTCAAAGACATCGCGACGTTCCTGTTCCGGTACTACGGGATTCCGCCGGATGAGAAATAAAGAAGAGTATCACAATATTTGTTCCACGATGAGATCGGGTATCTGCTCTCCCGGTGAATCAAGTCGTTCCAACATGACTGTTCGGAGTTTATCCAGAGCTCGTTTTCTGTGCTTATTGATCGTTGACATACTGACTTTGAACTTTCGTGCAAGCTCGGATCCGGTTTTCGTATTATTTTCGATGAAATCGAACGAGCCGATGAGGTACTGCACCTCGCACTCAGTAAGAGTGTCTTCCATCAGCTGCACGAGGTATCGGCGTCGCAAATCATTCTGTTCGCGCTCAATTGCAATCACCTGTGGCCGTCGCACACCATCCATCTTCGATGCTTCCTGATACGCACTCGCCTCAGTATCACGCTCAAGGGCGGCACCGCGAATGGTCATCATTACCTGATCGAAATTGCCCTTGTATCCGATTCTTCGCGCCACAGCTTCATCAGAAATCAGTCCGCCCTTCTCCTGCAACTCACGACGGGCGCGGTTCCAACGCTCCGGAAGACCTCTAGCCCATGCTGGAACAGTAATCATTTTGGTATGGGAGAGAGCTGTAAGCATGAATCGTTCCGCCCAAAAATATGCGTAAGACGAGAAACGCGTTTTAAACGATGGATCGAAATGCTCCAACGCTTCGAGGAGACCGAGATTTCCTTCCTGAACGAGATCCTCAAAAGGAAGCCCGCGGTCGCAATAATCCAGGGCGATGTCGGCGACAAGACGCAGATTTGCGTGAACCAGATCATTCCCTGCACTCCTGTCGCCATTTTTCCATCTTTCGAAAAGAACCAATTCCTCCTCATTCGTGAGGATAGGAATAGCACGGATATCCCGATAATAGAGATCAATGTCCCCAAGCACGCGTTCACTGCCGGAACGGAATTGCTCTCTGCCATTGACCTGATGGTGATTTGCCATGAGGGACAAGTTCTTTACCGAAACTCCCTTCCCCGGTCAAGGGTCTAAGGGGTCACTCTGACTCGTGCTTGTGTTGATTCTCACCGAGGAAACAACGCACTTTCTCTTGCTGTTTTCTCTTTATATTCGGATGAAACGTGTCCACAATGCCACCGAAATGTCACCTGAACACTTTGAACAACGCAGGAAAAGGGGCTATGCCCGCTACAACAAAGAAACTGGCGTCCATGCGCTGGCGTACACCCGTGAGTCCGTCACGATCCGACATGTCATTGATCAGAATGTTCCCGGGGACATCATAGGGCTAGAGACGCGGATCACCCGTCTCGCCTCTCTGCATCCAACGCCCCAAAGGCAAGCTGAACTGCGCATCTTGCGCCAGAGGCTTGTCGTCATGAAGAAAGTGCGTAGTGAAATCCGGTAGTCTCGCCCTTGGTCTATCGGAATCACGATTGTCCTGTCTTCGGCGCCGAATATTCTGCATCAATCGCCGTCATTCTTTCTCGAAACGCCTCCACATCCTCCCTCGCGCGGTACCACTGCAGCGCCACTCCGAGTCTTCGCAACTTCTCCTGCGGAGACTGATCGCCATAGATTTCATCGATCCGCGCAAATCCTCTTTCGAATTGCGGGACCAGTTGCCGAAAATGCTGAGGATTGATTCTCTGCTCCTGCAAGATCAGAAGCACCAGTGCACGATCGTCGGCAGAGAGAGTAGAAAAGGACTGTGCCGCGTCATCTGGATGGTTTACAAGAGGGAATTCCATTGCAAAATTGGTTATTTCACCGTTACTGATTTTGCCCATTCGACAGGCTCAGGGCAAAAAGCGTGGAGCGGAAGTCATTTAACTGTGACGCTTTTTGCCAGATTCCGGGGCATATCGGGATCCTTTCCCCGCTTCACCGCGAGGAAGTACGCCAGCACCTGCACGGGAATGATGTTCACGATGGCCTGCGCCGTGTCGACATCCGGCACTTTGATCCACTCGTCGAAGACTTCGTGCCGCTCCGGGGCGATGCCAATAATGAAACCGCCGCGCGCCTTGAGCTCGATGGCATTCGAGATGATATCGGTACGCACCTCGTCATTCCCCACGAGCGCGATGCAGGGCGTGCCCTTCTCGATCAGGGCGATGGGGCCGTGCTTGAGCTCTCCGCCGGCGAACCCCTCCGCGTGCACGTAGCTCACCTCTTGGATCTTGATCGCGCTCTCCAGCGCCATGGGGTAATTCCAGCCCTTGCCGATGATGTAGAGGTCGGAGCTCTCCTGAATGTGCTCGGCGATTGTCTCGACGAATTCGGTGTAGCGCGGGTTCAGCATGTCGTTGATGGCGGCCGCAGTCTCGAGGAGCCGCGTGCGTCCCTTGGGGAGCTTGTCGATCATGGCGTAGGCGATGAGCAGCAGGACGGCCATCTGACCTGTGAGTGCTTTCGTCGAAGCCACTGCCCGCTCCGGGCCAGCATTGATGTGCAGCGTGAAATCCGCCTCACGCGCAATGGTGGATCCTTCTGCATTCACAATGGCGAGCACCTTCGCCCCCTTTCCCTTGGCGATCTTCATCGCCTCGAGCGTATCCGCCGTCTCGCCGCTCTGGCTCACGGCGATCAGCAGGCTCTGGGGCTTTAAGAACCGGTGGTACAGCTTGAATTCACTGGCCGGCGCGAAATTGACGTGGTGACCTGCGATGACGGAGAAGAAATACTCCGCCGCCATGCACGCCTTGGCCGCCGTGCCGCACCCCACGAGGAACGTGCCCTGCGCCTCACCGATTGCACGGGCGAGCGTCTCGATCTGTTCGATATCCTGATTCACCGCCCGCGCAATGGACTGCTTCTGCTCCATAATCTCTTTGAGCATGAAGTGCTCGTACTCCCCCTTCTGCGCCTCGGCATTGGACCAGGTAATGGCAATCTCACGCTTGATGCGCTCCTGCCCTGTCTGCAGATCCGAGAAAAGGATGCTTTGGCCATCCGTCACCACCATCTCGCCGTCATCGAGGTACTGCACCGTCGTCGTGGCATTCATGAACGCCGGCGTATCGGAGGCGATAAAGTAGCCATCCGCGGCAACCCCGACGATGAGCGGGGAACCCGTGCGCGCCGCAACGAGCAGCGGGAAATCTGTGTGCATGACCACGATACCGTAGCGCCCTTCGAACCGGAGACACGCCCGGCGCACGGCCGCGGCAAAATCCTGTTCGGTCTTCATCTCTTCCTCAATAAGGTGCGGAATGACTTCGGTGTCGGTGGTGGAAACGAACGTGTGTCCTTTGGCCTTCAGATCCTCGCGCAGCGCCTCGAAGTTCTCAATGATGCCGTTGAGCACCACGACGATTTTGCCGTCACAACTGACATGCGGATGTGCATTCACCTGCGTGACGCCGCCATGTGTGGCCCAGCGGGTGTGTGCCATGGCAAGCGAGCTTTGTTTCAGAAACTCCTCGGGATTTACCGTACTGATCTTGCCGATATCCTTGCGGATTGCGATGCCGTCCGCGATCTTGCAGGCCACTCCCCACGAGTCGTATCCGCGGTATTCCAGGCGTTTGAGACCCTCTACAACGAGAAAACCTGCATCCGTCCTCTTGCCGACATATCCAATGATTCCGCACATGTAGGAAATGGCTTGGGAATGGGAAGATTCTATTGATTTACGCCAAAGAGTCAATGAAACGAGCTTCTTAGCTTGTTGGTTGATTAGCTGTTTGGCTTGTTGGCTTATTGTGAAGCAAGGGTCTTTTCGGGAAGACCGAACAAGCCAACAACCCAACAACCAAACAAGCTTCGTAATTCCATCTTTTCCTTGCAATTGCCCCATACGATCACTACCCTGACGCAGCTATGCCACTTACGTCTGCAGCCATCAAAGCCATGCGCCAGAGCGCCGCGAAGCGCGACGCGCGCCGTCCCTTCAAGACGCGCATGAAATCCGTGCTCCGCGATCTGACGGAACTGGCAAAGGCCGGCAAGAAGGAGGAGGCTATAAAACTCCTGCCCGTCATCTATAAAGTCGTGGACACGGCTGCCAAGAAACACATCGTCCACTGGAAGAACGCCGCCCACAAGAAGTCTCACGCCGCCTCCCTGGTCGCCGCGTTAGGGAAGAAAAAGTAATGGCCCGCCTCCTCGCCCTCGATATCGGGACCAAACGCACAGGGGTGGCTTTTCTGGACGAAGACATCTCTATTCCCCTTCCGCTCGCAACACTCCATCACGAGAACGTCGCTACGCTGCTCTCGCAGCTCTCGACACTCATCGCGGAACGACACATCGATCGTTTGATTGTTGGACTGCCTCTTCTGCCCTCCGGTCAGGAAGGGGCACAAGCCAGTCTTGTCCATTCCATCGCCGATCAAATGCAAGCGCTCGGCTGGCCCGTCACCCTGAAGGATGAGCGCTATACGACGCCCCGTGGCAAATCGGCTGATCCTGATGCTATTGCTGCATTAAATCTCCTTTGAAAACGTTATTTCGAAGCATTGAGAAGATGTTTGACAAGCTCAGAAAATTAACTAAAATAGCATCCTTTACCTGTTCATTGAACACCACCGTTTTACCGGCAGATCGAAATCGCTCCCAAAGCAGTACGCAGAGAAATTGCCGCTTGGATGAGCGACGAAAATGACAGGTGACCCATGACGGGAATATTGGACTTTAGACAGACCGAGCAACATCTCGTCTCACTCGTCCACCCAAACCCTTCCTGCATCTTTTGTCTCTGTCAATGTTATGGTAAAACGAGGGATGTTCTTTCCCCCATGTCGATGACCGCCCCCCAGGCTTCCTCCACTGCCACTTCGCAACAGACACCCAGCCTTCCGCAGATCTCTCTTAATCTGCAGGAAATGCTCGACAATCTCTTCCTCGTCTTGACCGACAAGGAAGCGACTGTGGTGAAGAGGCGGTTTGCGCTACAGGGCAACCAGAAGCAGACGCTCGAGCGCATCGGCAAGCAGTTCAATGTGACACGCGAGCGCATCCGCCAGATCGAGTCCATTGCCTTGAACAAGCTCAAGCGCACCGTGCGTACCACGCGCCTTGATGAGGTGAATAACCTCGCCAAAGGGATTTTACGCGTACACGGCGGTCTCATGCGCGAAGACGAACTCATCAGTTTGGTCCTTCGCCGCATCCAGGGGACGACGCAGATCGATGGAGCAGTGCTGCGCCTTTCCTACACCATTGACCATGAAATGGCAGCTGGAAACCACAGCAATACATTCGTGCCCTTCTGGAGATTGGAGTCCCTCGCCATGGAGGACATCCTCCTCATCGTCAACAGCGTCACAAAGATCCTCAAGAAGCGTAAATCCTGCATGCAGGCCGACGAAATCGTTTCGGCCGTTCAATCCATGAATCTGTTCGAGGGTCGGGTGCCCAGCCGCGAGCTCATCCTCTCCTGCCTCAAGATCGACGAGCGATTGAAGGAGATCACGGAGGGTTGGGGGCTCACGGAGTGGAGGTTCGTTCGTCCGCGCTCGATCCGCGATAAGGTGGAGATCATCCTCAAGAAATCCGGCGAGCCGCTGCACTTCATGGAAATCGCCAACCGCATCCGCGATGCGAAGTTCGACCACAAGAACGTCACGGTGCAAGCAGTCCACAACGAACTCATCCGCTATCCGCAGTTCGTCCTCGTGGGACGTGGCCTCTACGCCCTGAGCGAGTGGGGGTACGAGCCGGGCACCGTTGCCGACGTGATTGAGAAGATCCTTAAAGAGAAGGGGCCATTGAGCAAGAAAGAAATCATTGCCGAAGTCGCGAAGCAGCGCACCGTGAAGGTCGGCACGATTTCCTTAAACCTCCAGAAGATGCCGTACTTCACCCGCGTGGGTCGCGCCGTTTACGCTTTTGACCCGAGCAAGAAGAAGTAAGCTTCTCATCTGACTCCGAAAAGAGGCCTGTCCGACCTCTTTTTGTGCACGCCTCCTTGCGAAGATGCCCGATCTGCGCAGAGAATAGTGAGGATGAAGTCCCTCAATCGCCTCCTGCTTGCCGGTGCCTGTGCCCTCTTGTTTTCGGCATGCGGAAGCCAAACTCCTACGACCCATGACCTCCCCACTGGCATCCGGACCATGACCGGAACGCTCTTGCCCGCAGAGATATCTACGTTCCGTCGCGGCACGCATCTGCTTGAAACCAACGGGCAGCGCCTCTGTTTCGTCGAGAGCACGACGATCAACTTGCGCTCGTTCGAAGGGAAGACCGTGGTCATCCGAGGTGTCTTCGAACCCAATTCCGATCCAACACTCCTCCCCGTTTTAGTCACGCAGGATGTGACCGCAGTGGAGCAGGATTCTCATCTTCTCTCACTCCCTGCCTTCGGTCTCACCGGAAGCATCCCCCGCTCGTGGATCATCGCAACACAGAAGGATTTCACGGTTCTGCTGGTGGAGAACACTTCTGTTCCGCTCGTCACAATCACACTCAAGAAGCAGACTCCCCTGCCGACGAGCGGCGCGCCTTTCCTGATCTCGGGCCACCACGCCACGCGCGAAGGTGGTTCCGGATCGCAGGAGGAGGCCACTTCCATCGAGCGAGGGGATGATCTGATCGTGATCACCTTCACTCCTCCCAAGGAATCCGAAGACTCAGACCTGTTACGTGCGCAGTGGAGCGGATTTCTGACATCCCTCATTTTTACCGAAACGAGCAGTTCACAGGCTTCAAACGCTGCATCCGAGCGGACTGCAGGTACGCCCTGCGGCGGCACGGCCGGTATCCTCTGTCCGGCAGGTGAGTACTGCGCCATTACGGACATGAAGGAGAACATCGGACACTGTAAGAAGATATGAGTTATGGGATATGAGTTATGAGTTACGAGTTTCGAGCTATGAGTTAAGGGTTTGGATGGATCGTACTCATGACTCACGACTCACGACCCAAGACTCTCAACTCAAGACTCGCGACTCTCGGTGTACTATCTTACACCATACCAATAATGAGCATTATGCAAGCAAATCTTTTTGATCTGCAGAATTCAAGGAGTTATGTTGGTGTACGAATTTACACCTTTCTCCCCTCCTTCCCCACCAATACCATGACGAAAGTAATCACTCCCAAAGTCGATATGATCATCCCGACGAAGGACACAGCGCACGCTGCAACCAAGAATCCGAAGGAAGAAGCCCTCAAGGCCGCCCTCGTGCAGATCGAAAAACAGTACGGCGCCGGCGCCATCATGCGCATGGGTGACGGACACGCCGTCAAGATCGAGTGCATCCCTTCCGGTGCAATCTCCCTCGACATCGCACTTGGGGGCGGCATCCCCAAAGGCCGCATCATCGAGATCTACGGGCCCGAATCCTCGGGCAAGACCACCCTCGCGCTCCACGTGATCGCCCAGGCGCAGAAGCGCCGCGGCAAGGCGGCCTTCATCGATGCGGAACACGCACTGGATGTGCAGTACGCCAAGAAGATCGGTGTGGATATCGATGCACTCTTAGTCTCACAACCGGATGACGGCGAACAGGCACTCGAGATCACCGAAACACTCGTGCGTTCCGGCGGCATCGACCTCATCGTCGTGGATTCCGTGGCGGCCCTGACGCCGCGCGCGGAAATCGAAGGCATGATGGGCGACAGCCATCTGGGTCTGCATGCCCGCTTGATGAGTCAGGCATTGCGTAAACTCACGGCCATCGTCAGTAAAACGAATACCTCCATCATCTTCATCAACCAGATGCGCATGAAGATCGGCGTGATGTTCGGCAATCCCGAGACCACCACGGGCGGCAATGCCCTCAAGTTCTACGCTTCCGTCCGCCTGGATGTGCGCCGCATCGATAAAATTCTGGAGAAAGGCGAAGGCGATCAGGAAATCGTCGGCAACCGCACCCGCGTCAAAGTCGTGAAGAACAAAATCGCCCCGCCCTTCCGGCAGGCCGAATTCGACATTCTCTACGCCAAAGGCATCAACCGCGAAGGGGATCTTTTGGATCTCGGCGTGAGGTACGGCATCATCGAGAAATCCGGTACGCACTTCCGCTACGGCGAAGATGCCCTCGGACAGGGCCGCGCAGCTGCCTGTCTTATTCTCGCAGAACAACCGAAGCTCATAGAGAAACTGGAAAAGGAAGTCCGGAAGGCAGCGGAAATTTAAGGAATAGTGAGAGAAAAGGTCTATACTGAGGATCACATGGCTGATCCTCCCTTTTCTCCGCAAGAACTCTACAAAGGCCACGGCTGGCAAATTATGAAAGAAGAAGCCTCGCTTCCAGACGGTCGTGTGAAAAGAACTGCACGTGCGCACCGACATGACAGCGTCCATATCCTGGCATTTACGCAGGATGGCAATATCCTCATGATCCGGGAATTCCGTCCGTTCTACCATGATTTCATCTGGATGGTCCCAAGCGGAAAGATGGATAAGGAACAGGAGCCACGAGTTGCCGCTCAACGTGAGCTTCAAGAAGAAACGGGCTTTTCTGCTAAAACTATTGAACCCTACTGTCGATGTCGACACTCAGAAATACTGGAACAGCAAAATCATATCTTCATTGCTCATCATCTGAAGCCAGATCCCCTTCCTCAAGACAAAAATGAGCTTATTGAATTACATGAGATGCCCGTTTCAGAGGCGATCGATCGCGTTCTGGCCAGTTCCGTGATTCACACCGTGAGCGCATTCGCGCTGCTGCGCTACGCCCGGGAACACGGCGAATGAAGGACTAAAGGAAAAGGACCAAGAGGAAAGGGCGGAGATAGCAATTTTGTTCTTCATCCTTAGTCCTTTTCCCTTCGTCGTGCTTTCCACATTCACTCCACAATTCACCAGCACTTCAGATCTCATTTCACTGTGTCATCAAGCGGGTTTGATTGCCGGGAACGCTGCGGGCACTACAATCTGAGTCCCATGGCAGCGCCCACTCCCACCACCTCATGACCAATGAACATTTCATAGTCACGTCCTATTTCCCACAGATTCTTTCTACCGGCAATATATCGATCTAATGCTAATTGATTCCTATCATCAACAGACAATTTGTCCCATTCTTCCGTAGTCA
>JAQVMW010000017.1 GCA_028703445.1 Candidatus Peribacteraceae bacterium
CTCTCGCTCTTTACAGGTCGTCTCTGGGTACAGGGGCTCGTTCCCGCAAACCTGCGTGGGCTGACCGTGTTCACTCCCGTAGGTCTCGTGACGGTGAATGGTGGCAGCGTGTCGATTGGTGGAGCCAAAGAAATGCGCGTCGAAGTGTATGACCGAAGCGCCGTGATCACCCGTGGCGGGAAGAATCTCTCTCTCGTGGCAGGGCAGTGGGTCATCCTCCGTGCAGCCGGCACTCCGTACGCGCAGAAGCTCTCAAGCAATTCCTATCAATCCCCGTGGGCGCAGGACAACCTTACGCTCGATGCCGTGCATCGTCAGGAGGTCGCTCAACTCCAGCAAACGCGTCTGGCTGAGCGCGCGCGCATTCTGCCAACATCCACTCTCTACCCGGTTAAGCGTGCCGTAGAGGCGATGGATCTTTTCCTCACCATCGGTGACGAGGCCAAAATGCAGAAGCAGCTCCAGCATGCCGATACGCGCCTGACCGAAGCTGCCGCCCTGCTCGCGCAGGGTGAGACGGGAGCCGTCGCTCTGCCGCTCGAAGAGTACCGCTCGACGCTCGTTTCGCTCGCCTCCGGCTCCGGTGATGCGACGCTTGCCCAGTTTCTCCTGAAACAGGTCGTGTCACAGAACGCGAGCGCTCTCGCGGCCACGCTGCCGGGTGACCAGGGGTACATGCTCAAGAAAGTGGTGCTCGAGACAAGTTCTGAGCTTGCCGATGGCGTCAGTGCTCCGGAAGATGCGCGTTCGAGCATGCTCTTGGATGCGTTGAGTGTTCTCACACAGGCCGTCGAAACGGGCAACCTGCAGGGCCTGCCCGAGATGTGGGCGCAGTTGCAGCCGCAGTTCCAGATTCTCAAGGGTCAGGGTATTTCCACACTCAAACCAGAAGTGCAGCGCGAGGCATCGGCGGCGCTGGTTATGCTTGCTCTCTCCCTCGACAAGCAGGAGGAGCTGGGCCAAATGCAGAAGGTTGATCCGATCTTGCTCCAGCAGATTTCCGCATACCTGCCAGTCGAAGAAATTCCCTCTCTCACGGAATCCGAAGTGCAGCAGATTGTGGCAGGTATCAGGCAGCGCATCTTCGTCTACCACCTCACGCAGGCCCGTCTCAATCAGTTCACGCAGGAGCTCAAGGCGCTCGAGGGACATGCCGATCAGGGTAGGATCCTGCGCAGGCTCTACTTCGCGCTCCCCGGCGGACCCGAAAACTTCCCGGATCGCGTGCGGCAGGAGATCATTCGCCTTGGATGGCAGAAAGCGTCTCAGCAGACGAAGTGAGGGTATTGAGAGAAATATGGATGTGAGGGTGTTGGGGTTTGGAGTATGAGAATACTGGAATACTAGAATATTAGAGTATTAGGGCACCATAAAAGTGGCTCCTTTACCGATAATCCATTATTCGAATATTCTAATATTCTCGTATTCCAAACCTTGCCCTCTGGCGCAGCAATCCGCTAACGTTCCTTCACTATGTACGTGATCACAGAGCTCAAACCGGGCCGCGCCATTCAACTCGACGGGATTCCGTATCTCATCGTCGCCTCTCAGTTCGGCCGCAAGAGCCAGAGCAAGGCGAACATGCAGTGTAAGTTGAAGAACATGAAGACGGGGTCGGTCATTGCCAAGAACTTTCAGGGTAGCGAGCAGGTGGAGCCGGCCGACGTCGGGTACCGCCGCGTGCAGTTTCTTTTCAGTGATGGTGAGCAGTACACGTTCATGGATCTGCAGAGCTACGACCAGTTCTTCCTGAACAAGGAGACGCTCGGTGATACGGTCTATTACCTTGTGGAGGGTGGTGAGGTGGATGCGCTCATGTTCGAAGATCATCCCATCGGTATTCAGCTGCCTTCCACGGTGGATCTGAAGATCGTCGAGACGATTCCCGGCGTAAAGGGCGACACCGCCACCGGCGGCCAAAAGCCCGCCAAGCTCGAGAGCGGCCTCACCATCAATGTGCCGCTCTTCCTCCAAGAGGGCGACAAGGTGAAGGTGAATACGGAAACGGGAGAGTATATGAAGAAAGCGGAGCAGTAAGACAAACGATGAAGGTTTAGCGAGGAATATTCAGGGTTTGATGTATTGAAAATTCCATTTTTGAAGGGCAGAGTTCTACTCTTTCCATGCAGGTGTATGAACGCGATGACCGGCTGGTATTGCTCTCGGACTCGGAAACGGGTCAGGAGGTCTGGCTTCGGAGACATGGCTTGCAATTGCGCAGTCGAAAATACATGCGGTTCATTTTGAGTATGGAGCGTCGGGGTTCCGAATATCCCATGACCGCGCGCGAAATTATGGATTTTTTCCTGAGAGAAAAGGGCCGTTACATCAAAAGATTCGATACTTTCCTTGGCAAAGGGAGAACGTCGGCTAAGGGAATGTGCTATCACCCAACGAAAGATATCGGAGATTCATTCTATAAAGATTACTTCGAAGCACCTGCCGTTGGGCATGTCCTTTGGACAGAGACATTTGATGAATTGCACATCCGCTCAATCGCTGTGGATGCAGATTTCCCATTCCGCATGTTGATGTACCGTGTGTTATTGGATGAACTCAAGAGTTTTATCGTTGCTGCCACTGGATATTCCATCCACGAAAAGATATCTGCCGTGCTCCACCATCAAGGCGAACAGTCATTCTATGAGTGCAATGCCTTTCGGCCAATCACGATGCCAGAGGGTCAAACGCAAATGGTCTGGCAGCCAGAGTTCGAAGGCATACAAAAGGAAAATCGTTGATGAGACGTTAAGAAATCTTCTTCCGCAAAATCTCATTCACCTTCTCCGGACTTGCTTGCCCCTTTGTCTCCTTCATGACCCAGCCCACGATCGCGCCGAGGGCTTGGGTTTTGCCGTTTTTGAACGACTCGACGGCCTTGGGATTCGCGGCAATGGCCTTCTCCACGAGCGACGCCAGAGCGCTTTCGTCCGTGATCTGCGAGAGACCTTCTTCCGCGATGATTTCGGGAGCGGACTTGCCGGTTTCCACCATCTTGCCGAGCACCTCTTTCCCCTTGCTGCCGGATATTTTCCCGTTCTCAATGGCGTCCACAAGATCGAGCATGACCTGCGTGCCGGGGCCCTGCCGCACGGTCTTGCCTGCAGCCTTCAGGAATCCCATGAGCTGCGTGATCACGATGCCCGAGGCGCGCTTGGGATCCTTCAACCGTTCCAGCACGGCCTCATACAGTTTCTTCAGGTCGGGATCGGCGTTGAGTTGCTCGGCTTCGGCATCCGTGAGTCCGAGGTCCGAGAGTTTCTTCTTCTCCGCGCGGGGCAGCGGCGGCAGAGCGGCTTGAATTTTCTTGAGTTCCCCCGCATCGAACGAGAGGGGCGGGAGGTCAGGTTCGGGGAAATAGCGATAATCGCCGGCGGTTTCTTTGTCACGGAGCATTTGCGTCTTCTCCTCTCCATCCACCCAACCCACGGTGATGTCATGCGGCAGCGGACCCTTGTCTTTCTCCCATAGATCGCGCAGGCGTTTTTCCTCATACTGCAGCGCTTTCTCGAGTGCTTTGAAGGAATTCAGGTTCTTGATTTCGCTCCGCGGATTGAGCTTGGTCGTTCCCTTCTCTTTGAGCGAGATCGACGCATCGAACCGCATCATGCCCTTGAACATATCGGCGTCGCTCGCTCCCACAGAAATCAAAATGCGGCGGAGTTCCTGTGCGAAGGCGACGGCATCTTCCGCGGATTTCAAATCCGGTTCCGTGACGATCTCCATGAGCGGCGTGCCCGCGCGGTTGTAGTCGCAGAGCGTGTTATTGCCGTAGTGACTCAGTTTGCCCGCATCATTCTCCATGTGCAGCCGCGTGATGCGGCACGAACGTTCTCCGATCGTATTCCCACTTGCATCGGTGAGGTCGTATGCCACGTTTCCTCCCTTTGAGAGCGGGAAGTCGTACTGTGAAATCTGGAATCCCGCAGGAAGGTCGGGGTAGAAGTAGTGCTTGCGGTCGAAGTGGCATGCGGGTGCCACGGTGCACCCGATCGCGAGCGAAGCCTTCACTGCCTTGGCAATCGCCTCCTCATTCGGCACGGGCAGCGTACCCGGGAACCCCATGCAGATGGGACACACGGTCGTATTCGGCGCCTTGCCGAAGGCGTCGTTGTCGCATCCGCAGAACATCTTCGTCTTCGTGTTCATCTGCGCATGCACTTCCAATCCAATGACAACTTCCAATTGCGGCATGGGAGCAGAGTAGCGGTCGAAAATGCCCGTGCGCAAATGAAAGGAGATTTCTTGACTAAAAGGTGAAACATCGTAGTTTATACGCAATGT
Organism: Candidatus Peribacteraceae bacterium; assembly: GCA_028703445.1. GTDB lineage: Bacteria > Patescibacteriota > Gracilibacteria > Peribacterales > Peribacteraceae > Peribacter. Next base: position 4,285 of record JAQVMW010000017.1, read on the forward strand.
CTCCAGTCTGTGAAATGACTGACCGGCCAGCAGAGCAACAGAGCGTGTGGGAACAAGATGCCAAGCTTCTCACGGATTTTCTCAGCGGGGATGTGGCAGGTCTGGTAGAGAGATTCCAGCCCATGATCCTCAGATATTTTACGATGGGATTGCCTCACTGTGACTCCCATACTGCCGAGGATCTGGCGCAGGAAGTGTGGGGGAGGGTATTGACCGGAGGCCACGCGATTCGCAGGAGAGAATCGTTCCGTCAGTGGCTCTATCGGGTGATGCACAGTGTTGCGATGAACCATGGACGGGGGCGAAAAATGGCATCGAATCTGGAAAGAACAGAATTGTTCTCCATTGTTGCGCCGGATAGCGATCCCCAACAGCATCTCCTACTCGCCGAACGGCGTTCACTGGTTCGTGTGGCTCTGAAGAATCTTTTGCCAATAGACATCGAAGTCCTGACATACTTTTATATCGATGGCATGAGTCTCGTGAAAATCGCAAACACGATCAGGGATGATTGCCATCCGGAAGGCATCCCCGTGGGAACGGTCAAAAGTCGGCTCCATACCGCGCGCAGGAAGTTCAAGAGTGCAATCACTGCGCTGGCTTCATCCCTGTCGGAGAAAGACTCGGCATGAGGTAGTCTAAGAGCAGTATGCCATTCAGATGATCCACCTCGTGCTGCACGGTGCGCGCGGAGAAATCGGAGAGCTTGCGCTCCTCCGGCATGCCCTTTTCATTCAGGTACTTTACGGTGATGGTCATCGGTCGGGTCACCGCCACTTGCAGGCACGGCAGGCTTAGGCAGCCCTCTTCCTCCGTCTTCGTCTCTTTGCTCTTCCATACGATTTCGGGGTTGATGAGCACTGTCATTTTGCCTTCGACGAGTGCAAGGCAGAGCTGCAGCGACTGCCCCACTTGTGGAGCTGCCAGACCCGCTCCATCCTCTGCTTTCACGGTCGCGAACATGTCCTTGACGAGCTTTTTGATGGCCTTGGTCACTTCCGGCACCTTCGCCCCCTTGCGGCGGAGGATCGGGTTGTCGGCGCCTTTTTGAATGGGGAGGAGGGACACGAATGGAAAGTTAAAAGTAGAAAGTGGAAAACGGAAAATTGAAAGTGACTGCGCGTGCCGAGTATAGCGGGAAAGCGGTGATGCTGTACATGCATTAGGCCACCAATTGGCGAATGGAGGCCTTCTTTCGCAATTCTTCGATGCTTTGGATTTTTCCGATTTCGAGCATTTTTAAGAGCGCCTGAGCCGTTACCAACACGTCCGGCAGTGCGCGATGTCGCTGAACGGGGAGTTTCAAACTCAGCCTCAAGGAGACCACATCCAGATTGTGTCTGAATTCATGCGGAAAGAGCGCCTGGCTTAAGCGCATGGTGCAGAGGCATTCCGGCAGATCGATGTATCCCCAGCAGCATTCTTTCTCGCGATGGAGGAAACCCATGTCGAATTCCGCATTGTGCGCGACGAGCACGGAATTCTGGGCGAAGCGCAAAAATTCAGGCAGTACCGCATCGATCGTGGGGGCGGTCTGCACATCTTCATCACTGATTTTATTAATACTTTTCGCCTCCCAGGGGATTGGCCTCTCGGGATTTACCAATTGTGAAAACGCCTGCTCCTCTATGATCTTTCCGCCTTCCACGCGCACACCGGCGATTTCCAAAATCCGGTGACCCTGATAAGGGTCCAAGCCGGTGGTCTCCACGTCAAATACGGTGAATGCAGGAAGCATGGGGACGTGACTATAGACGCTCCCCCCGGGCTCTGCCAGACGAGTTCTCTTGACGTGTTTTTTCCCAAAGGGTTAGTGGGAGCGAAGGGTTGGATTGACTGACAGCGAGAGTACTAGGGATTGGAATACTGGAGTATTAGGGCATCAAGAAATGGCTTCTGAGCCTACTATTCCAGTACTCTAGTATTCCAGTACTCTCATCGCGTGAAGAAACCTTCAGCCAACTTCGTTCTCCGAGAACTCAAGAAGCTCTACCATCCGCCGAAATCTTTTCTGCACTGGGCAACCCCGCTTGATCTTCTGATCGCTACGATCCTGAGCGCCCGCTGTACCGATGCGCAGGTGAATCGCGTGACGCCGGAGCTCTTTGCGCGGTGCCGGACCGTGCACGATTACCTCGCGCTTTCGCGCGGGGAATTGGAACGGCTGATTCATTCCTGCGGAACATTCCGGAGCAAAGCGAAGTACATTCACTTACTCTGCGAAAAGCTCAAGAAGGATCACGACGGAGCGGTTCCGCGGACGATGGAAGAACTCACGGCGCTCCCGGGTGTCGGCCGCAAGACCGCCTGTATCGTGCTCTACGGCGCTTTCGGAAAGAACGAAGGAATCGCGGTGGATACGCATGTGTTCCGCGTTGCACGGCGGCTCGGGCTCTCAAAAGGGAAGACACCCGAGCGGGTGGAGCAGGATCTGATGAAGCTCTTCCCGCGCAAAGAGTGGGGGAGGATCAATGCGCTCTTCATCAGCCACGGCAGGGCGGTGTGTACGGGGCAGCGGAGAAAGTGTGAACAATGTGTGTTCCGGAAGAACTGCCCGTCATCACTGGTGATGGGGAAGAGGGATTTGGCGAAGTGATGTTTGAAACGTCTCGACGGGACATCCGTACATTGTTTGTTGTTTTTTTCTACAACATCAATATCCTCTGCGCATGGCTGCCGATCTTCTCCACATCCTCCGGTCCATCGGGCTCGATGAGAAGGAATCCGCACTCTATCTTGCGGGTCTTTCTCTCGGCTCTGCTCCGGCTTCAGCCTATGCCAAAGCCACGAAACTCAATCGCATCACCGCGTACAACACGCTGGAGGGGCTGGCGCGCCGCGGGCTCCTGACTGTTTCGCGCAAGGTGCGTGCCAAATGGTACCTGCCTGTCCCGCCGGAACATCTGGCCATCGAGGCGCGCAAGAACGCCGATGCGCTGCAGCGCGTGCTTCCGGAATTGAGAAGTCTGCAGGGGCAGGATCGGCGACGCCCCGTCATCCGCTTCTTTGAGGGCTGGGAGGGCGTGCGGCGCGTGTATGAAGACACGCTCACGGCCAAGTCCGAACTGCTCAACTTCGCCAACTCCGCGGTCGTACGGCGTTTCTGGCCCAACTATGACGAGGAATACGTGGCGGAGCGCGTGCGTCGCAGGATCCGGCTCAAGGGCATCGCCCCCGACGACGAGGCGGGTCGCAAGGTGCATGGCGAAGATCGCAAACGTCTTCGTGAAATCCGGCTTGTTCCCTCCAAAGATTTCGACTTCCAGAACGAGATCAACATCTACGATCACAAGGTGGCAATCTGCTCCTTCGGCTCGGCCGATCACCTCTTCGGCGTGATCATCGAGAGCGTGGAGGTGGCTGAAACCCAACGCCAAATCTTCGAAATGGCGTGGAGATATGCCTCAAGCATGAAGCAGCGTTCCTGAACTGCAGGCACGAATCAATGCTTCAATGCATCCCGTATCTCGCGCAGGAGCACGATGTCTTCAGGTGTGGCAGGAGCTGCGGCAGCGGGAGCGGGCTTCTTCAGTTTGGAAGCCTGCTTCACCAGCAGGAAAATCACGAAGGCGATAATGATGAAGTCCACGACCGTCTGCAGGAACATGCCATACTTCACTTGTGCGCCCATCACACCGATGGCAAGTGTCGAAAAGTCGACGCCATTGAGCAGGATGCCGACGAGCGGCATGAGTACATCGCCCACGAGCGACGAGACGATCTTGCCAAACGCGCCGCCGATGATGACGCCGATCGCCATATCGAGCACATTGCCCTTCATGGCGAATTCCTTGAAATCCTGAAAGAATGACATAGAGGGAAGGGGAAAGATACTGCTATCGTACTCCCATGCAGCAGTACCTGGATCTTCTCCGACACGTCCTCGAGAACGGCACCAATAAATCCGATCGCACCGGCACCGGCACGCTCTCGGTGTTCGGCGCTCAGCTGCGGTTCGATCTGTCTAAAGGCTTTCCGCTCCTCACCACGAAGAAGCTTCACACGCGTTCCATCATCCATGAACTCCTGTGGTTCCTCCGGGGCGAGACGAACATCCGTTCCCTCAAGGACAACGGCGTATCCATCTGGGACGAGTGGGCGGATGAGAAGGGGGATCTGGGTCCGCTCTACGGCAAGCAGTGGCGGGATTTCAACGGGACCGATCAGATCCAGTGGGTCGTGGACGAGATCAAGCGCAATCCCGATTCGCGCAGGCTCATCGTTTCGGCGTGGAATCCGCCGCTGATTCCCGACGGCCTCATCAAGCCGCAGGAGAACGTAAAGCGCGGCAAGATGGCGCTTGCCCCGTGCCACTGCCTTTTCCAATTTTATGTTGCGCGCCATCCGCGGGCGGGAACGCCCGCGCTCAGCTGTCAATTGTACCAGCGCAGCGCGGATCTCTTTCTCGGAGTGCCCTTCAACATCGCTTCCTACAGCTTCCTCACGCACATGGTGGCACAGGTGACGGGTCTTCAAGTGGGGGATTTCGTCCACACATTCGGTGATTTGCACTTGTATTCCAATCATCTTGAGCAGGCGCATGAGCAATTAACGCGTTCACCGCGTGCGCTTCCGCAGCTTCAACTCAATCAAGAAGTGAAGTCTATCTTCGGTTTCACGTTCGGTGACTTTCAGATTCTCAACTACGATCCGTGTCCCGCGATTAAAGCTCCGATTGCGGTGTAGGAACTTCATTACCGCCAATTTTTGTTTCGATAGCTCGTTTGAGTTGTTGTAATCGCGAGGCGAATGGTGAGTTCGGATCATATGTCCGTGCAATCGCATCCCGAGTTCCCAGTATTCCGATTGTCCCCAGGAAGTCATGTCTGATCAGGGAGTCCCGGACCGTTTTCGACAGACGATCAATGCGTTCAACGGCTAAAAGCTCCGCAACCGCATGGATAAATGTTTCGCCTGTTTTTTCAAGTTTCGTTTCATTATCACTCTGTTTACAGAATGCCAAAGCATCGGGTACGCAGCTCGGTATGAGCTGACGGAATTCGTTAAAGTCCTTTCTTCCATCGCCGGTGGACGATTCGGCTCTGTTTTTCATGGAAGGAGAAGTATTACACTTGTACAGTATTCCCGGAAGACGGCTTCATGACTTCCATCGCGAAATTTCTTGCTCCTCGTTCCAACGACCATCGGCGTAAGCCCGATCCAAGGTATTGGCGTCTTTGCGGCGGAACGCATCAAAAAGGGAACTCCCGTTTGGGAATTTACGCAGGGTTTCGATCTGGAGATTCCCGGAGCGTCAATCCACGGGCTCCCTCCTTCCATGAAAGCGACCATGTTGAAGTATGCCTATAGAGTTCCCAAAACAGATACCTACGTCTTGCCTGCGGATGATGCCCGGTTCATGAATCACTCGGATCATCCGGCCGTGCTTATCGCGCAGGACGACAGTCCCGATATTGCGGCACGCGATATTGAACCGCGTGAAGAATTGACAGTCGACTATTCCTCCTTCGATGAAGATTTTACAAGTTCTTTTCACGCATCATGAAGCTTTCAATGATCGTCGCCGTGGCGGAAAACGGGGCCATCGGAGCGAAGAATGCTCTCCTCTGGGATCTGCCGCGCGACATGCAGCACTTTCGCGAGACGACGCAGGGGCATGCGGTGATCATGGGGCAGCGCACGTATGAGTCCATCGGTCGCCCGCTCCCCAAGCGTCTCAATATCGTCGTCTCGAATATTCCGTATCTGAAGATCGACGGGTGCACGGTGGTGGGTTCGCCGCAGCAGGCGATCGAAACGGCTCGTGCTTCGGGCGAGACGGAGGCTTTCGTGATCGGAGGGGGGATGATCTATGCAACGATGCTTCCTGAGGTGACCCGCGTATACTTCACCCGCGTGCATGTCTCGCCCGAGGCGGATTCGTTCTTCCCGCCTTTTCCGACTGCCGAGTGGAAAGAGGTGAGCCGCACATCTTTTCCCGCAGACGAAGAAAACGCCTACGCGATGGATTTTCTGGTGTTTGAGAGGAAGAAATGAATTTTTGTTCTAACCCCCACCCCTCGCCCCTCCCCCGGAGGGGGAGGGGAAAGTTCTTTGGCGTGCGCCCTTCCCCTGCCGGGGGAAGGGTTGGGGATGGGGGAGGAAAACAACAATCATCAACCTAAATAAATGGCTTGAATAAGCGGTATTAAGACTTCCTCTCCACTTTGCAGTTCAAATGATTGGTGAAAGAATTTGCACTGCTCCATACTGGAGTTCATGTCGGTTCTCGAACGCGATCTATTGGCCAGAGAGCGCTCCGCGGACGTCGTCGCACAAGTGACGGAGCGGCAGAAGCGCGCGGCCGAGTCGGCAGCGACCATCGGCGGGTTCAAGGAGAACTGGAAGCGCGAAGTCCGCGGTTTGCTGGATCCTGCGACGACAGGAACGGATGGAGCAAGCCAGATGGGAGATCTCAAGACGGAAGCCGACAAGCGGACGAAAGAGATCGACAACGCCGTGGAGGGCAACGAGTCTCTTCGTCTCGAATCTCTCGGCCCCACGACGGGAGGGATGAATACCATCAGTGGCGGAGAGGGGGGCATCGTCGTCAATCGTTCCACCCCCGCCGAACTCGGCACCACACGGACGGCAAGGGATCTGCGCATCATCGCGGCGCATGAGCGCGTGCACGGACGCAGTGTCCAGCTGCGCGGAACCTTGACGGACGAGAACGGAGCCCCCATCGATCCGTTACTGATCCATGAGGGGGCTGCGGAAGACCTGTCGATGGAGGAAGAGGGAGGCGGCAAAGAGCGGCGGGACGATCAGCCGCAGGAAGTGTATGGCGAGGGGCAGACGATTGTTCGGCGTATTCGCGAGAGGCTTGGTGACACCGTCCTCAAGAGGACGCTCATGGGCGATGGCGACCTGCGCCGGTTGCAGCCGGCGTTTTCGGAGAATTGATTTTCTAGTTGGCGGGCGGCAGCATTGAGTTCAATTTCACGGCGCTGTTGATGAGCCCGACGTGCGTGAAGGCCTGCGGAAAATTTCCAAGAAAAGCTCCCGTGGCGGGATCAATTTCTTCGGCGTAGAGGCCCAAGTGGTTCCCCAGTTTCAGCAGCTCCTCGAAGCGTTCCCGCGCCTCTTCGACGCGGCCCGCGGTGGCCAGCGCATCCACGAGCCAGAAACTGCAGAAGGCGAATGCACCCTCTTTGCGGTGGTGGTGATCGCTCCGGTACACGAGAGCGCCATCCGCAAGATCGCGCATGACGGTCCCCAGTGTCGCGAGTGCACGCGGGTGATCCGCCGGGAGAAAACCGAGGAGAGGGAAGAGCAGGGCGGTTGCATCCAGCACATCGGAACCGAATGTCTGCGTGAAGGCCTGACGTTTCTCGCTCCAGGCTTGTTCGAGCACTGTGGAACGAATAGTATCCCGCTCCCGCTCCCATCGCAGAGTATCGATGCCCCACGCATGGTTCTGTGCCAGGCGAATGCCTCGATCGATCGCCACCCAGCACATCACCTTCGAGTAGGTGTACTGCTTGGGATCAACGCGCAGTTCCCAGATGCCGTGATCAGGTTCTTTCCAGATATCGCAGACGTACTCCACTATGTCCCTGAGCACTCCGCTGAGAACATCTCCCGCGCCGGTATGCAGTAATTCCGCGAGGAAAACGGTATTGAGAATTTCACCGTAAATGTCGAGCTGCCGCTGATGGACGGCGGCATTCCCGATCCGCACAGGTTTTGAATTACGGTACCCCGCGAGGTGCGTGAGTTCCTCTTCCGGGGGGACATACTCAGCATGGAGCGGATAGAGGACTTGGATGTCCGATGGCCGGCGTCCTCCCGTCGTGATGAGCTCACCGACCCACTCTACGAATTCCCGCGCATCACTCATGTGTCGCAGCGATGCCAGAGCGCGCACGGTGAGCGCCGTATCGCGGACCCAGCTGAACCGGTAGTCCCAATTATGCGAGCCGCCAAGGATTTCCGGGAGCGATGTGGTCGCTGCGGCGGCGATGCCACGCCCTCCCGCGAGCACCCGGAGTACGAGCGCGGAACGATCGACATGTTCCCGCCAACGTTCCGGAACGCGGCATTCCCCGCCTTCACACTCCGTGAGCCAGCGCCGCCAGTAGATTGTGGTACGTTCGAGACTGCGCAGCGCGGGAGGGAGATCCGCGCGTTCCGCGCGTCCATAGGAACAGAGGAATGAGAGGCGTTCACCTTCGCGGAGCGTGACCCGCGCTTCGGCTCCTTCCGTTCCCACAATGAACGGACAGGTGGTGTGCAGTCGCACGACATCATCCTTGCTCTCGGCGATGACGCCGCCGTTTCTCTCTGCCGTTAAGACGGTCTGTGCACGTGCATAGTCGAGTCGTGGACGGTAAATGACAACAATGTTGACTGTTCCCTGCGTGCACTGCACGAGGCGATACAGTGCGGGCAGACGGTGATGCTCCTCTTCTTCGAATTTGAAACCGCCCATGTGCATCCAGTCCTGCACTGCCAGAGTTCCCGTTTTTGTTTCGAACGTCGTCCGAAGGATATTGGTCTGCGGCAAGTATTCCTGTTTCGTTTCCTGAATTTCCAATGCCGGCCGGATGGAGAAATGGCCACCTTTCTCCGGATCGAGGAGAGCCGCGAAAATGCTCGGAGAGTCCAGACGCGGAAGGCAGCACCAGTCAATGGATGCCTCTTTGCTCACTAAAGCGCACGATCCGAGGTTGCCGATGAGACCGTAATTTCGGATGGGCTGAAACTCCATGATTCGTACGGTACCCAATCAGGGAAGCACTTCAACCGCGACGCACAGAGCAGATACTCATCAGAGAACTCACGCAACACGATTTTTATCGTATTTGTGCTCCAAAGCAGGCTGAGAACGGCGCTACACGTCAGAAATACTTTTCAAAATACTCATCCTTTGCGGCTCTCTGCGATAAGATGCGTGCGTGCGGCTCTCCCTTCGCTTCATCATTCCCTTACTGATCGTTTTGGAAGTGATCGCCTATGCGGTGGTACCGCTCGTCGACAGGTTGATGACGCAATGGTCGATCAAGGATCTGGATCTTCGTTCGAAGGCCATTGCTTCAGCTGCAGCGACTTCTCTGTTTGATGGTACGAACAATTACTCTGTGCCCAAGGCGAGGATGCAAAACATCCTCAATCGTCTGATGGAGGATGAGCGCTTGTATGCTCTTGGATTCTGCAATGATAAAAATGCTCTCACGTACCGGACGGACAAGCTTCCCGGTGAGGTGAGCTGTCAGGATTCCGTGACGCAGGAGAGTGAATTCAAGAGCGAGACATTGGAGCTTTCCAAGGGACCCCTGCATGTTTCCTACTATCCTCTCAAAGGTTCGGGAGGAGTGATGGTCGGCGAGATGATTCTTGTTCATGACATGAGTTTCGTTCGCACGCGCAGTGCGAGCACGAAGCAGTACATCATGTACTTCTTTATTTTCATGGGAGCGATCATCGCGATGATCACTGTCATTGTTGCCCAATTGAGCTGGCGTGGCTGGCTTTCTGGTACGCGTGCTCTCCTCCGTGGAGAAGGGTTGCTCCGTCCTCTCGCGCCGGGCTCCGCTCCGGAATTGCGGCCGATCGCGCAGGATCTTCGAAAGCTCATTCGCGATCTCGAGACGGAACGGCGTTTCCGGGATGACAGTCAATCGGACTGGACACCGCGAACGCTCAAGGAGCTCCTCCATAAGGAACTTGCCGGAGACGAGGTGATCGTCGTCGCCAATCGCGAACCCTACCTCCATGTCCGCGAAGGGCATCGCATCGAGGTGCAGACTCCGGCAAGCGGGGTGGTGACTGCTCTGGAACCGATCATGCGCGCCTGCTCGGGCGTCTGGATTGCTCATGGGAGCGGCTCGGCGGACCGGGAAGTCGTCGATACACATGACCATATTCAAATTCCTCCGGATCATCCGCGATACACCTTGCGGCGTCTCTGGCTCACCGAAACCGAAGAGAACGGGTACTACTATGGATTTTCCAATGAGGGTCTGTGGCCGCTATGCCATATCGCCCATGTGCGTCCCATCTTCCGCAGCAGCGATTGGGAGGCCTATCAGAAGGTGAATGAAAAATTTGCCCGCGCCGTTGTGGAAGAGGCGAAGACGAAAGATCCGGTTATTCTCATCCAGGACTATCACTTCGCTCTCCTGCCGCGCCTCCTGCGCCAGCGCCTGCCGAAGGCAACCATTATCATGTTCTGGCATATTCCATGGCCGAATCCCGAGGCATTTGGCATTTGTCCCTGGACCAAAGAGATTCTGGCCGGCCTGCTTGGCAGCAGTATTCTTGGCTTCCACACACGGTTCCACTGCAACAACTTCCTCGATACGGTGGAGCGGTTTCTGGAATGTCGTATCGATCGGGAGCACTCCACTGTTTCTTTCCGCGGGGAGCGGACGACGGTGAACCGGTACCCCATTTCCATCGAGTTTCCCGGGCGGCTGCAGAGACAGGCAAAGTCCGTTGAGGACGCGCGCAAAGCGATTCGTACCCGCTATGATCTCCCGCCGGATCACCTGCTCGGTATTGGAGTGGACCGCTTCGATTACACCAAGGGTATCGCCGAGAAGTTTCTGGCAGTGGAGCGCCTCCTCGAGCTCCATCCGGAATGGGTGGGGCATTTTACTTTCCTCCAGATCGCCGCTCCGTCGCGCATACGCATTGACCAGTACCAACATTTTCAACTTGAAGTCCGGGAATTACGCGATCGCATTAACCAGCAATTCCGCACCGGAACCTATGAGCCGATCATCCTGCAGATGAGCCACCATGAGCCGGCAGATGTTCTGGAACATTACCGCGCAGCGGATCTCTGTTTTGTGGGGAGTCTGCATGATGGCATGAACCTTGTTGCCAAGGAATTTGTTGCGGCGCGTGATGACGAGCAGGGAGTGCTCATCTTAAGTCAATTCACCGGAGCTTCACGTGATTTGCCAGAGGCGCTGATCGTCAATCCCTACTACACGGACGAATGCGCTGCGGCGCTCCATGATGCCCTGACGATGCCAGCGGCTGAGCAGAGGGATCGCATGCGGAACATGCGCGGCATTCTCCATGACTTCAATACGTACCGGTGGGCGGGGCGGATGCTGATTGACGCCGCGCGCGTTCGGGCGCGCAACCGTTTCCTCGACCGTGTCGCGATGTATGATCTTCTCTCCTCCTCATGAGTCCCATGCGGGATATCCTGAGCCGTCAGGGGTGTGAGGCTCTTCAGTCTCTTCGGGATGGCCGTGTGCTTTTTGCCTTCGATTTCGACGGGACGATTGCTCCGTTGGCCAGCCATCCCAGACTCTCGCGCGTTCCAAAGCCCATTCGCCTTCAGCTCCAAACTCTTGCTGCCCTCGCTCCGGTTGCCATTGTCTCGGGACGCAGCCTTGCCGATCTCCGTCGGTTTTTCCCCCGGTTCCCCGGTTTTCTTGTTGGCAATCATGGAGCGGAGGGATTGCCCGGAAACCGCGCTGCCCTGCGCTCTGCCTGTCATGCATGCAGTGTTTGGCGTCCCCACCTTTGTCGTCTCCTGCGCGCGTGCCGGTCCGGAGATGACATCTGGCTCGAAGATAAAGTCTTCTCGTTTACCGTGCATAGTCATTCACCTTCCGCTCTGCTCGCCTTCAAGCGGTATTGCACGCAGGATGTCCTCCGCTTTCTCCCGCCGATGCGTTTTCTCCCCGGCAAAGCATCCGTGAATCTGCTTCCTCTTTCGGTGCCGAATAAGGGGAACGCGATGCGTTTTCTCCTCAATCGTACGCGGGCGAAGCGCGGGATCTTCGTCGGCGATGATGAAACGGATGAGGATGTCTTCTCCGCAAGCAGTGAACACATCGTCACGGTGCGCGTGGGCCGTTCACGCCGGACGCGCGCTGCTTTTCTCCTCCGGAGCCAGAGGGAGATCGGTCGCCTGCTCACGGCGCTCATTGCGCTTCGTCGTTCTTCACGGTGAAGGCGTTGCCTGTTGAGGGAGACGGATGCCCACGAGGAGGCGCGAATTTTTCGTAAATGCCAGATGCGATGTCTTGCGGATGAGCCAGCGTGTGACGGTGATGGCTGTGAACATGGACATGAGCACGCCCATGCCCAGGGTGATGGAGAAGCCGCGGACAATCGATGTTCCGATCATGAAGAGAATGGCACACGTCAGGAGGGTGGATGCATTGCCGTCGCGGATACTCGGCCAGGCGCGCTTGAAGCCGACCTCCACTGCCGTGGTCACGAGCTTGCCTTTGCGTAGTTCCTCCTTAATACGTTCGAAGATGAGCACGTTCGCGTCCACCGCCATGCCGATCGACAGAATGATGCCGGCCATGCCTGCCAAGGTAAGTACGATGTACTGGCTCGAGAAGAAGAAGAGCGGGAGCTTTAAGATGACCACGAAGAGGAGGGCGTAGCCCAGCAGCGCCACGTCGGCGAGGATGCCCAAGAAGCGGTACAGGATGATCATGTAGATCATCAGGATGATCATGCCGATGAGCGCGGCCTTGAGGGATGCGGTCAGTGCTTCGCCTCCGAGCGTGGCTTCGATCGTCTGCTGCCCGATCAGGTAAATCGGAGCCGGGATCGCGCCGGTGTTGAGGTCCTGGGAGAGCTTCTGCGCTTCTTCGAAATTGCC
>JAQVMW010000021.1 GCA_028703445.1 Candidatus Peribacteraceae bacterium
TTCGGTTGGAGGTTGGATGGGGTCATCCGGAGTCTTGTGCAGGGAAGGAAGCGCATTGGATTCTCTCCCTTCGGGTCCGATTTCGCCGAGTTCCAATGGGGCTGCCGGCGTATCTTTCTGAAAGGCGAAGGTTGCACGCGGAGCTTTGGCAGGCCGGGTACCGGATTTCTCCGCTTTTCCTGCAGGCTTCGGCACGACCTTCATCGCGGAGGCCGGTTGAGGAGGGGTAGTCCGTGTCTTTATTCTCTCCACTTCCTGCAGCATCGTGATCATTTGCATCTGGAACTTCCCATGATTATTGGCAATCTGTACAAGCAGCGTTTCTGCCCTCGTCCCTGCTTCGATGCCAGTGGGAAATCTGCCTGTCAGCAGGTCGATCGCATGCTGCGTGTCCAGCTTGCTCGGTTGCATAGCAGGCTTCTCCTTTTCCACTCGTTTGAGTTCCCTGATTTCTGTGAGCAGACCTATGCAGGTTGCATAGGCTAGTTTCATCATTTCACGGACTTGGTGCAGGCGACGTGCGATCTCTGATGCATCAGGTGGATCTTTTTCTGGGTTTGGAGCGAATGCTGTCGCGCATTGCTCCAGTGCGTCATCCGCTACTCTGCTGGCACCTGCAATTAGTTTCCGAGCAATCTCGGATGTGGAATGGGTTTCTGGCATAGGGGGCGCATAATCTCTTATGCTTCGCCTTTTGTCAATGAGCCCTCTCGGGCTATTCTGTTTCCATGGGAGAGCAGGGTATCCGGCGGCCGATCATCATTCTCGATTTCGGCGGCCAGTATGCGCACCTGATCGCGCGCCGGGTCCGTGCCCTCGGTGCGTATTCCGCTATCCGCGATCCTTCGACGCCGGCAAAGGAATTGAAAGGGGCGGCGGGCATCATCCTCTCCGGCGGGCCGCAGAGTGTGTACGACAAGGCAAGCCCCGTGGCCGATCCCAGGATTTTTTCACTCGGCGTTCCGGTGCTGGGCATCTGCTACGGACTGCAGTGGATGACCAAGACGCTCGGCGGCACGGTGTCGCCCGGCAAGATGAAAGAGTACGGCCATACCGAAATCAGGCCGGTCAGCGGCGGCGGCATTCTGCTCAAAGACATCGGCGAGCGTTGCACCGTATGGATGTCCCACGGCGACGAGGCGTCCAAACTTCCCGAAGGATTCCAGCTCACGGCTCTGTCCGATAGCTGCACCAATGTGGCATTCGAAGACCCGCGCCGGAAATTCTTCGCGGTGCAGTTCCATCCCGAGGTCACGCACACGGAACACGGGCTCGAGATCCTGCGCAGGTTCGTCGAGTTATGTCCGGCCACACCCTGGTCCGTCGAGGGTTACGCACAACGCATCGGAGATGAGATTCAGGAACAGGTAGGCGATCGTAGAGTCTTCATGCTTGTGTCGGGCGGGGTTGATTCCACCGTGGCGTTCGTGCTGCTCAACGAAGTGCTGGGCGCGCACCGCGTGCAGGGGCTGCTCGTCGATACAGGTCTCATGCGCAAGAATGAAATTGCCGAAATCCGCGCCGCCTTCGAACGGCTGGGTGTGACCAACGTGCGTATCGAGGATGCATCGGCGCAATTTTTCCAGGCGCTTCATGGCCTGATTGATCCCGAGGAGAAGCGGCGTGCGATTGGCGACACCTTCCTCGCCGTGCAGAAGCGCGTGAGCGAGGATCTCGGTCTTACCGCCTCCGACGGTTGGATGCTGGGGCAGGGGACGATCTATCCCGATACCATCGAGACCAAGGGCACCAGGCACGCCGATCACATCAAGACGCACCATAACCGCGTTCCGGCGATTCAGCAGATGCTCAAGAAGGGGCTCGTCGTCGAGCCGCTCAAGGAGCTCTATAAAGACGAGGTGCGTGCGTTGGGTGAGGAACTGGGTCTGGCTCACGAGCTGGTCTGGCGGCATCCCTTTCCGGGTCCCGGACTCGGGGTGCGGATTCTCTGCGCGACCAAGCCGGATGTCTTTTCGATTGATGATGTGGGAATCAAACGCTGGAGCGGGGGATGGGCGGTGCTGCCGGTCAAGAGTGTTGGCGTTCAGGGCGATGGGCGGACGTATCGTCATGCGCTCGCGCTTTTTTCCAAGGAGCCTTGTGTACTTACGGAGCAGATGTGGCGGCTGGCGACCGAGATTCCCAACCGCCGCCGCGAGTTCAATCGCGTGCTCCTGTGTACCTCCTCCGCCGAGCCGCGTCCCTTTATTTTTTCTCCGGGTGCGGTCACGAAGGAGCGGGCGGATTTGCTGCGCGAAGCCGATGCCATTGTCACGGAAGAGATGCGCCGCGCGGATCTGTACGAGCGGATCTGGCAATTCCCCGTGGTGCTGCTGCCGTTCGGCGCGACACCGGGTGGCCAGTCCATCGTGCTGCGTCCCGTGGAATCGCAAGAGGCCATGACGGCGCGCGCGGCCTTGCTCCCCGTTGAAGTGTTGCAGCGCATGACGCACAGGATTATGGAGCTCCCAGGCATCGATTTTGTCTTCTTCGATCTCACGAGCAAGCCACCAGCCACGATTGAGTGGGAGTAGTGACGGATTGGCGATGTACAGATTTTCCGATTGGCGATTTTTTGTGGGATCAATCGCAAATCGCCAATTGGTCAATTGCCAATGAGAGATTGGGTATAAGGCAGCATGAACAGAAGCCTTAATCTTCGTCCTTTCATTCTTCATCTAGTATACTCGGCACTTCCGTGGCGGATCCCATCATCCTCACCGAGCCCGAAATTCTCTCTCTTGTCCGCAAGGCGCAGGAGGGCGATACGCAGGCGTTCAGCGCGCTCTACGATCACTTCTTTCCGCAGGTCTATCGTTACGCGGCATTCCGTTTCGATAAAGAGATGGCCGAGGATCTGGTGGCCGACATCTTCCTCAAGGTCTGGCAGAAGCTGCACACCTACTCTGAGCGGAAGGGCATTCCCTTCGCGGCGTGGCTTTTTCGCATTGCGCGGTACGAGGTGATCGATGTCTACCGTTCTAAACGCGAAACAGTGGAGGTATCCGAAGAACTCCACGATCCTGACGAGATGAACCGCGCCGATACCAACGCCAAGCGCGCGGATGTGCTCAAGATGGTACGTGATGCCATGGATCAACTGCCCCGCCGCTACCGCGATATTCTGCAGCTCTCGTACATGGCGGATCTGCCACACAGCGAAATCGCCCGTACCCTCAACATGCGCGAGGGTGCCGTACGTGTTCTCAAGTTCCGTGCCTTGGAAAAACTGGAATCCCTGCTCCCCCCCGAAGCCCATGGAATGCTGTGAAATAGTTCATTTCCTCCTGTCCCCCTCACCCTACCCTCTCCCCCCTTCGGGTGGAGAGGAGATCGGGAAGGTGTTCTCTCTCATCTGCTGTAACAAAAGCGCCTTTTCCCCGTTTTACGTAGTGTGATATGTCGACAGAGGACCTCCTCCTGCGGCTCCAACGTGACCTGACGCCCCCTGCGGGTGCACAGAGCCGTATCCGGACCCGTCTGCAGGCGCGGATGGAAGCGCCCGAGGCGTTGCGTGCAGCCAAAGCTATTCTCACACCCACATCCGAGACGAAGCGTGTCATCTGGGAGCGCATCTCTGCCTCCCTCCTTGCCAACCGTGCCCATGGATTCCTCGTGGAACTCCGCGGATGGTTTGTGGCTCCGGAAGGGTTGCGATCACTTCTCTGGCAGCGTTTCTCGTCCGAGCTTGTGCCTGTGCAGCAGAGCCACGTCGGTCGTGACCGACAGTGGCAGAGCCGACGCATGTTCTGGGGGGTGAAGTGGGTCGCCACGGCGGTGCTCCTCGTTTTTGTCGTGCAGATGAGTCCCCGGATCTTCTGGGCGTCCCAGTCTGCCGCGCTCTCCGAGGCGATGCTCCTGCCGCATGGAGATGTTTCCATCCTTATCGATGAAGTGTGGCAGCCGGTAACGGAGGAAGTGACGTTGCGCGCAGGCATGCGCATCCAAACGGGGGAGGACGGGCAGGCGAGCATCGTGCTGGGGGATGACGGCGTGGTCCGACTCGACCATGGAACGATGATCGATCTCGTGGATCTTTCGGACAGGATGGAACCTGCCACGGAGCTTGTGCCCACTCTCTCGCTCTTTACAGGTCGTCTCTGGGTACAGGGGCTCGTTCCCGCAAACCTGCGTGGGCTGACCGTGTTCACTCCCGTAGGTCTCGTGACGGTGAATGGTGGCAGCGTGTCGATTGGTGGAGCCA
>JAQVMW010000022.1 GCA_028703445.1 Candidatus Peribacteraceae bacterium
TCGGGTCCAACCCGGATTTTTTCGTCACCGCTCCTTCGGGCGGGGTTTCCGACGATGGCACGGGCGGGGGGGTGACGTCCACGGGGGCGGGCGCAGGAACCTCCTGCAGAGGGACGGCAGTTTCGGATGATGGTGGAAGGGGGGTTTCCTCTGGAACGGTCTCAACAGGTTCCGATGCCTGATTTGATTGCGAAGAAGCCTCTTCCGACGGAGTCGCCGGAATAGGTTCCACGAGGAGCGCGTCGGCTGCGCCGAAGGAGACTAAGGCCAGGAGGAGAAAGCCTGTGAGGGGGAGGGTGCTTCGCTGCATGGGCTTGCTGGAATTCTATCTTATTCCTGTGCCCGGAGATCTGCTACCCTAGTGATCCATGGCACTGGCTCATCAGATGAGGCATACCTCCGCCGCCGCGCCGACGAAGACCCCCCGCGAGAGCGAGGTCTTTGAACAGACGCTCCGGCCCAAGACCATTGCCGAGTACGTGGGGCAGAGCGATATCAAGGGGCATCTGCTCGTGCACATCGCCGCGGCCAAGACGCGGACGGAACCTCTCGGGCACACGCTCCTCCACGGGCCGCCGGGTCTTGGCAAGACCACGCTCGCGCACATTCTTTCGCACGAGATGGGGGCGCAGATCCGGATCACGAGCGGTCCGGCCATCGAGAAGCCGGGGGATCTGGCCTCCATGCTCACGAATCTGCAGCAGGGTGACGTGCTCTTCATCGACGAGATTCACAGGCTGCGACCGGTGATCGAAGAGGTGCTCTACAGCGCGATGGAGGATTACGCTCTGGATCTCGTCATCGGCAAAGGGCCGTCGGCGCGCTCCATGCGCCTCACTTTGAAACCTTTCACGCTCATCGGAGCCACCACCAAGGCCGGATCCGTCTCTGCGCCGCTGCGCGACCGCTTCATTCACAACTTCAAGCTCTCCTTCTATACCCCGGCCGAGATGGAACAGATCGTGCTCCGGTCGGCGCGCATTCTCGGCGTTACGCTGCAGGACGGAGCCGCCGATCTGATCGGCAGTTCCTGTCGTGCCACGCCGCGCATAGGAAACCGCCTCATTCGCGCCATTCGCGATTTTGCGCAGGTGAAGAGCGAGAAGACGGTGACCCTCGAACGGGTGAGAGCGACGATGGAGGCATTGGGCATCGATGACCGAGGACTCGATCGCACCGACCGCGCGATCCTGCAGGCGATCATCGCGAAGTTCGGAGGAGGTCCTGTAGGTCTTTCCACTCTTGCTGCAGCGACGGCAGAAGAAGAGGAGACGCTGGAGGATGTGTACGAGCCGTACCTGCTGCAGCAGGGCTATCTGCAGCGCACGCCCAAGGGCCGCATCGCGACACCGCATGCGTACAGCCTGCTCGGCATCTCTGTGCCCGAAGGGTTACAGAAAAATCTTTTCACCGCGTAAGCCATGACTCCCCAGACGACCGGACTCATCATCGGCGGCCTGCTTCCCGCTTTGCTCTACGGCGCGAGTGCGATTTTCCAGCGCGGCAGCACGGGTATCGGCATCGGCATCGGACCGTTCATGATTGCTGCCGGTATCGCGGTGTTGCTGACCGGGACGGCGCTCCTATGGCTCGATCTCGGACGCGAGTGGTCCGTACGGTCGGCGCTTCTCGCGATGGGCAGCGGGGCGGCGTGGGGAATCGGTACGAGTCTTGTGGCCGTGGCGCTTGTGCGGTACGGGATCCCGCTGGGGAAGCTGGTGCCTCTCTACAGCATGAACTCGCTCATCGCGGTGACGCTCGCGCTCTGGATTTTTGCGGAGTGGAAACAGGTCAAAGTGCCGCAACTCCTCATTGGTTCGATCCTCATCGTGATCGGGGGGACACTGGTGGCGAGGGCATGATTATTCCACCTTTGTCCGACGACGGGTTTCTTTTTTTTGGAGGAGGAGGGAACCTTGTTCGGTTCCCTACCCCCTCCAAACCCCCCTTACCCTCCTAACAGTAAACCGCATCAATACAACAACTCGTCTTTCCGTTAGGCACTCGCACGTTCTCAACGGACGTGTGTGTTTCTGTTTGTTCTTATGTTTCTGTTTTTGTTTTGTTTACTTCGATTCCATCACTTTCTGCATGGCGTGTTGCATCTGCTCTTCGAATTTCTGCCGTGAGAATTCTTCGGCGCGGGAGCGGCAAGCCGCCGCATCAAAATTTTCCCGCTTGAATTCCCGCAGGGCATGCGTGAGAGACTCCGCTGTCGGCGCATCGAAGAACGCTCCGGTTTTTCCTTCGACGATGGTTTCTAAGGGTCCTCCCGCGCGGTAGGCAAGCACCGGCGTGCCGCAGGCCATGGATTCGAGCGCGACCAAATTAAAATCCTCCTCGCCGGGAACGATGGTCACTTGCGCCGAGCGGTAGAGATCCTTGAGCTCATCTTTCGAGCGGTAGCCGTAGAACTCCACGTTTTTTCCTGCCATACGTTTCAGGCTTGCCATGGCCGGTCCTTCCCCGACGATTTTCAGATAGATCCCTGCCTTTTCGCAGGCGCTGATCGCGAGGTCGATTCTTTTGTACGGGACAAGAGTCGAAACGACGAGGTGATAGGGATTAGGGATTGGGGATTGGGACTGAGGACGATTACTGTTTGCTGTTTGCTGTTTTGATTCTTGAAACCAGAAGTCGTCGACGGGCGGATAGATCACTGCGGATTCCCGTCTCCAGTACAGCTCGATGCGACGTTGCACTTCTTTGGATGCTGCGACGAGGTGATCCGGTCGGTCTGCCGCTTCGCTGTCCCAGATGCGCAATTGATGGAATGTGCGTTCGAGAAATTTTCGGCGAAGTCTGCCGAAGAAACCCTGGCCCGCTCGATTCAGTACATCGTGCGTCCGGTCGAAGAGATAGCGTGCGGGGGAGTGGACGTAACAGAGATGTTTCGGTCTCCCGTTTGTGATGATGCCATGGGCGAATGCGGAGGAACTGCTGATCACCAGATCAAAGTCCGAGAAGTCCCATGCCTCGATTGCTGCGGGAAAACGCTTGAGGTAGAGGTGGTGATTATTGGCTTGTCCGAGCGTGGAGTACGCGGCATGCAGGAGTGAATGTTGGACGTTACTCGTCCGGACACGCTCCTTCGGGAACCAGTCGCCGAGTTTCTTCTCGTCATAGAGCAGCGTGTAGATCGGTGCATCGGGGAACATGTCAGCGAACACTTTCGCGACGTGCTCGGCGCCGCCACGCATGGTCAGGAGTTCATGGACGAGGGCAACCTTCATCGGGGAGAGGATAGCGGCATTTCCCCTCCCGATCATCAGCATTGAATTACCTGCAAATCCTGTCCTACTTCCACGGGTCCTCTGTACTGTTTTCGGACATCTTCAATCATTTCCTTTTCCTTCCCGTTGCAGGGAGGAAAGAGGTGAACCAGTACGACTCTTCCAACATCAGCTTCCTGTGCAATGCGGCCGACTTGCGAGGGGATGCAGTGGAATGGGCGAGGCCCCATCGTCTCGGGGAACGAACATTCCATGATGAGAACGTCCGCACCGCGCGCGAGTTCCGTGATCGCTTGGCATGGTTGCGTGTCTCCACTGTGCACGATGGTTTTTCCTCCAACCGAAAAGCGGAAGCCCATGGCGGGGAATCCATGGTCCATGGATGCACATTCAACTTTCACATCGCCGATCGTGAGTGTCTCATGGTCCTCCACATCTTTGGCGTCTATGTCGATATCGAGCTTTCGAAGTTTTTTCATCATCGGCGGGGCAAAATCGAACGCATCACGGAAAATACTCGTGCAGTAGTGTGCGGTTCCCTTCGCTCCGCGGGCACGAAACTCTCCTGTTTTTCCTGTCAGGTACGCTCCGAAGACGAGCGATGGAAATTCTACACAATGGTCGATATGCGTGTGGGTGAGGAGGATATCTGTAAGCGTGCTCGGTGGTGTTCCCGCCCGCATGAGTTGTCGGCAGGTCCCGCCGCCGCAGTCGATGAGGATGCGCCGATCATCGTGTTCGAAGAGGAATGCCGGAGAGCTTCGCTCCGCATCCGGCCAGGCGCCACCGGTGCCGAGAAGGGTGAAATGCATACGATGGTG
>JAQVMW010000023.1 GCA_028703445.1 Candidatus Peribacteraceae bacterium
AGGGCACGCCGACTTCGCATGGATCAAACTCTGGGGGAAATTGCCTTGTGGAGGCAAGTCCGGGCCAAGCGTTTTCGCGGTCTGAAGTTTCGTCGGCAAGTTCCCCTGGGGCCGTTCATTGCAGATTTCCTTTGCCTTGAAAGGAAATTGATCATCGAAATTGATGGGGAAACCCATGGATTCCCGGGTGCCAAGAAGCGCGATCAACTCCGAGAAAAATATCTCCGTGAGCACGGTTTTCATGTCCTTCGCTTTGCAAATGCACAAGCCATCGAGGCGATGGAGGAGACTTTGCAAAGTATCGGGGAATGGCTGCCGGCATACGAAAAACCCCTCTCCCTGACCCTCCCCCGCAGGGGGAGGGGATGCCCAATCGGGTGATCCCATCTTGATCTCAAAATCCACTTCCTTGTCCCAATTCCTGCAGTTGCTTCCGTACCTTTGCGGAGTCCCCCAACGCCGCAAGCGGCAGATCGACGACATCCGGTTCCTTGGGGTCGAAAGAAACTACTTGTCCTGTATTTTGTATGATCAACAAACCCAATTCCATATCATTTGACCCTTCAGGGATGCGTACTTTCATAGAAAAAATGGAGAAAGGCGGGGATTATCACCCCATCTTGATCTCGATATCCACGCCGGAGGGGAGACTGAGCGACTGCAGGCTCTCCATGGTCTTGAAGGTGGTCTCTTTGAGATCGATCAGGCGTCGGTGCGTGCGCATCTCGAACTGATCCCGGGCATTCTTGTGCACGAAGGTCGAGCGGTTCACGGTGAACTTGCGAATCTTGGTGGGGAGGGGGATCGGTCCGTGGATCACGGCACCGGAGCGTTCTGCGGTATCGATGATTTTGGCAGCAGCTTCATCCAGAACGGTATGGTCGAACGCACTCAAACGGATGCGGATCGACGGAGCCGTCTTGGTCTCGGTTGCTTTCTTTGGAGCAGGGGCGGGAGAGGGTTTCTTCTCTTGTACAGCCACGGACTCTTTCTTGGGAACATCCGGCTTCTTGTGCGCTACGGGCGCAGCCTTCTTCACATCTTTCTTCGCAGAAGCGGATTTTTTGAGCGGAGCCTTCTTCGGAGGAGCCATGGGAGAGGAGGGGAGAAAGAGCAGGGTAGAAACAAACCGTAGCGGAGGATCGCGATCCTCCGCTACGGGAATTGCTTACTTATTCAACGATCTTGGTCACCACGCCGGAACCGACCGTGCGGCCGCCTTCGCGAATGGCAAAGCGCGTACCTTCGGTCAGGGCGATCGGGGCCCCGAGCGTGACGACGAACTTCACGTTGTCACCCGGCATGACCATTTCCACACTCGTCGGCAACTCCACAGAGCCCGTCACGTCCGTCGTGCGGAGGTAGAACTGCGGCTTGTATCCCTTGAAGAAAGGAGTGTGGCGTCCGCCTTCCTCCTTCGTCAGGACGTAGACTTCAGCATCGAACTTGGTGTGCGGGGTGATGGAGCCCGGCTTGGCCAGCACTTGGCCGCGCTCGATATCCTCGCGCTCAATGCCGCGCAGGAGCAGACCCACGTTGTCGCCAGCCATACCTTCATCCAGAAGTTTGTGGAACATTTCCACTCCGGTGACGACGGTCTTGCGGGTCGGCTTGATGCCGACGATCTCGACTTCCTCGTTGATCTTCACCTTGCCCTGCTCGATACGACCCGTGGCCACGGTACCGCGTCCCTTGATGGAGAAAACGTCTTCCACGGACATCAGGAAGGGCTTGGCTGTCTGGCGCTCAGGGATCGGAATCCACTCATCGAGGGTGTCGAGGAGCTTCTTGAGGCTCTCGATTTCCTTCTTGTCGCCTTCCAGGGCCTTGAGGGCGCTGCCGCGGATGATCGGTGTCTTGTCACCCGGGAATTCATACTTGGTGAGGAGTTCGCGGATTTCCGTTTCCACGAGGTCGATGAGCTCAGGATCCGTCACGAGGTCAACTTTGTTGAGATAGACCACGATGTACGGCACGTTCACCTGGCGGGCCAGAAGAATGTGCTCGCGGGTCTGGGGCATCGGTCCGTCGGCAGCCGAAACCACGAGGATGGCTCCGTCCATCTGGGCGGCGCCGGTGATCATGTTCTTCACGTAGTCGGCGTGACCCGGACAGTCCACGTGCGCGTAGTGGCGCTTGGGGGACTCGTACTCCACGTGCGAAGTATTGATGGTGATGCCGCGCTCTTTCTCTTCGGGGGCGTTGTCGATGTCGGCGTACCCTTTCTTCTCGCCTTCCGGTGAGAAATTGAAGGAGAGGGCTGCGGTAAGCGTTGTCTTACCGTGGTCGACGTGACCGATGGTGCCGACGTTTACGTGCGGCTTGCTGCGGTCAAATTTCTTCTGCTCTGCCATAACAAAGGAGGGAAAAGGAGAATATCAGAAGCACTCTAGCTTCTTTTTGCCCAAAAAGTCTAGGGAGATTGAGAAGACCCGTCAACGGATTTACGGTCAAAATCAGGAAAAGGAAGAGAATCCGGTGGGTACCCTGTCGTGTTTTCTTTGGAACGTCCTATCCATTATCCTGAAACTATGCGGCGAAAAGAGCGGATTTCGGGTTTCGTGGAGGCGATATGGCAATGGTATGCCGTCTCGAAGCGCCCGCTTCCCTGGCGCGATAGTGTGCTTGGCAATGATACGGAGCGTGCCTATCGCATTCTCGTTTCGGAAGTTATGCTGCAGCAAACCCAAGTGGAACGGGTGAAGGTGATTTACATTCGATTCCTGAAGGAATTTCCCACGCTTCGCTCGCTTGCGGAGGCATCCAACCGGGAGGTTATTCTCGCCTGGCGCGGCATGGGCTACAACAGCCGCGCGCTTCGGCTTCGGGATGCGGCGCGGAGGATTCAAGAGGAGTTCAACGGAATTTTCCCCAATGACCTCCAGGCGTTGGAGTCCATCAAAGGTCTTGGGCACTACACTGCGGCTGCCATCCGCAACTTCGCCTTCAATCTACCTACGCCGTGCATCGACACGAATATTCGGCGCATTCTTCATCGCACGTTTGTGTGCCCAGAAAGGCCCGATGGGACATGGAAAAAAGATGACCGGTATCTTCTGAAGATCGCAGATGAGGTGTTAGAGGCTGCGCTTGCTGCCTCACCCCCCCGCCCCCCCTCTCCGCTCCGGCCAACGCCAACCGGAGAGGGGGGAGTTTCTTCTGTACAAAGACAAACCTCCCCTCTCCCGGGGCAAGTGGAGTGGCATGGGAGAGGGGGTCAGGGGGGTGAGGCAAGGTTTCCCCATGATGCCCGCAACTGGCATGCCGCCTTGATGGACTTCGGATCACTCGTGCAAACCAAAAAAAATCCAAAATGGGATCAGTGTCCCCTCACGGCGCGCACGCTCATGAAAGCGAGTGCAAAAAACTTCCCGAAGTCCCAATTCCGAAGTCCCAATCCTGAACACGGTCGCAAGATCGTCGGCCGCTTCGTCCCCGATCGCGTTGTCCGCGGGCGTATCGTTGAGGTTCTGCGGGATACTCCTTCCGGACTTTCGCTGGATGCCCTCGGCAGACGCATCGCTGCCGATTGGTCGATGGTCCGACATCGCGAGTGGCTTGAGACCATCCTTGCACGGCTTCAGCGCGACGCATTCGTCGCTCAGAAGCACCGGAGGTACCGACTGGCGGACTGATTGCTCATCCTTGGCCGCTCCCGAGGCAACTGCACGAATCCACAATGCATCTGCCGTTCGTGCAGCTCATGTTCGTCGTGCACTGGCCGCCGCTCGCGGCTCCCTCGCAGCAGACCGGCGGCTGCTCGCAGCCGTTCACATCCACTCCGAGCTGCGGAAAGAGCACGCCGCCCGGACAGGCGGGGGGAGTGGGATCAGGACACAGGTGAGAGCACGTGCACGAATCCACAATGCATCTGCCGTTCGTGCAGCTCATGTTCGTCGTGCACTGGCCGCCGCTCGCGGCTCCCTCGCAGCAGACCGGCGGCTGCTCGCAGCCGTTCACATCCACTCCGAGCTGCGG